>CAYSOA010000032.1:0-25695 GCA_964432565.1 uncultured Bacteriovorax sp.
CCGACGCTCAAGCATTTCAAGGACCCTGCTCGCAAGGTGAGGACCTACCTCGACTGCCTGCAAGAGCTTTTTCTGGTCCGCAAGATCGCATGTCACGCCGAGGGAGTGGGCAAGGAAACGTGGCTTTTCTTTGACTCGGGCCTGGCGGCCCATCTCATGGGCAGGGTGGACGGCGAGGGGGCAACCCTGTCGCTGGCAAGGCACTTTCTTTGGAACGAGCGCGCCGCGCAGTCGATTTACGCCGGAAAGCGCCTGGTGCGCGAGTACTTTAAGAGTGCCCAGGGGGCTCCGGTGGACATGATCACGGAAGAGCAGATCCCGATTCGAATCGTGCCTTCAGCGATCGACGTCACTCGGCGGCTGAAGATCGAGGAGCGGGCCGTGCTGGGCGCCATGAAGCGGCTGAAGGTCTCGCACGGGTACCTCCTTGCGCCTGTCGAGGAGGGGTTTCTCCCTCCCAAAAAAGGGGGGGTCGGCGTCCTGCCCTGGGGGGTGTGGAGTTAGGCTTTTCTTGCCCCGCCGACCGGCTTCGGCCATAGTCGCGCCCGATGTCGTCATTGCGGACCCTTCTTCAGGACCGATTCGGTTTCAGCGAGTTCCGCTCGTCGCAGGAGCAGGTCTGCCAGTCGATCGTGGACGGGCAGGATGCTCTCGTGGTCATGCCCACGGGGGCCGGCAAATCGCTCTGCTATCAGCTTCCGGGACTTGCGCGCCGAGGCACGACGCTCGTCCTGGGGCCTCTACTGGCCCTGCTTGGTGACCAGGTGGCGTCTGATGCTGGCGGGGGAATGCGCGTCGAGCAGATCCAGTCTGGTCGCACGCGCGAGCAATCGCGCGAGGCCTGTATACGCTACCTCAAGGGCGAGCTCGAGTTCCTGTTCATCGCCCCGGAGCGTCTTGCCGTTCCGGGGTTTCCGGAGATGCTCGAGAAGCGCCGACCGGCGCTGATTGCCATCGACGAAGCCCACTGCATCTCGCAGTGGGGACATGACTTTCGCCCCGAGTACCGTCGCCTGGGTGAACGGCTCGGAAGACTCCGAGCAGGGGGCGCCACCGGTGCCTCAACAGGCGCCGCACCGATCGTCGCCCTGACTGCAACCGCCACTACGCTCGTCCAGGACGATATCCTTCAGCAGCTGGGTATTCCTGCTGCGCGAAAATTCATCCAGGGATTCCGTCGCACGAACATCGCGATTCGAGTGCATGAGGTGCCGGTGCCTGACCGCGGGCAGGCTGCTGCCGAGATTCTCGCCGGCAAAGGGCGCCTTCCCGCGATCATCTATGCTCCCACCCGAAAATCGGCCGAAGAGATCTCTGCGAAGCTCTCCAAGGCCGCGCGTGGAAAGCTGAGGGCCAGCTGCTATCATGCTGGCCTGGATGCCGATACGCGCGAGACCGTTCAGGAGCAGTTCCTCGCCGGAAAGACCGACGTCATTGTCGCGACGATCGCCTTCGGCATGGGAATCGACAAGTCCGATGTACGCACCGTCATTCACGCCGGACTTTCCGGCAGTGTCGAGGGCTATTACCAGGAGATCGGCCGCGCGGGACGTGACGGCCTTCCTTCGGAAGCGGTCTTGATGCACTCCTTTGCCGACCAGAGGACGCACGATTTCTTCTTCGAGCGCGACTATCCGGAAATCTCGGCGCTCGAGCAGGTGCATCGCGCCTGCGGCACGAAAGCGAGGACCTCCGATGAGCTCTACGGTGAGGTCAGCAAGGTCTCGCGCGAAACCTTCGATAAGGCTCTCGAAAAGCTTCGCATCCACGGCGGGCTCGTTGCCGGACTCGATGGGCTGTTCACCCGCGGTGCCGCCGACTGGAAGATGACCTATGAACGTCAGCGGGGACATCGCGAAAAGTCGCTGCAGCAGATGGTCGATTTCGTTCAGTCCAGCCACTGCAGGATGAGCTATTTTCTGAAGTATTTCGGCGACCGTGACTCAAGGGGGGACTGCGGCCTTTGTGATCGCTGCACTCGCGCCCATTCAGAGTCATCACGCGAACTGACGACGAAGGAAAAAACCATTGCCAAGCTCGCGCTCGCGGCGTTGTCGCAGTCCAATGGTCTTTCGATCGGTCGGCTCTTCGAGCAGGTGGGTGAGTATCAGCGTGGCATTGACCGCAAGATTTTCGAGTCCGTCATCGATCTGCTGGGTCAGGAAGACTGGGTGATGATCCGTCGCGACAGCTTCACCAATGAGTCGGGAAAGCTCATCTCCTACCGCCGCGTGGAGATTACCGATCTGGGAGAGTCTTCGGGAGCGGGCGAGCTCGATGGTCTGCGCATGGCCGCAGGACTCGAGATTTCTGAGCGCCCGGCCTCGGCGCGAAAAACTCCACGCGTTCGTCGGCGACGAAGGTCGACTTCCTCAAGCCAGCCGTCACCTCTTTGACGCCTGACGGTCGGCAAACGTTGTCTTGCACGGATCATAGAGATTCTTGAGTTTTTTTGGCGGCTATCCGAAGAGCCTGGTGTGAAGACATCAGCCCTTTCGTCGTCGACCGTTTTTGCCGTTCTGGCTGCCTTGCTTCTGATGGGAGCTTCAGCCTGGTCGGCGCCCGAGAAGAAACCCTGCTCGCGCGCGCAGGAGTACATCACCACGGTGGAATTTCTGAGAGCGCGCAGTGAATGGGCGATTCCGGAGCCACAGATTCGAAAGATCTCTCGCGACGTGGCGATGCATTGTCCGGGATCGGCAGCCCGATTCATTCGCGTGGGAAGGCTCCTGACCGAGGCAGGTCTTCCTCCCCGGCAGGCGCTCGAGCTGGCAAGTCACTATGCCGATCGAAAGGATGAGGTCGCGCAGCGTTTCGTGGCACTTTTCAAGAAGCTCTATCTCGAGGAGCAACTCGACCTCGACCTGAAGCTGGCAACGACGCTCGCTCACGAGCTGGGGGCGGGGCTCGATGGATCGCTTCCGAAGGTCGAAGGGGAGTTCGCAAGCCTGGTGGGCTTTTGCACGGCCCCGGAGGGACTCGCCCAGTCGCGACCGAATTGTGCCCGATTCTCGGCAGACACCATTCGCAAGGCGCGAAATGAACCGGCAGGGCTCTTCAAGCGCTGGAAAAAAACCTATGAGTTTCTAGTCTCCGACTCTGGGGCCCATCTCGCAACCGGGCCTGCGGCAACGCTGGCCTCTGAACTGGTGGCATCCGGAGCCATGGGGCCCGAGAGTTTTATTCAGGCGTACCGCTATGCGATGTCTGAGAAAGGTCTGAAGCTCGAACGGGGTGAAGCCCTTCAGTTCTCTTCTCGTCTCATTCTCGAGGACCTTTCAGGCGAGTCCGTCGCAACCGCGAGTGGGCTTCCCGTCGAAAGGCGCTCGCCGATCCCGGCGGCGTCGCAGATGGGGCCTGGTGGTAAACGGTCGAAAGACCCGGGAATCACAGTGTCCACTGCAACCCGACGACCGGCACAAGCTCGCCCGAAGGTGCGGCGCTGAGGCCTGCGATCGGGCCAAAAATCCGCTTTTTATAGTCGGTCTGCTGGCTGGAGACCTCGTTCCAGTGGTGCGAGAAGATCAGCGGAGTCAGGCTGGCCGCAACCGAGAGCATGGCGGTGACCCGAGCGGCGCTCTCGTCCCGGGCCTTTGACACCATGTAGATCGAGGCGGCGCCGTTCGAGAGAAACGACAGCCACTTGAGGCGAGTTCCCATTCGGGCTGCCGAGTGGATCGCCTCTTCGGCTGCTCGCTCGCGAGCAAGCTGGTCCCGAGTCGACTTCGCAGGTAGGGTGGAGAGCTCGGCCACTCCGCTTTGGTAGGGAGTGTACTGCGACCCCAGAAGCCAGGTCGCCAGCAGCCAGGCGCCTCCGACACCGACGCCCGCCCAGGCGGCCTGGCGATCGGGGTCTGCCGAGCGGTTCGGTTGAGCGAACTGCATCAGGCCCGATGCCAGAGTGGTTGCCGCTGATACCTGAAACGCCCAGTGCCGGGATAGCCCATGCTTCTTTTCGAGTTCCGCCTCACGCTCGAGTCGATCACTGGCTCGCGGGGTGACGACGAGCTCGGGATACTCCCAGGTGGGCGACATCGGCTTTTCGGCTGCGTGGGAATTTCGAGCGAACACGGCGGTGTGAAGCACCAGGCCGGCGGTCAGAATCGCATTCAGGCACCCATTCGGTACGGGAAGTCTCAAGAACATGTTCACCTCGTTGACTCTAGGCTAGCGGTAGTTGATTCTCAGGTCCATGCTGCAGCGAACTTTGTTGGGTGTGTTTTGGGGCGTGATTTTGTCCAGCGCATGGGCCCATGCGGAGAAGCCGCCAATCCTGACGTTTGTCGAAGGAACGGTTGAGCTTTTCTCGGAGCCCAGTCAAAAAATTCACGCCGAGGTTCCCGAGGGGATGTCTCGGGCGCGCTACGAAGGCACCCATTATCTGGCCCAGATCGTCAGGCCGGGAGCGCGTCTGCCGATGGGAGCATGGCTGCGCACTCGACCGGGCGCGAGGGCACGGGTCGTTTTTGCGAATGGCGACCAGATGAACGTCGGTCCGGCAAGCTTCTTCAAGATTGAGGCGCCGGCTGGAAAAGGTCAGGAGATGGATCTGCGCTACGGACTCGTGCGAAGCATCATCTCAAAAAAAGGACCTCGAAGTCGCTTCAAAGTACGCACCTCGTCGGCGGTCATGGGCGTGCGAGGAACCGACTTCGTCGTGGAGTCGAACTCCCTGACGTCCCTGACCTTGATTCGTGGAGCAGTCGAGCTGCGGAAGACCGAAAAGACGGGCTCGAAGACGGCGGGTTCCGCTCCGGCGAAAACAGTCACTGCGGGCGAGACGGCGATGGTCGAGCCCGAGAAGCCGGTGCTGAAGTATGAGACGAGCCAGACGGAGTTCAAGCGAGTTCTGGCATCGACCGAGCAGCGTCAGGCGGATCAGAAGCCTGTCGAGTTGCCTGCCGACGTGCGGGAGGCCGAGGCGGCGGCAAAAAAGGTGACCACCGAGGACCTGATCGATCATGCCGGCACCGCCGAAGAGCGCAGGAAGATCGAGAGCCTTCTCGAGCAGGGAGTGGATGCGGCGACGCTGAACCGGGTCGCCGTCGTTGCGAGGATCGTTGAAGCTCCCGTTACCTCTCCCGGTCTGCAGCTGCTGAAGGAGCAGGCCAGAAAGCGCTCGAAGATTTCAGAGGAAGAATTGAACCGACTGGAAAAGGATCCTTACGAGAGTTATTTCGAAGGAACCCAGTCCAACTAGGAGAGTGCATGATGGAACTTTCAGCAGGCAAGAAGGCCCCGGCGTTTTCACTTCCCTCGGATTCAGGCGACAAGGTGTCGTTGTCGAGCCTGGCCGGCAGTCCTGTCGTGCTCTACTTCTATCCCAAGGATATGACGCCCGGATGCACCCAGGAGAGCTGTGATTTTGCGGGAGCTTACCGTGCGCTGCAGAAGCTGGGGGCGGTGGTGATCGGAATCAGCCGTGATTCGGTCGAAAGCCACCAGAAGTTCAAGGGCAAATATCAGCTTCCGTTCGCGTTGCTTTCGGATGCCGAAGGTAAAGTCTGTGAGAAGTATGGCGTCTGGAAGGAGAAGTCCCTTTATGGACGCAAGTTCATGGGCATCGAGAGGACGACGTTTCTGATCGGTGCCGATGGAAAGATCGCCAAAGTGTACCACAAGGTGAAGGTCAAGGGGCACGTCGACGAGGTTTTGAAGGACCTCAAGCAACTGGTTTGACGAGCCGGCCTCCCTCGACCGCTTACTCCCGTTTTCCCGCGTAAAGATCGTAGGTGAGCAGACGGCAGTCGATGGCCCCGTTGTACAGGGGGAAGCGACGAGAGGCCTTGAGTCCGATCTCCTTCGAAAGATCGAGGTTTCCTGTAAAGACGAATCCGTTCCAGCCCGAGGCCTTCTTTTTGAAGGTGTCGCCGATCAGTCGGTAGAGGGCCTTCAGCTTCTCGGGGTCGTCGAGGCGCTCCCCATAGGGTGGGTTGCAGCCGATCAGTCCCGAGGCACCGAAACGGGATGTGATCTGGGGAGCCTGCGCCAGCTCGCGTCGCTCGAAGTGGACCAGATCATCGACCAGAGCCTCAGAGGCGTTGTCTCGTGCGGCTTTCAGGGCGAAGCCATCCTGGTCGAAGGCAAAGAACCGCGGCAGCTTCTTTTTGTCCGTGACGCGCACGTCGATGGCTTCGCGCTTGAGTTCCCTCCAGATCGCAGGGTCGTGCTGCTTCCATCCGAGAAAGCCGAAGTACTCTCGAAAAAATCCGGGAGCCGTGCGCGTGGAGATCAGAGCCGCCTCGATGGGCAGCGTTCCTGATCCGCACATCAGGTCGACGAACCCGTTGCCGGGCTGAGAAAGCTGGTGCCAGCCCGCAAGCCTCAGAATGGCGGCCGCGAGGTTCTCCTTCAGAGGGGCTCGTGCCCCCTCTTCACGGTAGCCCCGGCGATGCAGGCTCTCTCCTGAGAGATCGATGCTGACAATGGCGTCACCCTGCTCGAGGTGGATTTGAATCTTCAGGTCGGGGCGGTCGAGACGGACGTCGGGTCGGCTTCCCTGGACGCTGCGAAACTGATCGACGATGGCGTCCTTGGCCTTGAGGGCCGCGTAGTGGGTGTGCTGCAGCTTCGACTTCTGGTTCTGGCTGGCGGTCACATGAATCGAAAAGCTGCCGTCGACCTTCAGGTGTTCATCCCAGCGGATCGAGCGCACGCCACCGTAGAGTTTTTTTTCGTCTGGGGCATGAAAGCGGGCGACGGGAAGCAGAATTCTTCCCGCAAGTCGCGACCAGAGGCAGACCCGATAGGCCGTTTGAAGGTCGGCCTCGAATCGAACCCCCGCACGTTCGGTGGCTGTAGCGGTGGCCCCCAGCTCTCGAAGTTCCTCGGCGAGCAGATTCTCGATGCCGAGCGGGACCGTTGCGAAGAGCGAAAACTTCTGGCTCGAAGCGGACATGGCGGACCTGTAGCAGCAAAATCTCCCCCCCGCCAGAGGGAGAACCGGCAGTGGATATTTGCCTGAACATTGGCTAGAACCGGAGCCAATCATGCAAAACGACTCCACCTACTACTTGTCGCTACTGGCCGAGCAGGAACGCCTTCAGTCGAACCGCTTCGCGGGCATTCGGACGATTCTCGTGGTCTTTTCTTCCTCCGGCATGGCCTTCGATCAAGATGGGCTGAGGTCACTGATCGTGGCCACCTATCCAGATGCGGCGGTCTTTTTCATGACCACGCAGGGCAAGTGCCTCGGGGCTCGAGTGCAGGGGCATGTCGACCTGCTGGTGGATTTCACGGCGCCAGGCAATCGGCAGGGCTGGTTCTTTGCTCGACGGCTTCGTCGGATGGCTCGGTTTGCAGTGGGGCGAAATGCCGGACTTTTTCGCAAGCGCATCTATGACCGGGTGTTCGACGAGAAGGAGGCTTCGAATGCCTCACGTCTCGAGAAGCTGAGCACGCTGGCTCGTGAGCGTGAAGCCTCTCGTCAGGTTCTGGCCCTCGCGGGAGTGGCCTCGGTGCCGCACTCTCGGTCGGCTCCGGATCGCAGCCACGAAATCGCTCTGGAGCTTCCGCCGATGGTGGGAGCCTGAGTTCGGGAGGGGCGGGCATGCTCTCTCGGTGGATCCAGAATCTTTATCGTGTTCTGATTTCGCTGCAGCTGGCAGTCGTCCTTCTGGTTTGCCTCACGTTGTCTCTGGTCGTCGCCACGACGCTGGAGTCGAAATATGACACTCCAACAGCCCAGTTTCTGGTCTACCGAGCGCCCTGGTTTGCGTTTCTTCTGCTCCTTCTCGGAGTGAATATTCTGGCAGTGGCGCTGAGCCGTTGGCCGTGGAAGACAAGACACATTCCATTTCTTTCGGCGCATCTGGGCATCCTGTTGCTTCTCGCGGGATCGTGGGTCACCCGCCAACAGGGCATCGATGGCATGATGCGGGTGAGCGAAGGCGAAGAGCAGTCGGTCGTGGAGATCGACGAGCCTCAGATCCTGCTGCAGTCTCCAAAAGAGACCCGTATTTTTCCGCTTCCCTGGCGTCCCCCGTTTGCCGCTTTTGAGGGGCTTCGCCTGCCTTATGGTCTTCAGGTGGAGGAGTACCTGTCTCGGGCTGAGCCGGTATTTTCGTTTGATCCGAATTCGAGCGAACAGGCTCGTGCTGCCGTTCAACTCAAGTTCAGCACCAAGCGCGCCATGGGCGGAATGCCGGCCATGGCGGCCTCTCAGGAGATCTGGCTCTGGGAAGGGGCCGAGGAGTGGCGGCAAAGCGATATCGGTCCGGCACGAGTGGTTCTCGGCGGCGCTCGGCCTGAGCAGCCCGGACCGTGGATCTGGTTACGCGTTCGGTCCGGCAACCGAATGGCTTTTGAGGCGCTCTCGCTGAGGCAGGAACGTTCCTCCGGGGTTCTGAAGGTGGACAAGGACGGAGCCGTGCTCGATCCCGGATGGAAGGCAGTTCAGATCGAGATTCGCCGATTCCTTCCAAAAGCGTTGCCCCGGACGGATTACGTTCCCGCAAAGTTGCAATTTGGCAGCAAGGCCCCGCCTTCAGCGATTCGCCTTCGCGGTCCGAGGCTTCCCGATGGCACTCCGGGAGATCTGCTTTGGCTGGGGATGGGGGATCGTGCCGTCTTTGAAATGGGCGGCGAGTCGATTCAAATTTACTATGGACCCAAACGAGTTCTTCTTCCGTTTTCGCTGAGACTCGAGCGCTTTCTGCTTGAGCGCTATCCGGGAAGCTCCCAGCCTGCCGCATTTTCTTCTCGCGTGACCGTGGTCGGAAGTGACGTGGTCCCAGGCGAGGCTTCACGCTTGATCTCGATGAACGAACCGCTCGATTGGAAGGGATTCACCTTCTATCAGTCGAGCTACGAGGAGTCGCCTCCTCGTCGAACAAGCGAGGAGCCGGCAGACTCCTCCCGTCCCACCGTCTCGATCTTTTCAGTCAATCGCGATCCGGGGCGCTGGCTCAAATACCTGGGCTCCCTGATCCTGGTCGTTGGCATCATTCATTTCTATCTGGCGCGCGCCAGGCGGCATCGCAAGCCTCAGCCTGCCGAGGCGTCATCCCCTGTCGTGGAGGTTTCTTCATGAGCGTTGTTCATCGAGCCCTGATCGGTTGCGTCCTGTTTCTTGCGGCGTCTGCAGTTTGCGCCGACGAGTCCGGGCAGATCGTCAGTCCCCGTCCCTGGAATTTTTCGGACTGGAAGCGAACCCCCATTCAGGCGGGTGGGCGCGTCAAGCCGATCGAAGCTTTTTCTGGTGAAGTCGTCCTGCATCTGACCAGTCGCAGGCGCTTCGAGGGGTGGGATCCGGCGGAGATGCTTCTGGCCATGGTCAGCCAGCCTTCCGCCTGGCGTGAGAAGCCGCTCATCAAGATCGAGCGCGAGGACGTCAAGCGCCAGCTTCTTCTGGATGAGTCCCGACAGCGCTTTTCGGTCAGTGAGCTTTTTGGAAACCCCACCTTGCTTCAGTACGCCCAGCGCTTGGGAGAGCTCGAAAGCACCTTGGCGAAGGCCCCAAACCCCAATGCGGATCCGCGAGAAGAGGAACTCAAGCGTATTCTCGATCGATTGACTGTGTTTCATCGGTTGATCACTGGTGAGGCGTGGACATTTCTGCCCGGAGGACCGGGGGAGAACTGGAAGCCCCTTGCTGCGCCCGAAGAGTCGGACCCAAAGACCCTTCGCGAGATCCTTGCGGATCCATCGGCCCAGGGACGAATTCGTGCTCATTTCGTCGAGGCCATGGGAGCGTATCTCAGTGGCCAGGAGTCGGCCTTCGGTGTTGCCACGCAGAAGCTTCGAAGCCAGATTGAAGAAGAAGCGAATCGTCTGGAGCCCGGGTTTCGTGAGCTGGTCGTGCCGCGGCTTTCGGCTGAGAAGGTTTACCTCGAGCTTCGGCCTTTTCATTGGTCCTGGATGCTCTATGTCCTGTCCGCGCTGCTGATGGCGATTGCGGGCTGGAGTCAGGCGTCGTGGGCGCATATTGGGGGGCTGGTTTCAATGGGGGGGGCCTTGGGACTTCACGTCGCAGGCTTTGCCCTTCGGTCCTACATTGCCGGCCGCCCTCCGGTCAGCAACATGTATGAGTCGATCGTCTGGGTGAGCTTTGGAGCGGTGTCCTTTGCCTGGATCATCTACGGATTTCAGCGCCACCGCGTCCTGCTGGGCGTGGGAGCCGTGCTGGGGGCACTGGGGTTGCTTGCCGCCGACGCGGCGCCGACGCTCATGGATCCCAATCTGCATCCGCTCGTGCCGGTTCTTCGCAGCAATTATTGGCTGACCGTGCACGTACTGACGATCACGCTGGGCTATGCCGCGTTTGCGCTGACACTGGGGCTGGGGGATGTCACGCTCTTTCGTCTGCTGCGCGGCACGCCGGAGCGCTCGGCCGAGGTGTCCCGGCTGAATCAGCTCACTTACCGAGCCATGCAGTTTGGAGTGGTGCTGCTCGCCGCAGGAACCATTCTGGGTGGAGTCTGGGCGGACTACTCGTGGGGGCGATTCTGGGGCTGGGATCCGAAGGAAGTCTGGGCTTTGATCGCGCTACTGACCTACCTGACGGTCTTGCACGGCCGCTATGCGGGCTGGGTGGGTCCCATGGCCTTTGCGGCCTGGACCGTCGTCTGTTTCAGCAGCGTGGTGATGGCGTGGTACGGCGTGAACTTCGTGCTGGGCGTTGGCCTGCATTCCTACGGTTTTTCGGCCGGGGGCCAGGGCACGGTAGGCCTGGCAGTCCTTCTGCAGCTGCTTTACGTGGGCTGGGTGGTCTGGTCGGTGCGGCGGCGCTCGAACGTCAAAAGTGCTTGAACGGTTTTTTTCACGCCTTCTTCGAGGCTCGTGAAGGGCTCGGCGTAGCCCGCTGATCGAAGCTTCTGCATGTCTGCCTGAGTGAAGTACTGGTAGCGTTCGCGCAGTGACTCGGGAGTGGGAACGAACTCGATCACGGCTTCCGCCTCAAGGGCTGAAAACACTGCGTTCGCAAGATCCAGGAAGGTGCGCGCCCTGCCGGTTCCCAGATTGTAGATGCCCCGGCGAAGGGGGTGTGTGGCGGCATACTCAAGAACCTTCACGACATCTCCCACCCATACGAAGTCCCGCTTCTGTTCGCCGTCCCGAATGCCTTCTCGGTGACTTTTGAACAGCCGGACTTTGCCGGTCGATCGGGCCTGATCAAAGGCATGAACGACGACGCTGGCCTGTCCCTTTTTGTGACGCTCTCCAAAACCGTAAACATTGAAGAACTTGTGGCCCGACCAGCAAGGCGGATGGTTGCCGAGAGACTCCTGCTCGACTGCCCAGATGTCGAAGAGACGCTTGGAGTCTCCGTAAGGATTCAAGGGGCGAAGGTCGGCCATTCTCGACTCATCATCCGAGTAGCCTTGCTCTCCTTCGCCGTAGGTTGCCGCGCTGCTGGCATAAATGAACGGGATGCCTTCTTTTGTGCAGTAATTCCATAGGGCCTGGGAATACTCGATGTTGACCCTGCGAAGGTAGTCGATGTCCATTTCCGTCGTGGACGAGCAGGCTCCGAGATGAATGACGACGTCCGGTCGGGTGATGCGGCCCGAGCTCAGGGCGTCCATCAGATCGTCAATCGCGACGCGTGTGCCGAAGTCCATCGCGGCGTGTTCGGGGCGCGAATCGAAGGCGACGAGCTCATCCACGCTCGTGACCCGACGACCTGCGCGAGTGCAATGTTCGACCATTCGAGCTCCGATGAAGCCGGCGGCGCCGGTAATCAGCCAGTGGGATGGGGTCATGACCGGGGTTCTCTCACGAAAAGCGCGCCCTTGTCATCCCTGCAGCAGGTGCCTAGACTGAAGGTATGACCCTCCCGAATCTGTCGATTCTCATTGTCGAGGATGTGCAGGCGATGCGCTTTCATCTTCGTCAGTTGCTTCAGGAGGTCGGCTTCTCTCGAGTTCAGACCGCAGCCAGCCTCGAAGAGGCCCAGCTCATCCTGATGGTCGAGGTCGTCGATGTGATCCTGTGTGACTGGTATCTCAATCCGGGGTCGGGGCTCGACCTGCTTCAGGAGTTGCGAGCAAAGCCGCAGAACGACCAGACGGCCTTTCTCATGCTGACTGCCGAGAACACTAAGGAAAAGGTGCTGCAGGCCCTGCAGGCAGGGGTCGATGATTATATGGTGAAGCCCATTTCGGCAGCGGCTCTGTTGACCAAGATTCAGAATGCCGCAGCCAGGAGGAAGTCGCGATGAGCCAGTTGAAAACCGATAGGGAATTGAAGATCGAGGAATTCGTCGCCGAACTTTCGGGGTTTGCCGTTAACGCCGAGACGACTCTGGCCGAGGTCGAGAAGGACCTTGAGTCGAACCGGCAGCTGCTTCAGGGCTTTGCCGGAATGATGCTGACCATTCGTGGGACTTCCCAGCAGCTGGGCTTTGAAAACGTCGTTCATATCGCCACTCTGGGTGAAGAGATTGCCGTCAAGGGCGCGGCAGCCGATACTCGCCCGAAGATTCGGAAGTGTGTCGGCAGTCTCTGGGACGTTATTACGAGCGTGAAGTACCTGATCGAGCATCACGAGAAAAAGACGGATGAGGAGCAGGAGATTCTCGTCAATCGGCTGGAGTATACGCTCAATGCCCTGGGGGGAGGTCGACCCAAGGTTGGCCAGGATGAAATCGAGGCGCTGCTCAGACAGCGCGGCTAAAGAATCGAGTCGACCCGATCCATTCGGGTTGCTCGAACGTCTCCCCGAGCCTCGGCGTTGACCAGGATGCTTCCCCTCGACAGTTCGCCGAACTGGCGTTTCAGACGTGAGCGACGCTTTCCGTCACTCGTCCCGCAGGTATAGAACTCCCAGTCTCCACCAATTTCATAGGCGGGACTGACGAGCCGGTGAGTGCTGCGAGCATGGGCCAGCTCGGGAAGAATCTCCGCTCGGGGAGTCCTGCTTCGGACGACGACCAGATAACTGAAGGGCAGTGTCTTCCGATCGAGTCCGGTCATTTCGTCGAGGGTCTTGAGATACGGGGGGCGCCACCAGGCCACTTCCTCATGGCACCAGTCCTCGGGATCTGCGAGGGCTCCGCATTCCTGATGTCCCAGACACGGAAGCAGGACTTGAAACTCCTGTTTGCGGTCGAGTCGCAGGAGCTCCCGGCGCAATTCGAGAACCCGCCGGGACTGAAGGCGCAGGGCCGGCTCGACCAGAATCGCCAATCCGCCGGGCTCGAGATGGTCTTCCCAGGCGCGAAGCAGCGACTCGGCCAGTCGAGCAGGAGACTCGTGAAACTCGTTGAGAACGAAGCTCATCAGCCACAGATGAAACGAGGGAGCGGAAGGCGGCAGCCAGCCCTGTCGAAGGTCAAGCTTTCGATGAAAGGGGCGAGTGGAGTAGGTCGGCAAGTTGAGGTGCTGTCGGTAGGCGTCGAAAAAGCGCTCTCCGAGCCGAAGCGTTCCTCGGTCCTGTTCAATCAGGGCAAAATTTCCAGTGGACGGCAGCCCCAGACCCGCAACGGCTTCGCCTGCAAGAATTCCTGCAGAGGCGGTCGCCGGTCCCGATCCAAACTCGACGGCGCGAAAGCCCGAGCCCTCTGGGAGCTCTGGCCATCGAAAGCCCAGTCGTCCGAGTTCACACCAGACTGACGCCATCCGATAGAGATTTCCGGGCATGAAGGACAGAAAGTAGGCCAGTCGGAGGTTTTCGGGGTTCCCCCCCTTTTTCCAATAGCGATCAAGGCCGGAGTCCGGAGCATCGGACTCCAGTCGGTTGAAAAGCTCGGTCAGTCGCTCCACATGAGGGGCGACGGATCGGGAGAGAAAACGTTTGTTGCCGATATCCTCCACGGCCGGCATCAGACCCTCGGAATGGGCAACCTGGGCAAGAAGCTGTTCGAAGGATTCTCCGAAGGCATTACTGAGCGAGGCGGGTACTTTCATGTGACTTTGACCATAGCCCGTTTTTGGGTGTTTTTCAGGAGGATTGCCGACCCGTGATTGCGGACCGGTGGGGACCGGATTACTCTGGAGTCATGCCAGCGTACAGCAAGACAGTGACGATTCCCGGACGTACCGCCCAGGATCTCTACGACAAGATCTCCGTCGATATCGAGAAACTGGTGGAAAAGTGGGGAATGACCCAGAAGATGGAGCTTTCGCAGGATCCGGGGCGTCGCCAGGTGCACCTGAAGTCGTCGATGGTCTCCGCGACGTTGACCTGCTCGGACGGATGCATGGTTCTCGACGCCAAGCTCAGCCTGCTGGCCGTTCCGTTTCGCTCGAAGATCGACGAGCAGATTGATCGTTGGATTTCGAAGAACTTTCCTGCGTGAGTGAAAAGAAGGTTCTTCAATCGGCTGCCGCCATGGGCGCGGCCACCTTCCTGAGCCGCATTCTCGGACTGGTGCGTGAACAGGTCTTTGCCTTTCTCTTTGGTGCCGGCCACGCGGTCGATGCCTTTTTGATCGCCTTTCGACTGCCCAATCTTTTGCGTGATCTTTTCGCCGAGGGGGCGATGAGTGCCGCTCTGGTTCCCACGTTCACTCGGGTGCGGGAGCAGCAGGGGGCGCCTTCGGCCTGGAGGCTGGCCCGACGAATTTTCGGCGCGCTCTTCATCGTGACTTCGGGGCTGGCGCTGCTGGGAATGCTTTTTTCCGAGCAGCTCGTGGGCTGGTACGCGGCTTCGTTTCGAGATGTGCCCGGCAAATTCGAGCTTTGCGTGACGTTGACGCAGGTCATGTTTCCGTTTTTTCCGCTGGTCGCCCTGGCAGCCGCTTTCATGGCCGTTCTGAACGTGCAGGGAAGGTATTTTCTTCCTGCATTTGCAAGCGCCCTGTTCAACGTCTTCTCGATCGGCTTCGGAGTGTTGCTGACTCTGGTGTTTCGCCGTTACGGTTACGAGCCCATTCTGGGTATGGCCATTGGGGTGCTGGTAGGGGGCGGGGTTCAGGCCTTTTGCCAGTGGCCCGAACTTCGTCGGGCCCGTGAGCAGGAGCTGGGCCCGACGCCAGCTGCGGTGGATCGGGGGCCGATTCGCTCGGATCAGGATCTTCGAGCCATGATGCGGCTCATGGTGCCGGGCACCGTCGGCCTGGCAGCGACTCAGCTGAACATCTTCGTCAACAGCGTGCTGGCGACGGCGGCAGGCGCGGGCGCGGTCTCGTGGTTGACCTACGCGTTTCGGCTCATGCAGTTTCCGATCGGGATTTTTGGCGTCTCGCTGGCGCAGGCGACGCTTCCCCGAGTTTCGGCGCAGTGGGTTTCAGGCGAACATCAAAGGGCACTGATGACCCTCGAGAAGAGTCTGGTGCAGTCCTTTGCCATCAACCTTCCGGCCGCAGCGGGGCTGGCATTTCTGGCTCACCCGATCATCGAGGTCCTCTTTCAGCACGGACAGTTCTCGTCTTCGGATACCGCCCAGACGGCGCTGGCTCTGGCAGCCTATTCGGTCGGGCTTGCCGCCTACTCGGGGGTGAAGGTCGTGGTTCCTGCGTTTTATGCTTTCGGGAACACGCGTACTCCCGTGATCTCGAGCATGCTGTCGGTGGCCCTGACGATTGCGTTCAATCTGGTTGCCGTACGACTGATCGGGTTCTGGGGCCTCGCTCTGGGGACCTCGGTCGCCGCATACGGAAATTTGTCCTTCCTTGTTCTCAACCTGCGTCGTCTGGCTCGAGCGAAGGATCTGGATTGGTCCGTCTCCAGGATCAGCGTGAGGTTTTTGATTCATACCGCCCTGTCACTGGGGGTTGGAGCCGGGTGCTGGGGGGCATCCCGCTGGATCACTGCTCTTCAGGTCTGGCGTGAGGGTGTCGTCTATCAGGTTGGGGGAGTGATGTTTTTGTCGCTTTTTGGCCTGATCGAGCTGGTCTTTCTGGCGCGAGTGTTTCGGGTTCGCGAAACCAACGAGATTCTCGAATTGCTCGCAGGACGAATTCTTCAACGAATTCGCAAAAAAAGGTCGTGAGGGCCATTGCCGTGGGCTAGACTAGGGGGCAAGAGGGGAACCTGAGAGATGGCAACCAACCGAGAGACCGTCCGGCTTTTGTGCAAAAGCATCATCAACCGCCTTGAGAACCGCAAGGCCATCACCTTCCCTCCGCGACTCAGGCAGGTCGTTCAGGATGAGCTGTTTGATCTGGTGGGTCCCTATATCGTTTCGGAGCAGGAAGTTCGCGAGCGGGCTCTGGCGAAAATGGGAGCCAAGGCCGAGCAGCTCGAGGACACCGGCTTTGCAGAGTCGGATCAGTACAAGGCGGCCAAGGCGCTCGTGAAGGCTGGTCTCGGTGACGACGTCCTGAATGGCTTCTACTTTCAGCGTCCCCTGAAGACGTTGGCACAGTCGGTGACGGCCTATCTGATGCGCTCGTCGCACATCGATGATGTCTTCGAGACGGACGAAGATCTCGAGAAGCAGCTGGTCGAGATCGTCCAGAAATTTAATCCAGACGAGCTTCATTAATTCGACTGACCAGGCCGAGGGGGCGCGCCATACGGTCACGCCCCCCGGAACCAGTCCTCAAAGGCCGACGTCGTTGAACGCCTGTCGAACCTTGCGGCAGTCCCTCAGTGACAAGAGCGCTCCGCAGGCCTTCATGGTCTTCAGTTTGAAGCTCATGAAGTTCGACGTCTTTGTCAGATACTGTGTCAGCGTGATGTAGAGCAGCTTTTCGGTCTTTTCGAGGCCGATTGCCTCGGACATGCGGTACATCGCATGTCCTGGAATCATCGAGTTGATGTGTACGAAGCAGCGATCATTCATTGAAGTGCAGGCATTGGCGGTCGTGAACTGATCCTTGACGTGGGCCGGGTAGGGCTTGACCACGAGCTTGCCCTCGTCATCTCGAGTGCGGGCCATGATCGATGCCGGATCCTTCAGGTTTCTCAGCCCCACTTCCCGTCGCGATCCGAGGAAGATCTCCTTCCCGATGGCCCAGTCGGGAGCGGTGCCTCTGGCCCTCGCTGCTACAGCGACTCCAAAGAAGTCTGAAAAGGCTTCGTTCAGAGCTCCCGATTCGCTCTGATAAATCAGTTTCGAAGTCTCCGAGGTGACCCCGTGGGCCATCTCGTGGCCCGCGACGTCGAGTGAGTGGGTGAGGTCGGTCATCACAACGCCATCTCCGTCACCGTAAGCCATGAAGTTGCGGTCCGAACTCCAAAAGGCGTTGGCGAAGGCGCGGCCCACATGCACCACGCTGGTCAGCGTCGAGCCCTTGTCGTCAAAGCTGTCACGACCATGGTGAGTCCAGAAGTAGTGCAGTACATCGCGGCCGTTCTTGTCGGCGCGTTCTGAACTCTCGTCCGCCGCTGAGTAAGCAGTACCGGAACGGTACGCGGTGGGGCAGGCCGAAGGGTCGAGGGCAATCGGGTACCCTGAAGCCTCATCAATTCGCTGGCAACTGTCGTCAGCCGAAAGGACCTCCGAGGGCGCGATTTCAAGATGGTGTGAGATGTCGGCGATCAAGGCCCCCGAGTGGGCGTGGATCAAAAAGTCGCGGCCCGCTTCGTTCGCGACCGGCGAGACCGTCACCCAGTAGATCAGCCGGGCCGATCCGTCGTTCTTTTCGGAGGGCAGAATCTTGAGCTCGGGAGCGGCATGCAGATCGCGGTCTCCCAGAATCCCGAGGGTGATGCTCGAGGCTTCCGAGGCCGAAAGAGACGGGATCATTGAGAGGTTGAAGTTCGAAGTGGGGGAGTCGTTCTCGAGCTCCAGAGTTCCGTCTTCATTTCGGTGAAGCAGGGTCATGGCTCCGAGGATCTCGACGCCGCCTCGGGAGAGTTGGAATTTCTGAGTGCTCAGGCCATGCGAGGACTGCAGGTCGGCCTTCCGGATCTCGAGGCCCAGCTTCTGAATCGCACGCATGCTCTGCAAAGGGAGTTGCAGAGCTCTTGATGGAACAGAGATCGAAGGCACCGGAAGCTTTGGAAGCGAGGAAAAGGGTGCGGGACCGGCCTGAGCGATCTGGGACAGACCGGAGAGCCCGGCGAGAGACAGCGTTGCGACGGCAATCCATCCAGTACTGGAGCTCAGGAAAGCTGAATCCTGCTCTCCCGCTGCGCTGTTGTTCCAAGTTTTCCTCATGAAGATCCCCCTTGAGTTTGTTCGAGTGAACGGCTTCTCTCGACGCACTCGCTTAGCAATCCTGGTGCCACTAATAAAGTCTCGTTATTTTAGGTGGTTGCGCGGTATTCTTCGGGCGTTGATTACTTTTTTTCACAGTTCCTGGGACTCGGCCTGAAGTCTTTTCAGGTTACTGTCCAAGAATGAGTCGCTGTCTAAAAGTTCTGCGGTTTTCGGTGAACCGCCGGCCTGCCAAGTGAGGAGAGTTCCTGAGTGTTTGTGGGGACTTGGAAGAGTGTTAAGAAAAGTTTCCACGAGAGAGCAGGGATTGCAGTAGGAAGGGTCGCTCATGCGTGCCTATTTAGCTCTCCTCTGGATCATCGCGGGCTGGGCTGCCCTGCTTCCCTGGAATCGGGGGCCGGGAGAGCTTTCTCCGGACCCCTTAAGTGGGAGGGGGCGGGGACCGCAGGTTGAGCAGGCCAAGTTGAGAAACGAGGCAGTGCGTCTGCTCGAGGATCTGGTTCAGCGGGAGCGCTTCTATCAGCAAAGGACCGGCAGCTTTACATGGATTCCCGGAAGACTGGACTTCCAGGTTCCCGAGAGCGTGCGATCCCAGCTCGACATCCACGTGGTGGAGGCCACACGAGACCGGCTTTTGGTTCGTGCCGTCGCGGGCTTTCCTGAGCGGAGGATTGGGGGGCAGCCCGAAGGTTTCGATCAGATCTGGATGGATGAATCCTATCGAATTCAGTCGAACTTCGAGGTTTTGAGTCGCTTTAGTCCGGGAGCGCCGCGCACGAATACGACGATCCCCGAGCTGGAGGTCGAACAGGTGGACGGCTGGGCATCGACGTCAAGTCACTGACGAAAACTGCCGGGTCTTTCTTTGACAAGAGGAGGGGCCTTCGTGAAACTAGAGGGGACTTCAGGAAGGAGTTCTCTTTGGCGCAAGTGAAGACTTCATGGATGATTTTTGGGGCCCTGCTGGCCCTGCCGGCGTGCTCTGGGGCGCGCATTCAGACTCAGGAAGGTCCCAATTGGGCTGCCCTTCGAGAAGGGGGCTCCGGAATTACGGAGGTGATTTCGGGAGTACCGAGTTCCGAGAGTAGCGACGAACCCTTGCGTCCGGCCGGCGCCTCCTCAATCGGCGACCACGGCGAGATGACCGTTCTGGGAGTAAAACTTGAGAACACCCAGTTTGACTTTCCGGTGACCCTGAACTCTCGGGTGGAGTTCTGGGTCGATTATTTCACCGGGCGCGGACGCAAGCATTTCGAGAAGTATCTGGAGCGCTCAGAGTTTTTCATTCCCTATATTCAGCCCCTTTTGCGTCAAAACGGTCTTCCAGAAGATCTGGTCTACCTTGCCATGATTGAAAGTGGTTTCAATAATCACGCACGTTCGTCGGCCAAGGCCGTGGGGCCGTGGCAGTTCATCGCAGCCACCGGCAAGCGATACGGTCTGATGGTCAACTGGTGGGTGGATGAGCGGCGGGACACCCGCAAATCGACTCTGGCCGCGGTAGAGTATCTGCGCGAGCTCTATTCGATGTTTCGGAGCTGGGAGTTGGCTGCCGCATCGTACAATGCAGGAGAGGGCAAGGTGGCCCGCGCTGTTCGTCGTTATGGCACCACCGACTTCTGGTCCCTGGCCCGTCACACCTACCTTCGTCAGGAAACGCGCGACTATGTCCCCAAGATCATCGCAGCAGCGATCGTAGCGAAAAACCGAACGCAGTTTGGATTCGCCGCTCCAGCGAGCACCCCACATCGTGGCCAGGTGATCGCCGGCGATGGAGAGCTGGTCGATCTCGACCCTTCCAAGGTGACGTCTGAGGGAGCGTCGGAAGAAGTTCCGGGCGCCCCGAAGGATTCGATCGCGAAGATTCTGGCTGAAGAGTCTCCCGAAGAGGATCTGACTGCCGCTGAGGCGGAGCTCGCCGATGCCCCCGAATCGGTGCAGGCGGTTTCAGAGGTTGCCGAGCAGGCGCGTCCTGTGCCTACGCCGCATGTCAGCAAGGATGGACAGGTATCTGGCGAGGAGCTGCTGGAGTTTGAGCTTCAAAGTCCGGCGGATCTTTTGAAGATCGCCAAGGCAGCAGGGTTGCCCTACCAGTTGGTCAAGAGTTTGAACCCCGAGATTCTCAGGTGGTGTACGCCTCCATCTGTTTCGTTCTACCGGATTCGTCTTCCCACTTCGGTCAAGGATCGCTTTCTTGCTGCTTACAACTCGGCGGCTTTTCCGCGAAAGGTGAGCTTCTTGGCTTATCGCGTCAGAAAAGGGGAGACTCTGGGTTCGGTGGCGCGCCGATTTGGGATCAGGGTCGAGCCCATGACCGATCTCAATCGAGTCTCAGCTCAGGCGCGACTACGGGCAGGAGCGAAGATCTATCTTCCCATGCCGGATGACCGCTCCAGAAGCCTCGCGTCCCTCGAGGTGCGGGACCCTCCCGAGCGGCGTCGATACCGTCGGCGCAATCGCCGGTCCGGCAGCCAGAACTACCGGGTCTCGGCAAAAAACAGGGAAATATCGAGGAATCTGAACTCGAAGTCGAATCGCTATGTCGACTGAACACTTGCTTCCCTGACGGCCGCCCCCCTATAACTGAGCCTCAATGGCCGGTTTGATCGTTCAAAAATACGGTGGAACTTCCGTGGGAACTCCCGAGCGGATTCAGGCTGTCGCCGACCGCATTGCGGAGTGCCGCGCCCGGGGGCATTCCCTGGTCGTGGTCGTCTCCGCGATGGGCCATACCACCGATGAGCTGATCTCCTTGGCCCATCAGATTTCTCAAAGCCCGCCTCACCGCGAAATGGACATGTTGCTCACTGCCGGTGAGAGGATTTCGATGGCGTTGCTGAGCATGGCCCTTGCGGAGAGGAGCATTCCCGCTCTTTCCTTCACAGGGTCCCAGTCGGGAATCATCACGACCTCGGCGCACCGTCGAGCAAGGATTCAAAGGATCCTCGGCGACCGCGTCCGACAGGCGCTCGCCTCCGGGCATGTCGCAATCGTTGCTGGCTTTCAGGGAGTGAGTGAGAATCGCGAGATCACCACTTTGGGGAGAGGCGGCTCGGATACCTCCGCCGTCGCCTTGGCTGCAGCTCTTCTAGCCGAACGTTGTGAGATTTATACCGATGTGGATGGAGTATTCAGTGCCGACCCGAGAGTCGTGAGGAAGGCGAAGCTTTTGCGCGAGATCTCGCATGACCACGTGGTTGAACTGGCCACTCGTGGAGCCGGAGTGCTTCACCCTCGAAGCATCGAGCTGGCCAGGCGGTTTCGGGTGCCGCTGCAGGTTTTGAATAGTGTTTCGATCGACCGTGCTGGCACTGGTAGCGGAACACGCATCGTGGTGGATGATTCGGCGATACCAGCTTCAGGGAGTTCAAAGATGGAAGATTTTCGAGTGGTCGGAGTCACTTCGGATTCCTCAAAGGTCTGGCTGAAGGTTCGTTTGACGAGACCGACGGTTCTTGCGGCACTCTGGAGCGAATCTGCGAGGCTTGCGCTTCAGGCGGTTGCCGTACAGTTTGATTCTGGCGAGCTTCGGGCTTTTGTCGATCAAGACGCGGCTGAGGAGTGGAGGAAGCTCTTGTCAAACCTCGCGTCACAGGGTTTCGTGGAGGCCTTCGGTCTTCATGAGGAGTGGGTGCCGGTTTCGGTCGTGGGCGATCGCTTCACCCAGGATGGCTCTGCCCTGCAGAGAGTCGTCGAAGTCCTGGCTGGCGTGGGGGTGGATGTGGCTTCAGGAAGCTGCTCGGCTCTGGCGATGACGGTTGCCGTCCCTCGCTCGCGGGAGGCTGACGCAGTGGCAGCGCTGCACGAGGCACTAGTGGAAGAACCCGGTCGGAAAGGAACTCGATGAGCTCTCGTTTGGTTGTCATCGGAGATGGTTGGGCAGCACTGTCGGCCCTGGTGGACGCTCTTCGCAGGAATGCGAGCCAGGCGTCGTCGTGGTCGGCCATTCATTGGGTGGCGGGAACTGGGGGAAGAGTCCTGCCGCCGGTCCCTTCTGTCGAGGGTGAACGGGCGGCCCGTGCCGTTGAGCAGATGGCTGAGTTTCTCGGTGTCGAAACTGGCGAGCGGGTGCCGGGTGGCAGCTTTTTGCGCGAGTTTCGCAACAAGTCCTTTCGGAATCCGATCTGGAACAAGGGGGCCGACCTGGTGGAGCAGCGCGAACGCCGCGCCACTGAGCTTTGGAAGGCGGAGGTGTCCTTGATGCCGCTGGACGAGCATCGCTGGGGGCGTTCGCTTTTTGAGATCGAGGAGGACCTCCGAACCCGATTGCTGGAACATCCTTCCGTGCGACGTCATGAAGGCATTCCCGTGGAAGGGTTTGAAATGAATGACGGTGTTCCAGTCGCCGTGCTTTTGGGGTCGGGCGAGAGAATCGAAGCCGACCAGTTTGTTTATGCAGACCGGTGGTCGAAACTGCCCGCATTGTCAGGACTCCCCAAGTCCTTGCCCTGGAATCGCTCACGGGAGCCGATGGGGGTGCTTCAAGTTGTTCTAGCGCATCACGATCCCATCCGGCCCGAGGTTCAAGAGGCGTTCTTTGCCACCCTGAACCGGGATTCCGGAGAAACCGAAGATCGGCATGTTGTCGGACATTTTTATCGGGAAGGCCGAGAAAGCGTCTGGTCGACGATCATTTCTCCCGAGGAGGGAGAAGATAACCACGCGATCGCGAAGAAACTGCGACGAATCAAGCAGGCTCTCGACAAGATGTTCAGCCAGTCGGAGTGGGCGTCGGGAGAGTTTTCCGACACGATCCGAAGCGAGCAGGTTCGCTATGAGGAGTCCATGGTGTTTGGGGCGGGAGTGGCGCCCTCAGAGCTGATGTCGCTCTCGAAGGGACGAAGCTCGAATGAAGCCCTGCGATTCGCTACCGATGGTTACGGTGTCGCGGCGGCGATCACGCCTTTTTTCGACAGTTGCGAGCCGGAGCCGATGGGTCTCGCTCCCAGTACCCAGCCCGAAACGCTCGTATAGCCGTGATCGATGAGGGCCTTGGCTGCCGATGCCAGCGTGGCGCCGGTAGTGAAAATGTCATCGACCAGAATGATCCTTGTTTCAAGGGAGGGTCGGAACGCCGAGTCCACCTGCCATCGCGATGAGCGTGACCAGCGGTCACTCGCGCTGAGTCGGGCCTGTTTTTCAGATTTTCGTCGACCGGCATCGGCCTGACTCAGTAGTGGCAGGATGGGAAGCGGATCCGTATCTTTCCCTGCAGAGACGCGCGAGAGTTCCCGGGCAATCGACAGGCTGGGAGCATGCCCCAGACGCCATGAGCGGCTGAACCTCTGGGGGATCGGAACCAATACATCTCCATGACTTCGGAGCCACTCGATCTCTTCTTTCAGGTGAGTTCGGAGCAGAGTGTGGTGGAGCAGAGGCGTTCTGCGCGTCTTCCATTGCAGGACCGAACGATACGTGGAGCCGATCAGCCACCACCGGGCCCGAAGAGTGCGCAACGGGGGGAGGGCCACGATCGATGGTGCGGGGCAGAGCTGTGAAAGACAGAGTTCGCAGGGGTCGGCCTCTAGCACGCGAAGGGCCCCGTGGCACACAGAACAGGATCGAAGAGAAATCATGGCTCATGATCCTGTGCAAGACGAGAGCCCAACGACGGGATTACCAGGTGGAGCCTGGCAGGAGCTGGCTGTCGAGGCCACTCGCCGTATTCTCAGTGATCGAGGTGAAGGTCTGTTCTGTGCGATCATAAACCCAGATATTGCTCGACGCGGGAGTCGATCCCGAGAGTGGCAGATAGCCCTCAAAGGCGATGTAGCGATCACCGCTGCTGAATTCCGGCGCCGAAACGTCCTGACCGCTTGCAGTAGAGGCAGTCAGCTCCGTTTCGCCGAGAGAAGTCGAACTGGAGATCCAAAGATTAAAGGAGGAGGTGGACGAACCTCCCCCACTGAGCGGACGATTCGAAACATAAACGAGCAAGGATCCGTCGCTCGAGAAACGGGGCTCGCGGCGATCATAACCGGCGGTCGTATCGCTGCTGAACGCTGACCGAGTTCCGGACGAGAGGTCCACTTTCCAGAGATTGTAGGAAGAGCTTGCGGTGTTGCCAATTCTTGCCCGCGAGGAATAGACCAGAGTGGTTCCACTCGGAGTGAAGGACGGTTCACGCGAATCGCGGCTGGCGATCAATTCATCGGTCCGGTAAGTCGGATTCGTTCCCGTGCTCGTGATCGTCCAGATGTTGAAGGAGTTCGTTGCTTGAGGGCCGGAGGTGGGCTGCTTCGAGGCGAACGCAATCGTCGTCGAGTCGGCCGAGATGGACGGGTCGAGGCTATCCCTGCCGGCTGTGGTGTTGGTCGTCAGAGCCGTCCAGCTGCTGCCATCCGGGCTGACAGACCAAAGATTGGAGCAGGCTTCATCCGGATCGTTGGGGTTGCCCGAGAGGTTTCGCATCGAAACGGCGACCCAGTAGCTGCCATTGGGGGCGAGCCGAGGGGGCTGGACCAGATCTTTGTCACTCCAGCCCAGTGTCAGAGTGGCAGACAGGGTCCTTGAGCTTCCGTCAATTCGCGCTGACCACACTCGAGACTCACTGTTTGCAGAGCCGTTCCAGCTCCCGTCAAGAGCCGTCAGGGAAATCCACTTGAGAAAGACATTCGGTACATCAGGAGTGGAGCTGATGACGGCAATGGAAACCACGACGGAAGCCGATCCGCCCGAGTTGGTGGCCGTGATCGTGTAGGCGGCCTGGGAGGATAGCGTGTCGGGCGCTCCGGATAGAACGCAGGTGGCACTGAGCAGGAGCCCAGAGGGCAGGGAGGGACTGGCGGTGCAACCAGTAATCGTTCCTCCCGTATTCACTGCAGCGATCGGCGAGATCGTTTGATCTTTTGTCAGAAGATACGGACCCCCATTGTAAGTGATCGACGGTGCCGCGTCGACAACCGCAATCGTGAGAGGGGTCGTAGCAGACCCGTAACTGTTCGAGGCCGTCAGGGTGTAGCTGACGGCAGCGCTGAGGGTGGTGGGTGTTCCGGTGATCGTGCAATCTGATGCCAGTGAGAGGCCCGATGGCAGGCTCGGACTGGCTGAGCAGCTCGAGATGCTTCCGCCCGTATTGACGGCAGACACCGTACCTGAATCGAGCGATCGGGTCAGGTTGATGGAATTCGGAGAGTAGCTGATTACCGGAAGGGGTTCATCCACCTGCAAGGTCACGAGCGTGTTCGCTGTTCCTCCCGTATTGGTGGCCAAAATACTGTAGGTGTTGCTGGTCGAGACGGACTGGGGCGTTCCAGTGATCGTACAGTCACTCGAGAGAATCAGACCTGCAGGCAGAAGCGGAGAGCTGGCGCAGCTGGTGGGAGTTCCGCCGGAGTTCTCTGGAATCTGGATATCGATGCTCTGCCCGCGAAGGAACGTGAAAGGTGCACTCGTGTAGGTCAGCGAGGGGAGTGCATCGTTGACCGAGATCTCAATGGCCTGTGAGCTGGATCCACCGGTATTGGAGGCCGTGATCGTATAGCTGGCGGTGGCCCTCGTGACCGATGGGGTTCCTGAGATCGTGCAGTCTGAATCAATCGAAAGTCCGGTAGGAAGAGCGGGAGAGCTCGCGCAGGCGGTGATGGTTCCACCTGTCCGAGTTGGGTTGAGATCGGTGATAGCGACGTCCTTGGTGTAGACCAGAGTGCTCGAGGCGAAGCTGATGCTTGGAGCGACGTCGTTGACGGTGATCGAGACTGTGGTCGA
>CAYSOA010000033.1:0-12010 GCA_964432565.1 uncultured Bacteriovorax sp.
CCGTTCCACTCAGCAGCGACCCCTGTGCCGAACAGCTCCCTGTGGCCGGAATCCGTCCCGAGAGCGCCGCGTAGTTTCCAGGATAGGCCGTGGTCGTGCCGGCGATCTTTTCCCAGTTGGTCTGGGTGAGGATCAGTCTTTCGAGTGATCGCTCGGCGGCCGCCGTACACTGCAGATTTCGCGTCAAATCGACATTGATGCACCAGCGGCTGCGCAGTGCGAGCTGAAGGTACTGGCTCAGACTGGCCAGATTGGTCTGCCGCAGCCGCCCCTCACGCAGCTGCTGCCCCAATCGAGCCGAGCTGATCTGGTAGCCGCCCAGAGTGACAAACCCGGTGACCACGATGGAAGCCACCAGCCCCAGCATGAGCAGGGTGGACATTCCCGAACGATCACGAACAGTGGTGGTCGAGTCTCTCCCCAAAACGAACGCCCCCCGACGGTTTTCCGTTCTTTCAGGGTAACGCATCCCCCCCATTCCAAAACTGTGTCCGAGCCGACTGCCCATTCCTCCGACAGACGGCTGCTCCGAACCCCGACTTTCGCGCTTCTTGCATCCCCCTTTACCCATGAAACACCAGCTGCCGCTGCTCGCCTATCCCCTGTCCGCCCTCGAACCCTTCGTCTCGGCAGAAACGCTGCGCTTTCACTATGGCAAGCACCACCAGGCCTATGTCGATCAGCTCAACACCGCCATTCACGGAAGCGAGTACGAACCGCTCTCGCTGGTCGATCTCGTCCTGAAGGCACCGGCCGGACCGATCTTCAACAATGCCGCCCAGCACTGGAACCACAGCTTTCTCTGGCGTTGCCTGAACCCCAAGGCCGAGCCCTCGCCTGAGGGCGATCTCAAGCTGAGAATCGAAGAGCAGTACGGAACCGTCGATCAGTTTCGAACGGCATTCGAGGAAGCCGCCCTGTCGGTGTTCGGCTCGGGCTGGGCCTGGCTCGTTCGTACAAACGACAGCGGCAAGATCGAGCTCATCACTACCAGCAACGCCGATAATCCCCTGCGCATGGGTCTTCAGCCCCTGTTGACCTGTGACGTCTGGGAGCACGCCTACTACATCGACTACCGCAACGATCGGCGCTTCTACCTGCGCCAGCTCTGGAATGTCATCGACTGGCGCTTTGTCGAGTCGAACTACGAATCCGAGGGAGTGCGCTCGGTGGCTTAACGAGGCTTAACGAGGCGTAGCGCGGCTTAACGAGGCTTAACGAGGCGTGAGCCTGAAGCCTCAAAACGGGCGCGTCGCTTCGAGAAGCTCCGATCATCGGGTTTTCGAGCAGACTCGCAGGCCGGTTTCGAGGTAAGCCAGTGTCATGAACGCTCGCTCTACTCCGATCCATTCTCCGGTGCCATTTCCGATGCCGTTTCTGGCGGCACTTCTCGCATTCCTTCCCTCGCTTTTTTGGTCTTCCCCGGTCCGCGCCGAAACGTTCGTGTCTCTTGAAGGCGCGGCGCTTTGGCAGACCCGAAATGACCAGCGCGTTCCCGGAGAAGGAGGCACCCTTTTCTCGCTCAGCGACATCGACTCGGGACCCTTTGCCTCCTACCGCCTCTACCTGAGCCACCGGTTTGGCGAGCGCCACCAGCTTCGTGCGCTCTATGCTCCGCTCAGCGTGACCGTCAACGGACAGTTCAGCTCGCCGGTCACGTTTCTCAACGAAACCTTCGCGGCCGGCACGCCGACCGAGGGCCTCTACCGCTTCAACTCCTACCGTCTGACCTACGCCTATCACTTCGAATCGTCGGGCCCCTGGAGCTTCGCGCTCGGATTCACCGGAAAGATTCGTGATGCCGAAGTACGGCTCACGCAGGGGTCGACCACCCAGAGCAAGACCAACGTCGGATTTGTTCCGCTACTGAACTTTCAGGCCCGCCGCGAATGGGGTTCAGGCTGGGCCTTCACTGCGGACCTGGACGGCCTGGCGGCCCCACAAGGCCGGGCCTTTGACCTGGCGCTTTTTGTGGAGCGCGACCTGGGGCTGGCCGGACTGCGGCTTTTTGGCGGCTACCGCATGCTCGAGGGCGGTGCCAACAACGACGAAGTCTACAACTTCGCCTGGCTGCACTACGCCACGCTCGGCGTAAAGGCCGTTTTCTAAAGGCCAGAGCCAGGCGTTCTAAGCCAGAGCGAGGCGCCTTCTGCTAGACTGAGGGCATGGCCCGCTCCGGCATCCGATTGCTGCTGATTCTGTCCCTGGCGCTGCTTCCGGCAAGGGCCTGGTCGGCTCGCATCCTGATTCTCGGCGATTCGCTCAGCGTTCCTTCGGGCATTGGCTTCGGCAACCGTCTCGACCACGATCTTCGCAAGAAGGGGCATCAGCCCACCACACTGGCCTCCTGCGGCTCGGCTCCAACGAGCTACCGCGATGACACGGCCACCTACAAGACTCGCTGCGGTTACCTCAAGCGAAGTGCCGATGGGTCCGAAACGTATCTTCCCTACGAAAAGATCAGAAAGACCAAGGGAGTCGCGACCCCGAAGCTTCAAGACCTCGTGCACGAGGCCCGCCCCGAACTCACAATCATCCAGCAGGGAACCAACCTCTTTCGGCTCATTCTCGATCATCCCACAGACGGCAAATCTCGGGTGGCCTCAGAAGTGAAATCACTGCTGCTCAACCTGCACCACCGCGCTCCTCAGACCGGATGCCTGTGGATCAGCCCGCCGAAACTAAGCCAGTATTATGGAAGCTCTGGCGGAATGATTGCCGTCACGAGCCAGCATCAGCAGGCCATGATCGACGGCATCCGGCAGGGCATCGCCCAGGCTGCGGCCGTGACCGGAAAGCAGTGCCCCATTCACGACTCGCGCCCCCAGACCGAGCCCCCCGGCGGCGATGGAATTCACCACGGACGCGCCCAGCAGACCGAGGCCTGGGTTCGCGAAGCGGCCCTTGCCGTCGAGCACGCTCTCGTGTCGCAGGGCAAGGCTCCTGCGGCAGCGCCGACACGTCAGGAGTCGGCTCTCGGGGACCAGTCGGCAACCGAGTGCCCGGATTGCGCCACCCGCGCAGTGTCGCCTTTGGATCGCTCGATCCAGGGACTCGAGAGCGACCTCCAAAAGCTGCCAAAATAATTCACTGGGCCGCCAAAAGGTACCGGATACCGTTTTCTTCTCGCTCCTGGTCTGCTAGTTCCTCTGGCCATTATGACCAAGACCCGCGGACCGATTTCCCAGTTCATCACCCACCACTATCGCCATTTCAACGCGGCGGCCCTCGTGGACGCAGCACAAGGCTTTGAGAAGCATATCGATAACGGCGGCAAGATGATGATCACGCTGGCCGGCGCGATGAGCACGGCCGAGCTGGGCCTCTCGCTCGCCGAGATGATCCGCCAGGACAAGGTGCACCTCATCAGCTGCACGGGCGCGAACCTCGAAGAAGACATTTTCAACCTCGTCGCCCACGACCACTACGTTCGCGTGCCGAACTACCGCGAGCTGAGCCCTGCCGACGAGCAGAAGCTGCTCGACAAGCACCTGAACCGCGTCACCGACACCTGCATTCCCGAAGAAGAAGCCATGCGCCGCATCGAGCGCGCGATCACCGACGAATGGGTGAAGGCCGACCAGTCAGGCGAGCGCTACTTTCCGCATGAGTTCTTTTACAAGATCATCCAGAGCGGCGCCCTCAAGCAGTACTACCAGATCGACCCCAAGAACTCGTGGATGGTGGCTGCTGCCGAAAAGAACCTGCCCATCATCTGCCCGGGATGGGAAGACGCGACGCTTGGCAACATGTTCGCCGGCGCCGTGCTCCGCGGCGACGTGAAGAACGTCCACACCGTCCGCACGGGCATCGAGTACATGACCTGGCTCGCGAAGTTCTACCAGGACACCACCAAGGACACCTCGCTCGGCATGTTCCAGATCGGCGGCGGCATTGCCGGCGACTTTCCGATCTGCGTCGTTCCGATGCTTCACCAGGACATGGGACTCGACGCACGCCTCTGGGGCTACTTCGCCCAGATCTCCGACTCGACCACGAGCTACGGCTCGTACTCGGGCGCAGTACCCAACGAGAAGATCACCTGGGGCAAGCTCGGAGTCGACACGCCGAAGTTCATCGTCGAAAGCGATGCCACCATCGTCGCTCCGCTGATCTTTAGTTACGTGCTGGGCTGGTGATCGGTCGGATCAGCAGCAACGACTCACCTGCTGCGGCTCGCTGCGACCGAATCGTCTGGCACGCGTGGCCTTGGCACCCTGATCGCAAGGTCCCCCTGAACGAAAACAGGTCTCAGGAGGACAAATGATCACAACGAGAAATCGCACATCCCTCGCGCTCTGGGGGCTTCTCGCCCTGCTACTCGCGGGCACGGCAAACCATTCTGAAGCAGGCGCACCTGACGGAAAGATTCGCTACGGAAGAATCTCAGGCTACAAGTTTTTTGACTCAAACCAAAACGGTGAGGACAACGCCGAGCCGCGGCTCGAGGGCTGGACGATCACTCTGCGCAATCTCGGGCCGATCTATGTGCGCCGCACCGCCGTCACCGATGAAAACGGCGAGTTTTCGTTCCGCCGGCTTCCGCTTCAGCGCTATGAGGTCTGCGAACAGATTCCCGAAGTCACGCCGCCCTGGGTTCCCACAACCCCCACCTGTGTGACCCTTCGGCTGACCGAAGAGCGGCGCTTCAAGTTTACCTTCTTTGGAAACTACCGCGAAGAGGACCACAATAATGGGGGCTGCACCCTGACCCAGGGATACTGGAAGAATCACGAATCTGAGGTGGCAGCCCTCGTTCCCGGAACACTTCTTCTCGGCAGCACGGGCTACAGTTCCTCTCAGTTGCTTTCGATTCTCACGACACCCACTGGAGGAAACGCACTGATCATCCTGGCCCACCAGCTCATCGCTGCAAAACTCAATGTTCTGAACGGAGCCAGCAACACCCCGATTGCCACGACCATTCAGCAGGCCGACCAGGCGATCGGCAGTCTGGTGGTACCGCCAGTGGGTAGCGACGACGTCAGCCCCAGCAGTCCCCTGGGACAGACGATGACCTCGCTATCGACGATTCTCGACTCGTACAACAACGGCAACCTAGGCGTTCCGCACTGCGAAGATTAGTACCCTACTCACAGGACTGAAACCGGGTGTCGACGCGGAGATTGTCTGCATCGGCACCCGGTTTTCCAGGTAAAACCATTTGGACCGCCTTCTCCGAACTGGGATCAGTACCGCCAGCTCGGGCTTGCCGGGCCATTGCTGAGTGTCTTCGCGCACGGAGATCTCGGCCTGGAGCGAATACTCTCGGTCGTTCACGGCATTACGCGAAACCGTGTCTTGCAAGACACCAACTGGCCTCACGCGGGCCGTTTCAGAACCCGGGATCGGTTAGCTGGGACGTCACATTCCGAACGGTCAGGTCAAGATTCAACCGGCTCTCGGCATCCAGAAGCCGGGCCGCCTTCACTTCCATCACGCGCACGTAATCGTAGGCTTCAGCGATCGACATGCTGACTGAAAGCTTTTCAATCAGACTCAGCTCGCCAAATCCCTCCCGCACCGCTTCGAGCTGCGCCAGAATCTCGGGTCTTTTGACCCTGAGAGCATTCCGGGCGGCAATCTCACGCTCGGCCTGAGACAGCTCACTGGCCGAAGCGAGCTCGAGCAGGAGGCGACCATGGCCCTGGATGAGACTCACCCATCGGCGCGAGGCCTGAAACGCGCGCTCCCGCGTGGCTGGATCGCATTCGCGGGTTCGCGAGAAAACAAAGAGCGACTCCACCCAACCTCCTCCAGAGGCGCGAGCTCCGCGCATATAAAAGGTCTGATCGTTCTGAAACGTCAATGTGGGGGTATTCACGTTCACTTCCAGCTTCGGAAGCACGCTTCCAACGGGAGTGATGTCATCTGAGATCACGACGCGCTCGGAATTGACCTTGAACGAACATTTCATGAAGTCATGAGGCAGATAGCGCTGAAACGAAGCGATGACCTCGTCGAGCGGACGGTTCCAGTGATCCTGAGAAGCGCCATCGAGACGCACCGGACTCCCATCACATTCGAGCCAGTCCAAAGGAGCTCGAATTCGGAGAGTGTCTCGTCCCGATATCAGGTATTCGGAGAGGATCGGACTCTGAATTTCGAAATCCAGAACCCATGAAGTTCCCGTATCGCCCAGTGGACGAATCGTCATCTGCAGCGGAGTTTCGGCAAGACTCTTCACTCGTCCAAAAAGCTCGTCGTACTTTCTCTTGCCCTCCTCGCATGCGGCGAGGTCTTTTTCAAAGGCACCGAGGCCCCGCTTTTTATTGTATTCGCGCACCTCTCGGCCATTGCTACGGGATTCACGAAGATACCGGCACTGATCGCCACCGTAGACGAATCCGGGCCAGAAATTTCCAAGATACTCGTCCCACTGCAGCCTTACCAGGCCCAGATCCACCAGAGCCCGCGTCCTACCGTTCGAATAGGTCTCCATCTCGGAATTCTGCCGTCCACGAGCCACGTACTCGGCTGAACCCGAAGCGCCGGCAGACGCCTGAGTGCCCCCCAGGGCCACCAGCGACCAGACTCCTGCCACGACACTCTTCATCAACCTGCTCTTCCACTCTGCGTTCTTCATAAAATCTCCTGCGCAAGAATCACGGTCAGAAACGCTTCTGCATGGTCAGGTCGAGGTTCAGCCGGCTCTCGGCATCCAGAAGCTTGGCCGCTTTGACTTCCATGATGCGGACGTAGTCGTACGCCTCACGCACGGACGTGCTCACTGACAGCTTCTCCACCATATTCAACTCACCAAAGCCCTGATTCATGGCTTCAATCTGAGCCAGAATTTCAGGTTTCTTGATCTGGAGAGCGTTTTTCACTGCCAGTTCACGCTCGGTCTGGGACAGCTCACCAGCCGACGCGAGCTCGAGAAGGAATCGCCCATGGCTCTTGATCAGGCTCACGAATCGGCGCGAAGCCTGAATCGCATGCTCACGCAGGGCCGGATCGCTTTCACGCACCCTCGAGAATACAAACAGCGACTTTCGATCCGCGTCCAAAGAAGAAACCGTCATGTAGAACGGCCCATCATTTTGAAAGGTGAAGAGTGGATCGAGGTAATTTTCATGCATCTCGAACTTCGGAAGTAGTGTTCCGACTGGCGTGATGTCGTCTGAAACCACCAGTTTCTCCGGATGGATCCTGAACGTGCATTTCATGAAATCCTGGGGCAGCAGCTTTTGAAACGACGCCACGACCTCTTCGAGGGGCCGACTCCAATTCTCCTGGGTTGTCTGCGCATCGCTCAGGAGCCGACCATCACACGCAACCCAGGCGAGAGGAGCCCGAAAACGGAGAACGTTCTTCTTGGAAATCAGATATTCAGAAAAAATCGGATTTCTCACCGCGAACTCCAGAACCCAGGTAGAAGCATCGTCGCTCACTCGGCGAATACTCATCTCGAGCGGAGACTTGGCCAGGCTCGTCACCTTGCGACTGAGTTCTTCGAATCTCGCCTGGCCCTCGTCACAACCTGAAAGCAGCTTCTCGAAACTACCCGCTCCAAATTGCTTGTTATAGTTCTTGATTTCGCGAGCATTATTTCGGTTGTTGCGTGCGTAGGCACACCAATTTCCAGCATAGCCCGCTTCCGTATGCCCCAATCGGGTCTTCCAGACCAGTTTCAGCGGGCCCCACTGAATCTCTGCGTAAGTATCGCTACTGTAGAAATTATTAGTACGCCACTTTTCAATCTTGTAATGCTGCTCTCCTTGGCCCACGAATTCCGAGAAAACTGCAGGCGATTCGCCGGCAAGAGCGCCAGGAGCCGAGAGAGACCCGAGAGTGCCGAGGATCCACACTGCAGCAGTTCCACCGAAGTTCTTTTTGAAGGGATGCATTGAATTCACCATTTTCCTATTTTCTGCTTCCATCATTTCAGGAAGGGATTTTGACTCTCGATGACGTAGATGAAGCGCTCCTGCCCGCGGATGATTCGCACTTCGCTCAAGCAGCGCCCCTTGCGGTAAAGAATCCCCGCTCCGAAGTCTGAAGCCAGATCAACGAGGTCCTCCCAGCACTGATCCAGGGCTTCGTCCTCGCTCGAAAAACTCACCGGAGCGATTCCATTGGCCAAGTCCATGCTCGTCGTGACTCGCTTCCAGGAGAGCTGATCCATAGGACCGATTCCGTAGACTTCGAGACCGTAAACGGCCTTCTCGATCGTGCGACGCACCTCATGAGGAACCTCGACGTATCGCACTCGCTCTTCGTTCGATGCCGATGGATGGACATAGACGCCATAGAGACTTACGCCGACACCTACCGATCGTGCCGAAAAGCCCTGAAACTCGTAATCTTTTGCCCACTCCACGTCCCAGTGGATCTCGCTCCAGTTCTTCGAGCGGAACTGGCACGTGACCTCCCAGTACTTGTGCCGATTCAAGGCCTTCTGCTGGGCACAGGCCTTCATCACCGACTGAAACGTGTAGCCCTCACTGCCCTCGCCCATCGTCAGCTCATAGAGCTTGCGCGGAGTGGTCGGATCGAGCTCGAGGAGATTCAGAATCTCCGCCGAAGCGTCGTAACGATTCTGCTCGATTTCCAGGACGCCAAGCACCTCATGGAGCGCCAGCGCGCGCTTGCGATTCGATGTCATCTCGGGCGCCGACCAACGGGTTCGACTGACAATGATCGTGGGAGGAGTCATCCGGGGAAAGTTCAGAGCGTCACGCTCGATTTGCTCGCCACTCGGTCCGGCAAGAAAGACCCGCTCCTGAGATGTGATGTACGTCGTCCGCAGGACACCCTCGATCTGCTGATCGAGACCTCGTGCCTGAAGCTGCGGCACGACCGCCATGTCGCGGGCCAGCTGGCGGACCAGCGCGGCGAACTCCTGCGACACCGCATCTCCGCCGTTTCCGACATCGCGGGTTCCTGCACCCGCGGGCATCGCTGCCAACATCGCTGCAGCCCACCAAAAACGAACGAACCGAGTCTTCATCTCATGTCTCCTGACTTCTCTGAATGTTCTGATCGAGCCTGAAAAACTGCATCGCGATGCAGTAGATTCGGTCCTTGACTCCGTCGGGCCCGGACGATCCTTCATCCAGAAACTGTGCAAACTCGCGCCGAAACTTCCGAAGCATCTCCTTGGCTTCGGGAATCTTTTCGGGACGAATCGAAACGATAGTGGTTCCGAACTCGCGCTCATCAAGTGACTGAAACGTCAGCGCGGCTTCGGCCTTCGAAAGAATCTGTCGGTGGTAACCCTTGATGGCGTCCGAGGGCACACCACCAGGAACGACCGTATGCTGGTCGACAGCGACGAGCCGTCCATCACGCCATTCGATCTGCTTCAGCAGAATCAGGCGCTCGATGGCCAGCTCGGCGTCGATGCGCGAGATGCCGAGCCTTGCTGCAACCCAGTCTGCATCGGAGACGAAATCTTTGAGAAAGGTCAGCTCGATTAGCGCCTGGTGGTACCAATCGGAGATCATCCGAAAGGTTTCGTAAGACAGCACCTGCGCCTGATGATCGGCGCGGCTCGGGTCAAGCTCGGCGGCCAAGAGGTCGCGCGCCTGGGCTTTGGCGAGGCGACTCCGGCCGTGCTCCACCGCAACCTGGGCCAGAAATCTCCGCGTTTCGGTCTCGCTGAGGGCCAGGCGCTTGGCGATCTTAGCGGCGACCGGTTGCGACAGGCCGCGCCGGCGATTGAGCACTTCGCTGAGCCGCGAGGGCATCACACCCAGATCACGAGCAAAGGCCCGCAGCGAGTAAGCGGCATTGCGGGCACATCGCTCGGCGAAGGCTCGCCGAAGAGTATCGCGGTAGTTCTGGTGCGATGCGCTATCCATGGAGCGGGCTATTAGCCTCGCAAAGGCCAGCGGTCAATCACTCAGGGAACAATATGTTCCCCGAGATGAGCTCAGTACCGCCAGCTCGCGCACTGCGAGTGGTACGGGATGACCACGCCCTTCGGATCCAGAGCCAACAGGTCGCCGCCCTTCTTTTCGATACGGAGCTGATCGTTCAAAAATGGCCCTGAAATGGCCCTTGCCGGAGTCAGCGTGACGTATTCGAGGTGCTCGTAGCCGAACATGCCGCGAAGTAGCTCTCCGGCCGCACTACGCGTGGGGTAGACCCTCTTTCCGTCCGCCATGAAGCGGACTTTCTTGAATTCGTGCATTTTCACGACCTGCTCGGGCTGGCCAGGCCATTGCTGAGTGAGTTCGCGCACGGAAACCTGGGCCTGAAGCGAATACTCCACCCCCGAGTCCTTCCAGCGGCCCGAAACCGGACCATCGGCCTGGGGCATTCGCGAGCAGTCGGCCATCACCGAGGCCGAAGCCATCATCGACATCAGGAATACGGAAATCGTCGCTTTCATGGTTTTCTCCTTTTTCATCGTTTTCTCCTGTTCACCGAAAATCGCGATCCGAGAGGATCACGCTCTTTTGAAACGGCCGCGGCTTTCGTGACGAGAAGTCAAACGTGCGTCCGTTCCAGTTCTTCACACCACTCGAAAGCTGAATCTCGGTCTTGAAGCCGTCGCGAAGCTGGATGGTTCCACCCTGAACTGAGAGTGGCGCGCCAGCAGCGGAGGCACTGATCCTGACCTCGCTGTGATTGCGGATTTTCAGGCCTTCGAGCTGGATCTGCGAGGCGTCCACCGAGACTGCACCCAGGCCGATTTCAACTTCACGAATCGTCGCGGGTGCGGACAGGCGCAGCTTGCCCCTGCCTCCGCCTCCGGCTCCGACACGAAGTCCGGAGATCGTCGACGGACCGTTCAGCTCGATGCTCACCGGCTGACCCTTGAGGTGGCCATAGGAAGTGCCCTTCACCGTCATTCGAGTATCGACCACATGGCTTCCGCTAGTTTTTCCAAAGAGGTGCACGCGAGAGTCTTCAATCTTCGTGTCGTTCATTCCGCATGAGGTCAGCGCGGCAAACGAGTTTACGATGTGATTCTTCGCAAACGGGGCCGTGAGACAGGCGCCGTCCAGGTAAACCTTCGGGTTCTCGGCACGAATCTGAACTTCGCTGTTCAGGATCACGTTGGCTTCCAGAAGGTTCGGCGAGAACACGTGCACCTTCGAGTTTCGGATCGTATTTCCGATCAGCCTTCCTCCACCCAGGAAGTCATCGCCATAATGCACTTGAACCACTGAGTCTGAGTCGATGTAATTTTCTTCTACCCCGCTTTTCAGCAGAGTCACCGGAGCGCCAACGGCAATCGAGAAGAGGAGCCCACCCCCCTTTCGGTTGAGAGCAAAGGCCGGAGACCACCCTTCAGGATCTCCGACCACCGTCAGAAGAATTGCATGCAGGCCTTCCTGGAAAGCGACCAGACTGCGGTACTCTTCGGCCGACACTTCTGAAACGGCGGCCTTCTGCCGCTCGCGCACGCCAAGCACGGCTGGAAGGTTTCCAAGCACCGGAGAAATCAGGTCGTGACCGAGCCCTAGCTGCAGGTGCATCCATTCGTGAATCAAGATCAGCGCCTGATCGCGACGACTGAGCTGAGAAAACAGATCTTCACGGATCTCGGTGATGCGCCTGACGTTCAGTTCGGCTCGCCCGTCAGCGCCCCGCACCAGCTGATTGAACCGGTAGGAATACGCCACCTGCTGAGCCGAGACTCCAGTCACGACCTCGAGCTCATCGCTTCCCGAAAGCTGAGAGGCCGTGTAGATTTCAAAGCCCTTCAGTTGACTGAACAGGTTCTCGTAGAGTTCAAACGGAGCGCGGCCTCCGATCACCAGATACTCGCCGGTCGGTATCGAGCGCTGAAGCAGGAACTTCGCCAGGGCCGCCACTTCTTCTTCGAGCCCCGGATAACGCTCCCAAGCGAAGGGACCCGTGATTGTGTCCGGAAGCTGGTAGTTGCGGGCTCGGAAATAAGCGTCGGCGGAAACCAGCACCCCGCGCTCGTCTCGAACGACTGATCCGCCACCGGTGCTGCCCGCGCCGGCAATTGCTGAAGGAGAAGTGAGACTGAGCGCCCAAACAGAGGCCAATACCGAGGCCCAGCTGGCCATCCGAGCTCGAGAGCTGA
>CAYSOA010000033.1:12110-22237 GCA_964432565.1 uncultured Bacteriovorax sp.
CTGGATACTTCAGGAGAAAAACGAGGTGCCCGGTCGCGCCTGGCGCGGGCGTTGGGCTGTGGCAGCGCCTTTGTTTCGCAAGTGCTTCAGGGAGACGCCCACTTCAGTCTCGAGCACGCCATCCTGATCCAGGAGTTTCTGAAACACGACGAGGCCGAAGCCCACTTTTTCATGCTGCTGCTCCAAAAGGACCGAGCCGGCACCTCGCGGCTCGCCCAGTACTTCGAAAAACAGCTCGAGGAGATCCGCCAGCGGCGCCAGAGCATCAGCGTGCGAGTCGGAAAGTCTGAGCGCCTCTCGGAGGCCGAGCAGGTCACCTACTACAGCCACTGGTATTACGCGGCCGTGCACGTGCTGACCTCGATTCCGACTCTCGTCTCGAAGGCCGATTATGCCCGCGCCCTGGGGCTTTCGGTCGCGACGGTTTCTCGCACGCTGGACTTCCTGGTCAGCGCCGGGCTCGTCCTTTTCGAGAACGGCAGGTGGCGCATCTCTTCGAAGCGCATCCACCTCGAGAAGAACTCGCCCATGATCGCCCGCCATCACGCCAACTGGCGCTGGCAGGCCATTCAGTCGCTGGAAGAACCGCACCCCGATGACCTGCACTTTTCAGGAGTCTGGACCCTGGGAAGAGAAGACGTTCAGAAGATTCGCGAGATTCTCTTGAAGGCCATCGAGCAGACCGAACCCGTGCTGCGGGCCGCCCCCGAAGAGGTGGGCTATGGCATCGGCATCGATTTTTTCAGGGTGACCCAGGGCGATTAAGAGCTGGACCGACAGCCCGGCCGAGTGAACGATAATTTGACACGCCGCAGCACCCCATGCTAGTGGCCCCCTCGCATGCTGACACAACGCATTAAGACCCCTTGGGCAGCCCTCCTGATTGCCGGCCTCGCTGCCGGATGCCAGTCTTCCGCACCCCCATCCCAGCCTGCTCCGGCGGATGGGTCACTGCTCGAGGCCGTAGCCCGAGATGACGATGACGCAGCACTGCGATTGATTCGAAAAGGCGCTGACCTGAACGAAAGTGTCCCCCAGGCCGCCGGCGAAGACCGGCTCACTCCGCTCATGATCGCTGTCGTTAATGGCAATACTCGGCTCGTTCGCATCTTGCTGAACCATGGTGCCACCCTCCACCAGACCGCCTCCGGGTACTCGGCTGTCGATCTGGCCCGGTACCTCAACGAGGAAGAAATCCTCGACGTCTTCGAAAGAAAGCAAAAAGGACTTCCAATGGAAGACCGCCGATGAACGCATTGAAAAGTGCCCTGAGCCTCAGTCTCTCCAGCAGCCTCTGCATCGTCTTGCTTTCGGCCCCCCTCTCGACTCCGTTGCTCGCCTCTTCGTCATCGCCCCTCCCCCCGATCCAGATCGTGAATCCCCCCTACGCCATCGATCGGGCTGCGTGGGCTGCCAACGCCACCTATCATGTGAATCGAAACGGAAGGATCGACCACCTCCTGGCCCTTCGGACCGCCACGAAGGCCTTCGAGCAGAACCCTCAGGTGGATCCGTTTGAGGTGATCCGCTCCCTCAACCGCCTCGAATCGGACTTCGGCGAGCGCTTTCAACTCGCACGTGGAACCGGAGCGGCAGGAGCCGACTCGGCCAAACTCTTAAGCGACTACCTGTCGACGGCGGCCTCGCTGATCTCTCTGGGCTCAGGCGGCATGAGCAGCCTTCTGAGTGGCGCCGTAGCGGCTTCGGCCTCGGCAGTCAGCAGCGTAGGAGCGACGCTCTACGAATCGACCTTCGGCCCCCAATTCCGCCTCCCCGAACAGCTTCGCCTCGCTCGTGCGTATGAGTCGCTCGGCAACGATCAGCTCGAAGAGTGGCTTGCGTCATGGGATCGTGCCGCAGCCGATCCACGTTTTGCGCTCGTCATCGATACCTTTTTCGGTCCCCAGTTTCATGCCAGCACTTCAGACCGCTTCGAAGCCATTCACTCGAAGAACCCCGATTACGCCGACCACGAGATGATTCGCGAGCTGCTGGAGCTCAGCAGGAACGCCCAGATGGATCGGGCAGGGATTCAGGAACTGCTGCTCCACACCCAGTCAAAATATGGCGAGCTGTTGTCGGAACTCCGAATCCGCTCCACCCAGTCAACGAGCTCACCGACTGACCGGCAACGCGACCAGGACCAGCTTCGGGCCGAAGTGCTTCGTGCCGGCTGGAATCACATCACCGCGATCCTGTCGTCTTTTGATCCACGATCGGCACGAACCCTTGCCAGAGCGGGCGATGCGATTTTCAGGGTTGCTGACGCCATCAACAAGTTTTCAGACACCACCGCACGATTCGGGCAGCTCGGCACGGGGGTGGGCACGGCGATCGCCACCGGCAATGTGATTTCAGCAACCCTCGCGCTGACTCAGCTCTTGGGCGAAGGACCAACGACGGACGAAATCATTCTCGAACAGCTTCGTGACATCCGCACTGAAATGGCAGCGCTCTCCGAGGCCATGCATGATCGTTTTGATCGAATCGACCGGGCACTCCACGCCATCTACGACGGCATGAACGAGCGGATGACCCGCCTCGAGGTCATTCTCGAAAAAAACCTCAACAATCAAATCGTAGACCTTCAGGCTTCGCTACTCGAGACACAGCGACACCTGCATGAAATCGAAACCCGGCTCAATCGCATCGAAACCAGGCTCGCTCAACAAACCGAGCTGCAGCAGGAGGTCGATCTTCATCGGGACTGGAATCAATGCCAGAGGGATCTGGCTGATCCTTCCAAGAGCTCCTTCCGAACTTTCAAAAACTGTCTCGAAAGTCTCGAGATCCAGCCCGCACGGCCCATTCTCTCGGCGGGACGCTCCTACAGCGATTCGCAACTTGCTGCCGAACTCTCAGCCCCGCTCTCACGAAAGATCCCCTACCTTTTGAGCTACGCCTCGGGCTGGGCGGGACTTCGACCGCTCAACGACACGGCGACGTTGCCAGATCTCAATGACTGGGCCACCAGGGCCATCGGTTTTGCATCGCTCTACGAATCGTATCCCGACTACTGGAAGGTCTCGGGCGGCGCACAGCTCGAGCGCTATCTCGACCTCGGGGCCGCCTTCAGTCGCTCCATGAAAAACTCGCTGATCGTCGCTGGAGAGGCAGGACCTGAACCTGACGAAACCCTTCTTTCGACGATCGCCGAAAACTACCGTTCAAAGCTTCGCCTCTTTGCCCATGCCCTGCGAACGGCTCGCAAGGAATTCGAGCAGGCCCATGCGTCAGGGCATTCGCTGACCGAATCCAGAACTCCAAAATGGTCCGGCCCCCAGTTCATCACGGCGTGCACGAGCCCCTCGCCCGATCGTCGCCTTGAATTTGAAAAACTCGCCTTTCCAAAAGCACTTCTAAAAACGATTCCGGCCTCGGCACAGCTCATGGAAGACCTCGAACCCGGCCGTATGCGCCTCTGCTTTGAGCTGGCCCGGGTCGACTCCAAAGTTCACTTTGAGAATTCCCGCGCCTTGCACGGAGAGATCTGCCGGGGTGTGGACCCAGGATTTCCCGACGACTACCGGCATCTTCCCGAATGTGTTCGACGCGACCAGGTGACCAGCACAGTTCTCGAAGTTCGAATTCGTGGAGACTATCGGAACCTTGAAGATCCCGCGAACTGGCCCGTCCTCGCCACCGCGCGATCGAGCCGCGTTCAGGCGCTGATTACGCCGCAGAAGTGTCACTACCAGCTCAAGCGCTGCCATACCGACGGTGAGGTCATCGACGCCCTGGATGACTTGAACTGGAGGATTCAAACCCTCTGGAAGGGTGCGGTCAACGCAACGGCTCAGTCCAAGGCACTGAGTCTTGCCGACGCTCCGGCCTCCTGGGACGTCGAAGCGTCGGGCGATCTCGAGCGGCACTTCGGAACACTGCGTTCCGACTTCCACGAGTACTTGAAGCCAAAACTGTCCGGCGATCTCGACCTCAAGCGCTCGCTTCAGGCGCTTTCGGGGGCCAAGCGACTTTTGGAGGGACATCTCTTCATGGCGCTTCCCCGTACCTTTGAATCGGACGACACGTTCAGGTCGTGGTTTCACGGAAGCGACGGTCTTTTGGACGAGCCGCTGGTGACCTGGATCTCGCACAAAAACCCCGAACTTCTGCTGGGTGACCCCATCCTTCTCGGGGACGATCGCTTGAGCGCCCTTCTGAACCGGACGCGAGAGGCCCTTTCGCTAAAGGGTGGAAAAGAGGAGCACCCCCTGGTGACCGAGGTCCTCGACCAGTTGACTGCCCTGAAAAAAGAACGCCTCGAGCGGCTGCCCAAAAAGCCGATTGATGAGGTGCTTCAGGAAATTCGATTGAAGATTGGAGACCTGCAGGCAAAGTAGGAGGACGATGAGCCCCCCGTCACGCCCCCTGCTGAGCAACCACTGTCCTCACTGCGAAACCGGCCCGATCTACAGCGGTTTTTTCATGAACGAGACCTGCCCCCACTGCGGCTATCGGTTTTACCGCGAATCGGGCTACTTTCTGGGTTCGATGATTCTGAGCTACTTTGCGAGTTCGGGGCTGGGCATCTTCGTGATGCTGATGCTCTTTGTCGCCTACCAGGTCGAGATCGTTTCTGCCGCCATCGCTGCCGTACTGGGGGTGGCCGTGGTCATGCCGGTCTTCTCCAGAGTCTCGCGCCTGATCTGGATTCGAATGGATTACCGCCTGAATCCGAAGCGAATGGACTGATCGCGGCTGAAGCCGAAACGCTTCGTCGGCATTCCGCCAACTCCCCCTTTGAATTCCCGGCGGATTTGTGAAAATTTGCCTCCATCATGACCACCCGCTACATCACGACTCCGCTCTATTACGTCAATGCCCGGCCGCACCTCGGCCACGCCTTCACGACCATCCTTGCGGATGTGGTCAAGCGGCACTACCGGCAGCGCGGCGACTCGGTCACTTTTCTGACGGGAACCGACGAGCACGGAGAAAAAATCGCCAACATGGCCGCCGAACAGGGCAAGTCGCCCCAGCAGCTGTCCGATGAGGTGGCCGGACAGTTCGAGGCCACCTGGCGCGAGATGAACCTCGACTTCGACATTTTTTACCGCACCACCTCTCCGGAACATGTGCGAGCGGTGCAGCAGGCACTGCAGATTCTCAAGGACCGCGGCGAGATCGAATTTCGCGAGTACGAAGGTCATTACTGCGTGGGCTGCGAACGCTTCCTGACCGAAACCGAGCTCACGCCGGAAGGTCACTGCCCCGACCACCTGAAGGCGCCCGAACGACGCAAGGAAGCCAACTACTTCTTTCTGATGAGCCGCTACCAGCAGCGCCTGATTGAGTTCTTCCAGAACGACGCGAACTCGATCCGCCCCGAGCATTACCGTAACGAGATTCTCTCGTTCCTGAAGCAGCCACTGGCGGATCTGTGCATCTCGCGCCCGAAGGAGCGCCTGACCTGGGGGATTCCCCTGCCCTTTGATGACCGCTTCGTCACTTACGTCTGGGTGGACGCCCTGAGCAACTACCTCTGCGCCACCGGATGGCCGTCGGAGAACTGGAAGGGCGGTCCCGGCGAGGCCCTTTGGTCCACGGTGCGCCACTTCATTGCCAAGGACATTCTCAAGACTCACGCCATCTACTGGACGGCCCTGCTCCTGGCCTGGGACGTTAAACCCTTCGAGCAGCTCAACGTGCACGGCTACTGGCTCGTGGGCGGCACGAAGATGAGCAAGAGTCTCGGCAACGTCATTCGTCCGCTCGAAGTGGAAGCCACCTATGGACGCGAGACCCTGCGCTATTACCTGCTTCGCGAGATGTCGTTTGGAATGGATTCGACGTTCACGCTTGAGAGTTACGTCAACTGCATCAATGCCCATCTGGCCAACGGCATCGGTAACCTTGCTTCGCGAGTACTGACGCTTTGCCAGAAGAACCTGAACGGCGAGTGGTCGATCTCTGCCACGGGCTCTGACCTTCTGGATTCCGACCGAGCGGTGCTCCTCAAGCGCGAAGAAACCCTGAAGGCCTGGAACCAGGCGTTTGAGGAGCTGAAGTTTCAGAACGCCCTCAAGGCCTGGTCCGATCTGGTCACTGCCGTGGATCTTTACGTCAATGACAACAAACCCTGGGCTCTCGCCAAGGACCCTTCCCAGCACGAACGGCTGAAGGTGGTTCTGGGCGTCTGCTGCAGACTGCTCGAGGCACTGGCGGTGCTGGTGTACCCCGTGCTGCCCGAGGCGTCCGTCCAGCTGGCCGCATCCCTGGGCGCGGGAGACTTCGACCTCAAGAACCGAATCCCCCCGCTCGAACTGGCCACCCAGGATCGCCATTCGTGGAAGCTCGCCCCCGAAGTGCCCAAGCTCTTTGCCCGCGTGCAGCTTCCGAAAGAGGAGTAAGAACGAGGCACGTCTGGCGACGGCTTTGTCGCTACTCGGCCGTTAATTTGGACTGTTACTCGACTGTTACTCGATACCGATGTCTTCGAGAACGAAGCGCGCCGAGCCATTCTCGGTTCGGACGCCGTGACCGAAGAAACAACCGCCACCGAACGTGAAACCGATCTGGTCGAGATTCTCGAGCGCTGTCTTGAAGCCCTTGATCGTCGTCGCCGAAAGGTTGCCCGCCTGGCCAGCGGTATTGCTCCACTGTTCGGGTGAAACGGGCACGCGCAGCTCGAACGATCCCTCGCGAAGTTCGATGGCAATCGGATTCGACCACCAGCGATCCAGCGGATTGTAGCTGAGCGCTGCTCCCTTCTGCAGGTAGAAGCGCACGTGGGCCGGGTATTCGCACGTGTTGTTCGACTGGGTCTTGTAGTCAAAACGGACGTCCCCTTCGGTCTCGATGCGAATCCGAGCCACCAGGGTGTGAGCTCGCAGATACCCCGGAAACACTTTTTGCGTCAGGTAGGATACGTGGCCGGCCTGAATGTCGGGAAACTGAAAAGACCAGCCCCCCTCTGCCTCGTTTGAAGGCAGAAGCGGCATTCCCTTGCCGTAAAGAATGCGCCAGTCGCGATGATTTTTTGATAGCTGCGAGATGGGGCCTCGAACTGAGACGGCCCTGGTGAGCTTGTTTCCAGCCGCATCCGATACGGTAATGTTCGTGATTCCGGACTGATTTCGATCAGCGCAGAACTGTCCATCGGGAGTGAACACTCCCATTCTCGCTTCGGAAGAGGCGTACTGAATCGGTTGCGCCCCTCCGGTGACCGTGATGGGGATGCATTCGCCCGCCACAATTCTGGTCTTTTTGATCAGGGCCCGGAAGGGAAAATAGAACCTGACCTTCAGATCAAAGCTGAACCCCTGACTGAAGGCGTCGGCGACTTCTTCGAAGTGCAGAATTCCCTCCGAAGCACGGTCTGACTTCACGATGATTCGGGCGAGGCCCGTCGTTCCTGAGCAGACCTGGGCGGCCGTCGTCGTGATTCCGGCAGTCTGAGATGTCACATTGAAGCAGTGCCGATGCCGCTGAGGCGCCCACGCGTCGCTCCACGACTTGAGCTCGATAAGCCCACTCCCCTGAAGGGCTGCATTGACGCGAAAGAACACCTCACGCGGAGCATCCAGCGTCACGGCAACAGGCCGGTTCAACCGAAAGTCATGGGCAAGGGCCGATGAAAGGCCCGATGAAAAGGCCGATGAAAAAGCCAACGTCGCCAAAAGAAGGGATGCAGCATGAAGGAACCGTGAAGCCGGTTTCATCGCAGGTTTCGCTCTCATGCGGTGCCAAGTCAGCAAGCCGCATACCCCAGTGGCAAGAGCGGGATTTCGTCCTGATTTCGGGATTTTCTGCGAAACCGCTGGATGAATGGAAAGCACTCGACCCGCTTTTTCGCGTGCTCCTGCCCAATGTTTTGACACCAGAAGGAGGTCAGATCCGACCCGCTGCCCATCCGAAAGAGTCCTCGTCAGGGTGATCTCTCATTCAGCGGCGGACGCCTTCCCCCGGGTGGCACCTCTCCAAACGGAGACGGCTCTTCGGCATCCCGCAGCCCCTTTTGACGAAGCGCCGTGGTGGTCTCCCCCCGCTCCTTCTGGGTGAATAGCTTCTCGCGCACTCGGTGGATCGAATCGGCGATTTCCTGTGAACGGTTCTCGACCGAACTGACGGTGGGCACCTTTTCGAGTGCGGTGTAAAGCCCATGCGCACGCTGGGCGACCACAAAGTTCTCGATCCTCTGAAGAGTGTCCTGCCCCCCCGGCGGCGGAATCAAGAGGAGGGCATCGTCTCCGCTCTGGTAGAGGTGCACCGGCTTTCCGACGATCTTTTCGATGCCTTTCCTCACGCCCTCCATGCGCGCCTCAAGTTTTTGGGTCGTTCCGGCGTAAACCTCAGAGAGAGTCTTCAAACGCCCTCCCTTTTTGAGCCACTCGTCCCGCGCCACCAGCCCCTCGACCCCCAGACCCTGAACATCGAGGGCCACCACCACGCCCGAGTCCGGAGCTTTCGAAAAAGCCAGATTTCGCTCAAAAATCCAGGCATCCGAAAGCAGCCGGTGGGCCTGCTGGTAGTCGCCCTTGGCGGCATAATCGAGTCGCTTCACTTCGACTCGATTCAACTTCTTCGGCAGGGGCAGCAGGTCGGCCACCGAAAGCTGGTTTCGATAATCGACCACGAGTGCCGCCACCTGCGACGCTTCATCGGCAGACAAGCCACGGTTGGCCAGTTGTCTAGCAAGACCCTCGGCGCTTCCGTCCGCTCGCTTCAGCATCAGAAAGGCCTCGCGGATGCTGATTTTGGAGGGGGACAGGCCCCGCTCGACGCGCGTTCGGAGCTTGCCGGCTCCAGAGCGCCATTCCGAATAAGCCTGAAGCGTGTTGACTCCTTTTTGCTGCTGGATGGTGCGAATCTGAGGGTTCTTCGAGAGATGCGCCTCAATCAGATTCCGCCCCGTGCCCACATCGGTGCTCTCACGAATCCAGTCGCGCCAGGCGTCTCGGACCTCGGCGCGAGCCGCATCGTCGCCATTTGACAAAAACGCCTGCGCCATTTTTTCGGCCGTGCGTTCGCGGGCGGGAGCCAGGATGCGGCGTTCGAGCTCCTCGGGTGAAAGACTCGAAACGATCACGCGGTCCTTGTAATTCTGATGAATCAGTCGCCCGAGCGTCGGGTCTGCCGAAAGCACAGCGGCAATTTCTTCGTCGAGCGTTTCAAGGTAGCGCTCGGTTCCTCCCATGTTCCAGATCTTCTCATTCAGTTCCTTGATCTCTCGTTGCTGAAGCCAGAACACCTGTTCGCCGGGCTTCATCCCCCTGCCTCCGGCAAACTCCGTCCACGCCTTGCGCTGCGCCGCTGCACGCTCGAAGGCGGGCCTCACATTCTGCCGAATCCACTTCGGCTGAGTGCCGCCTGCGACACCCGCGAGCTCCTCGGACAGAAGCGTTCGTGTGGAGGTCTTTCCGGTTTCGCGCCCCAGCCTCGCGGCAGCGTTCGTACGCAGGACCTCATCGGTGCTTCGAGAGGGAGCGAGGGATAAGGCAGTGCGGAGGCTTTGCTTGCCCGTTCGGTACGCCGTTACGAACGCCGGCGTGAACGGAAGCAGATTCGGAGCAACGTTCAATAAGGCCGACACCGCGCACGCGCGGTAATCGGCCATGAGCTGCACCTGCGGCGAGCCGGGGCCGCCAGGACAGACCGACGACTGAGCCATCGCCCCTTGCCCGCCGGTGTTCGTTGTCTCGATCTGGTTCAAGAGCGCCTCGCACTCCGAGAGCGCCGCCTGCGCGCCGGCTCCCGCAAACGCAAGATCGCCACCGAGGATCGCAGCTCTAGCCAAAAGAACCGTGCGGGGCGATGCATTCACCGTCACCAGGGGCTTGCTCAGGATCTGGCCCACTCGTCCCAAGGCGGTGCCCGCGTTCGCTCCTGCTGCAGCGGCCGTTCCTGCGGCCTTCGCTCCTGCCACCACGGTTCCCAGCCCCGCCGTGAGGATCGTCAGCCCGGCTCCGATGGCGAAATCATCGACCACCGCACCGGCTTCTGATCGCAGGCCCCGCATCTGCTGCCGGCACGATGCGGCCGCAAGATAGGCCTGAACGTCGAGCTCGTCCTTCGTGGCCAGGCCCTCGGCCTTGAACTGCGACGAATCGAACTCCGGGGCGCCCGAGAGCGTCTTCTCGTAATCGACGCAAAGCCCACAGCCCAGAGGCGAATTCAGGCACTCG
>CAYSOA010000034.1:0-22091 GCA_964432565.1 uncultured Bacteriovorax sp.
CCTGGGACGTGTACTCGGCACACGCCGCAAGCGCGACGGTGTCCCGGCAGCTCGAGTCTCAGTCTGAAGCGGGTGTCGTCGGTAATCTCGAGAGCGGAAGACTGCTCTATTACGACTCCCCCACTCAGGCGTGGGTCTTCCTCACCTCGGCGACCAATCTGGATTCTGCAACTACGCCAGACACCAGCGCTCTGATTGGCGTTCCAGCAGACTAGCCTTCTCTCCCACCCCGAATCAGGCGATCCCCACGACCTGGGCGATCCAGGCGTGCGAATTGCCGCCCCTGGCAATCTGCTCGTACTCCCCGGTGCCGCGACCCTTCTTATCTTCTTTTTCCCAGTACACGACCGTATCGCGAAAGCCGGCCTCGATCAGTACGTCGCGCACTTCGGGAATCGTCCACAAGCGCCAGTCATACTCAAAGGCGTGATTCAGGCGCGTCCCGTTGGGCAGCTTGAAGTGAATCGAATAGAGCGCATCATGCGTGATGGGGTCGAACTTGCGCTGGTGCCAGGTGTAGAGCACCTTGCCGACCCTCGGGATCGGGATGGTGCGGTTTTCACGCACGGCCGCGATCATGCCAGGGCCGCCGGCCATCTCCAGGGTAAAAACGCCGCCGTCGGCGAGACTGGCGCGCGCCTTTTTGAAGTACTCGAGCAGCATCGCGCGCTGCTTGAAGATGAAGAACGAGAAATTGCCGGCCACGATGAGGTCATACTTTCCAGGTCCCTGGGTCAGCACGTTGCGACGAAGCAGCTTCACGCGCCGGCGCTGGGCGGGTTTCAGCCGGGCGACATTCTTTTTGAGTCCGTAGGAAAGCGGCTCGGGATCCAGATCGAGTCCCACGGCCGTGTTTTCAGCATGCACTGAAACCCACTGACAGGAAAGCTGGGCAGTGCCACAGAAATCCTCTCGCATGCGGCGCGAAGACTTTCGCCCCACTTCACTGCAGATTTGAGCCAGAAGCTCGATGTGGGCCTCGGGGCTTTGAACCGAATTTTCATACAGATGGTATTTGTCGAGGGTACGCACGATTAAAAACTTGTACCCGCTGTTGGTTTTCAGAAAAACAGAAAATTCAGAAATGCACGGCGCCCCACAGGGACCGCCTCAACCAAAGCGCACCTGAAGAATCTCGATTTCTTCTTCGCCCCGCGGCGTCCTGAGCGTCACGACATCACCGACGCGTGCGTTCAGGAGCGCGCGCGCAATCGGCGAGATCCAGCTCACGTCGCCCACTGACGGGTTGGCCTCGTCAATGCCGACGATCCGGTACGACTTTTTCTGCCCCTCTTCGTCCTCAATGGTGACCCGCGCACCAAAGCGCACCTGGTCGCCGCTCTGCTCTGCCGGGTCGACGACTTCGACTTGATCGAGCCTGCGCTGCAGAAAACGAATGCGTCGGTCGATCTCGCGCAGGCGGCGCTTGCCGTAGATGTAGTCCCCGTTCTCAGACCGGTCGCCATTGGATGCGGCCCACGAGACGGTTCTCACGACTTCGGGACGCGCCTCATGCAGCAGGTGGCGAAGCTCCGTTCGCAGGCGTTCGGCTCCGGCCGGGGTCATGTAGTTCTTCGATCCCTTGGGCAGGGCGAGCGACTCGTCGGCCTCGGCGGGATCAACTTCTTCAACCCCTGAATCTTCCTTGGTAAATGCCTTACTCACTGGGCCTCTCCTTGGGACCGGCAGATTACACGCCGCATTAAAACCCCGTTGTTTGAAGCTCTGATTTTAGGTATAACCCCGCAAATTTTCTAGGGAGATCATCCAGCATGCGCCTCAGAGAGTGGGTCATTCTTTCGGGTAACTCGAACCGTCCGCTGGCCGAGCAGATCTGCAAGCGCCTGGGCAAGACGCTCGGCCGAGCAGAAGTTCGCCGATTCAGTGACGGCGAAGTCTTCGTCGAGATCGGCGAGAACGTTCGGGGTCGCGATGTCTACGTCATTCAAAGCACTTCGGGTCCGGTCAACGAAACGTTGATGGAACTGCTCATCATGATCGACGCGCTCAAGCGAGCGAGCGCCAAGGAAATCACGGCCGTCCTTCCCTATTACGGCTACGCCCGCCAGGACCGAAAGGTCGCTCCCCGCACCCCGATCAGTGCCAAGCTCACGGCCGACCTGATTGCCACCGCCGGCGCCACGCGAGTCGTTTCGATGGATCTGCACGCTGGCCAGATTCAGGGGTTTTTTAATATTCCGTTCGACAATCTTTTTGCCTCGCCCGTGATGCTCGATCACCTGCGCCGCGAAACGCGCGGTGACGAGGGCCAGCTCGTCATGGTCAGCCCCGACGCCGGCGGCGTCGAGCGCGCCCGTCATTACGCCAAGCGGCTGGACGCGTCGGTCGCCGTGATCGACAAACGCCGCACCGGTCCGAACGTCGCCAAGGCGATGAACATCATCGGCGATGTTCAGGGCAAGGTCGCCGTCATTCTTGACGACATGATCGATACGGCCGGCACTCTGACCGAAGCGGCCCACGCCGTACTCGACCAGGGGGCCACCCGAGTGCTGGCCGCCGCCACGCACGGAGTCCTGTCGGGTCCGGCCATCGAACGCATCGCGAACTCGTCGATCGAAAAGGTTCTCATCAGCGATACGATCGCCTCGACCGAGCACACCGAATCGTGCCCGAAAATTGTGCGCGTGTCGGTGGCCGATCTTTTCGCCGAGGCCATTCACCGCATTCACAACTACGACAGCGTGAGCAGCCTGTTCATATGAAGCTGGTTGTCGGACTGGGCAACCCCGGTCCCAAGTATGAGCTCACCCGCCACAACGTGGGGTTTCTCGCCGTCGATCGCCTGATCGACCGGTGGAAGGCCGAAGGCCCGCAGAGCCGCAACCAGGCCGAAGTGTACACGGCGCGAGTGGCGGGCGAATCGGTCCTGCTCGTCAAGCCCCAGACCTTCATGAACCTTTCAGGCCGCTCGGTGGGTCCGCTTGCCACCTTCTACAAGGTCGACCCTTCGGAAATCGTCGTCATTCACGACGAGCTCGATCTGGCCCCGCTGAGCTTTCGAATCAAGACCGGAGGCGGCGCTGGCGGCCACAACGGCCTGCGCTCGATCGATGAGTGCCTCGGCGCCACAAAGACGGGCTACCACCGCATTCGCATGGGCATCGGCCAACCCCTGCTGCCGTCGGGAAGGCGAGTCTCTGCCGAAAAGCACGTTCTCGAGCCGTTTTCGAGCGAGGAGCTCTCCGGCCTGGATCCGCTTCTCGATGAGGTGGCCGAGGCCGTCGAATTGATCTTGCGGGGCGAGGCGACTCGCGCCATGAATCGCTTTAACGTTTCACGAAAATAACTCCTGCCATCCAAGAGGTTCACGAAATGGGTTTTAGCTGCGGAATCGTAGGTCTGCCGAATGTCGGAAAGTCGACCATCTTCAACGCGCTCACCTCGGCCAAGGCCGAAGCGGCCAACTACCCGTTCTGTACGATCGATCCCAACACCGGGATCGTGAAGGTCCCTGATGCCCGCCTGGCCAAGATCGCCGAATTCATTCCCCCGCAGAAGCTCGTGCCGGCGACCATGACCTTTGTGGACATCGCCGGACTGGTCAAGGGCGCTTCGAAGGGCGAAGGGCTGGGCAACCAGTTTCTGGGCCACATTCGCGAAACCAACGCCATCGCGCATGTCGTTCGCTGCTTTTCGGATGCCAATGTCGTGCACGTCGATGGCTCGGTCGACCCGCTTCGCGACATCTCAGTGATTGATTACGAGCTGATTCTGGCCGATCTCGAAACCGTCAATAAGCGCTACAATGTTATCGAAAAGACGGCGCGCTCGGGCGACAAGAAATCCGCAGCCCAGCTCGGCGTGCTTCAGCCGGTCAAGGCGGCTCTCGAAAGGGGCGAAACCGTGCGATCGCTCAAGCTCTCGGAAGACGAGCTGAAGCTGATTCATGAGTTTCACCTGATCACTGCCAAGAAGGTCATGTACGTGGCCAACGTCGATGACACCGACATCGGCACGAGCGAGCCGAACGAGCACGTCCAAAAAGTCATGGCCCATGCCGCAAAGGAAGGCAGCGAAGTGGTGCAGATCTGCGGCAAGATCGAATCGGAGATCGCCGAGCTTGAAGAGTCCGAAAAAGCGGCGTTTCTGGCCGAAATGGGAATGGAAGAGCCTGGCCTCAACCGCGTGATTCGCGCGGGATACGCGCTGCTGGGGCTTCAGACCTACTTCACGGCGGGAGAGATGGAGGTGCGCGCCTGGACGATTCACCAGGGCTGGAAGGCCCCCCAGGCGGCCGGCGTCATCCACACGGACTTCGAAAAGGGCTTCATCAAAGCCGACGTCTACCACTACGACGACCTGGTCAAACACAAGAGCGAACAGGGCGTGCGCGATGCCGGAGCCCTGCGCCTTGAGGGCAAGGAGTACATCGTGCGTGATGGCGACATCATGCACTTTCGCTTTGCCAACTAGCCGACCAAAAGCGCTGACGAGTCTACTTTTCGGCTGCTGTCGCCGACCCGAGAACCCGAACCCAGAAGTACTGCAGGGGTTTGCGATCGGTGAGGGTTGCGGGCTGCTGCTTCAGCACGCGCGGCAGGCGAGCCGAATACCAGTGGTAGTTGCGAATGATCGAGCCGACGTAGTCACGGGTTTCGCGATACGGGATCGACTCGATGAATTCGATCATTCCGAGTGAGAGTCCGTTCTCGGTGTCCTTCAGGCCGTACTCCTTCATCCAGCGCTCGACGGCAGTGGGACCGGCATTGTAGGCGGCGGTCGCCAGTGCCAGGTTTCCTCGAAACCGCCGCAGCATCTGGGCCATGTAGGTCGTGCCGATTCGCACGTTGTGGGCATCCTCTGGCAGCAGCCGCCGCAAAATCGTGGGATCGGTCGATACGGCGGTTGCGGGCATGACCTGCATCAGGCCCACGGCCCCGGATGACGAGATCGCCCCCAGATCAAACGCCGATTCCTGCTTCATCAGGGCCAGCACCCAGATCGGGTCAATTTTCAGTGCTTCGGCATTCTGCTGAATCAACTGCCAGCGCTCGACCGGAAAGATCCGCTCGGCGGCCCACTGGGTCATCGCCTCGGGGGCTCCCCGCTGAATGAGCTCGGTCAGGGCGAGAAAGGTTCCGAGGTACGAGCCGGCCTGCTCATTGAGCCCTGCAAGATGAACCAAAAATTCAGAGTGGTGATTCGACTTGGGCCGAATCTGCCGCAGCTCCATCTGCGCGAGTTCGAGCAGCGCAGGCTCTCGAGAAGCCAAAAGCGCTTCCGCCTTTTCGAGGGCACGAATCTGGGTCGGATGCAGACTCGGATCGCGAGGTCGGCTGGCAGGTGCTGCCGGCGTAAGAAACTCTTCGGGAGTTTTTCCGAGAAGCGTTGCCGAGAGCAGCCCGTAGAAACTCAGCGGGCTTTCGCGGCAGACCTTTTCAAGCAGAGGACGAAAATCCGCCGGCACCTCGTTTCTGGTCATTTGAGAGACGGCCAGCCAGTACCGGGCCTTGTGCCGGAGCGGTGACTGCGGATAGCTCTCAAGAAATTGCTCCAGCGGGCGGCGCAGGCTCGACAGCCGAGACTCCCGAAGCAGGGGAAGGATCGCCTCCCATGCGGCCTGATCGTCGTCTGGGGTGCGGTAGCTCTGGTTGACACGCGGCTGCGACGACGGCATCTCGACTCCCGCCAGCGCCGAAACCGCCTCGGACCATCGCGACTGGAGCTCGGCTCTCTCGGGAGACTGCCCCGGAAACGCGAAAATCAACCGCCGCCCCCAGTTGGCACAGCTCGACACCAGTGAGGCGTCTTTCCAAAAAGCAGGTTCGCGCTTCTGGCAGGCAGTGAAGTACTGCGACACCTGCTCGACCTCGGCCATTGAAAACGGAATGCGATCCCAGGCCCGCTCAAACGAGGCCAGTGCGCGAGCAAGATCTTTTTGGGCGAACTGGGCCTGCGCAATGACGAGGTCCTGTCGCCCCATCTCGGATGCCACTCGGGGTAGCCACGCGCTCGTTGAAACCCGGTCTTGCAGAGCCAGCCAATGGGCCTGCGCCTCGCGCGCCCGAAGCAGAGCCATCTTCCAGTTCTTCGCCTTGAGCAGACCCTGCGCTTCGCGGCCGCGGCTTTGAGCCAGAAGGGCCTGGGCGTGATCGTAATAAAGGCTCGTGTAGGGAATTCTTTTCCATTGCGCCTCGGCTTTGAGCCAGCCGATTTCTCGTGGCAGCGACGAAGGCGCCGCCTGCGCTGAAAGAGTCGCAAGAGTGGCCAGCAACCCCCAAAACCCCGGCGATCCGACTCGCATCAGCGCTTCCTTTCTTGTTTGAGGCTCTTCAGGGCCGCCTCACAAATGCCCAACGACTTCCAGGAGCACGGCTCGCAGATTCGGTGAAAATCCTCGACCTCGACCTGCCCGGCGATTCGGTCGAGGGCCTCGCCCCAGGTCAGGGTCTGACCAACCTCAAGACCGAGAACCTGCTGATGCGCTCGGTCCAGCGTTTCGATCTTCTGCTGACTCGTGCACGCTGTTTCACGCCGATTCGGGCAGGGCGCACAGATCGAGTCCGTCTGGCCGACCACCTCGATGACGACGTCTTCGCCGCCACTGCCCCGTAGCCGGTCGGCGATCTGCTGAAAGTTTTCGACGAACTCCGAAGAGTAGCCCTTTCCTTGGAAGCCCAGGGTGCAAAGAAAGTGATGGGGCCTGAACTTCACACGCCTACCGCTCCCGGCCGCCGTCCTTCTGAACCGAGTCGACCATGCGGTTGTAGTTTTCGGCCAGCTCCAGAAAGTGGTCGCCCGAGCGAAAACGCAAACCCGACCTGAGGCGCCCCGTTCGGGCCGCTTCGCGAAAGTACTGATCCAGCTTGTAAAGGGGGCCTGCGATGCGATGAGAGAGAAAAATCCCGAGAAAAAACACCACCAGGACGAAGATCAACTCAAAGATGTACAGGTTGCGAAACAGGTCTTTCTTTGCGGCCAGAATCTGGGCCACTTCGGGCCCGCGAGGGTCACGAATGACCAGCTCGATGATGACGGTAAGGGCCTCATCCAGCATCAATGGAAACATCAGACTGAGCCCGATGACCCAGCTACTGATGAAAAAGGCGAACCGAAGCTGAAAGCGCGGATTGACCAGAAAGTTTCTTCGCTTGTGCCGCATGAAGTCTCCGAGCTCCCAGTATAACCAACATCGGGCGGCGGGAAACCAGACAAAATGTTGACTGGACCCGGCCCCCCTCTGGACAAGACCCCGGATTTGGGGTTAATCGTAGATCCTCACGTTGGCCAGTAGCTCAGTCGGTAGAGCAATCGGCTGTTAACCGATCGGTCGTTGGTTCGAGTCCAACCTGGCCAGCCATAAAAAACCCGCCTCTCGGCGGGTTTTTTGTTTTTGTGAGGATCTCAAGCCCCATCATCGACGGGCGCAGACCGGATACCGATCAGAGCTGGGCAAAGAACTCGGAAAGATCGCGATACCCCAGACCGGTGGCAATCGACTCGAGCGTCAAAAGCCGCAAGTTACTGCGTCCGGCGATAATTTCCCGAAGGGTCGAGCGCGCCATGCCCACCTGCAGGGCGAGGGCATCGACACTTTGATTGCGCTGGTTCAAATCCTGGATAATCTTCAGACCAACCCGCTTCAAGAGCGCGGCCCGGCGTGCCTTCTCGCGTGTCATTTCGACCACTCCCCCCCGGAATGCACCCATGACGCTTAGCGATGAGCAACATTGAGCATCCGCATCCGGATTTTTCCGACTTAGCTTCCAAAAACTATAAACCAGGCAACGGCCATAAAAACGGCGGTTTACCGGACTTTTTAGGGGGTTTTTTGTGATCCTTAGCCGCTCGCCGTCACGAATCCCGAACAGGCAGCTCGATCAGAAACGTCGCCCCACCGGACGGGGTCCCACAATGAACCAGTTTGCCACCATGCGCCCGAACGATGGCTCGGCTGATGAAAAGGCCAAGTCCATGGCCTTTTCCTGAAGTCTCACGAAGACCTCGATCGAATCGTTCAAAGATCCGCTCACGATCTTCCTGCGACACCCCCGGTCCATGATCCACTACCGCCGTTCGCACTAACGAATCAACCGAATCTTTTTGCAAGATCACTTCCACCGGCCTGCCGGCACCATACTTCAGCGCGTTCGAGAGAAGATTGACCAGCGCCTGGCGCATGCGCACCGCTTCGACCGAAACCGGACAGTCATCAGCCAACGACACGGTGAGCTGGACACCGGCATCCCGAAACTGCGGCTCGATCATCTCGACGGCATCCCGAATCACGTCAGCCATGTTGATGGGCGTGCAGGCCAGCTCGAACTTGCCCGAGTCGAGTCGCGACAGATCGAGAAGCAGATCGAGAAGCCCCGTGGTCTGATCCACCTGCGCTCGAGCATTCCTGCAAATACCCATCAAGCGATCGAGTCCTCCAGGCAGCCGATCAGGGCTTTGAAGCAGGCTCTCGATCAGCTCCATCAGTAGTCTGAGCGACGTTAGCGGCGTACGAATTTCGTGCGAAGAAAGAGAGATCAGCTCATCGCGAAGACGAACCGCCCCTTTCAGGTCTTCGAAGAGTTTCGCGTTCTCAAGAGCCAGCGCGAAGCGCGCGCTCAGCTCCCGAGCGAAAAGGAGGTCGGCATCCTCGAAGCGGCGGTGTGCTGAACAGATCGTCAGGGTCCCGTGGCGCATTTCCACGGAATCCAGAGGCAAAACCACCACGCCTCTGAGGCCAAGCTGTTGCAGCACCGCGAGGTGCTCGTCGTCGTGTGCGAACCGACGAAGGTCCTCTTCCTGTACCTCCTGAATGAAAAGCGCCTCGCCGGTCTCGAAAACCGTCGCAGGCCCCGGGGTTCCCGGCGCTCCATGATTCGGATTCCGACCCTGCGAGCGGCGCACCAAGTCCTCTTTCTGCGGATCGGAGTGGGCGATACTGACCGGCATCATCCAGCCCGTGTCGTTGGGCGTGTGCACGACACACCAGCCTTCGAAATAAGAAGTCGTGGTGCGTGAGATTTCCTTCAGGATACGGTCGAAGTCCCGAACCTTCGCCAGACGCGTTCCCACTTCAGCGAGAAACTCGACGCCCTTTCGAAGCCGAACCTGCTCACTCACATCCAGAACGGCGGCCACACCGGCCACCATCTTTCCCTCTTCGTTCTGAATCGGGCTGGTGTAGACCGACACCCAGCGCCGACGTCCGGTGACCAGACGCACTTCCATCAGCTCGCCTTCAACCACCTCTCCGGTTCGAAACCCCCGCACCGTCGGAAACTCGTGCGTCTGGTACCGAGTGCCATCCTCGCGAAAAACGCCATACTGGTCATAGTCCTGGGTACTCTCAGGGTTGGGATACATTCCCTCTGAGAATCGAGTCATTGCCCCGTTTCGCATGAGGAACTTTCCTGAAGGAGCCTCGATGACGATGACTCCAAAGGGCAGTTGCTGCAGCACCCGATCCACCACGGCCTTTTCAGACTCCAGCCTCTCGATCACTGATTTTTCGGTCACGTTCGGATCACCGAGTCGAATCAGTCGACAGATGCCCACGGAGGGAATCTCAAGCTCTTCACTGCGCCAGACCAAGGCTTCACCGGCGCCCTGAAAGGCCTTGGGAGTGGCAAGCTCCGGTACCGTCCCGGGATCTCGCATCCACGAAAAGATACGCGAGGCGGTTTCTGGCTCGAAGGCGAGCCTCAGAAAAGCGAGGGCCGGACCCTGTCTGAGTTCTTCAAACTGGGGCCGGGAGAGGCCGAGATGGCGAAACAGGCGCCGATTGGCGGCAAGCACGGTTGCCTCCGGCCCCAGGAGCAACGCAGGCTCAGAGATGGCCTCGAGTAAAACATCCGCCCAAAAAGACTGACCTGGTAAGTCCGCCATTCTTTTAGTTTACGGCACGCCCATCGGGAGTCGAGCTAAATTAGTGGGGTTAAATCATTGAAATCGCTATTGAACTGCTTTCTGGTGTCCGGAATACCGACCAGACCCAATCAGCGCTGCGGAATCCAGCCCTGAGTCCACGCCAGCCACCCCATGAAAACGAGAAAGCCAAAAAGCAGCATCGTGAGCCCCACATAGACCATGTAAGGGTGCTTCCACAGAGGTCCGCTCCACTCGGGCTCACGGGGCTGCGGCTTCACCGAACTGGGTTTTTCCTGTTCCATGCCCAGCACTTATCAAAACCCCGCCGACGCGCCAGCACCCATTTGGCTAGTGGCAAGCCCCTGTTCCTTGCGCTATCGTCACGCGAACTATGAGCCCCGTCGGTCCCTCCCTCACGCAGCGAATTCCCGAGCATCTGGCCCCCTATATCGTCGAGCAGGACCCCTCGATGTACACCGCCATCGACCACGCTTCGTGGCGCTTTATCCTGCGCATCTCGAAAGCCTTCTTTGCCAGACATGCCCACCAGAAGTACCTCGACGGGCTGGTCGAAACGGGCATCTCCACCGATCGCATTCCGCTCATTTCAGAAATGGACGAACGGCTGCAGCGCTTCGGCTGGCGGGCCGTCGCCGTGAGCGGTTTCATTCCGCCAGCCGCCTTCATGGAGTTTCAGTCGCTGGGCGTCCTGCCGATCGCCTGTGACATGCGCAAGCTCGAAAACCTGGCCTACACCCCCGCGCCCGACATCGTGCACGAGGCCGCCGGTCACGCCCCGATCATCGCCGACCCCGAATACGCCGCCTACCTGCGCCACTACGGCGAGGTCTCGCGAAAGGCCATCGCCTCGTCGCAGGATCTCGAAGTCTACCACTCGATTCGAAACCTCTCCGAAGTGAAGGAAAACCCTGCCTCGACCGAAGACGACGTTCGGCGTGCACAGCTACGACTCGATCAGGCCATCCAGAGCCAGACTCAGCTTAGCGAGGCCACCCTGCTTGCGCGAATGAACTGGTGGACAGTCGAGTACGGGCTGGTCGGCTCGCTCGAATCGCCGAAGATCTACGGCGCGGGCCTGCTCTCATCGGTGGGCGAAAGCTATGCCTGCCTGGGCGAGACCGTCCGAAAACTTCCTCTCACCGTCGAGTGCGTGAACACCCCCTACGACATCACCCGGCCCCAGCCCCAGCTCTTCGTCACCCCCAACTTTCGCACGCTCTCGCAGGTTCTCGAAGAATTTGCCGAAACGATGGCGTTTCGCCTGGGCGGCATCACCGGTCTTGAGCGCGCCCTCGAGGCAGCCACCGTCACGACCACGCAGCTCGACTCGGGTCTTCAGATCGGTGGAAAGCTGATCGAAGTGCTGAAGGACGAGCTCGGCCATCCGGCCTACCTGCGCTACGAGGGCCCCTGCCAGCTGGCCTATGCGGATGCCGAGCTCGACGATCAGGGCCCCCGGCACCATGCCCACGGGTTCGGTACTCCGATCGGTCAGGTCGTCTGGAAGGGATCGCTCAAGCCCGTGTCGGCACTCACCGACGCCGAACTGAGTGGAGTGACCGAGCTGCACTTCGACTCCAACGTCCGGGTGCGCGGAAAGATTCAATCGACCCTGCGGCGCGCGGGAGCGCTCGTCGTTCTGACCTGGGAAGACTGCACGGTCACGCTTCGCGACCGAGTACTCTTTCAGCCCGAATGGGGCGTCTTTGACATGGCCTGCGGACAGACGGTCACTTCCGTTTTCGGGGGCGCTCCCGATCGCGGACGCTACCTGATGGCGACCGAAGAGTTTCCGCGCAAGCTGGGGTTTCAAAAAACCAACCTCACCGACGAGACGATCGGGCTGAATGAACTTTATCTTCAGGTGCGCCGTACCCGAGAGCATGGCCGGCGTCCCGAAAGTGCGGCGGAACTGGCCTCGGTGCACGAAGCTCTCGAGCGGGATCACCCGAGCGACTGGCTGCTGCGGCTCGAGCTGGTCGAGCTCGACAAGACCTGGAAGCTGCAGTCCCCCTGGCGTCCCGCCGTACTCACACGCCTGGCCCAGATCGCACGGTCGAGCGACGAAAAAGAACAGCTCATTCGTCGCGGAATGGAGCTGCTTTCGTGAGCACCCCCCTGCCCGTCATCGCCAACGTCTCGCGAATCGTCACCAAGGTCGTCGACCGGGTCACGGGCGACCGCTCGGAGGTGCCCCTCATGGTGGCCGCCGCCGCCGTCGAAGCGCTCAAGAATCACGGCGTTCCTGCGCAGATCTTTTACGGACCTGCCGCCTGGATCGAGATTCTCGAAAACCAGCAGGCCATCTGGGCAGGCTGCTGGGGCGAGAGCTTTCACTTTTGGGCCGCCACCACCTCGGGAGAAGTCATCGACCTCAATACCGCCGTGGCCCATCGCAAGCGCGGGCATTCGCAGCCCGAGCTCAAGGCCCAGTACTCGCCACCTCTCCTCTGGTCAGCCGAACTCCCCGCCTTTTATCGCTACCGGCCTGAGGGGATCGCCGAGCTCGAGCTCACGGCCGATCGCGACCGACGGCAGTTTGACCTGGTTCTTGCCGAGATCGCCGAAAAGTGTCGGCCCGAGCACCTGAAGGGCGAACACGAAGACTTTCCGAATGAGGCCATTCTTTGCCCGGGAAGACGACTGCTGGATGACAGTCTGGGCACGTTCAAGCACTTCGACCGGGCCCTTGCCGTGCACGGCCTGCCCGAGGCCCCACCGATTTGAAGTGCTCGCTAGAAAAAGAGCTTCGCGATGTCCCAGCCGCTTGCGCCCAGGGCGTAGAGCGCCGCGAGCAAAGTGGCGACGATCACTCCGCGACGAACGACCTCCTGCCAGCCGCGCACCCCGGCGCGAGCCTCGAGAAGCGGAATCATGAACATTCCGGGAATGGCAAACACGGCGCAGGCCACGAAAAACCCGGCCCAACCGAGACTTCCGGCCAGAGCACCGGTTCTTGAAGCGAAGACGACACCTGGCACCGACATCAGGCTCGACATCAGGGCATATTGCGTGGCGGTAAACCGAACGTTGGTGATCGACCCCATATAGGCGGCGTAGGCGGCAGTGCCCATCTGCGCGGTCAGATTCTCGAAGCCGACGACGCCGGCCAGGATCCAGTTACTCTTTCCGGTCCAGGCGATCAGGGCGAACAGTGCAGTCGATGCCGCCTGAAGAAAACCCATCGCCCAGAGCGAGCGACGAATGCCGAGCTTCAAAACATAGTGACCGCCAACCATGGCCCCCAGAAACGTGGCCAGCGGCCCCCAAACCTTGACGATCGCCACATACTCTTCGCGACTGAAGCCCGCCTCAAGAATGAAGGGCAGGGTCATCGTGCTCGCCATCGAATCGCCGAGCTTGTAGAGGATGATGAACGCCAGAACAGTCAGCGCCTCGGGTCTCGAAAAGTATTCGCGCAACGGACCAATAAATGCCTCGGCGAGCGTGCGCGGAGCCAAGCCCTCGGCCATCGGCTTGAGTTTCGGCGCCCCCAGCGTGGCCAGCGCAAAGAGAGCCATCAGGGCCGCCATCGAAAAGTACACCTGCCCCCAGCTCCATCCCAGAAGACCGGGAAGCAGCAGCGCCAGAGCACCTGAGATGTATCGAAAGGCGACAATGTAGCCGTTGACGAAAATCCCCACACCGAGACCCAGCTCCTCGTCGTCGAGTACTTCGCGACGATAGGCATCGAGAACAATATCCTGGCTTGCAGCGAAGAAGTTCACGAGCAGGGTCAGCACCAGCAGGTATTGAATCTGGCTGGCAGGGTCACTCAGCGCCATGCCGCAAAGGCAAAGCGCCACCAGAAGCTGCGTGACAAGCGTCCATCCCCGGCGACGATCCAGAAACGGAAGCGTGAACCGGTCCATGATCGGCGACCAGAGAAACTTCAGCGAAAACGGCAGACGCAGGAACGCAAAGAGCCCGATGGTCTTGAGATCAATCGAGACGTCCTTCATCCATGCCTGAAGGGTTCCCAGCGTCAGGGCGAACGGAAGACCCGACGACATGCCCAGAAGCAGCAGAAACAGCATCTTGCGCTGCCTGAGGGCTCGAAATGTATCGGCGACCGAGTGCTGGCGTGCCATTCGCTGGAGCCGTGCGCTTAGTGCGAAACCGGCGGCTTTTCGCCGGGAGCAACCCCTTGAGCGATCTGTGCGACCTGAATCGCTTCAAAATCCAGAAGGGCCTCGCCCTGTTTCACGCCGGCGGCATTGACCCAGGATACGACAAAGCGATGGGCGCCGAAGTGGTAAACCGGAAAGCCGCCGAAGCGAAACACGGCCTTCATGCGCTTTTGCTCGGCCGGAACCACCAGCTCTCCCTGCCCGAGCAGGTTCTGCTTTCCATCCGGAGTCAGCAGGTGAATGAGCACCTTGCCGTTGACCGGCTCCGGATGAGTCTTTTCAAGGGAGAGCGAAATGACCAGCGACTGAAGGTGAACCGGAACCTGCGGAGCGCGAATCTCTTCGACCAGGTCGAAAACCGAAAGGCTTCCGGTCTGCTGGTCAACGGCCGCTCCGAGAGAAAGACTTGCGAAGTGAAGTTTGAGTGCCATAGGGCCTCAAAGTCTACACGACTCGTCGGGGGACCCAAATGAAAACGCCGCTCGAGCGACACTAGCTTCGAACCATCGCGCCCCAGGTTCCCAAGGCCGTCGAGCGGGCTCTCGAGCACTGCGACGAGGTGAGGCCGCGGCTCGACGCCCCGACAATCGGGCTGAGAAGGTTCGAACGGTCAGAGACATGCAGCAGGCTCAGGTAATGCCCCAGCTCGTGCGCAATGATGGTGTTGTTGCGCGCCACCGGCTCATCGATCACTGCTCCGTAAGGTCCGGAACCGGGCAACGTGGTCCACGCATCGGCGCCACTGTCGTTGATGTTTCCCGCCGTTCCCCAGCGTGAGGTGACGACCACCAGAAGCTGGTCGCGTGAACCCAGTGCCCCCCGAATTTCGGGAAGGTCCGACATGTTCAGGGGAGTCGAATCCAGCCCGACGCTTCGAGGATCGACGGCGCGGTACTCTTCGAGCCGAAACCCGATTCCACAAGAGGCCCAGAGGCCATTGATGTCGCCTACCATCTGCCTGGCGGCACTCTCTGACAGGACCGCTCCGTCATCATCATCGTAGGACACCACCTTTAGGGCGAGACAGATTTCGGTGTCGCGGTCGCAATCCTGGGCCGCCCCTTTTTGCGTGCCCGTGCCAGTGCCCGTGCCAGTGGTCGAACCTGAGCCTGAGCCGGAAGTCGGCGAAGCCCCGTTCGAAGACGCAGCCCCGCCTTCACTGCAGCCCGAAAGCGCCAGTACCGCCAGTGCCAAGGATCCCGCCAACAGCATTCCTTTTTTCAACATGGTGCGAGCGATAACATCGCCCGGGGGGATCACCTCAAGCCTGCAGTGCAAGAATCAGCAATCTTCACCACTGTCAAAGCGGCTTTTGGCGCTTTTTTCGAAAGAACTCGCGCAGGATCTGCGAGCACTCCGGTTGATCCACTCGTTGCACCTCGAAGCGATGATTCAGGCGCAGGTCTTCGTTCAAGCGGTACCCCAGCGAAAGCGCTCCGCCCTTGGGGTCTTCGGCGGCATAAACCACGCGCGCAACCCGGGCCTGCTGGGCCGCCGCCAGGCACATCGGACAGGGTTCCAGTGTCACGACCAGCACGCAGTCGATCAGTCGCCAGCTACCCAGTGCCTGCGCGGCTTCGCGAAGGGCGGCGATTTCGGCATGCCCGACCGGATCGTGATCGCATTCGCGGCGATTGAACCCGCGACCCAGAACCTTTTGGAGTGAAGCATCCAGGACAAGGGCGCCGACGGGAACCTCATCGATCCGCTCGGCCTCCTGCGCGAGTTTGAGGGCTTCCTGAAGAGCCTCTTGAAGTGCCTTTTCGCGAGGCGCTCCCTCGGTGCCACCGCTCACACCTCACCTCGAGGCAGGGGTGCCTTGAGCTTGGCCATCACCTTGTTGTACTCGTCCGAACTCAGCCAGTAGCGCCCGGTTCGATTGAGCTCGACGATCTTCTGAAGCCGCATCGTGGCCGCCTTCAGCACGCGGCGAGCCGTGCGATCGAGGGCGCCGAACTTTACGCCGATTCCTCTCGGGTGGGTGACGGCGCCAAAGGTGTTCCAGACCACGGTTCCGCGCGTACGCCATTCTCGACCAAAAAGCTGGGTGCGAATTTCGATCAGCTCGTTGAGCTCGAACTCGGGCCTGCACTTGATGAACGCGCCTGCGACCGAAAGATCCATGATGTCGGCCTCAAGTGTGCGCCCGCCATTGCGAACCACCTGAGCGGGAATCTGCGTCTTGTATCTCGGATTGCTCTCCCACCAGGCAATCTGGGGCATGAAGTACGGCACCCTCAGCTCGCGCGAAATGCGCCGATGCCCGAGCCAGACCAAAAGCGCCACAACCAGAAACGCCACGACCGGGTAGTGACTCTGGCCGTGACGAAACGTGAAGTTCGCCGCCACGGCCAGCACGAGCACCTCGGTCAGATGCAACAGGTACCACGCCCAGCGGCGCACCTCGTAAAGCCCATAGCCGGTGATGACGGCGAGGGCTGACACCGCCAAAAACGACGTCTGAAGCGCCAGGAGGGCCGCCTTTCCCATGGGCACGTCGATCAAGAACACCACGACCGGAAGAAAGGTCAGCGGAAAGAAGAGATAAAAGAGCGCCAGCCAGCGATAGACGCGCGTGCGATGCTCTTTCAGGCTGCCTGCCGAGACCTCTGAATCCATGCCCTCATTCTACCGCTGGCCTCGGGTCTGCAACAACGTCTCGACAAGGAGAATTTCCATGCGCCCCCATTTCGCCGTCATGATCCTGACTTCTCTGGCAACAGCCGGCCTCATCACCAGCTGCTCGTCCGCCTCCCGAACCTCACAAACCAGCGCTGAGGAGCTTTCGACGACCGGTCCGACGATTCTCAACGTGCGGACCGAGCCGGGCACCTTTGAGGTCACCCGAGAACTCTCACCCTTGCAGGCCCCCGTCATCCTCGCGGACGTGAAGGATCTCACCTCAAAAGTTCAGTCGGTGCGCCTGCAGTTTCAGCGTGTGCCCATCGTCATCGACATGAAGCGGGTCGCCGGAACGACCTGGCAGGCGACCCTCACCCCCGAGCAGATCAGGCAGCTCGCCGTGAGTGGCGAAACCATGAACTACCGGGCAACGATCACTGCCAGAAACGCCCTGGGACGCTCAGGAGAAAGCGCCGCCCTGGATGTTCGAGTCAAGGCCCCTGAAGTCAGCGTGACCGGCTAATCGACCTGCGCCTCGCTACTGACGCCACTTGATGCTGCAACCCATGGTCGGCACCTGCTCAGTGGTCGGTGTGCTTCCGGTGAGAATGGCGTCCAACGCATCGGCTAGATCGCGACGGGTGACCGACTCTGGGGCTTTCCAGTTGTCGTCAATGCGTCCGTGGTAGCGAAGGACGAAGCTGCCGCCCTCGTTGGCAAACACAAACGGGTCGGGAGTACAGACGGCGCCGTAGGCGCGGGCAATCTCCTGGGTCTCGTCGAGCAGGTAGTCAAAGACATAGCCCTGCTCGGCGGCTCGAGCCTTCATGGCCTCGAAGTTATCGGCCGGATAACGCTCGGTATCGTTCGAGTTGATGCCGATCACCGCCACGCCTCTGGGGCCGTACTCACGGGCAAGCTCGTTGATGCGATCCTGCACCGCGATCACATAAGGGCAGTGATTGCACATGAAGATCACGACGAGCGCCCGAGCCTGGGTGTAATCGCCAAGCGAGTGCGTGCGTCCGTCGACTCCGGGGAGCGAGAAGTTCGGCGCGAGCGAGCCCAGCTCTTTTTCGGTAGGAACCTGCGAGTAAGTGAGTGCCATGGAGACCTTTTAGCCGGAAACTCAACTTGGAGCCAAGCGCCCATTCGAGGTATTTGTTCTGCCATGAAGCCCAAGAGTTCACCGCGCCACGTCGACCTTGCTGACTTGCATCGCAATCCCCTCAAGGAGTTCGAGGCCTGGTTTGATGCGGCGGTTCAGTCCGGAGAGAAGCACCCGGACGCCATGACCCTGGCCACCTGCACGCGACAAGGGATGCCCTCGGCGCGAGTCGTTCTCTACAAAGGCCTCGCCAAGGGCGGGTTTCGCATCTTTACCAACTATGAAAGCCGCAAGGGCCGCGAGTTGATCTCGAACCCTCGGGCCGCCTTGACGTTTCACTGGAAAAAACTCGACCGCCAGATTCGAGTTGAAGGTCGCATCCTCAAACTCAGCCGCACGGAATCGGCGCGCTACTTTCACAGTCGCCCGCGCACCAGCCAGCTGGGAGCCTGGGCCTCGATGCAGAGCCGACCCATCGCGAGCCGCGACGCCCTACTGGGGCGACTTCGTCACTACGAACTGCTCTTCAAGGAAACCGAAGTGCCACTTCCCGATCACTGGGGTGGGTTTCTGCTGATTCCCTCCCGCATCGAGTTCTGGATCGATGGCGAGTTTCGCCTGCACGACCGCTTCGAGTATGTGCGCTCGCTGCCGGCCCGTGGACGCCCCGGCACCTGGAAACGCGCACGCCTCTCACCTTAAGGCTCTTGTCAGGCTCGTTTGGCGATGCGCTTTTCGAGTGCGCGTGAAAGCCGAACGAACGGCAGACCAATCAAAAAGTACATTGCCGCAGTGAGCAGGCCGATGCCCAGGTAATCATAATAGGTCGACGCGAGCTGGCCATAGACCTTGGTCAGCTCAACCATCGTGATCACCGAAACCAGCGACGAGTCCTTGAGCAGCGAGATGAAGTCGTTGGTCATGGGCGGTAGTGCCACGCGTGTCGCCTGGGGAACAATCACATGCCACAGAGCCTGCCAGCGATTCATGCCCAGCGAGACGGCAGCATCCATCTGGCTCTTCGGAACGGACAGAAACCCCGCGCGGTAAACTTCAGCTTCGTAGGCCCCATAGTTCAGGCCCAGACCCAGCACGGCGGCAACAAACGGGCTCAGCTTGATGCCGAGATTCGGCAGCCCGTAGAAAATGAAAAAGAGCTGAATCAGAAGCGGAGTTCCCCGGATGGCCTCGGTGTAGGCGAGGGCCAGAAACCCAAGAGGCCCCCCCACATAGAGACGAATCAAGGCCAGAACCAACCCGATGGCCACCGCCAGCGCCATTCCCACCGCCGAGAGCTCAAGGGTAGTCACCGCCCCGCGAGCCAGAAGCGGCACATACGACCAGTACTGCGCGGCTCGCTGCTGCCAGTTGCGCTGCTTGCCCATGGCCGTCAGGTAGTCTTCGTATTCGATCGCGGGCTTCGAGGGCGAGTAGTCCTGAAAGGCTTCAGCCATGCGCGGGTTCCAGATTCCCCAGCGATCGTAGATCTCGCGAAGGGTTCCCTCCTTGCGAAGCGACATCAGCGCCTGATTGATCTTGGCCTGAAGCTGCGGCTGCGTGCGCGGCACGGCAATGCCGTAGCTCATGTCGCCGATGGGGCGACCGACCGACTTCAGGGTCGGATCGGGGTTGCCGTAATAAACAGCCACCGGCTGATCCAGCAGGACCAGGTCGGTTCGCTCGTTGGCCAGATCCTCATAGATGGTGGTCTGGCTGTCGTAACCCCGAACCTCGATTCCGCCCTGAGCATGGAGAATCCGCTCGGCCAACGAATACTTGAGTGTGCCGGCAATCTTCCCCTGGGCGTCCTCGAGCGTCTGGATGTTCTGCGTCTCTTTTCGGACGGTGATCTGCTCGTAGGTAATGAAGTACGGGTCCGAGAAAAGCACTTCGCGCTTGCGGTCTTCGGTGATCTCGATGCCGTTGCAGGCCACATCATAATTTCCGCGCTGCAGGCCCGGAATCAGCGAATCCCACTGGTTTTGCACGAACTCGGCCCGCATCCCGAGCTTCGTGGCCACCGCATTCATCAGATCGACTTCAAAGCCGATGATGCGATCGGGATTACGGGGATCACGAAAGGCGTAGGGCGCACCGCCTTCGGCATCGGCCCCCCAGCGCAGCACCGGAAGTTCTGCCCGGGCGGGCGCGCCCCCGGCAAGTGCCGCCGTCCAGGCCAAAGCTCCCGCAATCCAGAAACGGAACGAAACGCGCGAGCCCATCAGCCATACCTCCGCACGAACATCCGGGTGCGATCATCGACCGGGGCCGAGAAGATCTGCTCGGCCGTGCCGGATTCGACCACGATGCCGTCTTCCATGAACACCACATGATCGGCCGCCTCGCGCGCGAAGCGGTGCTCATGGGTGACCACGATCTGGGTCATGCCCTCGTCGGCGAGGTTGCGCATCACCTGAAACACCTCATCCACCAGAAACGGATCGAGCGCCGAGGTCGGCTCGTCGTAAAGCATCACCTTCGGATTCATCGAAAGAGCTCGCGCAATGGCGGCACGCTGCTGCTGCCCTCCCGAGATCTGTGAGGGGTACTTGAAAAGCTGGTTTCCGAGGCCCACCTTTTCGAGAAGCGGGACGGCGATCGCCTCGGCATCCGCACGGCTCATGCCCTTGACGACCATCGGCGCCTTGATGGCGTTTTCGAGCACGGTCAGGTGGGGAAACAGGTTGAAGCTTTGAAAGACCATGCCGAAATGGCGTCGAAGACCGCGAACCTGCCGCTCGCTGAGCCGTGCGCCGGCGGTCATCTGCACGTCGACCTGGCCAACGCGAATGCGACCCAGTTCGAAGCTCTCCAACCCGTTCAGGCAGCGAAGCAGCGTACTCTTGCCGCAACCCGAGCGCCCGATAATGAACGTGGCGTCGCCTTTCTTGACCGAGAGCTCGACGCCGCGAAGCACGGGCTGGTCTCCGAAGTTCTTATGCAACCCATCCACGCGAATGAATGAAGCCGGTGCCATTGATGATCGCTGCGCTCCTGAAAAAGATGATATTCAGTTGAGTATGGCGGCTCCCACCATCTCGACTCAACCCTTTGTTTATGACCTTCCGGCCGAAAAGATCGCGCAGCACCCGCTCGCCAATCGAGACGCCTCAAAGCTTCTGGTCGCTGACCTGCCGACAGCACGGATTCAGGATCTCACCTTTCGAGATCTTCCCCGAATCCTGCCGGCAGGCTCGTTGATCATCATGAACGATAGCCGCGTCATGCCCGCTCGAATCCCTGCCGTCAAGAAAACTGGGGGCATGGCCGAAATCTTTTTGCTCGATCCGATTCGACCGACCCCCAATCCGACACTCGCCCTCGAAAAGGGGGCTCCCGCCGAATGGAACGGGCTGATCGGTGGCAAGCGCATTCGGGAGGGTGACCTGCTGACCAGCGCCGACGGGAAGCTTGCGATCGAGATTCTCGAAAAGAACCGAAACCAGATTCGCGCTCGCCTCGATTGGAGCCCCGCCGACGAGTCGCTGGCCTCGGTGCTCGAAAAGATCGGCAGGATTCCGCTTCCACCGTACATGAAGCGCGAAGTCGAGCATCAGGATCATGAGCGCTATCAGACGGTCTACGCCCATCGCGCAGGATCGGTGGCAGCACCCACGGCGGGACTGCACTTCTCGCCCGAAGTGCTCCGAGAGCTCGAGGTGCAGGCGATCTCGACCCGGCACCTCACGCTTCACGTGGGTGCGGGCACGTTCAAGCCGCTCGAAGCCGACACGGTGGCGGGCCATGACATGCACCGCGAGCGCTTTGAGGTGACGGCCGAGTTTTTAGATGCCGTGGCCGCCCAGCTCGCCCCACGCCCGCACCGCAAGCCTCTGGTGGCCGTGGGCACCACGTCCCTTCGCACGCTCGAGTCGCTTTATTGGATGGGAGCGCTTCTCGCCGACGGCGAGTCGCTCGAAGAGCAGCCCCATCTCGATCAGTGGCAGCCGTACGGACTGATCGAGCGCGGGCTTCACGAACGCGTGCCGCCCTCAAAGGCCTATACGGCGCTGGCCGACTGGATTCGCGAGCGCCGACTGCCGAGACTCGTCGCCACGACTTCACTCATGATCGTGCCCGGCTACCTGTTTCGCTCGAGCGACATGCTGCTGACCAACTTTCATCAGCCTGCAAGCACTCTGATCCTGCTCGTCGCCGCCTGGATGGGCGAGCGCTGGCGTGAGGTCTACAATCACGCTTTGGCCAACGATTACCGGTTCTTGAGCTACGGTGATTCGTCGCTGCTGGTTCGTATTAGCTCATCAAGAAATCTAACCGGCGGGTCGTTCGCGACACAACTGGTCGAGAGCTGGATTCCTCGCCTATAATGAAACTTCGAACGTGGGACGTCGGGCTACAGCATGGAACAGGGGCAGAACTCA
>CAYSOA010000035.1:0-21741 GCA_964432565.1 uncultured Bacteriovorax sp.
AGATGCGCAAACTGCGACCGCTAAACCGAAATCTCTCTGGTTTCACCCTGATTGAAATCTTGATGGCCCTTTTGCTGATTGCGATCCTCGCGGTCATCGCCATCACCCAGTTTACGAACTTCTCGAAGGAAGCCAAGAACGCAGCCACAAAAGCTAATCTGGCAATTATCCGGAATGCGATTCAGAAGCACTTCGGGACGATGAGAATTAGATGTAACCTGACGCAGGGGAATTTGGATAGGTACCCGTGGGTTGACCAAGTAAACAGGAACGATATCACTGCAGCGATTGTAGATGGGGGTGATCCTAGCCCTTGCACTGATGCAGACATTGAGGCCGGAGCAGATCGTTATTTCGTTGCTGGGGGTATTCCGGAAAATCCGTGGAGTGACAAGGGTTGTACTCCGGAGCAAAAGCGGACCGTGGTTTACCCCGGAGCAAATCCTGTTGGTGGTGACACGAATCAGGAGATGAACGTTGGGACAAACGTGGCTGGATTGTTGAACGATACCCCATTCGGTGGATTGAACTGCGGCTGGATCTACGACAACAATACTGGGCGAATTAAAGCGAATAGTAATAATAATAATGGTTATCCTGATACCGAAAGTCTTTCTGAATCCGCCTACTAATCCCGACTGGAGTGTGAAGTGCGCGCTCCTCGGCAAAACTCTGAGGGTCTGACCGTCGTTGAAGTGCTGATGGCCATCACATTGGTGGCCATTCTGTCGACGGTGGCGATTACACAATTCACCGATTTCTCAAAAGACGCGAAGATCGCGGTGACCAAAGAGCGCATGAATGCCATTCGGGTCGCCATCAAGGGCGACGCGCGGATGGTGGCCAACGGACAGTTTGTGAATCCTGGGTTTGAGGCCCATATCGGCAAGCTGCCGGGCGATGAGACGGCCGAGACCGGCGCGACGGCACTCGACGAGCTGATCACCGAACCTGGGGTTTATTCGGCCTACTCTCCTTCGACCAAGCTGGGCTGGCGCGGGCCGTACCTCAGTGACTCGGATCCCGACTGGTACAAGGACGCCTGGGGTAATGACTTCGAGTACGATCCCGGCGCGCGCGAACTGACTTCGATGGGCCCCGATGAGGCGCTCGGTACTTCAGATGACATTACGGTCAACCTCTAGCGCCGCGCAGTCTGGCCTGGCCTTCATGTCGCTGCTGATGCTGATGATGTTCACCGGAATCGCCTTCGCGGCCTTTTACGTGATGATTCAGCCGTCGGTCAGCACGGCCAAGCGACAGCGCACCCAGCTCAAGGGCGAGGCGATTCAGCGGGGACTTCGTGCGTTCGAGGCGCACTACGGGGCTTCGGTGCCCACGCCCGACTCGCTCGATTACCTCGTTGAGGACGTCGACAGCGATGGCTGCACCATGGACGACGACTCGGCCAGTCCCACCTTTGGTCAGCTTCAGGGCTGGTGTGGTCCGTACCTCGACACGGTCTGGCAAAGCGAGCCCGACGACTTTAAGCTGGATGGGTGGGGAACTCCTTTTGAAGTCACAACCGGCGTTACGACCGAAGTGCGAAGCTGCGGACCCGACAAGACCTGTGGGGGAGGCAGCGCCGCCGATGACGTCCTCTTTTCGCTCTGATAGCGCACTGACCTTGATCGAAGTGCTGATGACGCTCGTGTTGCTGTCGATTCTGAGTTTTGCGTCGATCGAGCTCGTCGGCAACGCGCTCGAAGAAAGCCGCTACGAGCAAACCCTTCAGAAGATGGAGCGCATCAAGATTGCCCTGATTGGCGATCCCAGTATTCGTGAAAATGGAACCCGAACCAGCTTCGGATATGTGGGCGATGTGGGCCAGCTTCCGGATTTTACTCAGGGGCTCGAGGCGCTGGTCACCCGTCCGTCGGCCGCACCCACGGCCGAGGTGCCACCTTACGAGATGGACAACGATGCCCGTTTTGGTGCCGGCTGGAACGGACCCTATCTGTTTTCGGCACTGGGAAGCGTCGATACCCTTTTGGATGCGTGGGGAAATGAGATTTTCTATGACCCGACCGAAACGCCGCCGGTGATTCGCAGCTACGGAGCGGACGGCCTTGATGACAGCGTGGGAGACCTGACGGGCTACAACAAGGACATCGTCATCGAACTGCCCGAAGAGCTCTGGCTCGGCACGGTTTATGGGTACGTCAACAATCGCGGAGCTCCGTTTTTGGGCGAGGCCTACGCCACGCTTTTTTTACCGAATCTCGACTGGCCAACCCCGACTCCGGTCGTGACTTCTGAAGAAGTCATTCTGACCGACTATACTCTCAGTCCGCCCTCGCCCGGTGATCCGGTCGGGCAGTTCAGTTTTACGGGTGTGCCCTTCGGAAAGCGCTCGGTGATGGTCGTCGTACCGACCCCGGCGATGACCCTGGGGCCGGTGATCTTCACCATGGACCGCAAAAATGTGGAGCTGAATGAAAACGCCTTCGATATCAGCAATCCCTGAACGCAGCACCGGTTCGTCAGGCATCACCCTCATCGACTTTCTGATGGTGATCATGCTGCTCTCGTTGCTGGCCTTTCTGGTGCCGGCCGTTTCGATGACCAGCATTCAGGAGGGCAGGGTGGAGAAGACGCGTAGCCGGCTTTTGGCCATTCGTCGGGCGATCATCGGAGATCCGAACCTGAAGCTGCTGGGTTCGCGAACCAGCTACGGATTTTTGGGGGACATGGGGCGCGTTCCCTCTTCAATTGACGAGCTGGTGACTGCGCCGGGTGGGGCGGGGCTGTTCATACAAGACCCCGACGTGCGCTTCAGCTATGGCTGGAACGGCCCGTATCTGGACGATTCGGATCCGGATGTCGATTGGACGCTCGATGCCTGGGGAAACGCGTTGGATTATGTCGCAGGAACGTCGACGACTCCCACTACCATCACGAGCTACGGTGCCGACGGGATCGCGGGTGGCGGGGATCAGAACGAGGATCTGGTCATTCAGATTCTTCCCGAAGCGACCAGCTTCACGCTTCATGGGTTTGTGACCGACAGCGGTGGGGGGGTGTTCTCGGGGACGGGCGAGATTTTCTTGAACGATCTCGACGGCAACGGCGAACTCTCGGCGCCCATTCCCACGCCCATCGGTACCAATGGGTACTTCGTCTTTGAGGGGGTCACCATGGGCAAGCGGAGTGTTTCTTTGGCCGTACCGAGCCCGGGGCCAACGGCGACCGTCGGTCCGGTGACGGTCACTCCGGGGGGTGCGCACTTCGTGTTGCCATCACGCCACTTGGAAGCTCCCTGATTTCTGGGCCCGTGCTATCCTGAATGGCGATGGCAATCTACGTCTTCAGGGCGCGAGATCGACGGGGTCTGCCGGTGAACGGCCAGCTCGAAGCGGATAATGCGCTCGTGGCGCGCCGCATTTTGTCGCAGCAGGATCTGATTCCGATCAAGATCAGCGAAAAGAGCCCGATCACCGATCTCTTTTCGCTTCCCTCCAAGCTGCGCGACCGTCTGTTTCCGGTCGATTTTCAGGAGATTCTAACCTTCAATCAGCAGCTTCAAACCGCCTATGCGGTGGGCATTCCGATGGTGCAGGCCATCGAGATGATCGAAAACCAGACCACCCATCCTCGCGTGAAGCGAGCGCTTTCGGTTGCCGCCGACGACGTTCGAAAAGGAAAGTTTCTGGCCGATGCCTTTCAGAAGCATCCGCACGTGTTTGACCGCATTTACATCACGCTCGTCCGGGCCGGAGAAGCAGCCGGCGAGCTCGATACGTTTCTGGATCGCATCTCGTATCTTTTCGAGCGCCGAGCCGAGAACCAGATGAAGGTCAAATCAGCGCTCTTCTATCCGAAGATCGTTTTTGGCTTTCTGATTTTTGTGACCGGAATTTTCGTTTACGTGCTGCTGCCAAAGATCAAGGAGTTCTTTGATGCCAATGGAGCCGAGCTCCCGGCCATCACCCAGATGCTGATCAGCTTCTCGGACTTCGCCGTAGGCTATAGTCCGCTTCTTGCCCTGATCCTCGCGTCGATCTACGGGGCATTTCGCTACTTCGTCTCGACGCCGTGGGGGCGTCTGAAGTGGGACGGCTTCAAGCTCAAGGTGCCTGTACTGGGAAAGCTGTTTCTGCAGCTCGAGCTCAATGCCATCTGCTTCATCACCGAGACCCTCGTGCGAAGCGGCATCACGATTACCGAAACCCTGCGGATTTTGCGAACGAGCATTGAGAATCAGGTCATTGCCACCGAAATGGATACCTGCCGCGTCGAGGTCGAGCGGGGAAGCCGGTTTTCGAAGGGGCTGGCGCGGAGCGGGATTTTTCCGGAGCTTTTCGTCAATCTTCTGGCGATGGGCGAAGAGGCCGGAAAGCTCGATACCGTTCTGGTAAAAGTGGGCAATCACTATCGCCGCGAGATCGAATACAAGCTAGCCAACCTCTCGAAGCTGCTCGAACCGCTGATTCTGCTGGTGATTTTCTTCATGGTCGGTTTTTTGGCGCTCGCCGTCTTTCTGCCGATCTGGAAGATGTCACAGGTGGTTCGTTAGCACTGCGATGCAGCCGAGTCGCTTGGCTTCAAGGGTTCGCTGATTTCGGTCGAAAAGGTGAAACAGGAGGCCCTCCTCGTGGGCGACGCAGCCGAGAAAAAACCAGACTCGTCACAGGATACGTCGAAGGACGAGATGCTACGCAAGGTTTCGGGTCGCAAGAAGCTCGGTGAGCTTCTGGTTGATCGCGGACTGCTGTCTCCCGTGGATCTCGAGCAGCATGTGCGCCGGGCCGAGCACCAGAAGGTGCCGCTGGGGCAGTTTTTGGTCGCCGAAGGACTGATCACCGATGTCGATCTGGCCAAGGTTCTGGCGATTCAGTCGGAGATTCCGTTTTTCGATCTCTCCAACCAGCCGGTCTCGGCGGACGCCCTCAAGGCCATCCCCGAGGATATTGTTCGTCAGCACAAGATTCTACCGATCGGTCGCGAGAACGGGGCGCTGGTCGTCGTCGTCGAGGACGCGAAGATCATTCTTCAGAACGACATCGTGCGAAACATGCTGCCTGCGCAGTTTCGCATTCGCCTCGGTGCCCAGTCGCAGATCGAGAAGGCGATCGACCGATTTTTTGGAACCCAGCGCAAGACGGTCGAGCAACTGGCCCGGTACCTGGCACAGAATCCGGATGGGAGTGTCTCGGGGGCAAATTCGTCGTTCAGTGCCGTCCACGGCCAGATCAGCATCGACTCTCTGCTCGAAAAGCTCTTCGAGATGGCCCTTCGCAACGACTCCAGTGACATTCACGTCGATCCGGCCGAGGGCTTCATTCGAATTCGCGAGCGAATCGACGGGGTGCTTCAGGAGACCAGCGATCTGGACGCGGGCATCCATCAAAGCCTGATGTCGAAGCTCAAGGTGCTCGCAGGGCTGGATATCACCGAAAAGCGAAAGCCGCAGGACGGCCGTTTTCGGTTCAAGGTGGCCAATCGCGTGGTCGACGTGCGACTCTCGACCCTGCCCACGATTCGTGGCGAGCGCGCCGTTTTGCGTATCCTCGACAAGTCGAAGTTCAAGGTCAAGATCGACGACATCGGCATCAGTACCGAGATGGGCGAGAAGATCAAGGGGCTGCTCGGCCATCCCCACGGAATCATTCTGGTGACCGGTCCGACCGGAAGCGGCAAGACCACGACCGTCTATGCCATGCTTCAAGAGATCAACGAGGCCGACAGCAACATCATCACCGTCGAAGACCCGGTGGAGTACCAGTTTGACATCATCAACCAGGTTCAGATTCAGCCCAAGGCGGGATTGAATTTCGCCGATCTGCTTCGAAATATTCTGCGGCAGGACCCCGATGTGATCATGGTGGGCGAGGTCCGCGACAAGGAGACGGCCGATACCGCCATTCGTGCTGCCCTGACCGGCCACCTCGTGATCAGTACGATCCACACAAACGATTCGATCAGTACCGTGCATCGATTGATGGACATGGGTGTCGAGTCGTTTTTGATTGGATCTTCGGTGCTGGCCATTCTTTCGCAGCGACTCGTTCGGTTGTTGTGCAAGTTCTGCCGCCAAGAAGAAGTGATCTCGGAAGAGGTTTTCAAAAAGCTGCCCCCTGGCCTTGGCGATGCTTCATTCGTGGGCCGCAAATGGTTCAAGCCGGTGGGGTGCGAGGAGTGCCGAAATACCGGCTATAGAGGGCGATCGGCGATCGCCGAGATTTTCATCCCGGACGAAGAGATGAGAAAAGCCATTACCGACCGGGTCTCGAGAACCGAGATCGTCCGCTACATCGAGCAGCATGGCTTCAAGAGCATGCGTCAGGAGGCCATGGAGCGGGTTTGGTCGGGTGACACCTCGATCGACGAAGTGATTCGAAACACGATCTAGCTGAGTGGTGGGTCGGCCCCGAGTGGGCGCCGATCATTTCAGATTCGCGAGACGTAGCTGTAGATGCTGAGCTTTACCGAACAGCGCTTGAGCTCGGGGTCGATTCGGGTGGCCTCGATGTCGACGAGCTCGGTCAGGAGATCCGACTGTTCGAGTTTTTCGAGAAATTTTCCCACATGCAGAAAAGGGGCATCGAGTTCGAGCGTGAAGAGAACCTTGTTGTACTCAGAAAAGGGCTCCTCGTTGTCGACCTTCAGGCTCTTGATCGTGAATAGATCCGGAGTGTCATCTCCCGAGAGTGCCTTCACGATATTGGTGAAATTGTTGTTGGCTTCTCGAATCGTGGCCAGCCGAGCGTCCTGCTTTTCTCGCCCCGGGGCGGTTTCTTCTCGCTTCAGGGTTTCGATCAGCTCCTGATCGGCCTTGAGTTTCTTCTGGGCTTCGGTGATCGCCTTCTGCTCGCGAACGATATCGGTCTTGCCTTGGGCGTGCCAGGTGTTGGCGTAGACCAGGGCGAGCGCTCCGAGGCCGGCGACGGTCAGGAGAATTTCTCGAGTGCTGGGCCCAGTGGTTTCCTGATCAGCCATTCCTCGTCCCTCCTGCGGGTTTCGCCGCACGGCGACCGCGTCGAGGCTTCTTTCCGCGCGGGTTGGTCAGGGTGTCGTCGACGGAAGTGGGCTGGTTGGGATCTCGTCCGGTCAGGGTGGAATCCTTGAAGTCCTCGAGCGGACAGCGGAACTCAAACCGATAGAGCGGGGGATGGACCTTCGGGTCGAGCTTTGAGGAGACGATCATGATTTTCTGGAAGAAGTAGGACTGCTCCAGACCCTGAAAAAATGCGGACACGGCCTGCGGTGACTCGGCCGTTCCCTGGATCACCATCTCGCGGGTTCCTTCCTTGTTCAGGCCGGCCTTCATCTCGTTGAGCCAGATGTTCTTGGGAATCATCATGCTCATCTCCTTGAAGAAGTCCGACCAGGAGATCTTTCGAGCCAGAATCTGCTGAATGGCGTTGGCCTGACGTTTCTTTCGCTCGAGCTCCTCGCGCTTTTTCTTGAGTGCGGCGATTTCGTCTGAGGCTTTCTTCTGGGCTGCGGCAATGGCGGTTCGCTCTTCCTTCAGACGCTGGAGTTCGAAGTGCTGGCGCGTGGCGCTGACGGCGATCACCACCAGAAAGGCGCCGATCAGGGCGGGGAGGGCGAAGCTGGGCACGGCCAGCAAAGTCGCCTGGCGACTTCTGGGAATCAGGTTGATTCTGGGAAAGCCGCGATTCTTGCGTTTCACCTGCCGCCGTTGCCCTCGATAGGAGTCTGCCCGTCCGTGATCGTGACGACGATCCGTCGCCTTGCCTCGGAGAGATCGGGCCTGGAATCAGCATAGCCCACGCCCGAGAGTTGCTCACGCGCAAAGCCGTGACCTTCAAGAATCCGCACGACCGAAAACGCGCGGGCTCCGCTCAGTTCCCAGTTCGTGGGATAGGTCTTTTGATGGCGTACGACGGGGCGTGAATCGGTGTGTCCTTCGATCTGCAGGGTTCGACCCTCGAGCGGAAGTTTTTTGAGGCTGAGGGCCAGCTCAGAGAGGGCTGAGATTCCGACACTGGTCAGGCGTGCAGTTCCGGGCTCAAACCAACTCTGGTCGTCGAGGGTGAGGGCGTGTCCCTTGGAAGTCCGTTCGATGGCTCCGGGCCCGGTCCACTGAATGGAGGACTTGGGTAGAGGTGCCGACGCCCGAAAGAGCGTCTGGTCGGCAATCGCGGGTGCCGAGACTTTGACGCCTTTGGCGATAAACGATCTGAAGCCCACGGGCATTTCTCGCTGGTGCTTCACGTTCCATCCCAGCAGCATGACGATTCCTGTCAGGGTCATGACGAGGCCAATGGTTCTAGTGCGTGTATTCTTCATGCGAGTTTCCTCAGGGCAAGGCCCACTGCGGTGGTCATTTGCGGAGCCAGAAGACCGATCTGGTCGTCCTGTGCCGACTTTTCATCTGCATAGATCTGGATATTCTTGAAAGGGTTGGCGCGAATCACAGGAATCGAAAAGAGGCTCCCAATGGCCTCGTCCACTCCCTGAACCCGGCTTCCTCCCCCGATCAGGAGAATCGTCTCGAGGCGGGCCGCGACGGTATTTTCGAGGTAGCCTTCGAGCGAGTCTTTGATCGACTTGAGGATTCGTAAAAAGACTTCTTCGAGCGCGTCGTCTTCGGGGCGTCCGGCTGATGCTTCTCCCACCTTGAAGCCGGTCTTGAGCGTCTCGGCGCGCATGAAATCAATGCCGTAGCGCGATTGAAGCGTGTCGTTCACTGTCCCGGCTCCCACTTTCTCCATGCGACACGAGTGGAGGATTCCATCGCGAACGAACCCGATCGTTGTGTGGCTGTCACCAATGTCGACAATCGCGCACTGGGCAGCTTCGGAGATGTATCCGTTGAAGCGAAGCGCCTCGATATTGGCCAGCATGCGACTTTCGATGGAGTGGGGGTGAAAGCCGGCCCCTTTGAGCTGGTCGAGGTGTTCCTCTACGACGGTCCGGCGCGCGGCAAACGCCTTGATCTTGAGAGTCGCGCCCTCGGTCCGTGCGGCTCCAGGATTCGATTCCCAGTAGTCAACGACCAGGTCGCTCTCGGGTATTCGAGCCAGATTCGCGACTTCGTACTCCACCGCGACGCGCATCTCGGAGCGGGGCAGGGCGGGAAGGCTGAGTTCGAAGTGCAGAAGCTGGTCGTCCGAGAGGGCGGTGGCTGTCTTGGCGCCCTGAAGCTGGTGAATTTCGGCTAGTGCGCGAAGCACCTGGTCGGAATCGCGTTCTCGAGGAAAGTTGGGAAAGACCCCGGCAAGATCGGTGAAGTAGTAGTGCTCGAGCAGGATGCGGTTACCCCGTTTTGCGAGCTTCACGCCCTTGACATTTCGATGTCCGAGATCGATTCCGAGAAGTTGCCGGCGCATGCCCACACGGAATTTTCCAGACAGATTTCGAATCCCGGTGAGTGAGATTTTCGGCAGCGCCGGAAGTCTCGGTAGTGGGGGGAGTTTGTTCAGAAATTCGGGCTTCTTGAGCTGGGGCAGTGAGAATTTTTTCATGGGCTGGACTCCTCGACCGGAGAAGAGCTGGGGCTGGGCGCAACGCTGGCGCCCGAGTCGCTGGCAGGAAGCCGAATGGGGTTGGGATCGACCTCTTCGACATCGGCAGAGTCCTCGGGTTCGAGCTCTTCAACCGAGGAAGCCAGTACGCGGTCATCTGCCGCCGAGAATGCCTTCAGACGCAGCAGGCGAATCTTGACTGCCGCGAGAATCTTTTCCTCGTTCTTGCCCCGGCGGCTGAGTGCCTCATCGCCCGACATAAGCTGCAGGTAGCGATCGTAGGCTCGAACCGAATCCGACCAGCGCAGCTTTTGTTCATAGGCGATGGCCATGTTGAGCCACGGATCTGCAGTATCTGGAGCGTTCTCGCAGGCCTTTTCTAGAAAGATGACGGCTTCGTTGTAGCGCTTCAGCCTGAGCTGGATCATGCCCAGATTGTTGTAGGCGAGGGGATTCTTAGGTTCGACCTGAAGGATGCGCATCAGCGTGGCGATGGCCTTGTCGTGCTGCTTCTTTGCCTGGTAGTAGATCGAAAGCTGCAGTAGCGATCGCGTGAGAAAGGGGTTTCTTCCAGTCTCTTTTTCGATCTTTGCGATGGCGGCGTCCATTTTTTTGGCTTTGACCAGCTCCTCAGCCGAGCGAACCAGGGCGAGATCCTTCTCGCCGGGGTTCGCTGAATTGGTCTGGGGTGGGGTGATGGCACCCGGTGCTTGAGGCGAAGGACGCGGGGAGGGGTTCTGGGTGGCGGGACGCCGGACACGCTTGCCGGAAGAGAGGGATACGGTTCGGGTTTTCATGGGCGTTTTCTTTCGACCCATACTCGGAAGAAAAAACAGGACGAGAAGTACGAGGGCAAGGCCCGCTGCAAACGATCCGAAAAGCATGGTCTTTGTACGTTCGGTTCGGCGCGTGACCAGTCCGCCGGCCCGACGCGAGACGGCCGACATGAAGCGCCCGGCAAGCTGGCGAGATTTAAATTGAAGATCGGCGAGGCGGCGCTTGGCCGCATCGCTGCGGCTGGCGATAGGTGTGGCAACGGCTGGAGACTCGAGCTCGATTTTGCCGTCGACCTGGGGGCTCGAGTCTTCGGGAGATTGGCTTTGAACTTCGTCGAGTTTTTTAAGAATCTCGCTCATAGCCCCAGCCCGCTTCTCGTGAGGTAGTCACGGAAGCTGCGGGGTCGTCGAGCGTCCGTGCCGGTCAGTGCCCTGCCGACTTCGCGGCAGTGGCGTGCGTCGATCAGGTGAGTCCGTTCACCCTCCGCCTGCACGAGCAGGCGTTCACAAAGCTGGTTGATTCGTCTCGGTATGCCCTCGGAGTGCTCATGCACCCAGCGGACGGCTGAGAGATCGAAGCGTACGAGTGCCGACCCACCGGCTGCGCGTTCGAGACGGTGCGAGACGTACGAGTCGGTTTCATCGAGGGTGAGAGGTCGAATCGAGGCCTGAAACGAAATCCGCTGGGTGAGCTGACGAATCTCCTGCCGTTCGAGCGTGTCATGCAGTTCGGGCTGGCCCAGGAGTACGATCTGCAGCAGTTTCTCGGTCTCCGTCTCGAGGTTGTTCAATAGCCGGATCACCTCGAGGGTTTCGAGAGGCAGCCGATGGGCCTCATCAATGGCCAGTACGGTCTTGCGTCCCTGCGACGCCGATTGAAGTAGAAATTGGTAGAGCCGGTCGACGTAGACTTTCATGCGCTGGGGACCGGCAAGGTCCGAGGTCAGTCCGAACTCGTCGGCAATCGAGGCGACGAGTTCGACGGCCGAAAGGCTGGGAAAAAGAATCAGGGCCGTATTCGTGACGGATTGCACGTCCTTTAGGAGCAGGCGCGAGAGCAGCGTCTTTCCCGTACCCACTTCGCCGGTAAGTACGGCAAAGCCACGACCCGCAGCAATATGGCGCCTGAGTCCGTCGAGGGCCCGGCGATGCGGATCGGCGTCGAAGAAAAACCGGGTGTTCGGGGTCTCCCCGAACGGGTTCTCCTTGAGGCTGAAAAAAGAGCTATACATCCTCACAGTCTGCCATTCGGTTGTTTCGTCGTGGAAATTGAGCAGATATCCTTCGGCTATGTCGTTCTGGAGCAGGCTTGCCATGGCCGTCACGATTCTGACTCTCGGATGTTCGGCGCCGAAACTTTTGAATCGGGGCGACTTCGAGAGTGAGGAGGCCGAGTACCGCGAAATGGTCGCGCTTTACGACGCCGGAGCCCAGGAATCGGCGCTCAAATGGGCCAACGCCTATGAAGCCAGGGGCGTGAAGGGGAGCCGCTGGCCTCACGTGCTGCATCTTCGCGGACTGATCTACATGGCCCTGAAGAAACCCGGTCTGGCGGCTTCCGATTTTGAACGGGCGCTCGCCGCAAATGACAGTTTTCGAGAGCTGAATCAGGAGATCATTCATCATCTCGCCTGGGCCAAGTTCGAGCTGGGCAGTCTGAATCGGGCGCTCGAGCTGGCGAACAAAGTCCAGCTCAGTACCCTCGACAATCACCTTCAGGTGAACCATCGCATTCTGAAATCACGGATCTACCTGAAAAAAGGCCTCTGGGTAGAGGCCGCCACCGAAGCGCTGGCGACCACCCGTCTCGCACCGGCCAGTGCCCGGGTTCTCGCCCCTACAGTGGCAGAAACGCTCAAGCGCATTGAATCTGTTTCGGATGTCCGGGCGCTTCTCAAGGAGTACGGCGACACGGCGGTTTCTGACCAGCTGTTGTACCGACTGGCACGTCTTGAGATCAATGAGGGCAATACGTCAGAAGGGCAGGGGCTACTTCGAGCGCTGATCTCCCGCTATCCAGACAGCACGCTGTACTCAGTGGCCTCGACACAGCTCAAGGCCAGTAATCTCGACGTGCCCAGCGATGCGACCCAGATCGGCGTTCTGCTGCCGCTCTCCGGCCGGCTTGCAACCATCGGTAATCGCACGCTTCAGGCGATTCGCATGGGGATCAAGACGTCTTCTCGGTTGAGGGGGCGGGTCCACCTGGTGGTTGAAGACAGTGGTGAGGCACCGTCCGACGCTCTGGCAGCCCTGGACAAGCTGATCTACCAGCACCATGTGATGGCCGTTTTGGGCCCGATCACCAGCAAGGGCCTCGAGAGCGTCTCTCAGCGAGCCCAGGAGCTGGGAGTTCCGCTGCTATCGCTGGCTCGTCGAGACGCCCCCGAGGGGGATTTCGTTTTTCAGGGCAGTCTGACGCTCAAACTTCAAATCGATGCCATGGCCGAGTTTGCGATCAAAAAGCAGAAGCGCAAGCGATTCGCAATTCTTTACCCCGAAGACCGCCTGGGCGAGGCGGCTGCAGAGTACTTCTGGGATGCAGTTGAGGCCAAAGGAGGCGAGATTCGGGCAGTATCCAGCTATCTGGTGGACGAGACGGATTTTCGACTGGCGGTCGACGGTCTTGCCGGAACCTTGTACCCGGATGCGCGCTCACGAGAGCTGTCGGCACTACAGGCTCGGCAGGCCAGGGAGCAGGTCGCTCTGGCGAAAAAAAAGAAGAAGAGCAAAGTCAAGCCGGTGACACTCCCACCGGTGGTCGACTTTGATGCCGTGTTCATTCCGGATGTGCTGAAGGCAGCAGGGCAGATCGTGCCGATGTTTGCCTATCGAGACGTCGATAAAGTGGAGTTTCTGGGTACTTCGCTGTGGAATTCGGACGACATCGCCAGAACTCTTCAAAAGAGCGCCGAAAAGCGTGTTTTCTTTGTCGATGTGTTCTCCAACCGGGAAGGCGCCGGAAGCGTCGCCCAGAAGTTTGTCGACCAGTTTCAGGCGCTGCACAATGCGGTTCCTGGTCCGATCGAAGCAGTGGGATTTGATGCTGCCGCAGTACTGGCCAATGCGGTCGGGAGAATGGAAGGGTCGAACTCTCGAGAGAGGCTGCGAAGACTGCTGCTGGAGACCCGTGGATTTCCTGGCGTCACCGGACTGATCAGCGTTCGAGACGCCGTCCTGATGCGCGACCTGAAGGTTTTCACCTTCCGAAATGGTCAGGTCGGCCTGGTGGATCAGCTCTAGGCAACGGCACTGAGGCGCCGATCTGGCGATCCTCTCACCGAATAAGTTCATGCCAAAACTTTAGCGTCCTGAATTCGGGGGTTTGGCGCAGGGTGTGTCGTTTGTGACGCGCTGCCCATGTTTTTGGTCTCACGAGATACTCATAAGTGGCCGAAAACATGAATACCGTGGAACGTTTCGTTGCATCACCTACGGCCCCAGCCCCCCAGGCAAGTTCTGGATTCCTATCGTTGTTCCAAGTGTTCGTGATGACGACCTCTCTGGCGTTGGCGGGTTGTGGTGAGAAGGCCGGAACGTGGGAAGGGCTTTCGGGAGTTTTCTCCTCTGATTTCAAGACCGAAGAATCTTCTCCAGCCTCCTCGACGGCTTCTGCGCCGGCGTCTTCGATCGTGTTTACCTGTGCCCCCAGAAACGTCGAAGCGGGAGTCGATTGGACGTGGGAGGCCTGTGCCGACGAGCAGGGCAGTCCTCGCGGACTTCGGCTCGAAGTTCGCGACCGTCGGGGCAACCGCGTGGTGGGAGGGTACGACGCCACCAACGCCAGCCTCGACGATTCCGTCAAGCCGATCGCGCTTTCGGTGATTCGAGGCACCGGTGAGCTGCTGGGAACCACCACGCTGAACGCCAGTGCGGGTGTCGTCGATTTCACCGAAGCTGGGTTGAACATGACCGTAGCCGAGTTTGTCCAGATTCGGGCGACCCTGGTGACCTCGGCCGGTCGCACGCTGATTCGCAATTCGGGGCGTTTCAAGATTCTTCCTCGCGACCAGATCGACCCGGTCAACGGAGTAGCGATCCTCACGCAGCCGGCAGAAGAAGTGGTTTCGGGACTGCGCTGGAGTCGCATGCCGGTGATCGAGCTTCGCGATCCTTACGGCAATCTGCTCAACTTTGGAACGCAGGCGTCGCTGGTGTCTACCTTCTCGGTGGAAACCGAAGGGGAGCTTCTGGGGCGGGTGACGGCCGCCGGTTCACGCGGACGGATTGCGCCTCGAAGCGGTCAGTTCACGATTCGAGCTCTCGGACAGAAAACCCTGACGGTTCAGATTCCAGCCCGTGAGGGAACCATCACTCGTACCTTTGATCCGCTGACGGTGGTTCACGGCGCAGCGGCAAAGCTGCTGTTTCATTGGACGCCGGGCACTCCCTCAGCCGGGTCTCCCTTTCCGTCGCTTCCGGTGATCGAAGTGGTCGATCGCTACGACAACCGTGTGACCTCGGGTGAGGCCGCAGAATCGACGGTTCGGCTCAAGTCGATTGTTCGGGGAGTGAAGTTGGTCGGCACCGGGGTTTCGGATTCCGGCGAACTGACGGCCACGACGACGGCGGGAGTCTTGGATCTTCAAGCCGCCGGGTTCACCGATCTCGCAGTCGATAAAGCAGGAACGCGCCGCAGGCTCGTGGCCTCTGCGTCCGTGGGGGGACGCACTCGAAATGTCGCCAGTGCGGTTTTTAACGTCAGCCCGGGCGCAGCCAGCGGTGTTTCGAGCACGCTGACCGCTGTTCCGGCCACCGGTGCGAAATCAGACGGTGTTTCGCGAGCAGCCATCATCCTGACGCTGCAGGATAGCTTCGGCAATCTTCTTTCGGGCGTCGATGGATCGACGATCACCCTGCAGGCCTCCGACGAGTCGGTGACCATTCCTGCCTTCACTGGAGTCAGCGATCGTTACGGTCGCCTGATCACGCGAATCACGGCAACCGAGCCGGGTGAGAAAACGATTTCGGTCGCCGCGCCCTCGAGCCTGGCTTCGACCACTCCCGTTACTGTAACCTTCGTTCCGGGACCGGTCATTGCTTATGACCTGACCATCGAAGGGGTGGAGGACGAAGGACCCTTCACAGGGACTGCCCAAACCAGCTCGACCGGGGAGTTGGTACGAACCTTTACGACGGTGGCTGAGCCCTCGAAGGGAACAATCACCTGGACGAACGAAAATTCCGGCGAGTTTAGTTACGAGCCGTTCGTGAATGCCGCGGGTGCCGACACCTTTACTTATCGGGTGAATGACACACGTGCCGATTCGAATGTCGCGACCGTCACGGTCAATATCACGCCCGTCAATGACGCCCCGGTGGCCAATAATGGCAGCCTGAGCGTAGTCGCCGAAAGTACGGGCTCGGGCATGCTCACTTCGAATGACCCCGATGGGCCATCGACCACCTACTCGGTGGTGACTGAGCCCACCAGTGGTACGGTGGTCATCAGCAATGCCTCGACGGGTGCATATACCTACACTCCGAACGCCCAATTTGAAGGATCCGATTCGTTTACCTTTAAAGTGAGTGACGGAGAACTCGAGTCGAATTCGGCGACGATCTCGGTGACTGTCACGCCGAGTATTCCCGCCGCCCCGAGCGAACTTGCGGGCGAGGCGCCAGGGCCGGTCAGTGTCGACCTCACTTGGACCGACAATAGCTGGAATGAACAGGAATTCGTGCTCGAGCGATCGACGGGTGAGGGATCCACTGATTTTGCTTCGGTGGCCACACCTGCGGCGAATGCGACGAGCCATACCGACACGGGTTTGAGCCCCGGTACGACGTACAACTACCGAATTTCGGCTCGAAATGCCGCCGGAACTTCGGTGGCCAGTAATGTGGTGACGGTAGCCACGGTCAATACTCCCGGAGCTCCCGCCAATATCGCCGCGAATCCGGGTGATCAGCGCGCCCAGCTTTTGTGGAGCCCGTCAGCCGGTCCGACGCCGATTCAGTACAAGATTCAGCGCGCCCTGGCTGAGGACGGCCCTTTCACCACCGTGGCGACCGTCAATTCGAGCGCCACCAGCGGCAGCATCACCTATTGGAATACAGGCCTCACCAACGAGACGACCTACTACTACCGGGTATACGGCACCAACTCCTACGGAGACGGACCCGCCAGTGCCGTTGTGTCGGTCACCCCAATCGGGCCTCCGGTTTTGAGCTACCCCGAGTCGCCGTATCAGATCACTCGAACGACCGAGAGCGAAGTGCTTCCCCTGAACGAGGGGGGACCCATCGAATCGTGCAGCATTAGTCCTGATCTTCCGACGGGACTGGAACTGGGACCGGATTGCTCGATCACGGGAACTCCTCCGGACTACGATCTCGAGAAGACTTATACGGTGCAGGCCAGTAACGCGGTCGGATCGGATGAGACGACCTTTCAGCTTCAGGTCAATGAGTTTCCGCCAAGCGTGATCTATGCCGCCAGCTCCTACACGCTCACCCGCGGCCTGGCCATTGAGGCGATCACTCCGACGACGTTTGAATACGTCACGACTTATGGGCTGAAAGAGGGCAGTCCCGCCCTGCCTCCGGGGCTTTCGCTCGACTCAGCGACCGGGATCATCACGGGCACCGTCAACGAGGTGGTGGCTCCGACGACCGTCACACTCACGGCTTCGAACATCACAGGCCAGACCCTGGATGTCGAGCTGACCTTCGAAGTGCCGAATGCGGCTCCCACTCTCGATGTGATTGAGAGTCTGGCGGTCAACGAAGATTTTCTGCCGATCACGGTCAATCTGACCGGCATCACCACGGGCTCGCAGTACGAGCCCGACACGCTCGTGGTGACGGCAACCAGTAGTGATCCGAGCGTGGTGCCCCATCCGACGGTGACGTACACCAGCCCGAATGCGACCGGAACCTTGAGCTTTGTCTCTATTCCTGATGTGTTCGGCGAGGCGGTCATCACCGTTCAAGTGAATGACGGTATGGCCTCGAACAATACCGTCACCCAGACTTTCACGATCACCGTCAATCCGGTCAACGACGCACCGACCTTGGCGGCAATCTCTGACCTGACGCTTTCCGAAGACGCCTCGACCCAGACGGTCGGTCTGTCAGGTATCGCAACCGGGGCCGCGAATGAGCTCGATACCCTGACGATCACGGCGACCAGCAGTGATCCCTCGATCATTCCCAATCCGGCCGTCGATTATACCAGCGCGAACGCGACCGGGTCGCTTTCATTTACGCCTGTGGCAGATGCCAACGGCGTGGTGACCATCACCGTGACCGTTGATGACGGCCAGCTTCAGAACAATACCGCTGTTCAAACCTTCACCGTGACCGTCGAGGCCGTCAACGACGCTCCGACCCTGGCGGCGATCTCCGATCTCACGATTTTGGAAGATGCTGCTAACCAGACGGTCAATCTCACCGGAATCAGCACAGGTGCCGCGAACGAAAGCGACACCCTGACGATCACGGCCACGAGCAGTAACCCCGGGCTGATTCCTGATCCAACGATGACCTACACGAGCCCGAACGCTACTGGCACGCTGAGCTTTGCTCCCGTGGCCGATCAGCATGGAACGGCCACGATCACGGTCACGGTCAATGATGGCCAGGCGCTCAGCAATACAGTCACCCAAACCTTCACAGTGTCGGTGAGCTCGGTCAACGACGCACCGACCTTGGCGGCGCTGAGTCCGATTTCGATTCAAGAAAACTCACCCGAGCAAACCGTCAGCCTGACGGGCATTGGTACGGGGGCTGCCAATGAAAATGACACCCTCTCGATCACGGCGACCAGCAGCAACCCCTCCCTGATTCCGAATCCGACAGTGAGTTACACCAGTGCTGACGCCACTGGGAGTCTGAGTTTCGCTCCGGTCGAGAATGGCTACGGAATCACCACGATTACCGTGACCGTGAGTGATGGTCAGGTCGAGAATGGCACGACGACCCAGACGTTCACGGTGACCGTTGTCCCGGTTTTCTTGCTGAGTTTTAGCGTCCAGCCGGTCGACACGCGGGCTTCGACAGCGATGCCGGCTGTTGAGGTGACCATTCGACATCTCAACGGTGCGCTTGCCTCGAACGAAACCTCCGCCATTACGCTTGCTGCGGGGGGAGCGAATCCCAACGGTGGAACCCTTTCGGGAACGACGACGGTCAACGCGGTGGGCGGAGTGGCCACCTTCAGTGATGTGTCACTCGATCGAATCGGGTCTTATGCCTTGGTTGCCTCGGGACCAGATGAGACGTTCACTGGAGCAACCTCTGACAGTTTTAATATTTTGGCAGATCGCCTGATCTTTGCGGTTCAACCGACCCATACTCGCGCTGGTGCGACGATGGCTTCGGTGAGTGTGCGTGCCGCAGATGGAGCTGGAAATCTGGATTCGAGTTATTCCGGAACGGCGACGCTCAGCCTGAGCACCAATCCGGGGTCGGCAACCTTGGCGGGAACGCTGAGCTCTTCGGCGAGCGGCGGAGAGGCCTCGTTTGGTGATCTCTCGCTGGATCGGGTCGGCACAGGGTATCAGTTGACGGCATCGGCGGATGACCTGACGAGCGGTGTCTCGGACGGCTTCAATATCACAGCCAGCGAGCTGAGATTCATCACGCAGCCCTCGGCAAGCACCAAGGCATCAACGAACATGGCCGCAAATCCGGTGGTTCGAGCTACGGACAGTTTCGGTACCGTTGATTCGACCTTTTCAGGAGAGATCGCGCTGGCGCTGGGAAGTAATCCGAAGGACGCCACCTTGAGCGCCGCTTCGCTCAGTGTCGCAGCCACGTCCGGATCGGCGACTTTCACTGAAATCCAGCTCAATAAACTGGGCGCCGGCTACACGCTTCTCGCTTCGTCTGACGGGTTGACCAGCGCGACCTCAAACGCCTTCAATATCACGGGCGATCGGCTTTTCTTCGTTAGCCAGCCTTCAAACACCCCGGTGGGCATTACCATGGGGGCGGTGACGGTCGGAATCGCCGACTCTTTCGGGAACATTGACACCACCGCGAGCCCGAGTGTTAGCCTGGCCATTGATACCAACCCCTCGGGCGGCACGCTGACCGGTGGCGGCGCTCGGACGGCCTCCAATGGTCAGGCCACCTATGCGGGGCTTTTGATCAATACGGTCGGCGATGGCTATACATTCGTGGCGACCTCCAGTGGTCTTCTGAGTGCGACCTCGGATGCCTTCAATATTTCTTCCTGCTCGCAGACGATTTCGGCCGCTGGGCAGACGCTTGCCGATGGCAGCTACTCCACGATTTGTGTCACTGGTGCCGGTGGGCTGACCATTCCGTCGAGCTTTACGGGTTCGATCGATACTCTGGCGATCAATGGCAGCACGGCGTCGGTCACCTTGAACAAGAACCTGACGTTTACGAGCGTGATCGTGGCAAGCGGAACCCTCACTGCAGCGGGATTTGACAATCTTTACTCGGGAACGACTTGGACGAGTACTCCCGGAGCCGGAAATGGAAAGCTGATTTTTAGCACCGGTTCCCTATCGGTTGGAGCGACCGGCAAGATCAACATGGATGGCAAGGGGTACGCAGGAGGGATCTCGACTCGCAAGCAGGGAGCCTCTGTCGCTTCGCCCGGCGATTCCTCGACGGGCACTTCCAATGGTGGCGGCGGCGCCGGATCTTCGGTGCCAGGAGTGTACGGCACTCCAACACTCGAGCCTAACTATATCGGGGATCGTTTTCAGGACGGACTGTACGGTGCGGATGACTTCGTGACCGAGGCGTATCTCGGGTCCGGTGGTGGGGCACATACGACTGGGAATTGGGCGGGGGGAGCAGGTGGAGGCGCAATTTCTATTCAGGCCCAATCCGTTTCGATCGCCAGCGGTGGGCAGATTACGGCTCGAGGAGCGAATGCAGCGGATACCCGCTACGCGGGTGGCGGTTCGGGTGGAACAGTGATTTTGAACACCACCACCTATTCGAACTCGGGTGGACTCGTGTCGGTTCGTGGGGGCTATGGTCCGTCTATTTACGGAGGATACGGTCGCATTCATGTTCCGACTTCAGCCCTGCGCGATAGTGCGTGGGATCTGACCGGTCTTCATGGGTTTGCACTCGACGTTCCCAATACCGAGACCATCTCCAACCTCACTCTAGGCGCGAACTCGGTGGTGTTTCTCACGGCCCAGAATGGGGCAGCCATCGATGCGCTGACCATCAATGGAACAGGGGCCGAGCTCTGGATCAATCAACAACTGTCCTTTGGCTCGGTGAGCCTGACCAACGGAACCATCGCAGCCTTTCCGTTTCACAATCGCTACACCGATGGTACCTGGGATGGTCCAGCACCTGGCCCCGGAAACGGCAAGTTGCAGTTTACCGTCACAGGAGACATGACGGTGGCTGCGAGCGGTCGGATTAACATGGACGGCCGTGGGTATTTCGGGGGTAGGACGAATCGACTACAAGGGGCATCGGTGGCTTCGCCGGGCAGTTCAGCTTCAGCTCCTAATGGCGGCGGGGGGGCTGCCCAGGTTCCCGGTGTTTATGGAACTCGCATTCCGGGCATTCACTGGACGGATGTTTTTGAGGGTGATGTGTACGGGGCTGATGATTTCCGTACCGAACTCTATCTGGGGTCAGGTGGTGGCGGAAGGTTGGATACTGGCACTGTCGGCGGAGCCGGGGGCGGCGCAATCGGTGTCACGGTCGAAGGCACACTGACCCTAGCTTCGGGCTCACAAATCACGTCACGAGGTCAAAATTCGTCAGATACCCGGTATGCCGCTGGCGGTTCTGGCGGAACCGTCGTCTTGAACGCCAACAGTATCTCGAACTCTGGGGCGTTGATCTCGGTGGCTGGAGGCACAGGCACGCACGGGCCGGGCGGCTATGGTCGAATGCATCTTCCTGCGCAAGCCCTTCGCGGAATGTCGTGGAACCTGGCGGGCCTGCAGGGCTTTGCTCTCAAGCTGCCTGAGAACGAGTCGATCAATACGCTGAGTCTGGGCGCTAATTCGGTGGTTTTTCTGACTTCCGATCCGGGTGCCTCGGTGAGTACGCTCACTCTCGGTGCGGCCACCTCCGAGCTTTGGCTCAATCAGGAGATGACTTTCGGAGACGTCACCGTTCAGGCCGGGACGATCACTGCCGACCGCTATCACAATCGTCATACCGGAACAGAGTGGAATCCTCCCGCCGCGGGTGCTGGAAACGGCAAGCTTCTGATGAACGTCACCGGAACGCTGACGCTGGGTGCCTCTGGAAAGATTCTGATGGATGCCAAGGGGTACAAGGGTGGAGCCGGTACCCGTACGCAGGGGGCATCGGTGCTCGGCGCTGGCGAGAGCAACAGTACCTCTCCCAATGGCGGGGGCGGTGCTTACTGGGCAGGAGCCTCCTTCGGAACTTACCCCGACACCTATTCCAGTGCGCAAGGTTTACTCTACGGCAATCCTGGGGCGGTATCGAGCGAGCTCCTTCTTGGGTCTGGCGCCGGCGCGGGCCTCAGTGGTCAGGGGGGCGGCTGGGGAGGGGGCGCGATCAAGGTGGTCGCCGGAAACCTGAGTCTGGCTTCGGGAAGTGTC
>CAYSOA010000036.1:0-21706 GCA_964432565.1 uncultured Bacteriovorax sp.
CGACCGTCACGACATCGGTTCCGAATTTTGTCCGTGGATCGGTCGTGCCGATGACATTCCTGTTCACGTCTCTCAAGGGCCAGTGGGGCATGGTTCCTGCGGCGTGGCTGGTCGGAATCCTCGCCCTGACCGTCTCGCTGCTGGCACTGCTCTCACTTGAGGAAACCTTCTCGAAGGACCTCAACTTCGTCGAGGAGATCTGAGTCATGTACGTCGAAGAAACCCGCGGAATCCAAGTCGTTGCCGAACCTCAGTACCTTGCGGACCAGTCTCGTCCTGAACAATCGCTCTACGTTTTTGCCTACACCATCACGATCAGCAATCGCGGCACGGAACCCGTGCAGCTGCTCTCACGCCACTGGCTGATCACCGACGGCACGGGCAGCACGCGCGAGGTGAAGGGCGAGGGGGTCATCGGGCAGCAGCCGATTCTTCAGCCAGGCGAAGGGTATCAATACTCGAGCTTCTCGCCGATTGCGACGCCGACCGGAAACATGCGCGGAAGCTACACCATGAAGGTGCTGGAGACCGGTGAGACCTTCGCCGCACGAGTGCCGCTTTTCTTCCTTCGCGATCTGAGTGCAACCGTTCACTAGCTCCAGTGAACGAGCTTATCTCGTGCGAAGCGGAATCGATCGCATCCTCGTCCAGCTCGTGCCGTCGCTCTTCTCGAGGACCCAGATCAGCATCGGATTGTTCTCGTCTCGTTCAAAAATACGGACGATCTTCGCATGCTTTTCGGGGCCGACCGCCGGCGGCTTTTCAGAGGGCAGGTAGGGCGCGAGCTCATAGATTCGTCGGACGCTGAAGGGGTCGACTCCTCCGGCGATGGCCACTTCCCGCTGGCGGGGGTAGAAGTTTCGGAAGGTGGGATCGGTCTTTCGAAACTCACCGAAGTCCACGGCGCCCGATTTCGGGCGATAGGTCTCCATCACAAAATGCGCGGTGCCCAGCTTGTTGGCACTCGAGCCGCTGACGTAGCCCTTGTCTGCAGCGAATCGAAACGCGACCGTGTCGAAGTCGGTCAGCGAGACGAGGTAGGTCTTGGAGGAGTTGGGGGCCTCCCACGACATGTGCTTGTTGGCGTGCTGGAGGGCCTCATAGCCGACGCGGCCTTCGATCAGGTCCGCATTGAACTTCAGCATGGCGAGTTTGGTCAGGTCCTCGCGTTCCTCGAATACGGTCCGCGACAGCTCCGAGGCCTGCCGCCCTTTGTAGCTCTTGAAGTAATCGATGAAGTCGCCTTCCTTCATGGCGCGCGGGTTCGAGACGCCTCGAAACAGGGTCGAGTCCTGATGATAAAAGTTTTTCAGGTGCTCCATCGGGTCCTGGGGTTTTTCTCCAAAGCGGCGGATGAACTCGATCGGAATCAGCAGCGTTCGCGCCGTGGGTTCGACTTCCTTCGAGTAGTGGATTTTCTTGAACTTCCTGAAGTCCGACAGCAGGTCGTCTGCCGAGGCGCCCGCAAGCCGGGTGCCCGTCAGGATGCGGGTCATGTAGTAGTCCTGAAAGATCGCCTGCTCGTCGCCGCTAAGTCCTGCTTCGAGCTTTTTGATTCCGCTCATCAGCTTCGACAGATCCCGGCTCCCTTGGCCTTCGAGAGCGTCATCCATGTAGGCCACCCACCGTTCCATGGGGTCATGCAGCTGTGGCCTGAAGCCGCGCGACAGGCCTTGCGACTTCTTGCCGAGCAGGCCGTGCTTTTCAGCGAACGCATCCACGATCGCTTCGGCCAGTTCCATTGAACGATTGCGCTGGATGGTCGAATAATCGCTGACGAGATAGCGGCCGCTCTTCTCGAAGGTGGGCTCGTAGTAGAGCCCGAGCGAACGAATTCGCCATTCGAGCATGCTGAGGACGACTTCGGGGCGCTTTCCGCCCGCCTCAATTTGTTTTTCTGCGTCACGAAGAGTCCACGTCAGCAGATCTTCGAGGATCGCGGCATTGACCTCGTGGTCGTCGCCAGATTTGGCCGTGGCACTCTTGATGGCCTTCAAGGTGGCAGGAGAGAGCAGGTCTTCGAACTTGGAAACATCGGAGGCATTCGGAAAGAGGATGTCGCCGACCGCAAAATCGAGCTCCTTGGGGCCGATCTTCTTGTAATCCTCGGCGGGAATGAACGTCAGGAAGGGGTTGGCCTCAATGACCTGCAGTTCCCGGGGTGAAAGCGCGAATCGCCCCTTGAACGACTGGGTGCCGATGACCTTCGCATCGCCTGCCGTTCTGAATCCGAGTTTCGCCTTCCCTCCAGTGAGGCGCTTGTGGGCCTTCTGGATATTCTCGACCGAGATGTCCTTGCCGAGAAGCTCAACGGCCTCGTCAAAGGCTTTGGCTTCGATCGATCGCTGACCAAAAAACACGTACGAGGCCTGCTCGACGCCCAGGACTTTTTGAATGAAGTCATCCTGGACGAAGACCCGCGTGGACTGGTCCTGCGCGATGAGTTTGCCGAATTCCAGCGCGCAGCGACTGGCCCGGACATCGGGAATCGCGCCGAAGAAAAGCGACAGGATGAAAAGGATCTGAAGTGACTTCTTGAAGAAGGGCTTCAAGGCGTTCCTCCTGGCTTGGCGTCAAAGTAGTGAATGGTCAGCTTTTCAGGGGCATCAGTGGCCTGGATGCCTGCGTCGCGAAGGTGTTCGCGCAGGATCCTGCCGATTCTGATCTTGGCGGCCTGCCGCTCGGCTTCACCCCACAGGGTGTAATCCTTGACGTGGGTCGTATTGATCTCGTCCGAGATCACGAGGTAGGCCGAAAAATCCGAGTCGTTCGTGACGTGGGGAAGCACCTTCTGGAGCTCCACTTCGACGTAATCCACGCCCTTGCGTGATTGCTCGGCCACCCAGTCCAGCGTTTCGAGGGAGGGCGAGTCGACATCGCCATGGGTGCCGGCCAGTGGAAGTTTGCTCCGAATGCGGGTGTTCTGCAGGCGTGCCTCCGCACTCGCGAAATTCGCGGGAGAAACCAGATCTCCGACCTTGAATTTCGGGTTGAGCGATCCTGCCGTACCAAAGAACACGGTGCGCTTCGCACCCACATCGTTCAGTGCCTGCATCAACCATCCGGCTCGGTCGCCATACTCATTGTCGACGAACCAAATTTTTCTTCCCGACGCAGTTTCGACGACCTGAACGCCGAGGTACTCAAGTTCGTGCTGGTCAAAACTCGGTTTGATCCATTTGCGCTCGGCATACGTACGGTTCTGTTCAAGCATCCGACCGACCTCGCGAGCTCCAGGTTTTTCCAGTAGCGCCTCGAGTGCCGTATTGGCGAAGCCGAAGACGACCAGATCCGGCTGATGTCCGATGCGCTCAAAGGTTCGGCGATACAGCTCGCGGTAGGCTGTGGAGCGACCCACCGTAAAAATCCTTTGCGGTGAAATACCCGCAAGTTTCAACAGGCTCAGAAGCTGAGTTTCACGGCTGGACCCGTTGATGTTCGTGAACAAAAATGTGGTGGTCCCATTTTGAAGCTTTACTACCGCCGAATTGAAGGCGCCGAAGGGATTCGAGATTTCGCGCACCGATGCCACCGTTCCCGGCGCGAAGTAATTCAGCGGGGCCCTGCTCGGGCCGAAGACCACCATGAAGCGTGCGCCGTCAGCATGCGCGCCATCGACGACCTCGGCTCCCAGCTTGTCGCGTAGAAACTTGCGAAGATTTTTGATCGTGTGTGGAACCCCGGGCTCGAGTGGCGCGAGCGGAGCGGGATACTCGAATCCTCCCAGCCGACTGAAGAGGGCAGAGCATAGTGCAGAGCTGGAGGGCGAGGGCGGTGCGCCGAGCGCAGTAGACGTCAGGAGCGCGAGAAGGAGGGATCCCCTTTCAATCGCGCGTCTTGATGCTGGTTTTCGGGCATGCCTCCGCATGCCCTTCGTATCGTCTTTACTGGGGTGTTTCTCGAGTCAATCGGGCGGTTGAGCTCTGGGATCAGTATCCCTTGAGCAGGCGGGACAGGTCGAGCTCGAGGCCCTGTGCAATTGCCTTCAGTGTCGAAAAGCGGGGGTCTCTCTTGCCGTTTTCGATGTCCGAGAGGTTCCCTTTGCTGATATCCATTTCGGTGGCAAGGGTCTCGAGAGAGATGCCACGTTTTTGGCGTTCCTTGGCGATGTGTTTACCCAGGCTGATGATGTCTTTTGCGGAACTTTTCTTCTTTGCCATATGAGCCCTCTTGTAACTGAACTTACTCCGTTTAGGCGAGCAATTTTTAAGGAACCTTTAAGCTCGTCGGGCGCCTCCTTTATTAGGGAGGGCGGGTGAAGCTCATTCGCGATCGCGCCATCGTTCTCCGCTCGGTTCCCTTTGAAGACCGTCACCGGATTGTCACGGCTCTTTCGGAGGGGCAGGGGCGGATCTCTGCAATGGCCCGAAACTGTGTGCAGTCTCGAAGGTTCGGCGGGGCTATCGAGCTGTTCACGGCCTCAGAATGGCAGTTGTCGTCCCGATCAGAATCAGCTGAGTTATTCAGTCTTCAGGAAGCCCGAGCCTTACGGAGCCATGAGAAGCTTCGTGCCGATTTTGAGCGGATGGCCATGGCAAGCCTGCTCAGCGAGCTGATGCTTCGAGTGGCTCCCGAGCGCGAGCCCTGTCTGGATCTTTTTCGATTACACGCCAATGCCCTCGGGGCACTTGAAGAAATTGAGGCGTCCTCCCCGCCCATCGCCTTTCTGAACGGCTACCTCGCCAAGATCCTTCAGTGGAGCGGCAATCAGCCTCGGCTACAGCACTGTCTGGGGTGTGGATCGTCGCTGACGGCCATGTGGCAGCATCCCTCGGCGGCTTCGATGCGACTGGTGATCCTGGTCGAAGATGCCGGGTGGGTTTGCGAGACCTGCCGCCGGGGTTCCAGTGCTCATGTTCGAGGGCGCCGTGAGGGCCAGGGTATTGAACTTCTCGAGGTGGGTGCCTCGGCAATGGCGGACTTCTTCATGGCGCTGGTGACGCCGATTCGGCAGGTGCCCGAGATTGCTCACGCTTCGGATGCCGAGCATCGCGAGCTTTTCAGGGTTCTCGAGGCCCTTCTGATCTACCATGTGCCGGGGTTTGATCGTCTTCCTCTGAATAGCCTCAAGTATCTCGGGCTAGAATCCAGCTGGCGACCGCCTGCAGATCGTCCCCGATGAAGCCGGCCAGGCTTGCATGAGACGTTTCGGTCTCGAGACCATGACCGGTCCGAACCAGTAGTGAGGCGCGTAGACCGGCATTTTTTCCGGCCTCGAGGTCGACGATCTTGTCACCCACCATGTACGAGCGGGATAGGTCGAGGTTCAGTCTGGTGGCCGAGTCGACAATGAGTTTGGCGCTCGGTTTGCGGCAGCCACAGTGCTCTTCGGGGCGATGCAGGCAGAGGGCGTAGTGGTCGATTTGAACGCCCCATTCACTCAGCAGCTCGTCCATCCGTTGGTGAATTCGGGGGAGCTCGTCTGGCGGAATGAGTCCTCGGCCGACCCCGGACTGGTTGGAAACCACGACCAGCCGAAATCCCGCCCGCTTGAGATCTTGGAGGGCGGGGCCGACGCCTGCGAGCAGCTTCATTTTGTCACGGTGGTCGAGATATCCTGGATCTTCGTTGAGGGTTCCATCCCGGTCGAGAAAGACGGCTTTCGCTGGCTCGGCGGTTTTGAGTCTCCACTGCCAGGCGGTGCGAACGATCGATTCGAGTGAGTGGTGGGCCCTAAAGCCCAGCTGCACTCTTGCGCGAGAGCTGTCGGCCACGAGCCTGGGAGGATCCCCCGGTCGTCGTGGGCACTCCTGCACGTCAGCGCGAGACCCGGTCACCTGCTCGCAAGCACGGATGATCTCGCGCACGCTGTAGCCGGTCTCCGATCCCAGGTTGAACTCTTCCTTTCCTGCGGGCTTTCCCGCGAGCCTATCCACGTGCGCTCGTAGCATGGCGGCTTCGTGCGCCTGGGCGAGATCGTTCACATGGATGTAGTCGCGAACGCAGGTGCCATCGGTAGTCGGGTAGTCGGTTCCAAACACCGAGACAGGGGTTCCCGATTGAATCGCCTTCAGGACATTCGGAATGAGGTGGGTTTCCGGATCGTGGATCTCACCCGATCGAAGCAGGGGCTCCGCCCCTGCTGCATTGAAATACCGAAGGCAAACCGAGCGAATGGGCCTTGCCGGATCGTGGGCAAGCGCTTCGAGCAGTCGCTCGACGGCAAGCTTGCTCTCACCGTAGGGATTGATGGGCTGGCAGGCCAGGGTCTCGTGAATCGGAGCCTCTCCGGGATCCCCGAAGATGGCACAAGTGGACGAGAACACGAAGACGGGTCGGCGAGCTTCGGGGAGCTCCTGCAATACCTCGAGCAGCCGTCGCGTCTGTTCCAGATTATTTTCGAAGTAGAGCTCGGGGTGGGCGACGCTCTCAGCGACCAAGGATTTGGCCGCAAAGTGCATCACGCAATCGAAAGACTCGTTTTCGAGCAGCGTGCGCACGGTCGTCTGGTTTCCCAGATCGCAGACCGTCAGGCCCTCGCCGACCGTATGCTCGAGATGTCCGGTCGAGAGGTTGTCCAGAACCCATACCCGGTGCCCTCGGTCCAGCAACCAAAGAGAGGTGGCGCTCCCGATGTAACCGGCCCCTCCGGTCACCAGAACTCGAAGTTTCATGTTATGGGTGGAGTCCATGAGTCGCGAGTTTAGCATCAAAAGGTATCTTTTTCCCTACCGCTTCTGGATTCTCTCCAGTGCGCTCCTGGCACTGCCTCTTGCGGCCCTCAGGGCTTCTCCGGTTCCCCTGATCAAGTATCTCGTAGATGACCTGCTGGTCAGCAAGGACTCCACCAAGCTCCTGCTCTTTCCGCTCCTTTTCCTTTCGCTCTATCTCATCAATTTCGTCGTGCGCTTCCTGCACTACTATCTGCTGCGAAAGGTCATTGCCCGTGTCAATCAGAGGGTGAAGAACGATCTCTTCGATCACTTGATGGGGCTTTCAGCCGACTACTACTCCTCTCAGAGCTCGGGGGCACTGGTGTCGCGGGCGGGGCAGGACCCCAACCTCATCGATTCTGGACTGGCGACCATCAATATCGTCGTGCGTGAGCCGCTGACCTTTCTGGCTCTCTTCGGCTATTCCATGTATCTGAATTGGAAACTGACGCTCGTCACCTTCCTGATCTTTCCGCCGCTGGCCCTGATCTTCACAGCCACATCTCGAAACCTGAAGCGCTACATCGCCACCATGCAGGAGCAGAACGCACGGCTTTTCGGAATCCTGCAGGAAAGCTTCAGCGGCTTTCGAGTCATCAAGCTTTTTGGTCTGGAGGAGTACTCCAGAAAAAAGTTTTTCGAGCAGTCCGAGCGCTTCACGGACTATCATCTGAAGATGGCGCGGGTCGAAGAGCTGTCCCATCCGGCCGTCGAGCTGGTGACCTCTTTCGCGATTGCCATTGTCATCTATTTTGGCGGGACCCAGGTGCTTGCTGGCAGCATGACCTCCGGTGACCTGCTGGCGTTCTTCGCCGCATTCGCCATGATGATGAACCCCCTGCGGACGCTGAATGACGTCAACTTGCGGTTGAGCCAGCTTCGAACGGCCTCGGGCCGGATCGCCGAGATCTTTGCCTGGAAGAGCCGCCTCGAAGAAAGGCCAGAGGCCCGAGTGATCGAGGGCTTTCAGGATGAGCTTCGCCTGGATGATGTGCGTTTCAGTTATCCCGATGCCCCCGAACGGGAGATTCTCAAGGGAGTAAGCTTCAGCCTCAGGCCGGGAGACCGGGTGGCGATCATTGGCGAGAGCGGCGCTGGCAAAAGCTCACTGATTCAACTTCTTCCCCGGATTTTTGATGTGACGGGGGGACGCATCACGATTGATGGTCGGGACATCCGTGACTTCGAAACGCACTCGTTGCGATCCCTTTTTGCCGTCGTCAGCCAGGATATCTTTCTCTTCAATGATTCGGTCGTCGAAAATATCCGTTGTGGCCGTCAGGATGCATCGCGAGAGCAGGTGATCGAGGCGGCACGGCAGGCCCACGCCCTCGAGTTCATCGAAAGACTTCCCGAAAAGTGGGAGACGATCATCGGCGAGCGGGGTCAGAAGCTTTCGGGCGGTGAGCGTCAGCGCCTCTCGATTGCCCGTGCCTTCCTGAGACAGTCTCCCATCCTGATTCTCGATGAGGCGACCTCGAACCTCGATACCGGCTCTGAGCGGGCGGTTCAGGAGGCACTCGAGTCACTCATGGTCAATCGCACGACCCTCGTCATCGCCCATCGGCTCTCCACCATTCGGGACGCCGACCTGATTCTGGTGCTCAAGCAGGGAAGGATCGTCGAGGCCGGAACCCATGAGGAGCTCCTGTCTGGCAAGGCGTCGGGTGAATACATTCGGTTTCACCAGATGGCTGAGTCGACCGGGAGGGGCTGACGCTTGGCGGGCAGGAACGGCAAACACACGGGACGAAGGGGCAAGGGGGATGCCGCCAGCGAAGACTGGATGGACGACCAGCAGTCCGCTCGCTTTCATGCTCGTTCGCATCATCGGAAGATTTCCGCTTCGACTGCCCGCTCCAAGGGGGCCGCGCCTCTGGAGGCAGAAGAGGCCAACTCTACCGTGATCGAGGTCTTTCCGCAGCTCTGCCGGGTACGTCTCGACACGGATGGTTCTGAACGCCTTTGCAGTTATCGACGTGCCCAGGTTTATGAGCACGGCCTTGGTGGTGAGGGAACGCGAGAGCGATCACCGGTTGCCGTCGGAGACCGCGTTCGGGCATCCACCGCTGACTCTCAGTCGGGCGTGGTCGAGGGGGTGGCAAGGCGACAAAACCAACTCGTTCGTCCGGCTCCGGGACGGGAGCGGGATGAGAACTCAGGCGTCCTTCCTATTCATGTCGTCGCAGCAAACATCGAGGACCTGGTCATAGTGGCGTCGGCAGTTCAGCCGGAGTTTTCACCGGGCTTGATCGATCGCTTCCTGGTTGCCGCCCAGATTTCGGGGATCCGGCCAGTGCTTTGTGTCTCGAAGCTCGACTTGGTTGATGACGGTCAGAGGCCGTGGGGACTTTACTCCGATCTCGGCCTCCCGGTCTTCGAAATTTCGTCGAAGTCTGGATTGGGGGTGGACGTCCTGCGGCAGGAACTATCGGGTCGTCGAGTCGTCTTTTGCGGGCATTCGGGAGTGGGCAAGACCAGCCTGCTGCGCCAGCTCACCAGAGCCGAAGTGGGACGGGTGGGTGAGGTCAGTGAGGCAACCGGGAAAGGGCGCCACACGACCACGTCGGCAGTGCTGCTTCACGCACCCGGAAACTCGCTCTGGATCGACACTCCCGGAATGCGTGCGTTCGGGCTGCTCGGGGTCAGACCCGAGACGCTGCAACAATACTTTACCGAACTTGAGGTCGCACCTTGTGCCCAGAAGCCCTGTTCGCACGGCCCAGAAACAGAAAACCCCGGGTGTGCTGCCCGGGGTCTTCCTCGTTACGAGTCCTTCAGTAGAATTCGAACTTCGCTGCTGGAGGGAGAAGGCTGAAAGCCTCGATCAGCCGCGCTCGAAGATCTCCTTCGAGATGATCAGGCGCTGGATCTGGCTCGTTCCTTCGTAGATCTGGTAGATCTTCGCGTCCCGCATCAGCTTTTCGACCGGATACTCCGCCGAATAGCCGTAACCGCCAAAGACCTGCACGGCATCGGTGGTCACGCGCATGGCCATGTCGGCACAGAAGGCCTTGGCGATTGCAGCCCAGCGAGTATTGCGATGGCCATTGTCGATCATCCAGGCTGCCTTCTGCACCAGAAGGCGACCGGCCTCGATGTCCTTGGCCATGTCGGCAATCATGAACGAGACAGCCTGAAAGCTGGCGATCGGTTGCCCGAAGGCCTTTCTCTGCTGCGAGTACTGAATCGCCTCGTCCATCGCCCGGCGGGCAAGCCCGACGGCTCCGGCCGCGACCGGTGGGCGAGTGTGGTCGAAGGCGCTCATGGCGATCTTGAAGCCATCGCCTTCGTTGCCTAGTCGGTAACGTGCCGGAATACGAACGTTCTCGAACGTAATTCCCCGGGTGTCGCTCGCGCGCTGACCCATGTTCCATTCTTTTTTGCCCACGGTGATTCCGGGAGTGTCCGCCGGGACGACGAAGCCGCTCATGCCCCGATGCTTGGCCGACGGATCCGTGTAGGCCAGAACGAAGTACCAGCTCGCCACACCCGCATTGGTGATCCACATCTTTGAGCCGTTGATGACGTAATCGTCTCCGTCCTTCTTCGCAATGGTGCGGATGCCGCTCACGTCCGATCCGGCACCCGGCTCGGTCACGCAATAGGCGGCGAACTTCGGTTCTGCGGCAAGCAGGCCCAAAAACTCCTTCTTCTGCTCATCATTGCCCGCAACGATCACCGGGGCGGCGGCAAGGGTATTGGCTTCCATCGCGGTGGCGATTCCCGTGCAGCCGTAGGCCAGTTCCTCGGTGATGATGCACCCTTCGAGCACTCCGAGACCAAGGCCCCCATATTCCTGGGGGATGTGGGTGTTCATCAGTCCCAGTTCCCACGCCTTCGTGGCGATTTCCTTCGGATATTCTCCAGACTCGTCGTGATGGGCTGCCTTGGGGATGATTTCCTCCTTGGCAAACTTGCGCGCGAGTTCCTGAAGCTGTTGCTGCTCTTCCGTCAGTGAAAAGTCGATCATAGTGAGAACAGGGTAAGGCTAGCGGCGAGCGGCAGGCAACAATGATCGACGGCGGATGCGCTGCGCTGTCCAAGCAGCCCGAATTCGATTATGGTCTGCGCCATGGACAAGGAACGTTTGAGTCAGGTGTTTGGCGCCGCATGGTCGGAGTTGATGCGCTCTCCGGTGCATCTGGACTCGCTTCTGGCTCGGCAGACGCCGAAGGCGAAGTCGATTCTTGCCCAGATCTTTCCTTCCATCCTGATGCGCCCGGTTTCACTGGCGGAATCTCTGGGGGTGGGCGTTCCCGAGGGGCAGCCTTGGTCTCTCGACCGTTCGGCATTGGCGAGCTGGCCCGCCGCGACCCAAATGGCGATTGCACTGCACGCCTCGCTGGAAAAGGGCAGTCAGTCTCAGGCGCCCGCAATGGCCGAGGACTACCCGCCGACCATGCGCGAGGAGATTCGCGCGGAGTGGGGAGACGAGGGAGCCCGTCGAATCTTTTCAGAACTGGTTCGACCCGCACCGCTCAGTCTCAGGATCAGTCGCCGGGTGAACCGTGGAGAATTTCTGGCTCGTTGGAAGCGAGGAGGGAAGATCCCGGTTCGACTGGGGGCTTCGGCGCTCTCTCCGATCGGCGTCGTGCTCGAGGGGTATACGCCCATTATGCGAACTCCCGAGTACGAGCGGGGAGAGTTCGAGATTCAGGACGTCGGTTCCCAAATGATGTCTCTTTTTACCTTGTGGCCTGAACGATTCGCCCCCTTCCTGTCTGATGAACCCGCCTCCAGCGGACAGGGGGGCCTCGTGCGCCTTCCTGATGACGATCTCGCTTCGTGGAGAGTGGTGGATGCCTGTGCCGGAGCCGGCGGAAAATCGTTGGCGCTCTCCGATCTGATGGGCGGACAGGGCAGGGTTTTCAGCTACGACATTTCGAAGCCCAAGCTTTTGGCCCTGCGACGCCGTGCCACGCGAGCCGGTCTCAACAATATCCAGGCCATTCAGGTCGCCGAGGGCAGCGAGTTGCAGTCCCTGGCCCGGTTTGCCGGAACCGCCAACCGCGTCCTGGTGGATGCACCGTGTAGTGGGTGGGGGGTGCTTCGTCGAAATCCCGACATCAAATGGAGGCAGGATCGGTCATCACTGGAGCGCTTCCCGGTTCTGCAGCTCAGACTCCTCGAGGCCTATTCGACACTTGTGGCCCCCGGAGGGGTGTTGGTCTTCGGTACCTGTACCTTTCGAAAGGCTGAAACGATCGGGGTGGTCGACCAGTTTCTCGAACGACGAGGAAGTGAGTTTGAACGTGGACCTGGTGGCTTTCTCGGCCCCGGGGAATCCGACGGCTTTTTCATGCAGAGCTTCAAGAGGAAGGCGTGATCTGGAATTTTCTGAGACCCCTGCTGTTCCGGTTTGACGCCGAGACAGTGCACGAGCGCACGACTGCATTGCTCCAGGTCCTGTCAGCGTCGCATGCGGGAAGGGGCTTGCTGCGGACGATCTCCCGCCAGTCCAGACTTCGACCGGAGGCTGCCCGAACGATCTGGGGAGTGCGCTTTCGTTCACCCATCGGTCTTGCTGCAGGTTTTGACAAGAACGGCCGTCTGCTTAGGGCCCTACCCCATCTGGGATTCGGATTTGCCGAAATCGGCAGTGTCACCCCCCGGCCGCAGCCCGGAAACCCCCGTCCCCGATTATCGAGGGATGCTTCACAGAGGGCGCTCTGGAATGCGATGGGCTTCAATAACGATGGCATCGAAGCCGTCGCGCGCCGCCTTGCCGAGGCGCGCGATCAATCGTGGATTCCCTCAGATTTCCCAGTCGGGGTGAATTTGGGAAAGAACAAGGACACTTCCCTCGAACTCGCGCATGAGGATTACCTTTCCGGCGCGAGCCGGTTCATGTCCCTTGCGGACTATCTGGTCGTGAATATCAGCTCTCCGAATACTCCCGGTCTGAGAGCCCTCCAGGAGCCTGAACGGGTCAGGCGCATTGTAGATCCGATTCTGGAGTGCCGAGAGAGGATGAGGTCGACGACCCCTCTTCTTCTGAAGCTGGCTCCCGAGATCGCGGGCGATTCTCTTTCGGTTCTTCTGAAGTCACTGCCCGAGATTGACGGTTGGGTGCTTACAAACACTCTTCAGGTGAATTCCGGCGGAATCAGCGGGGGACCATTGGCCGAACTCTCTGGACGGAGACTCGAGGAGGCCTTCGAGTGGACCCGCAAGCCGATCATTTCTTGTGGAGGAATTCTGGAGTCGGCCGAGGCTCGTAGGCGGCTGAACTCTGGAGCGGCTCTTCTTCAGGTCTACAGCGGCTATGTTTACGGCGGACCTTCGTTCCCGGCAGCGCTCTCTGCAGAAGTCGTCTCGGACGACTAGGTCGCGCGCCATGCTCCGATGATTCATCAGGACCGCTAAAAACAAAAAAGCCCCGGGTTTCCCCGGGGCCTCAGCAAAAAATCGCTGGAAGAACTTACTTCTTCTTCTTCTTGGCAGCGGTCTTCTTCTTAGCAGTCGTCTTCTTCTTAGCAGCAGCTTTCTTCTTAGCCATTTTTTTTCTCCTCCGTTGGAGCGTTGATCATTGACAACCAACACTCATGACAATTGTTACCTTGAAGTTTGTGGATGGCAAGCAGCAATCAATTTTTTTTTATTTTTTTCTTGAGTGAAACTTCGCGCGTCTTTCTCTCTCGCTGAAGCTCAACTTTCGAGGTGAGTCGCAAGCAACAACGACGACTCCTGCGAACGCAGGCCGTTTCGTCGAACTTTCAAGCGAAGTTCATCCTTCTTGCGCCCGAAACTTCACTGCGGCATGAACGCTTCATGGTGGATTCGGAAGGCGACAAGAAGGCTCAGCGGGTGTCCACGTGGACCGGCCTTGATCCGCGCGAGGCACGCAAGAGAAGGCGAGAGCGGGCAACGATCCTGCTTCTATCGTTCCTTTTTGTCCTGCTGACGGCAGTCGAGTTCCGGCTCACCCGGGTCTCCAATACGCTTCCGTTCGTCAACAGTATCTTCTTTTTCGGCCTGTTGAACATCAACCTGATCATCTTGATGGCCCTGGTCTGGCTGGTGTTTCGAAATATCGGAAAGGTTTTTCTCGAGAGGCGTCGAAAGGTCCTCGGCGCACGGCTCAAGACCAAGCTGGTCGCAGCCTTTCTGGGGTTCTCGCTGGTCCCCACGATCCTGCTCTTCATCATTTCTGCGCTTTATATCAATACCAGCTTCGACAAGTGGTTCTCCCTGAAAGTCCAGAACACTCTTCAGTCTTCGCTTGAGATCAGCAGAGTCTTCTTTCGAAATGCCGAAGAGCAGTCGTTTCGCTTCGGAGAGCGCCTCGTCCCGGCCATCAAGGGAATGCGGGGGTCTGTCGCGGCCATCCGTTCCCATCTGGAGCACCAGCGAGAGCTTCTGGGGCTGGATGCACTCGAGTTCTATCCGGCCCCTCTCGAAGAGCGGATCGTGGTCCGACATCGTGGACGAGCCGGGCTTCCCGAGCACCTACCCAGGCTCGCAGTTGATGTCGTCGAGAAGGGGTTTTCGGGGGATCGGCTTTCGCTGGTGCAGCATCTCGGAGAAGGGGATCTGATCCGCTGCCTTGTTCCCGTGCCTGCAGTGGGTGGGTCGAGGTCTGGGGTGATCGTCATCAATACCTTCGTTCCCGTGAGCGTCGTGAACAAGGTCGATGAGATTTCGAACGTCATTGATGATTATCGTGACGTCAATCCTCTTCGCTACCCGATCAAGTCGACCTATTTTTTGATCCTCGTGATGATCACTCTGGTGATCATATTCGTGGCGATCTGGCTTGGGCTCTACCTTGCGAGGCAGTTGACGGTGCCGCTGGAAGAACTCGTACAGGGTGCCCACGAGGTGGGGGCCGGCAATCTGGATGTCTCGGTTCGGCAGGTCGGACACGATGAGATCGCCACATTGATCGAGTCCTTCAACCGTATGACGGATGATCTTCGAGAGAGTCGCCAGCGTTTACTTCAGACCGGAGCCGATCTGGAGCGACGGCGTCGACAGCTGGAGACCGTTCTTTCCAGCATTGGGACGGGCGTTCTGGTGGTCGATGCCTCTGGCCACGTACTGCAGATCAATCGTGCGGCGGCGCAGCTTCTTGAGGTGGATGAGGTTGGCCTGCTGGGTGCCGCACCCCGCGATCGACTTTGGGAAAAACACCCGGTTCTGGTCGATGTGATCGAGAAGGGGCTCGCAGACCCTTTCCTGCGAAGGGATGCTGCAGACGACCGAATCCCCTGGATGGAGCAATGGACCTTCAAGAGTGCCCGAGACGATGCCCAAAGGACTCTGGCTGCGATCTCGACCCACCTTCCCGACGTTGCCGGCACCGGGGGGCTCGTGGTGGTGATCGATGATCTCACTCCCATTCTCAAGGTGCAGAGAGAGACCGCGTGGCGCGAGGTCGCCAGAAGAATCGCCCATGAGATCAAGAACCCCCTGACTCCGATCAAGCTGTCCGCCCAGAGGCTCCAGAGAAGATTGGGGGATATTCAGGGAAGGGATGGCGAGCTGCTGCAGGAATGCACTGAAACCATCATTCGACACACGGATGAGCTGAAGGAAATGGTGAACGAGTTCTCCAATTTTGCCCGCCTTCCGCAGATCAACCCCTCACTGAATGACCTAAACGAGGTTGCAAGGGAGGTGCTCGCCCTGTACCAGCAGGCACATCCCGGAATTCAATTCGACTTCGTCCCTGATGCGATGCTCCCCTCCTTCGATTTTGATCGGGATCAGATGAAGCGAGTGCTCATCAACCTGATGGATAATTCGGTTTCTGCCCTTGCCGAAACTTCTTCGGTGGGCTCTCCGAGAATCACCATGTCTACCGGTCATGAACCGGATATCAGCATGGCGCGTCTCGTTTTTCGCGACAATGGTCCCGGCATCAATGACGACGTAAGAGAGAGGGTCTTCGAGCCCTATTTTTCCACGAAGCAGGAGGGTACGGGGTTGGGGCTCGCCATTGCCAAGCGTATCGTCAACGACCATCATGGAGTCATCCGCGTTGAAAGCGAGCGAGGGGGGGGCACCCAATTCCTGATTGAGTTGCCTACCTCGATCTGGCAAGGCTTGAGCCGGAGTTAAAATGGCAAGGACAGTACTGATCATCGATGACGAGGCCGCCATTCGTCAGTCGCTTTCCGGCGCCTTGGTGGATGAGGGCTATGAGGTTGCCGTGGCTGCCACCGGGTCTGAAGGCCTCGAGCGTATCCGGGGGTCTCGCCCGGATGCGGTATTGCTGGACATCTGGATGCCTGAAATGGACGGCATCGAGGTCCTGAAGCAGATCAAGGCCGAATTCATCGATCTGCCGATCATCATGATGTCTGGACATGGTACGATCGAAACGGCTGTTCGGTCGACTAAGCTGGGTGCCTTTGACTTCATCGAAAAGCCCCTGTCGCTGGATCGCCTGCTCGTGGTTCTTCAGAATGCGGTGGTCGCGAATGAGCTGGCTCGAGAGAATGCGGCACTTCGACGGCGAGTCGACCACCAAAGAGTGATCGTGGGGAACTCCTCGACGATCCTGCAGCTTCAGGATCTCATTCGCAGAGTTGCGCCGACAACAGGTTCCGTTCTCATCACTGGCGAGAATGGAACAGGGAAGGAACTTGTTGCTCACGCCATTCATCAGCTCTCTTCGCGTTACCAGAAGCCCTTTGTGGCAGTGAATTGCGCGGCCATTCCGGAGGAATTGATCGAGAGCGAGCTTTTCGGACATGAGCGCGGCGCTTTCACAGGGGCGACTCAGCTGCGCCGCGGAAAGTTTGACATGGCCAACAGCGGTACGCTTTTTCTGGACGAAATCGGCGACATGTCGCTCAAAACGCAGGCCAAGGTCCTGAGAATTCTCCAGGAGCAGAGATTTGAACGTGTTGGGGGAAGCCAGACCATTGAGGTGGATGTGCGAGTCGTGGCCGCCACGAACAAGGACTTGAAGGGTGAGATCCAGAAAGGCGCCTTTCGTGAGGATTTGTTCTACAGGCTGAACGTCATTCCCTTTCAAATTCCTCCCCTAAGAGAACGCGTCGGGGACATTCGTCTGCTGGCGGATCATTTCCTCAAGGAATTCTGTCGGGCCCATGGCCGTCCTGCTCGTCCCTTGTCCGCCGAGGCTGAGCGAGTACTGGAGAGCTATCCCTGGCCTGGCAATGTCCGAGAGCTTCGAAACTTCATTGAGAGAGTGGTTATTTTATCCGGCGAGCAGGAGGGTGCGGGGGCTGTCAGCGCCAACGAACTCCTGGTGCACCTCAAGAATGAAGTGGCATCGCCTGCCATGGAGGAGCTGACGCCAGGGGATGGTGGGGGTGGGGATTCCGTTGCCATTGATGGGGTTCGAAAACTTCGCGATGCCCGGCAAGAGTTTGAGAGGGAGTTCATTCTCAAAGTCTTGAAGGAACAGGATTGGAACATCTCCAGAACAGCCACCGTGCTCGGGATCGAGCGAAGCCATCTTCATCGAAAGATCAAGTCCTTCGGAATTCGCATCCCGGGCGGCACCTGAGAATCGCCCGGATTGCAGCCCGGGGACCTCTGTGCGATGAAAGGGGCCATGGCTGAAAAGATCACTCCGCGCTCCGAAGACTTCTCTCAATGGTATCAGGACATCGTCCTAAACGCCCGACTGGCCGACTACTCTCCCGTAAAGGGATGCATGGTCATCCGCCCCAACGGCTATTCCATCTGGGAGCGCATTCAGCAGGATCTCGACCGGCGAATTAAGAAGGCCGGAGTCCGAAACGCTTATTTCCCCGTATTCATCCCCGAGAGCTTCCTGAAGAAGGAGGCGGAGCATGTCGAAGGATTTGCCCCGCAATGCGCGGTGGTCACCTATGCGGGAGCAAAAGATCTCGAAGAGAAACTGGTGGTACGTCCCACCTCCGAAACGATCATCAATAGCATGTTCGCGAAGTGGATTCAGTCCTATCGGGACCTTCCCTTGATGATCAATCAATGGGCAAACGTGGTGAGGTGGGAAATGCGAACTCGCCTCTTCCTGCGTACAACCGAGTTCCTCTGGCAGGAGGGGCATACCTGTCATGCCACTGCCGACGAAGCCGAGAGCATGACGAGGCAGATGCTCAAGGTTTATACGGAATTCGCCGAGGAAGTGCTGGCCATGCCCGTTGTTCCGGGGCTCAAGTCCGAAAGTGAGAAGTTTGCGGGAGCGCTTCGGACCTACTCGATCGAAGCCATGATGCAGGACAAGAAGGCTCTCCAGGCAGGAACCTCTCACAATCTCTCAACGAACTTCGCCAATGCTTTCGAAACCAAATTTCTCGATAGCGACGGGAAGCAGAAGCTGGTCCATCAAACGAGCTGGGGCGTGTCGACACGCCTGATCGGTGGCATGATCATGACTCATTCCGACGATAAGGGTCTCGTGCTTCCTCCCCGGTTGGCTTCCATCCATGTGGTGATCGTTCCCATTATGGCCAAAGTCGAGACCAAGGCACGAGTGCTCGAGGCGGCTGACACGCTTGCTCAGGCAATCACTGCTGCTTCGGACTCGGCCGCCCTGCCCTACGAAATCGGGGTGGTCGTCGATAGGGATGAGTCCAAACAGCCGGGCTGGAAGTTTTTTGAGCATGAGATGACGGGAACGCCCATTCGCATCGAGATCGGACCTCGTGACCTCGAGAAATCGACGGCCGTCGTGGTTCGGCGTGACGTAGGCAAGAAGGAGTTCATCGCGATCGACGAGATTCCAGCGTGGGTCGCCCGAAATCTTGACGCCATGCAGAGTGAGCTTCTTGACAAGGCTCGTGCATTCCGTGACGCGAACACATTCGAGCTGCCTGCTGGAACCGCCGGCTATGCCGAATTCAAATCCCGGATCGAGGCCGGAGGGCTGTTCATGGCCCCCTGGTGCCAGAGCCGGGACTGTGAGGCAAAGGTCAAGGAAGAAACCAAGGCGACCATTCGCTGCCTGCCGTTGGACAATGAGTGTCAGCCCATTGCAGAAGAGGGTAGGGGCTGCATGGTCTGCGGTAAGACTGACGGGACCGTTCGCACTGTCTTTGCACGGGCTTACTGAATGCCCCTGATCACACCGAACTCCAATCCAGCCAGAACCGAACTGATCGTCGCGCTTGATTTTGCCCGTGAGGATCAGGCGTGGGCCGTTGTTCGCGCATTGGATGGGCTAAATGTGATCTTCAAGGTCGGTCTCGAGCTCTTCTCTGCTGCGGGGCCTCAATTCATTCGTGAACTGGTCCACCAGAAGAAGCGCGTTTTTCTCGATCTCAAGTTCCACGACATCCCGAACACTGTAGCCAAGGCATCGCTTCAGGCCGCCATGCTTCATGTTGAAATGTTTACCCTCCATCTTGCAGGGGGGGGCGCTATGATCCACGCCGTGCGTGACGCTCTGGCAGAGATTGAGAGCCTCAGGCCCCGGGTTCTGGGAGTGAGCGTGCTGACGTCGTTCGATGACCTGCGGTGGGCGGAGGTTGCTAGAGCCGTTTCCGGGCACGGAAGCGACGCGCATGACGCGGTAGTGCGACTGGTGGACACGTTCGCTAGTGAGGGGATTGACGGGGTGGTGTGCTCGGCTCACGAGCTCGAAGAGTTGCAGCGTTCCCATCCTTCACTCTATACGGTCGTTCCGGGAATTCGAATGGACTCGGTGGCCGGCGATGATCAGGCCCGAACGATGACCCCGAGAGAGGCCGCCCGGGCGGGAGCCTCGGCGATCGTCATGGGGCGTCCCATCACTCGGGCAGATTCACCACGAAGTGTCGTTGAGGCCGTACTTCAGGAGCTTGAGCAGGAAAGGGCGTCCTCTATGGGCCTTCAGGGCTCCGGTCCGAAGTCAGCAAGGGGCCGACCCTAGCAAAGTTTTCGGGCGTACGCCTCTAATGCAGCGTATAAGCTCGAGACATGCTGACTCTCAAGAATCCTCACAGTGTTCTGGCGGCCCTTCGTGAGCGCCCTCAAGATGTCCTCGAAATTCGGCTCTCCCAAGTGCGCGAGTCTCGCGAAGCGGAGGAAGGTTCAGATCCGTGGTCGCGGGTGGTAGCCTTGGCGAGAAAAAGTCGAGTTCGTGTCGTGGCGGCCCCCGTAAAGCCCGTTCGCCCCGAGAGTCGTAACGGAGGGCGCCGGTCGAACGAGATTCGTGCTGACGACGGCAGAACATCGAGCACTGAGGCTCTCGTTCGAGAGCGAGTTCCCCGAGCGATCGAAGAGCTGCTGCCGTCAGAAGAGGGCGCCCCGGAGTCCGGGGGGCTTTGGATTGCACTCGATCAACTTCAGGATCCCCACAATGTGGGGTCGATCTTCAGAACTGCCGCATTTTTCGGGGTTCGAGGCGTGATCATGACTCAGGATCGCTCGGCCGCTCTGTCTTCGACCGTCTACGATGTGGCTTCAGGTGGAGTCGAATCCGTCCCGTTTGCGGTGGTGCCGAACCTTCAGCGCGCTTTCGAGCTATCGCGCGACCGAGGATTGTGGATTCTGGGGACATCGGAGCATGCCGAGCAATCCTGGAGAACCGTTGAAAAGGACCGCAAGTGGCTTCTGGTTCTCGGAAATGAAGAAAAGGGAATGCGCCGGCTGACTGCGGAGTCCTGTGACATGGTTTGCTCCATCCCGCCCGTAGGTGAGGGGGTGACGTCGCTCAATGTGTCCGTCGCGGCAGGTGTCCTTATTTCGAAACTGGCCTGATCTGTCTGATGTCGGCAATCCGAATGGGCCAGACGAGGTGGTCTTCTCCTCTAATGACAATGAAGTTCTCGTCAGAGATGTTGAGAAGTCTTTCTATGAGTCCTCGAATCGCAAACGGCGCACCATCCGTGCTCGTGATTTCCACTTCGACTGGCACCTTGAGCTGATGCCACATCGTGATCCCATCAGTGGAGACCGCGCCTCTCGAGGAAGTTGAGTGCCTTTCTTGCCGAAAGAGTGTTGAAAAAGCAGTGATCAGGGGGATGCTGTTCAGCTCAGCCTCAGTGGCCAACAGGAGTTGGGTTCGCGAATCCTGCACGAACTCGTCTCCATGCTGCGCACGAATCTGTTCAATCTCCTCGTCGAAGTCATCGAAAGACATCCACTCCGCGAGAAGCTGGTGGTCCGCTTCAGGGTGAAACTGCAGTCCGTAAGTGTGCGCGTTGAGCCGATATGCCTGCCGTTCGCACGCGGATGACCGCGCAAGCAGTGTAGCGCCCTGCGGGACCTCGAAGGTTTCAAAGTGATAGTGATAAACCGTCGGACGTTCGGCTGCAGCCGAGAAGATGGGGTCGCCTCTCCCTTCAGGGGTCAGCTCCAGCGGATGCCACCCTACCTCGGCTCTGGGGTTGGCGTAAACTCGCTTCCCGAGGGCCCGTGCGAGCAGCTGTCCGCCTAGACAGATTCCAAGGATCGGCACGTCGGCCTCGAGACAGTCCTGTAAAAGCTGGATTTCATGCCGGATCCAGGGGTGATCGAGCTCGTCATTAGAGCTCATGGGCCCGCCCAGTGAAATCATCCCACGAATTCGACTAGCCTGAGGGAACGAGTCCCCCCGGTAGGGATGGATCCACTGAATGGGAATCCGCTGGGCGGCCAGCACGCGACGCAGGGCCGCCGGGTGTTCGTGCGGGGCGTGCTGAACTATCAGAACAGGTCCAGCGTCCGGTCTGGTTCTTCTTTGGGTCACGACGCAGTTTTGTAACCCATTGACATTTCCGGGGAAAGGTGGAATTTTTCGGCGGCTATCGCTTCTTCTAAAAGTGGTGTGCTGGAGTAGCTCAGTTGGTAGAGCAGCGGTTTTGTAAACCGCAGGTCGTGGGTTCGAGTCCCTTCTCCAGCTCCACATTTCTGTAGGAATGCTTTTGTTTTTTTCTTTGATTGACAAGAGGTGGTGGCGTCGGTGAGAAGAGGGACCCTAAGTTAGGGCAGGTTTTTCACTTTGGTTGATTTGGAGAGATACCCAAGTGGCCAACGGGACCAGACTGTAAATCTGGCGGCTTTTGCCTTCGAAGGTTCGAATCCTTCTCTCCCCACCAACTAAAATTCATTGGCTGTAGGCGACTGTTGCGGGAGTCGCTCAATTGGCTAGAGTATCAGCCTTCCAAGCTGAGGGTTGCGGGTTC
>CAYSOA010000037.1:0-18403 GCA_964432565.1 uncultured Bacteriovorax sp.
GTTGTGTTTCATTGGATCACCTCCTTTCTTGCGGGAAAGGAGGTCGTTCCCTCAATTCTGCCTGATCTGGCAGAGGTGCCTCACAGCAACTTCGGTGCCATCAGTTCTCTTGATCGACCTACTTCAATCGTTCGAGCCGTTCGGGATCGGGCGACGCGATCAGCGTCTTGTTGTGAGTGTACGACGCCTCGGTCGAGTCCTTGATGCGTCGGACGTACTTCTTGAAAGTGTAGTCCACTTCGGTCTTTCCCCAGTCCCGCCCTCCGCTGAACACAATGCAAAGAGCAGCGGCATCCAGCAGCGTTTCGAGAGGAATGGATTTGCCCGGGGGAACCGGAATCACGACATGGGCGCCGGGCCGACCGCGAAGGTGCATCCAAAGGTCATTGCCCTTGGCGATTCGAAACGTCAGCTCGAGGTTCTCGTCGCGGGACTTGCCGACGAGAATCGGAAAGCCGTCCTTCGACACGAATACCCTTCCCTGCCACCGCGCCGGAACTGCCGCCTTGAGGGCTCGACCCGCAGCCGCCTCACCGCCACTCGCGGTGCCCTCGCCTGCCGCCGTCGCCAGGCCCACAGTACGCTCGAACGCCACGAGAGAGCGCCAGTCGCCATCGGCAATTTCATAGGCGGCCGCTCCCCCATCGCGACTCAAAGCCTGCAATCCTTCCAGCCGCTCGCGGGCGGAATCCCGGCGCGAGCAGGCCTCTTCGATTCGGCGCCTGCGCCGTCGTGCGAGGTGAAAAAACTTTTCGATCAGTGCAGCCGGATTCCCACTCGTCCTCGAGGCCCCTCTTCCCACTGAAGTCGGAACACGCACCTCACCCAAAACCCACACGGAGCCCGCTCCAACCCCGGTACCCAACTCAGGCTCGGGTTCGGGCAGAGCATACAACCAAGCCTTGAGCGTCTCCCCATAGAGCGACCAGTCGGGCTCGGCCTGGGCGGCGACCAGCGCCTCTTCGGCCTGCCGAACCGTCTTCGCCAGCGCCTTCGTCTGCTCGGCCACGGCACGACGCACACGATCACGCCGCAGCCGAAACGCCTCCGTTTTCAGGGCGGTCTCGACTTCGCGGTGGTAGCAGAAGGCATCCGTCAAGAATCCTTCCCTCACCGAAAGCTGGGCGGGAACCTCTCTCGGCTCGGGCCATGCCCAAACCTCGGCGGCTCCCCCTTCCCGAGATGCTCCTCGAATCGTCCGAGATCGCGCGACGATCAACTGCGTCTTTGAGTCGACCAGCAACGCCTCGGGAAGTGCGGGAATCAAAACCACGATCAGCCAGTAGCCGGTGAACTCGAGAACGAGCATGCGCTCGCGTTCGACTGAACGAACCTTCTGCAACCGCAGCCCCTTGAGGTGCTTCGACAGAGCCTGGTCAAACGGAGAGCGCGTGGCCTGCTGCGAATGCCTGGGCCCACGCCCCTCGAGAAGCGAGACAGAACAGGCACGGGGGCGCAGACTCAGAAAAAGCGCCAGCTCGCGTCGACGCTGCTCGAGCCGAAAAACCCAGTCGCTCTTGAGATAGCCCTCAGGAAAATCCGCTCTTTCGGGAACGATCAGTCGGTCCAGGTGCGCACCGGCGCACTCGGCGTTGAGAAGCTCTGCCAGCCGGGCGATTTCGAGATGATTGAGAAGCGGAAAGGCGGCCATCTCCGCCTTAAATGCGGAACTGAACGCCGATACCGATCAGCTCTCGCGAAAGCTCACCCCGAAGTCCGATGGGAAGCCGCGTCTGGCGCTCGATGTCGAGCACGGCTCCCACCCCAAAACGCGGTAGAAGCTGAAACTGGTCGCCCAGCCGCTCCGAGGTGATGTTTCCGCCGAGTCCCCCGAGTCCGTAGAAGGTCCAGTCGCCGTTCAACGTCAGATCCCATCGAATGTGGGCACTGAACAGAAGTGCTGAGCCGTTGCCAGTCGTCATCGGACCGGCCTGAGCTTCAAGAAAAACCTGGTTGTTCATGTCCGGAGCGAATCCGTGGTGCATGAGCTTTCGCGCGATCGCACCCTGAAGCGTAAACCCCGCAGAGTTATTGATCACTCCGACGCCGGGAATGACGGCCACGGTCCAGTCGTGCTCGGCCAGCGGCCACTGCCAGTCTTCGTAGCCGGCTCCGAAGGGTTGCGATGCCAGCGCCGGGGCCTCGTCAGCAGAGGCGCGACCCGGCACGACGGCCAGGCCCAAAGCAAGGGCCAGAGTAAAACCCAGCGTCACAGACCACCACAACCGACGAACCCGAACTGCTCCACCCTTCTCCGCATCCAAACGAATCGCTGCGCTCATGGCCCCACGCTACCTTACGCGCTCCAGCCGCTCCAAAAGATTTTTCAGCAGCGCTCCGGTCACTCCCCAGACCCGATGGGGTTCATCGAGAAACACGTCGATCGGGTAGCGCACCGACTGGTGCCGCATGAACTCGCGCCGGTAGGTCTGTTCGAGTCGTGAGCGCGGCACCCAGAGCGACTCGGCGATCTCGTCCTCGTTGTTCACGAGCAGCACGTCTTCGAGGCTCGGCTTGAGAATCGATACCACCGGAGTCACCAGAAAGCCCGTGACCGTCCACATCGGCGGAAGCTCTCCCAGCACCTCAACGAGCGACGCGCTCAACCCCACCTCTTCGTGCGCTTCGCGAAGGGCGGTTTCGGCGTCAGACAAATCGCCCGGATCGCGCATCCCTCCTGGAAAAGCCATCTGCCCCTTGTGCGTCTCGACCTTCTCGGTACGACGCGTGAGTAGCACCTGGGGCTCCGAGGGATTCGCGGCCGAAAACGCCCAGGTAACCAGAACGGCCGCGGGTGTACCCTCACTCGCGGACGAGCGCAGTCCCGAGTAGGGATGTTCGATTCGCGAGGCGGCCTCGAGTTGTCTGCGAAAGAGATCGGACGTCATCGTCGGTCTCTGATTGTGGGCGGCCGACCCCGGCGGTGACAACTGCAAAAATTCATGCTTTAGCCGAAGCATGCCCACCATTACCCGCGGACGATTGCTGCAGATCATGACCGATGACGAAGGCCGCCGAAGGGCCCTTCTGGCCGACGGCCGAGGACAACAGGAGTGGGTCACGCTGGAGCCTGCGCAGGAACCAGCGGCCCGCGCCGCGACAGAACCAGCGGCCCGCGCCGCGCAAGCAACAGCGGCCCGCGCCGCGCAAGCAACAGCGGCTCCCGGCGACTGGGTGGAGCTCGTCGCCCGTGAGCGGACCGGTGAGCCGGTCAGTCCATCGGTCACCGGCCCGGACGCTCCCGCCCCACTGCGCGTCTTGACGCCCAATCGGCACCCACAGCGCCGCCTGAGGATCTTCGAGCGCATTCAGGATCCGCGACGCCAGCGCGGCGTGGCCATGCGCACTCGGGTCGAGGCGCTCGTGCGTCAGTTCTTTCTCGAACAGGATTTTCTCGAAACCCGCACGCCGCTGCTCGTTCGCTGCCCCGGCATGGAGCCGCATATCCGCCCGTTTCGTCTCGAGAGTGGAGCCTACCTGCCCACCTCGCCCGAGTTCGCGCTCAAGCGCCTGCTTGTCGGAGGACTGGAGCGCATCTTTCAAATCACCCCAACGTTTCGCCAGGAACCCAAGTCCTCCACCCACCACCCCGAATTCACGATGCTCGAGTGGTATCGCGCCTTCGCCGGAATGGAGGACATCATGCGCGACACCGAAAGCCTTCTCGAGCGCCTCGCCATCGAGATTCTCGGCCAGCCCGAGATCACTTTTCAAGGACGGCGTTTTTCGGTGCGTACGCCCTGGCCCCGCCTCTCCGTGCGCCAGTTGTTTCAGGAACTGGCGGAAGTCGACCTCGTCGCCGCCAACACGTCCGCACTGCTGGCTCGCGAGTGCGTCCGCCTCGGCCTCATTCCCGCAGGAAGTTCGGTCGAACAACTGGCCGACGAACCCTGGGATGATCTCTACTTTCGCATCTGGCTCAATGTGATCGAGCCCCGCCTGCCGCAGGACCGGGCCGTCTTCGTTCACGGCTATCCTGCCTCGCAGGCGGCCCTATCGGTGATCGAAACGCATCCCGACGGCTCACGTTGGGCCCGGCGCTTCGAAGCCTACGCCGCAGGAATCGAACTCTGCAACGCCTTCGAGGAACTCACCGATCCGGTCGAGCAGCGCGCCCGCTTCGAGAAGGACATGCAGCTTCGCTCGAGCGTCTACGGCGAATCGTTTCCGCCAACTCCGCTCGACGAGGACTTTCTTGAGGCCCTCGAGGAAGGACTTCCCCCTTCCGGAGGAAACGCGCTCGGCATCGATCGACTGGTGATGCTCATCGCCGACGAATCCGACATCCGCTACACGAGCTGGCTGGAAGCCTGGGCCGAGACCGGAGACCTGGCCGACTCGATTCGCTGAAGCGCGACCATCCTGGCGTAAGCCCCCTTCTGTCGCAGAAGCTCGACATGGGTGCCGCTCTCGATCAGCTGCCCGTGGTGCAGCACCAGGATGAGGTCTGCATCCCGGATGGTGGCCAGGCGATGTGCGACCAGGATCTGGGTGCATCCTTCCGCCTCCTGGCGCAGCATGGCCGAGATCTCGGCTTCGGTAGTCGAATCGACGTTCGAGGTGGCCTCGTCGAGAATCCAGAGGTCGGGGCGTGCCGCCCTCGCGCGCAGAAAGGCAATGCGCTGGCGCTCTCCCATCGAAAGATTGCCGCCACGCTCGGAGAGTTCGCGCCCCCCGTGCGACTGCTGCTCCCCCGAATCACCGCGAAAAAGATCAATGTTGTCCTCGATACTGCCCGAGAACAGAAAGACATCCTGCTGGATCATGCCGATCCTGGCCCGCAACTCCCGCCGGTCATAGCTCGACAGCTCCCGCCCATCGAGAAGGATCCGTCCTCGGGTGGGTTCGTAAAATCGAAGCAAAAGACTAATCAGCGTCGATTTCCCGGCACCGGTGTGACCGACGACTCCCAGTCGGGTTCCCCCGGGGATCGTGAACGAAAGCCCGCGAAGCACCCAGGTCGATCCTTCGCCTCCCCCTTGAGCCTGCGTGTCCTCGTCAGATCCGTAGCGAAACCAGACGTCCTCAAAGACGATCTCCCCACCCAGCTTCGGCAGGCGCTCCCGGTCGATCTCTCCGACGCCCGACTCGTCCTCGACCGGCCAGTCGAGCATCGAAAAAATTCGCTCCGCCGAGGCCATACCCGAAAGAAAGAGATTCCACTTGTCGGCGATTTCGCGAATCGGCTGAAAAACCGAGAGAACGTAGGCAAAGAACGACACCAGCACCCCGACCGCCAGCCGGCCCTCATAGGCCAGCACGCCCCCGTAGGCCACGACGCCCGTCATTGCCACTCCCGACGCCCAGGTGATCGAGGGCTGAAACAATGCGAAGGTTCGTACCGTGGCCACCTGCGCTTCGGTATAGCTCTCATTGACCTCGGAAAAGCGTGCGTGCTGGCGCGATTCGCGTCCGAAGAGCTGCATCACCCGAATGCCCATCAGATTTTCGGCCAGAAACGCATTGAGAGAGGAGAGCCTGCTCCGAGCCTCGCGATACGCCACGCGCAGCCGACCACTGAAGAAGATCGCCGCTGCGAGCAGAACCGGAAAGACTGCCAGCGCCACCAGAGCGAGGCGAAAATCCAGAACGAAGAGCCAGGCCAGAATGCCCAGTACCGTCAGGACATTCATCAGGATGGTGACGAATCCTGCCGAGAACATTTCGGCCAGCGAAGCGATATCATTGGTCACACGGGTGACGAGCCGTCCCGCCGGAGTTCGATCGAGCAGCGAAACGGGCAGGCGTTGCAGGCGCGAAAGCAGGTCGAGGCGCAGCTTCTGCATCACCCGTTGCCCCAGAAGAGTGAAACAATAGGACTGGCCGATCGTAGCCCCCACCCTCAGGGCTTCCACTACGAGAAAAATCAGCGCAATTCGAACGAGGCGGGGCTCATCGCGCGGCAGGATGGCCTCATCGATCGCCTGCCCCAGCAGGCGGGGTTCAAAAAGCGCAGCAGCCGTCGCCACAAGCACCAGGAGCAGGCCAAACGCAAGAAGGCCGGGATGCTGCAGCAGCAGCGCCAGCGTTCGTCGCAGCTCGCGAGCACGCAAAGCGGAGTCTCCCCGCTGCTCCTCGAGATCCTGCGACAGCTGATCTCGCTTTTCAGGCCGGTCCGGGGTTGTCGCCATGACGGGCCACCTCCTCGTTCCATTCGCGATCGAGCACCTGCTCGAGCTCCTGCTCAAGGCGCTGCTGGTCGTAGAATTTTCGATACAGGCCCGAGCGCTGTCCCAGCAGGGACGAATGGGTTCCCTCCTGCACCTTCACTCCGGCCTCGAGCACGACAATCCAATCGGCATCCTGAATGGTCGACAGCCGGTGAGCCGCCACAAGCTGGGTGCAGCGCCCGGAACGAAGCTCTCCGAGCAGCAGGCTCTCGGTTCGAGTGTCGATGGCCGAAAGAGCGTCATCCAGAATCAAGATCGCGGGCTCTCGCGCCAGTGCCCGGGCAATGGTCAGGCGCTGGCGCTGGCCACCGGACAGATTGACGCCGCGCTCGCCCAGCAGCGTCTGCCAGCCCTGAGGCAGTCGCTCCACTTCGCGCTCCAGTGCCACGCTTCGAGCCAGCGCATCCACGCGTTCTTCGGGGAGCTCGCCGCGAACTCCCCACGCCAGATTCTCTCGAACCGTCTCGCTGAACAAAAACAGTTCCTGCCCGACGAAGCCCACTTCACGACGAAGCGTCGAAAGCGGCAGGTCGTTGATGTCGCCGCCGTCGATGAAGATCCGGCCGCCTTCAACCGGATACAGCCGGGGAACGAGAGAAAGCAGCGTGGATTTTCCCGATCCCACGGCACCCACGAAAGCGACGCGGGCCCCTGCAGGCACCTGCAGCGAAAACTCTCGAAGCACCCACGGGGAGTCGACGGAATATCGAAACGACAAATTTCGAAACTCGATCTCGCCGCGAACCGCCCTCGGTGCTGTCGCCGGCTCAGTCGTCGGCGCAGTCCCGGCATCGGCGCACTGGTCGGCGTGCCCCACGTCGGGAATCTCGCTGGTCTCGGCCAGAACCTGCTGGATGCGCTGGCCGCTGGCCACTCCGCGCTGCAGGTACGAGATGGCCATTCCGATCGCCGCCATCGGCCACACCATCTTCTGGATGTACCTTTGAAAAGCCACAAACGTACCGAGCGATTCGGCTCCGTCCATGACCTGATGGCCGCCCACATAAATCAGCACGACGAGTCCCAGGCTCATCGTGAAGTCGAGCGTCGGACCGAACGAACTCTGCACGCGAGCGAAGCTCATGTTGAGTTTCATGTACTCTTCGCCGGCCCGGCGAAATCGGTCGAGCTGCCCCTTCTCGGCGGCAAAGGCCTTGATGACCCGCATGCCGCTCAGCGCCTCCTGCGCCATGGCCGAAAGCCTGCCGAACGAGGCCTGCACCTTCTCGAAACGCTCATGCACGAGCCGTTCATTTCGGGCCACGAACCACGGCAGAAACGGAAGCGGCAGGAAGGCCAGCAGCGTCAGTTGGGGCGAGAGCCAGAACATCGCCACCGGAACGGTGACGAAATAAAAGATCGCGTCGGCCGCCACCAGAAGGCCCGGGCCCAAAGCCATCCGCACCGCCTCGACATCGTTCGTGGCCAGCGACATCAGATCGCCCAGCTTGCGGCGATCGAAAAAAGACGGCGAGAGACCGAACAGTCGGCGCGAGTAGCGATTTCTCAGATCTCGAGCCGCAAGATGACTCGAGCGAATCAGGAAAATTCGCCACGCATAACGGCAGAAACCCTGCGCCACGGCCACCAGCAGATAGAACCCGGCAATCCAGCCCAGCTCGGCGATGGGCTCGCGATCGACCACCACATCGACGGCCTGCTTGAGCAGGATCGGTGGCAGCACTTCAAGAATGTCGACCAGAATCAGGGCCCCCAGCCCCAGCACGACGAAGCGACGGTACTTCGAAAGCAACTCACGAAGCAGCGCCGTACGCTGCCAGCGTCTGCGAATCGCCGTCAAAAGGACCGATTTACTGCGAGAAGGCTCGCCTGACATTGCTGAAAATCCTCGGGAATGGGGCTGCGAACCGATACTTCGGTTTTAGAAATCGGATGGGGGAAAGTCAAGGAAGCGGCATGCAGCATGAGTCGCGTCCGCGACAGGCGGCCCTCAAACCGAGCGGGAAACTCACGCCGAATCTCCTTCTCCCAGCGCGCCTCGTACAGGGGATCTCCCACGATCGGAAGGCCGGACTCCGACAGGTGCACTCGAATCTGATGGGTTCTTCCCGTCCGCGGCCAGCAGCGCATCTCGAAGTCCTGCGGTCCCTCGAAGAGCGTGTGTGCCCAGTCTCCGCCCGATCGAACGCTCTGAAAAAAGGACTTCTTTCCGGGAGCCCGACCCAGATGGTTGCGCACCTCCCAGCGACCCTCGGGCGGAGGGGACGTCCAGGGGCCGGTCACCAGCGCACGGTATTCCTTCTGCGCGAGATGCTCCGAGAACATTTCAGAAACACCCTTGTTGGCCTCCTTGCGTTTGGTGAAGAGAATCACTCCGGACGTGTCGCGATCGAGCCGATGATGCAGGCCTAGATACGCCTGCGGATCTCCCTCACGCCTTCGCAGGTACTGCTCGACCAGCGCGAACAGATTGGCCCGCGCCTCATCCAGCGTGGGCTGTGTGGGAAGCCCCGGCGGCTTGTCGATCACGATCAGCCACTCATCTTCGTAGAGAATGGCCGAGTCGGTCATCTGCCAGCGAAGATCGGCACGCTGGGCTCCACTGGCGGCACGTTCCCAGTCGACATGCACTTCAATGTGGGCACCGACGATCAGCTCCTTGGATGCAATTCGTACGCGTCGACGGTTCAGGTATACGGCCCCTGCGACGACGAGCTTTCGCGCCTGCGATTTTGAGATGGCCCGATCGCCCGAGAAAAGAGCCACCAGCCCTTCATCGAGTCGCGTTCTGGCCAGCTCGGGAGGCACCCGAAAGCGATAGGTCTTGAGAGCCATGGCGATCAGGACCGACGCAGCGCGAGCATCTCGCGCGCCTGCTCGGGAGTCGCCACCGGGCGGCCCAGCTCACGCGCGATTCGCACGATGCGCTCGACGAGCTGGGCATTCGACTTCGCCACTTCGCCCTTCGAGTAGAAGATATTGTCCTCGAATCCGACCCGCACGTGCCCGCCCAGCAGGATCGCCTGCACGGCCAGCGGCAACTGGTAGCGGCCGACCCCCGCAACGCCCCAGTGTGGCAGCTCGTGGCCGGCGGAACGAGAAAGCGACTCGAGGCGGTGAATCAGGTGAAAAAGATTTTCGGGCTCGCCCGACATTCCGCCCGGTACCCCAAGAACGAACTGAAAGTGCATCGGCTCGCGCAGGATTCCCTGCTTCGCATACCGATAGGCGGTCTCGAGCATTCCGGCCTCGTACACCTCGAGCTCGGGAACCACGCCGGAATCGCGCATCCGCGACGCGAGTGCGATGATGTCGCGTGGATGATTGAAGAAGACGTCCTCGCCGAAGTTCATGGTTCCAAGGTTGAGCGAGGCCATTTCAGGCTTGAGATCGAGCGGCCTCGCCCGGTTCTCGATCGACTCGCCGACAGCCCCCCCGGTCGAGATCTGGATGATGGCGCCGGGAGCCTCTGCGCGAATGGCACCGATCGCCTCGGCAAAACGCTCGGGGCGCTGACTCGGACGACCATCGTCTTCACGAACGTGCAGATGGATGATCGAACAGCCGGCATCCAGGCACTCCTTCGATGCAGCCGCCTGCTCCGCCGGGGTGATCGGCAGATGCGGCTGGCGTTCACGAGTGGTTTCAGCGCCCGTGATGGCGCAGGTAATGATCAGGGGTTGCATCAGCGTTGGTCTCCTTGAGGCGAGCTCGGTTCGTGGGACGAAATCGGCGAAGGCGCTACGGTGGTAGCGGCAGGTCGCAGCTTCTGGGCATCGTTCAGTATTCGGTGCAGGCGATTCAAGACTTCCCAGCGAAGCTGGTCGTCGGTGGCGCGCTCGGCCCAGTCTCGATGAAACCGCCGGGTCGGCTCCTGTCGCGGTGCCAGGCCAAAATCCACTGAAAGCGTCGCGGTGCGTGCCGCAAAGTCGGCATACCACTCGATCAGCTGCGGACGCGAAAGCTCGAGCAGGGCCTCGACCAGTTTCAAGGCCCAGTCGCCCAGCACCCGCTTGAGCGTGAAGATCGATGCACCAGTGAAGACGGCCCCCACCCTGCCCGCGACTACGGAGGGCTCAGGACGCGGTTCTGTCGAAGGCGCGGCCGTAGGTGTGGCGAACGGACGAAAGACGATCTCACGCGGGGGTTCGAGCTGCATCCCCTCTGAATCCAGATCGGCCTCTGCTTTCCCCGGGAAAGCGATGGCCTGCAGAGGCTTCGCCTCGGATTCGTCGATCTTTGGCATTTGCGGAAATGCCAACAGGACCTGTGCGAGTTCGCGGGAGAACACGCCCACGGCATGGGGAGTCGCCGTTGATCGTTGATCGGCCTCCAGCTGCTGTTGAAGCTGCGAACGAGTGAAGCCTCGGTAAACTCCCTCGAGCGTCGCCCCCTGGTTGAGCGAGTCGAGCCAGTTTCCGAAGGCCGCCGGACTGGAGGGATTCAAAACCAGGACGACACGGTAGAGTTCCTGAAGCAGCTCGGCATTCTGCTGCGATCGCTGCTGGCGAAGCTCTCGGTTGGCGGACTCCGGATCATTTCCCTCAGGCGAGCCGACCTGCCCGGAAGCGGGCACCGCTGGCTGGGTGCTGCGAGTCATCCACACTGCAAGCTTTTGGCAACCCGAGAGCGAGAGCGAAAGGACCAGAACGAGCATGGTAATTCTGGGGGAATGAGGCATCATGGGGCCCATGCCGTCCATGATGCTTCAAATTAGCCAAAAGTGGGGAGTTTTCCTGCCCCGCATCGCTCTTTTCATGATCGCTTTTTTCGGAATCGTCCCGGTCGCACTGACGGCTCCTGCCCCGTCTGCCGACGATTTAAGAATCGAACGCTACGAAGGCGTGGCCCGCGACCGAGACGGCAAGGTGCTCTATCGGGAGAAGCACGTGGCCGAGTACCGAAACGATCGGGTGTTCAAGGCACGAACGCAGTACTTTTCGCCCGATGGAAAGCTGGCCGGAGAACTGGAGTCCACATTTCCTGTAACTCCTTATCTGCCGAACTATCGCTTTCAAAACCTGGAGGCGAAGATCATCGAGGGGGTCGACTGCTGCACCGATGGAAAGCTCGTGGCCTTTCATCAGGACCAGAAGAAATCACTTCAATATGGCCCGAACTGGGTCAGCGGACAGGGCTTTCACTACCTGGCACGCGACAGCCTCAAGACCCTCGATTCAGGACGAATCTCGGAGTTTCGCTTTCTGATCCCTTCCAAACTGGGCACCTATGCCTTTCGCATTCGATCCGAGGGACGCGACCCCGAGGCACCCCGGCTCGAACGCATTCGCCTGGAAATCGATCAATGGTTCTTTCGGCTTTTCGCTCCGAAGATCACAGCCTGGTACGACCGAGAGACCCGCCGTCTGATGCGCTACGAAGGACCGAGCAACCTTGAAGACCAAAAGGGCCGCGTTCCAACCGTCGTCATCGAGTACACCTACGATCCAGCAGGCCCATCATGACCCCCGACGAACTTCGCGCCCTGACAGAAAAGCTCTCGCTCGACCTTGTTGAACTCAATGAAATCGTCGGGCAAACGCGACTTTCGCTGACGACGCTTCGCGATCTTGACGCCACGATCGACCGCATGTTCGACGAGCTGACTCGACTCGATCGGCCCGAGCTGCTCGATGCGCTTTGTCCCTATTTTGGAGTGATCTGGCCTTCGGCGCGCGCCCTGGGCGAGCTCGTCGATCGGGAGCTGATCGACGGCATCGAAAAGACCCGTGCACTGCGCATTCTCGAACTGGGTTGTGGTCTGGCGATGCCCTCGCTGATTGCCGCCAATAAAGGGGCGCAGACCTTTGCCACCGACTTTCATCCCCAGGTGGCGCGATTCCTCGAGCTCAACCGGCAGCGCAATGCCAGCTCCTCGGGCTCCCGCGCGCTTCAGTACTTTGAGTGGGACTGGCGCACGCTGCCACAGCTTCCCAGTGGACTGGCGCCCAACTGGGGCCGCTTCGACTGGGTCATCGCCTCGGACGTACTCTACGACCGGGACCTTCCCATCCCTCTGGCTCGAGCCATGGCCTCGGCCGTCACACCAAAAGGTCGAATCACCCTGACCGATCCGGGACGCCCCTACCTTCAGCTCTTCTGCGATGAACTGACGAAAAACGAGGGGTTTCGCATGACGACCACCGTCTTGCGCGTGAACCATCCCCTGAAGGATCACCCCGAGCACACGCAGGAAATCTTCGTTCTGGACTTTCGTCGATAACCACTTCGAACTAGAACTGGGTGCCCAGGGCCTTCGGAGCGCGGGCTCGTCCGACGAAACCGGCCAGGACGATGAGGGTCACCACATAGGGCACCATCTGGATGAACTGCACCGGAATCGTCGCCTCTGGATTCCAAGGAAGCGCGACCCCCTGCAGGCGATTCTGCAGCGCCTCGGCAAATCCGAAAAGCAGGCACGCCAGCATCGCCGGCCAGGCACGCCATTTTCCGAAGATCACGGCCGCAAGCGCCATGAAGCCGCGCGCCGCCGTCATGTTTCTCGTGTAGGCCGAGGCCAGCCCCAGCGAAAGAACCGCGCCTCCCAGCGCCGCCAGCGCTCCTCCCGCCAGCACCGAGGCCCAGCGGACGCGAATGACATTCACTCCGGCACTGGCCAGCGCGTGCGGATGCTCTCCTGCAAACCGAATCCACAAACCCACCGGAGTACGAGCCAGCATCCAGCCCAGAGCGGCAACCAGAAGCACGGCGGCGACGACAGGCCCTCCCCAGTGCAGTCGATCTTCCAGAGGAATCGAAGGCGTCGAGCCCGTGTTGTCGTAAAGCAGCTTCGAGGCAAAAGGCACCAGTCCCATGGCCAGAAAATTCATCGCCGTTCCCGCGACGACCTGATTGGCACGAAACGGAATAACGATGGCGGCATAGATCACGCTGAAAAGCATTCCCGCCAGCATGGCCGCAGCGCATCCAACGACCGGATTCTCGAAAGAGAGCGTGGCCACTGCGGCGGCAAATCCTCCCACCATCATCATGCCTTCGAGGGCGATGTGAATGACGCCGGAGCGCTCGCTCAGCAGGCCACCCATGGCGGCAAAAATCAGTGGAGACGACAGGCGCAGCGTCGCGCCGGCAAGTGAAGAGAGTTCATCCAGCGACATGGGCTCCTCCTTTGACCGAAACGCGACGGCGACGCCGGTCGATGACATCCCAGAGTCCTTCTGCCGAAACCGTGGCGATGATCAGCGCCTGAATCACCAGGGCGAGGTCGCGAGTCACATAGTCGGTCTCGATGTCGAGATCGGCCGTGCCCTTGTGAAGCGCTCCAAAAAGAAACGACGAGGCGATCACGCCGAGCGGATTTCCTCGAGCCAGAAGCGCAACCGCAATGCCGACGAATCCGTAGTCGGGAGAAAACCCCAGCTTGAAGCGATGAGCACTTCCGAGCACCTCTCCCAGCGCGACTCCCGCAGCAAGCGTGCCGGCCATGACCATGGCGAGCGTCTGAATTCGAGCAACGGAAATGCCCGAGCTTCGGGCCGCCCCCTCGTTTCGTCCCACGACCTTGAGCTCAAACCCCAGGCGCGTGCGCTCGAAAATCCAGTGCAGCTTGATCGCGGCGATGACGCCGAAAACCAGCGCGATGCTGACCGGAGAATCCGAGAGTCCTGGAATGCCCGGAAGATGGTAGCTCGTTCCGATCGAAAGGCTCTCGGCGAGCTGCAGTTCGGGATCCTTGAAGACGTAGAGCGTGATGTAGCTTGCCAGCGAGGCGGCGACGAAATTGAGCATGATCGTGGAGATCACTTCATGGCTTCCCCGCCGTGCCTTGAGCCACCCGGCGATTCCGGCCCAGCCTGCTCCCGCAGCGGCAGCACCGATCCAGGCAGCCAGCCACGATAGCCCGACGGGCAGATCCGGCAAAAGGATGCCCACGCCGGCGGCGGCAAGAGCCCCCATGGTGAGCTGGCCTTCGGCTCCGATATTGAAGAGTCCGGCACGAAACGCCACCGAGACGGAAAGCCCCGTGAACAGCAGCGGCGTCATGTAGAACAGTGTCATGCCCAGGTCATAGCGCGTTCCGAAGGCACCCTTCACCAGCACGGTCAGAACATGCCAGGGGTTTTCTCCGGCAAAGGCGGTGACGCCGAGCCCGAGGGCAAGTCCGAGAACCAGCGCCAGCAGCGGTCGAAGAGATTTCCAGCGTGACGTCATGCCGAGCCCCCGCTCATGGCCAGTCCGAGTGCCTGTGCCGTTGCCTCGCCTCGGGCAAACTCACCGACAATGGCGCCATCAAAAATCACCAGAATGCGATCCGAAAGCGCGAGGATCTCGTCGAGCTCCGAGGAAACGAGCAGGATGCCGGCTCCCGCATCGCGGGCGGAAAACAACTTCCGATGAATCCATTCGATGGCCCCGACATCCACGCCCCGCGTGGGATGTGCCGCCACCAGAAACTCCGGGTCGTGCTCAAACTCCCGTGCGATCACCAACTTCTGCTGGTTGCCTCCGGAAAGGCCACGCGCGGCAATCCCGGCGCGCCGAGGACGAAGATCGTACTGGGTCCATGCCCGTTCGAGTGCCTGGCCCAGTGCCTCAAAGCGCAGCACACCGCCCACCAACGGCAACTCGCGCACGAACCGGGGATGGTGCTGCAGTCCCAGTAGCAGGTTTTGCTCGACCGACTCATCCAGCATCATGCCGTCGCGGTGACGATCTTCGGGTAAAAAGCCGGCCTTCAGCCGCCGAATCTTCGAGGCACTCCAGCTCGTCACATCCCGACCCAGAATTTCAACCGCTCCGGACTGGAGCACTTCGGGATTTGACGGATCGAGCATCGCGCGCATCAGCTCGCTCTGGCCGTTGCCCTCGACCCCGGCGATCCCGACGATCTCGCCGGCACGCACTTCGAACGAAAGATTCCGGAGGCGCGAATGGCCGGCCTCAAGGTTCAGCCCCGAGGCACGAAAGCGCACCTCGCCCGGCGCCGACTGCTTTTCAGCTTCGACTTCGAGCACGACCTTGCGTCCCACCATCCACTCGGCCAGAAGCTCGGCCGTAGCCTTCGACGTCTGGATCGTGCCGACCGATCGCCCCTGCCTCAGCACCGTTACCTCGTCAGAAAGGGCCAGCACTTCCTTGAGCTTGTGGGTGATGATGAGAATCGTGCGACCTTCGTCGCGCAGACGGCGCAAGTTCTGAAAAAGCGCCTCGATTTCCTGCGGAGTCAGAACGGCCGTCGGCTCGTCTAGAATCAAGACTTTCGAGTCGCGGTAAAGCAGCTTGAGGATCTCGACCCGCTGCTGGATGCCTACTGGCAGATCTTCGATTCGGGCGTGAACATCCACCGGCATCGAATAGCGACGTCCCAGTTCGGTCAGGCGCGCTGCCGCCTCGTCGAAACGAATCGAAGAAAAGGCCCCGGCCCCCTCACAACCCAGCACGACGTTCTCGAGCACCGTGTCCGGCCCCGAGAGCATGAAGTGCTGGTGAACCATGCCCACTCCCGCTCTCATCGCTTCGGTGGGGCTCTTCCAGCACACCGGCTCTCCGAAGAGGCGCAGCTCTCCCGAGTCGGCCGACTGCATTCCGAAGACGATCTTCATGGCGGTGGACTTTCCCGCCCCGTTCTCGCCGACGATGGCGTGAATCGAACCCCGGCGGGCGACCAGGTTCACCTCCTCGTTGGCCACCACCTGCGACGACCCGCTGCCGAAGACCTTCGAAACCCCACGAAGCTCGACCGCCACACTTTCTGCAACGCGTTCGCCTGCCAGTATCACCGAAGGACCGCTCACTTTCGCTTCTGGTAGTAGTCGGGAACCTGAATCTTGCCAGCGATGATCGACGCCTTGAGCTGATCGGCCTTCTTTCGAATCTCGGTGGTCAGCACCTGGGCGTTATGCTCGTCGACGGCGTAATCGACCCCGGTGTCCTTGAGTCCGTGCCGGACAACGCCAGCCTCGAACTTGCCGCCCACCACCTGCTCGATGGCCTTGTAGACGGCCACGTCGACCTTTTTGAGCATGCTGGTCAGGATCAATCCGGGTTTGATCCAGTTCTGGTTCGAGTCGACTCCGATCGCGAGCTTCCTCCGGTCTTCGGCCGCATCGAAGATACCCAGAGTCGAAGCGCCTGCCGCAGAGAAGATCACATCCGCACCGCGCTGGTACTGCGAAAGAGCCAGCTCCTTGGCCTTGGGCGGATTATTCCAGGCCTCACCCGTCACGCCGATATAGTTGGTCAGCACCTGGGCCTTCGGGTTGACGTGCTTCGCACCCGCAGAAAAACCAAGCTCGAAGCGACGGATCAGGGGAATATCCATCCCCCCCACGAAACCCAGCTTGCCGGTCTTGCTGGCCATTGCGGCAATCGCGCCGACCACGAACGACCCTTCGTGTTCCTGAAAGAGCAGCGATCGCACGTTCGGAGCCACGACCTCGGCATCCACCACGGCAAAGTGCTTGTCGGGAAACTTCTCGGCCGCCTTCCGAACCGCCTCGGCCTGCGAAATGCCCACGGCGATGATCAGGTCAAAATCTTTCTGGGCAAGGGAACGCAGCATCGGCTCGAAGGCGTTGTCATCGGTGGCCTCGACGGTCTTGAGCTTGATGCCGAGCTTCTTCTGCGCCTCGGATGCGCCCCGAAACGCGGCGGCATTGAACGACTTGTCGTCCCTCCCCCCCTTGTCGAGAACCAGTCCGACGCGCATCTGGCCCCACGAGGCACTTCCGGCCACGGTGCAGACGGCAAGGGCCGCAAGCGTTCGGTACAGCACGGATCTGGGATTCAGGGCGCGCATCGGATCGTCTCCTTGAAGAAGGCTCACAGGTTTTTGGGGCTCTTTCAGTGTGCAACGCTCCGCCGAAAAAGTCGTCAGGAATGTCGTCGCTTGACGCCGTCTACGCCGCGCGTTACTTCTGAATACACTCCTATGGAATGGGTTCACTTTCTTCCACTGAACCAGAAGGACGCCCTCGAGGCGGCGGCCTCCCATTCCCAAAACCCCGTGTTGATCTCTGGAGCCCCTGGAACCGGGAAAGGCCAGATCGCCCGCTGGATCCACCTGCATGGCCCGAGGGCTTCAAGACCGATGGTGATCGCCCATCATCGCCACGCCCTTTCGCGACAGATTCTCGAGGCGGGAGATGGCAGCCTGATTCTGCAGGAAATCGGCGAGTGGCCGCTGGCAGACCAGCGCGCCGTTCTCGAACACCTGCGATCCGGGCAGGGCGCACGCATCATCGCCTCGACCGATCAGAATCTGGAGAAGCGCTCGCAGGCGGGTTTCTTTATCGTCGAACTTCTGACGCTGCTTTTTCGTCATCGCATCGAAATGCCGGCACTGAGCAGGCGCAGGGACGAGTTCAGAACCATTACCGCGGGCCTTGTCGCCGAACTCTCTCGAGAGATCTCACGCGAAGCACCGGGGGTCTCGGATGCCGCGTGGACGAAGCTCGAAGCCTATGACTGGCCGGGTAATCTGCGCGAGCTTCGGAACGTCCTCAAGATCGCCCTGACCACCTGCCAGGGCGGACAGCTCGAGGAATCCGACTTTCCGCAGTTTGGCTATGATCGCACCGAGTTTCACGCCACGCGCGAAGCCTTCGAGCGCACCTACCTCGAAGAGCTGCTTCGGGCCTGCCAGGGCGATGTTTCCCGAGCAGCCGAACTGAGCGGCATGCCGGAATCGGCCATCCAGGCGAAGGCCAAAAAATACGGACTGTGACTGGGCTGCCCTGACTCAGGGGCTTGCCGCAAGATCGGCGGTCATCACCAGCCGGAATCGTTCGTCATAACGACCTCCGGAAAACTCCCGACAGCACTTGGCACAGGCCAGGGGCCCCAGCTTGCGACGCGCCTTGAATACCGATGCGCAGTGGCCGCACTGGTAGACGTACTTGTAGGGCCGCTTGCGCGGCACCGGATTGTAGCGGCGCGCTCCCATCAGGTTCATTTTCTCGTAAAATTCCTCAGTGTGGCCATAGGGTCGCCGCCTCAGCCACAGCCAGTAATGAATCATCTCGTGTGCGATCGTCTCGCGAACATGCGTCGCGCAATCCGGCTCTTCGAGAAGGTAGGAGGCCACCTCGATTACGGCCGGAACGTCGCGAACACGGCTCCCCGGAAAAAAACGCCCTGCACTGGTGCGAAGTCTCGCGTTCCAGCGAAGGACGGGAGGATCCAGGAAATCGTCAAAGTGGATGCGGTTGAGGTCGTCGAAGATGTTTTTCAGGTCCACCCGACAAAATCTAATGCAGGGTTCGATCGCTTGCCAAGCAGTCGGCAGGAAATTAAGTTGCCGGGGTGAGTTC
>CAYSOA010000037.1:18503-21072 GCA_964432565.1 uncultured Bacteriovorax sp.
CATGCGGCAAGCCATCCCGGGCGAAGCAAGGTTCTCGACTGGAATGTCCCTGCCGGCTGGGCGCGATCAACGACCGCAGCCAATCTGCGACAGGCTGAAACGCGCGAAGCTTTCCTGCTTCTCCCCAAGTCGGATCTCTGGACGGCACTCGACTCACTCGAAGACCCCACCCCTTCACTCGAACGACTCGCACGCGGGGCCATTCTTGATCCCGCAGAATGGCATCTGCTCAGACGCTGGCTCAAAGCCTCCGAAACGTTTCGAACGATGACCCTGCCCGAGGCGCCGCTCGAACACGTACCCGTTTTGCTCGAAGCGCTGCCGCAGGCCTCGACAGCCGTCGCACGACTCGATCGGCTACTGACCCCCGAAGGCGAGCTTTCTGAAAATGCCTCGCCGCGCCTGCAGCAGCTCTCAGCCGAACTACGCTCGCTGAAGCGCGAGATCTCGAATCGTCTCGAATCGCTTTCGCGGGAGTACCTGCAAAAGGGAGTGCTTCAGGGAGAGTACACCGACGTCCGCGACGGGCGGTACGTCCTGCCCGTGAAAATTTCCTCGCAGCACGAAGTTCAGGGATTGGTGTACGAAGCCTCGGCCAGTCGCCAGACCGTCTTCATCGAGCCCCGTGAAGTGACCGAGGTCAATAACCGCCTGCGCCAGAAGCAGAACGACTGGATGCAAGAAGCGCATCGCATTCTGGTCGAAACCGCGCGCGACCTCTCGCCACAGGCCCCCACCTGGCGGGCCGCCACCGAACTGCTGGTTCACTGGGACGCCGTGCATGCCCGTGCCGCGATCGCCACGCAGTACCACGGCCTCGAGCTGGAGTGCGGTGGTACGGGAATCGATCTCCCCTCAACTGCCCATCCCCTGCTCTGGTGGTCGCTTCCCGAAGAACAGATTCAGCGCAATACGCTGCGACTCGACCCCGAGCAGCGGGCCCTGCTCATCACGGGACCGAACACCGGGGGCAAGACGGTCCTGCTCAAGACGCTCGGCATGGCGGCGATTTTTGCGCGAACCGGATTTTTCTTTCCGACCGACCGCCCCGGTCGCATGCCTTTCTTCGACGAAGTCTTTACCGATCTCGGAGACACGCAGTCGATCGAATCGCAGCTTTCGAGCTTCAGCGGTCACCTCGTTCACTTTCGAGAGATCCTCGATAAGGCCGATTCCCAGAGCCTCGTGCTGCTGGATGAGCTCAACTCAGCCACCGACCCGGAAGAAGGCGCCGCCCTCAGCCGCGCCCTGCTCGAAAGCCTGCTGGATCGCGGGTCGTGGATCGTCACGACGACACACGACCCCGTGCTCAAGAGCCTCGGACAGAAGGACCCGCGCATCCTGACGGCTGCCATGGCGTTCGACGAGAAATCGAATCTCCCCACCTACCGCCTCGAACTCGGAGTGCCGGGCCGGTCTCGCGCCCTCGAAACGGCGGAGCGCCTGGGAATTCCGGGACCGATCATCGAGCGTGCGCGAGGGTTTTTGTCGAGCCAGCACCGGGAGTGGGAGTCGTGGGTGCGCGAACTGGAAACCCAGGTGACCGATGCCCGGCTGGCCACCCAGCAGGCGGCTGAGCTGCGAGAAGAAGCAGAGAGACGATCGGCAAGGCTGGCTGAACAACTTCGCGAGCTCGAAGAAGAACTGAAGGCAGGGGCGCGAAAACGCGTGCGACAGCTTCTGGAGCAGGCGCAGCAGGAAATTCGCCTCCGCTTGGACGAGATCCAGAAGGCTTCATCAAGAAAGATCATCGAGTCGACAAGGCACGAACTCGTACGCGAGGCCGAGGCCAGCATCCAGCATGTTGAATCCGCACTGGATTCCGAGCTGTCAGCGGCGGGAATCCCTCCGGAGCTAAGGCGGCAACGCAGTCGGCCTGCCGACGAATCGGTGAAGGCCGAGACGCTGCAGGTGGGCGCGCGCGTTCGGATTCCAAAATGGAAGAGCCAGGGATCGATCATTGAAATTCGTCCGGGTGGCCAGCTCCGGGTGGCGATGGGAAACCTGCAGATGACCCTGAAGGCCTCAGAAGTCGAGCCACTTCAGGGGGCAGCCCCGGCCCGTAAGGCGGTGAAGATTTCGTGGAACACGGAGGCTCCGGCCGATCTGGATTCGTCGATCGATCTGCGAGGGATGCGCCTGGACGAAGCACTGGCGAGCGCCGAGCGCTACCTCGAGACCGTTTTCGCCAGTTCTCGCTACGTTCAGGTGACGATTGTTCATGGCCTGGGTACGGGTGCCCTGCGCGAAGGCATTCGCAAACTGCTTCGCGATCTTCCGTTTGTTTCCGACTTCCGCGACGGCGGCACCGGAGCGGGCGGCAGTGGCGCGACGATTGTCGAACTGGTTCGCAAGTAACCGGTCGAACTGGTTCGCCCCTAGAACACCAGCTGGTAATTCAGCCGCGCCATCTGCTCGGCCGTCGAGTCGAGCAGGTACTGACGATTCTCGAGCGTGCAGCTCAGATGCGGCAGCAGGGGTCGACTGAGCGTCGTTGTCATCGTCTGGGTCGTTGCGCCGTAACTCCAAGCCGTCGAGAACTGCAGGGGCAGCTCCCGGTTGACCGAAA
>CAYSOA010000038.1:0-20594 GCA_964432565.1 uncultured Bacteriovorax sp.
AGGATGGCACATTCACAGGAATGGGCTCGGAGCGTGAGGTTCAGGAGTTCAAGATCCATCCTGACACGATCAAGGAGCTGGGTGTCGGTGAGTGCGTGATCTGTATTCGGAACGAAAAACGTCTCGAGATCGTCCGCATGCCGCCCCTCACTTCACGGAATCTACCCACCGTCACACTGCCCGTGCATCGAGGAAAGCTGGGCGATGCCGTCATTTATGAAAACAAGGCTCCGCTCGCCGAGGCGGCAGATGCCTATGCCGAAGTCATGAAATCCAAGGGAGAACAATGATGAACAAGATCCTGATTCTCGGAGCATTCGCTGCGATGTCTGGCTGCGCCTTTCAGCAGCCCCAGACCATTGATGACGCTCGGATCAAACTTACCGCCGACTGGGAGGCAGGGCCCGAGGGTACGCCGAGCCCCCAAGTCAAAGCGGCGCGTGATCTCTATGCTGTTTCGAGCCGATCTTACGAGGCCAAGGGGTTTGTGACCTTGCCCGTTGTTGCGCCCGAACGGATCTCGGTCGGTCTTCAGGTTCTGGAACCGGAGCTATTAGAGGAACCCCGGTTTGTTCGCGGTAGGATTTCGGTGAACGGTTTATCGGCTGCAATTCTGGCTTCGCTCACCAAGTTCGAGCGCAAGGATGGGCTGGTCTCTCTTGAGGTTCAAATTGGTGGCCTGAGAACGGTGATGCCCACGAGCAGTTCTTCTCGTGGTCGGGTTCAACTCGAGTTCTTTGGCTCAACGACCAGACAGCTCGTGGTCACGGTCTGGATGAGAACTCCCCCGAGTGAGGTCAAGAGCGCACCGGGCAGTAGCAAGTCGACCGGAGATTCGAACAAGGCAGGGCAGACGCCGATTCAGAACCCGCGTGTCTACGGCAAGCAGTTCAATCTCGTTCAAGCCTTCGACTTCGAAAATCGCGAGGACTCTCCGGTTGAGGTTCAGATTCCTAGGCGAGTGGAGGGGCGGTTCTATCAAGAGATTCAGCGCTGGGGATGGAAAGACCTCGGGTGCAAAGGAGAGATTGAAAGCCCCGGAATTGAGCCGCATCGGTACGCTGACCAATTCTTTCTGTCCGACTCGCTCTACCTGTTTCCGATCGATGAGCTGATCAACGTCGAGGCCGAGAAGTCGTACTGGAATCCGGAGAGCCTTGAGGTCATGCCGCGAGTGGTCGCGCCTGGACGCATCCTTCGTGTGGGGCTCTTTGCCGTCGGATCCGAAGCCGAACAGTGGCGAGAGTATGGTCCGCGCACGACTCGCCTTCAGCCAAAACAAGTGCCCGGCACCTGCCGCGCCCGCTGTGTCGGGTGGGAAATTCCTCGATGTGGACCCTACTGCCTCATGGAGCGTGGGCCTCGATGCAGGGCTTGGGAAAAGTGGCGTGATCTCGCCACGGTGACTGAGGGCTACGAGGCCAAGGGAAGCGTGATCGAGTTTTCATTGGAGCCTCCAGCGTTCAAGTACCGATTCGGCGATTTCGCCCTTCATCAGGACGGCGAGATTCGTCAGGTGTCGCTGGGCGAGAAGCGGTTGGAAGTGAATTGGGAAGAGTAAGGAGGGATGCGCTATGGATGACTCATTCATTGAGTACGCAGACCAGATGTTTCCGAAAAAGGCCGTCCTCACCATGGAGGAGGTGGCTCAGTTTCTGGACTGTGAAATCTCCATCATCGTGAACTGGGTGAAGCGCTCCGACCCCAGGAAGCGGCCCCCAAAACTGATCGTTGGCAAGGAAGTGCGGTTTCCGAAGCGGGAATTCATGCGCTGGCTCGTTCAGGAACAGGCGAGCGGTGCCGAAAAGTAGACGATGAACCCCAACGATCTGCTGACCCGAATCCAGACCAATATTTATAAGCGCAAGCTCCGCGGTGGCGGGGTAAGTTGGATGGTGCGCTGGAAGTCGCCTCGAAACGGAAGGTGGGTGGCCATTACCGGCGGGCGCACCAAGAGTGAGGCTCAGGCCCTCGAGGCGCGGATCCGAAATGAGCTGGTTGCCGGTCGTGACCCGGAGTTCCTGAAGACGGGGGCCAGCCCGGATCTGACCGTTTCGGATGTCATCGACCGATTCTTCGAGCACTCCCGCTATCTGGCTGGAACTGAAACGTGGAAAGTCGAGAATCGCTCGAGACTCGAGCAGTGGGTTCGTCCGAACCTGGGCAAGTTCAGGTTTTCTGACCTGACCACGGACCGGATTCTGAAGTTCTATCTCAGTATGCGAGACGGCGGACTAGGGCGGCCCAGCATCACGAAGACACACACCTTGGTCTGTCTCTTGGGTGACCTTCATGCCGAGCTGGTGCCTGGGGCCGAAAACGTGGCGAGAAAGATCAGGGATTTCGGAAAGTACTTTCCGAAGAGAGCTCCCCAGCGAGAGATCAACTTTCTTGTTCCTGAGGAAATGGAGGTGCTGTTTCGAGCGGCAGATCGCTCAAAGAATCACCTCCTCTCACCTTTGATTCGATTTCTTGCCGAGACAGGGCTGCGGCGATCTGAAGCGCTCAACCTCAAGTGGACGGACATCGACCGCGCCGGTGGGTTTATTCACATTCGAAAGAGCAAGAATGGCAGAGCGAGAAGGATTCCTCTCGTCGATGAGGCATGGCGAGCCATCGAGCGCCTGCACGGGCGATCTGAATATGTTTTCGTGGATCGTTCTGGAAAGCGACCTCATGAAGACGTGTTTTTGAAGCCCTTGAGAACGGCTGCAAGGAAGGCTGGAATCGAGAAGCGCATCGACCTGCACACGTTCAGGCACAGCTACGGCAGCAACAAACTGCGCGCCGGCTGGGGATTGAAGAAGGTTTCGATGCTTCTTGGTCATTCGGATATTTCGATCACGGCGAACGTTTACGCGCATCTGACTGACGGCGATCTCTGCGTTCGTGATGACTTCCGTTTTGACAATCCGGCTGAATCCGAGAATAGTCAGGAGTTAGGGAATCTACGGGAAATGATTGCCGACTCGATGGCGAGCGCAGTGATCAAGGCTCTTCAAGAGCTTCCCTCCGGAGAGGATGCTCTCTTGAGAGTGAAGTCGGAGTTGGCCCGGTTGGCGGAATCTGCGGAGTTTCAGAAAGATTCCGAAAGTTCCCGAGAGATTGCGAAAGTTTCTCCGACAACGGAGAAAAAGCTCTCCGGTGCTACACCCGTGCTACACGGGGCGGCCGAAGGGCTGAATGAAGGCAGTAAAACTAAGGCGGACGATTCAGGCCGAGGGGCCAAATCCTTGAGTGATCTTGAGGGTTTGAGTGTCTCTGAAAGAAATGGTCGGGGTAACTGGATTCGAACCAGCGACCTCTTCGTCCCGAACGAAGCGCGCTAGCCAGGCTGCGCTATACCCCGACACCAGAGAAAAACGGGAAGAGTCCGCTACTTACGCGAGCCGCCCGGGCGAAGTCAATGGTGGGCCAATTCTGGGGGCCACCTGCGGTCAATGCCTGAGGCGAGGGGTGTGTTGAGCCTGTTAACCAGGCGGCGGGTGTCGAGAACCTCGCCACTGGGAGGCGCCGGATTCAGAAAAAACCGTTGTAATATCAGTATTTTAAGTCTGGCACCAAACCTGCTGATGTTGCCCGGCTGAATGCTACCCCACTACACAAAGTTTGTTACGAACTCGGGTTTGTTTTTTGGTTCCGAGGCAATTGAGCCCCACTTTTCTGAGCCTGATCTTGAGCGTCTGCGCCAACAGGAATTCTGGGATTGGGTCTCGTCTCTGTATTGGCTTGAAGGAGTGGCCGCTAAATATGCGGCAGCCATGGCGCAGCACTTCCCTGCTGAGCGGGAGGCATGGCTTCGGGTCATGGCCGATGAAGTGAAGAACCAAAGTTCTATTGGTACGTGGCTAATTGAAAACGGTGCAGCCCCTTATCCTCCCACTGTTTTCGTGCAGATGGCGACCGTCGAGTGTCAGAAATGACGGCAACTAGTGATCACGCACGAATCCGAAAAATCGGTGAGTCCACTCAAATCTTTTTTGAAGAAGCAGTGCAGGCGTTGCTCAAGTGGCGTCTTTTTCATGTTGTTGATCGACCATTGAGGGCACTGCTTTATCAGATTTCAAGAGATGAGGCGCGACACCTTGCAGTGGGTCGGCATGTCTTGGGCCTGCGACCCGGTGAGGCGCTGGAAAAAAGAATGAGCCTTTTTTTCCCTGTTCACCTGATTCCCGAGCGAAAGGAGCTGCACTCAAAAGCTCGTGAGATTGGTGCGATGCAAATGAAGCTTGCACTGAATCAAGCCGCCTATCGGCCTCACGGCATATTGGCCAGTTTTGAAACACTGCCTGGTTATTACTGTCAGGGGTGCTGTCCGTTTCGGCCTGATGGCTTCCTGTTGGAGCCGAAGCTTGGTGAGGCCCCAGAATCTGTCTTCGACAACTTCAGCTGGGCAAAGAGATTCGAAGGATTTAACGGGATGGTCCACGGCGGGGCGATTGCCGCCGCCCTTGACGAGTTGATGGGCTACGCCACGATCCTGTGTGGTGGGGCACTTTCAGTCACAACCCAATTGAAGCTGACCTATTTGCGTCCGGTCATGATTTCAACCTCATATCGCATTGAAGCCAGAATCCTCGAGTCGAGCGGGAAGCTCTTCAAGGTTGAGTCAAGCGTAGTGGACGCAGCAGGCAAGGCGTGTGTCACCGCGATCGGAGACTTTCATGTCCTCGAGAAGAAGATCGCTGATCGCATTATTCCCTCTTTGTCTAACCACCCAACCCTCAAATCGCTCATTCCAGAAGCATGAATATCGCTCGTGTAGAAACCGAGATTACGCGACTAGTTCGGGGGGGGCAGCTCAACCTTGCCTATGAGACCTTCCTGGCGCGGCGATATTGGAATCGTCTTCGAAGGCATTTTGACTTTCGACCTTTTGTGCAGCTGTCCGGATGGGTACTCGCCAGGTTGTCACTGCTTCAGGGCCTGACATGGGACGATCGCGACGACTCTACGGATCTGAATCCTTCTTTTGTGCTTTTCTGGAAGAATCCCGATGCAGTCGGGCTCGATCTGCTGGTGCGGATTCTGTGGTCGGTCGTCGCCAGAAGGTGTGTGCCCGCTCGTGCCTGGGCCTGGTTCGCCCACTGGCTGGTATTCCAGGGTGACTATCGGTCATCTGCGCTGCTTTTTCGAGCACTGCTCAGAAAAACACGCCTGAATAGGCGTCTCAACGGAGAGTGTCTCAGTCTCGTTGCAAATCACCTTTATTGTCGCCTCCGGAGGGCGTCGTCGAACAGGCTGCATCGTCGAGCACATCACCATCTGGTGGAATCCGGTGATCGGTTCTTCCAGATGTTTAATCTCGGAGTGTGGATTCGGCATTCAGCATCTCAGGGAAGTCGGGAATGTCTGGATGAGATTCTCTCGAACTTCGATCAACTAAGCCCTGAGCGACCGGATGAGCGATACGGACTCAGATTGCTCATTTACGCTGCTTACGTCCATGAGGTTTCGGGTGACCGTGAGCTGTCTCGCCGATTTGAGGCGACCGCATCGGTCGTGTACGCGACCTCTGGCAGCGACCTCGACAGGGCCATCTATCATGCGATCCGTTGTTTGATACTTATGCAGCGCTCTGAGAAGAGCGCCGCGAGGGGGGCGCTACGTGACGCGAAGTTGTATCTCGCCAGGTATGGTCGATATTCTTATTACACGCAGTTACTTTCCGTGCTGACCGATTCCGTCGAGGGACTGCCTGATCGAGGTCCTGGTGAGAGAGAGTCAGAAGGCGTACAATTTGACGAGTCTGAGGCGATTCTTAGGCTTCAAGATCAATTCGAGGCGATCGGGCTTTCTCTGTATCTGGAGAGGCTGTCGGCAGAGGCCTTACTTCAGGTTGTGGCACAGGAGGAGTTGCTGGATTCGGAGGGGCATCGACCCCTGTTTCAGGTGCGCGGTCAGGTCTCTCATACTGAATTTCTTTTGAGTTTTACCTACCGGGCCCGATTTTATCGGCTTCGCCTCAGGAGTCCATTTGTCCCGTGGCGTAATCCGGCGGACTTCATCAGTACAAAGTCACTTCTTTTGGCGCTTCAAGCCCATAGTTTTATGATTCACGCGCAAAGAACGGCGCATCTGGCTAGCGTCGCCAGAGAGGTCGCACACGATATTCGATCACCGATTGCGGCCCTTCAGGCTATCCGTGCCGTAGACGACTCGATCTCGCAAGAGAGCAAGGAAATCGTTGATCACGTGGTGGCAAGAATACGAGATGTTGCGAGTCGGGTGCTGAATGCGGAGCGGTTGGATGCCAGCTCTGCTCCGGGAAGAAAGAACATCTCTGAGGTCCTTCATTTGGTCAACCAAGTGATCCTCGAGAAGAGGCTGGAGCATCAGTGTGAGGTCGCGCTTGATTGTGCGGTTGAAGAGCCCGAGGGGTGCGACAGTGTCATGTTGGAGCCGGGGTCATTCTGTTCCGTACTCTCTAACCTCATCAACAATGCCGTCGAGGCGACAAAGCCCGGGGAAGATCCACGGGTCGAGGTTCGAATATGTCGCGCTGAAGCGGGTGACTTGGAGGTCACGATTCAGGATAGGGGCACCGGAATTCGCCCTGACCTCGTCGCTCGGCTCGGTAGAGAGCGCCTCTCGGCTGGCAAGGCAGAGGGCAATGGAATCGGACTTTTGACGGCAAGGAGGCAACTTGAATCTTGGGGCGGGCGCCTCACCATCACGTCCGAGTTGGGGCGCGGCACCAAGGTTGACTTACGACTGACGACACGTTGTTCTTGATGAAGCGCACTCTCAGCTCAACGACCCCAGATAAAATCCCAAGTTGAACATCAGGTGGACGACGGTCGGTGCGGCCAACGAGCCCGTCTTTTCGCGCAGGGATCCGCAGTAAAGACCAAGCATCAAAGTGTACGCCGTTTGATAGAGGATGAAGGGATGCCACTCTTCGGGCACCCGAAACCATGCCATGAAGTGTGAGAGCGAAAACAAGACCGAGGTGGTGAGCCAGGCCACTTTCGTTGGGCTTCGCAGACCCTGTAGAAGCCTCCAGATCGCACCTCGAAAGAGAAACTCCTCGAGCACGGGGCCGATCAGCAAAAGCATCAGGAGAGTGAGGGGGCTGCCGAGGTCAAAGGGCATCGCGAGACCGAGGGTGCCGGCGATCCGGAAGACGCCGAATCCAGCGGTCGCCGTAACCAAGAAGCCCCAAGTCGGCCTTCGGCTCGAAATTGCCCTCTCCTTTTCGCGGTTCGGCAGGAGCATCAGCGTGGCTGCGATAAAAGCCACTTCGAAGAGGTAGCTGGCGTAGTCGTGAATGGAGTCGAGAACTTCCGGATAAAGAAAACGAAGCGCCACAAAGAGGCTGAGAAGAGTGACGGCGACGATGGGTGTCCGTCGGCTATTCGAGACCCACACCCCCCCTACTCCCCCAACCCCTGGGTGCCGATATAGATGTAGGCCGAAAAGAGGATGGCGATCGCGAGCAGCAGCATCCAGGCCCTGAAGGTGGTGCGGTTCGAGGGCAGTACCGAGTGCCACGAGCGAAAAAGAGCATTGGGGTTCGCGCCATCGAACCAGGCCCGAAGCTTCGGGAAGGTTTCGTTCAGGGTTTCGGTCACGGCGCTCTCGCCATTGAACACCGAGGCCTTGGTCGGGTCTCCCCAGTACCCCGAAACCTGTCGGCGCCATCGCGCCAGGCCCCTCGCCAGGGCAGAGCCCGAGGGGCGATCGACGGCAGGGGGAAGCGGAGCTCCGGGTTCCCGCGAGCTTCCCTGATACAGCCAAAGCGCCACCGACGTGTCACGCGCACCGCCGTGCTCGAGAGGGTCGCTTCCGAAGGGAGCACGCAAGAGATCGGCCGGGCGGGTGCCACCCGACTGGGCGCTGACCAGCGCCGCAGGGCCCGCGCCCTTTGAACTCGAAAAAAGGGAGGACAGCCTGCCGAGGCTCGACCGTGTCCGCCGGTTGAGCAGTCTTCCGGCCTCTTCGATCGCCGTCAGCTGGCGGGGCGAGGCATTTCCGGCAAAGGCCACCAGGTAGCGAAATCCCTGTTTGAGAAACACGCCTCCTACATCGACGAGGTAATCGCGAAGCACATAGCCCCGCACCGGAAAGGCCCACTGCGACGTATTGCATTCGACGGCCAGTGGCGCGAGCGGCAGGATCAAGCCCGTCCACCCCGGCTTTTCGGCTTCGAGTCGCTCGGCTGCAAGCCGGCAAAGCGTCTGTGCCTCATCGAGGTCCAGACCCATCGGCAGATGGGGGCCGTGATCTTCGAGCGCAGCCACCGGAAAGAAGAGCACCGTCGAGTCTCTCGACAGCGCAGCAAGCTCGGGCGCGCTCAGACGTTCGAGCCAAAGAGGCATGGCTCAGGACGCTCCTTCTGATTGAGGGCGTGCGAGAATCCTGAGGGCGTTTCCACCCAACACCAGATCGGCATCCTCGCGCGAATAGACTTCGGCCTCCACCCCTTCTTCAATGCGCGCCTTGCCGAGGGCAATGTTTTCGCCCACGAACGGCCAGTCCGTCCCGAAGAGTACGCGCTCGGCGCCCAGACGGCGAACCGCCTCGCCGATGACTTCGGGGGGCTGCCACGAAGTGTCGACCACGAGGTTCGAGTACAGCTCGCAAAGATCCAGTGCCTTCAAGGGTTCGTGAAAGTTCATGTGAGCGAGGCAAAACGTCACATCCCGATAGGCTTCGAACCACGGGGCAAACTGCTCGGCCCTTCCCCAGCTCGGGTCCTTGTAGAAGAGCCGATTCTGAATGCAGCCCGTATGCAGAATCACGGGCAACCGCAGCTGCTGGGCCACCTCAAGCAGCGCCTGATAGCGCGCACTGTCGACGCCCTCGCCGTCCGCGGCGGCATGAATCTTCAGCACCCGGGCCCCCTGTGCCACGTATTCACGAAGGGCGGCTGCAGGGTCTTCGGCCGTCTTGGGCACGTTGACGACCGGAATCAGCCGGTCTGAGTTCATCTGGCAGGCCTCAAGCACCATTTCGTTGGTGGCGTAGGGCGGATGAGCGATGACGAGTGTCTGGTCGACGCCGGCCGCATCCATCGCCTCGATCAGGTCATCGGTCGTCGACTCGACCAGAAGGCGCGGCAGGGTGGCCACTCCGCCCATGGCGTCGAGTCCCGATCGGGCCAGGGGGGGGAGGTGCCGCATCCAGACCTGTGCCGTGTGCATGCGCTCGGACACGGGCTGCAAAAATTGCCGAGCCATGCGCCGACCCAGGCCAAGGCCCATGCGAAGAGTCATCTCGTTGAGGTAGGGCTTGAGCTTTTGGCCGGCCTTTCCGGGGGGCACGAGCTTGGGAACGAGGGGGAGAAGTTTTTCGATCGGGTTCGGAAAGATGTGGGCGTGAAAGTCGATGACCGGCATGTCGAAGAGTCTAGCATAAGCCGCTCTTGAGCCGTCCGAGCAATTGTGCGACATTCGAACGCATGGAAAAAGATACGGATATCGTCGCCATCTGGCTGAAAAAAGACCCCAAGCGCTGGCTCGCCGGTGCTCTTGCCGGAGTGTTCGCCGGCCTCATGGCGCTGATCTTCGCGTCGGTTCTGGCCAGTCTCGCGGGTTACGAGTTCTGGTTTGCCGGAAAGATTCTCGCGATTCCGTTTCTGGGTGGCGCGGCCACCGAGCTGGGCCTTTCGGGTGCCGGCTTCAAGTCGTTTCTGATTGGAGTGCTCGCCTTCGAAACGCTGGCGGCCTTCTGGGGCGTGATCTACGCCCACTTTACCGGCACGAATGCCCTGGGCCCCCTTCTTGGAATGGGCCTGACCTGGGGAGCCTTTAGCTGGATTTTCCTGAACAACCTGTTCAGCCCCTCCTTTTTTGAGATTCGCGCTCTGGCGATTCCGAATTCGGCCGCCTTCTTCGTGTGGATGGTCTACGGCGTGGCGCTGACTTCGGTCGCGTACTTCGACCGAGCCGTTCGTTCGAAGGCCTGATCTGACTTCCGGGCCCCGGCCCGTCGGGCTGTCGTCGGGCTGGGCCGCGGCGTTTAACAAACACTTAAACCTTGTCGGGTTGTCCGGTTTACCGATCACGGGCTAAGACGCGCCCTCAAGATGAGAGTGCTGTTGCTGGAAGATCACGCGGGAATTCGTTCATCTCTTGAAATGCTCCTCGAGCTGGATGGCCACCAAACCGTGGCGTTTGAGCGGGGAGACGAGGCGCTGGGGTTTTTGCGACATCAGGATGTCGATCTGGTGCTGATGGACTGGAACACGCCGGGCATCACAGGCCAGGGCTTTTTGGATGGCCTGGATGAGGTTTGCCTTCCGCTGTTTCGCCCCCGGGTCGGAATTCTCTCAGGAGACCGCAGTGCACAGGTGGCTCTCGAGCGGCAGCAGGCCGAGTTTTTCTATCTGAAGCCCTTTTCGATGGAACAGGTGATGCGACAGGTCTCCGGAGGAACGTCCGGGGCCCTTGCCCTACCCATAGCCGGATAACGGTTACTCGTTCAGAGCGACTGAATCTTTTCAACGATCCCGGTCGTGCTCTTTCCGGCAACGAAGCGCAGGCTTTTCACTCTGCCGCCCCAAGAGAGCACGTCGCCCGAGCCGACGATCTGTTCGGGCTTCCAGTCTCCGCCCTTGACCAGCACGCGAATTCTTCGGCCGAGTAACCGAATCAGCTCCAGCGGTGTGTCCTCTTCGAACGACGTGACATAGTCGACGCACTCGAGTGCCGCCATGACCCGTTGTCGATCGGCCAGCGTATTGACGGGACGGCTCTTGCCCTTGAGGCGCCGCACCGAGGCATCGCTATTGAGTGCGACGACGAGGCATCGGCCCTGTCGGCGGGCCTCCTCGAGGTACTCGACATGGCCCGGGTGCAGAATGTCAAAGCAACCATTCGTAAAAACGACCCCAGTGCGGGAGCTCAGCGCTCTTTTGAGCGCCTGGGGAGATTTGATCTTGCGGGCCGTGCGAATCGACATGGTGGGCGTGCCCTCGACTCTTAGAGCTGCGTGATTCGAGTGGGCTGAAGATCGACCGCCACGTCGTGCCAGCAGCGCTTGTCACGATCGAACAGGGCCCACAGGATGCCCACACCCCCGAAAGCCACCGAAGGGATGAAGAAAAACGCTCTCAGAAAGATCGCCGCCGTCGAGCCCCGAAGCTTGAGGCCGACCAGGCGCTTTCCGAGCGTGGTCTTCAGCGCGATTTCCTGAGTGGCCATCAGCGCCCAGCAGAAGGCGACCAGAAAGAAGAGCGTCATCGCGGCCAACTCGCCTTCGAGCAAAAACCACGGTTCAAGGTCGGCGAAGGCCAGGCCGACTGTGACGGCCGTTGCCGTCAGAACCAGGTTGAAGATCAGGTCGAACAGAAAGGCGAAGCTTCGGGCGACGGGATAGCTCCAGCCGAAGTTTTTTTCGATTCGAGGGGCGGATGGTTGCGGAATCGCGGCGGTAACCCCGGTGGTCGCTGCGCCGGTGGTCGCCGCGACCGCTGTGCTGCCGACGGCCATCAGCGGAATCGCCGGCTTTGGCGCATGAAGACTCGGCATGCGTGGTGCCGGAATCGAGGTGGGCGCCGCAATGGGCGCGCGAACCGGACGTGCGGGACCTGCTGCCACGGCCCCGGTCCCCATGGGCTCGGGTTTGCGAGTCGTCGGTACTGCAGGGGCATACGGCAAACCGTCCGAAAAGGGATGGAAGCCCAGGCCCTCGTGCAGAGGGCGAAACTGAAGTTCGCTTGGCTTGTCGCTCATGCTTTGGTTGTCACCGCGGGCGACCGGCCCTGTCAATTACCAAGTCGCTCTTCGAGGCTCGCTGACAAGGCACAACCCAGCGTGAACACCGCAGCGGTCTCGGCTCTCAGCACGAGTGGACCAAGGTCAACGGACTCGAGCTTCGAAGCACGCGCCTCAGCCGCGAAAAGCTCGAGTTCCTGCTGGCTCCACCCCCCTTCCGGACCGATCAGGATGTGTGGAGTCTTGTCGGAGCGAAACAGTGCCGCCGACATCGGTCGCGCGGGTCTTGGCATTCCGTGACGAGCTTTGGGCTCGAGGGCCACCAGCCTTTGGGCGTTCGGGCTCAGGGGCCGGCGAAGCAGCTCATCGAGAGTGACGGGAGCGTCCACCTGCATCCGGTGCAGACGTTCGCACTGCTTGAGCGCCTGATCGGCAATGCGCTGCCAGCGCTCGACGAAGTGCTCGCCTCCCTTCTTGTCGACCTGCACGACGGCGTGGGCCGAGACGACCGGAACGAGGCGATGGGCGCCCATTTCGACAGCCTTTTCGATGACCCAGCTCATGGCATCGCCCTTGATCACGGCGACCTCCAACACGAGTTTTCCATGCTCTTCGTGCGCAGATCGTTGTTCGCTCGGAACAGACTCGGTCGCCTCGAGCCACGGCTTGCGGTCGCGAATGAAGTACCGAGCCGCGATCGCTTTTCCGCGTCCGTCCATCGCAATGACCGGAGACCCGTCGCGCAGCCGAAGCACCTGGTGCAGATGGGCGGCCTCTTCGGAATCCACCGGAATCGGCTTCTGCGGCTTGGGAAGCTCGTGGCAAAGCACACGGGGAATGCGCAGGGCGCGTTTCGACTGCATGACTTACTCCTTCCAGCGAACATTGAGCAGGGGCTCGAGCGCACCGCTGAGAGAAAGGTCGGCAGACTCGATTCCAGTGAGCTCTTTTCGCAGTAGCACGGCATTCTTCCAGAACCAGAGCGGAAAATACGGCAGGTCTTCGACCATCTTCTGCTGCACGCCCTTCCAGTCGGCACGATCGAGCAGGGCATCCATCGCGGGATCAGAGTAACCGGCTCGGTTCGTCGGACTGCCGCTCCGCAGGGTGCGTTCGAGAATGGACGGATCGGCGACTCCCACCCAGCGTCCCAGGGCCAGTTCGTAGGCACCTCGGCGAACCGCCGCAAGGAACACGGCGGGCTCGACCACTTCAAGCGAGACCTGGATGCCCAGGCGTGAAAACCGTTCCTGAAGGATGCGAGCGAGCTCATGCCCCTCGCGCAGCGGCGTGGTCTTGAATTGAAGCGAGAACCGGATGCCGTTTTTTTGTCGGGGAAAGCCCGCTTTGTCGAGAAGCTGCTCGGAGCGTGCCGGGTGATCGCGCTCCAGCGTGGGGTTGAACGCTCCTTCGAGCAGGGGCGAAAGCAGGCTCGAGGCGGGCTCTGCCATTCCGGAGAACTTGGTGGAGACGAGCTCGTCCACCGGAACGGCGAGCGCCAGGGCCTGCCGCACCTCTTTCTTCGCCAAAATCGGGTGCCTGATGTTGAACGAGAGGTAGCTGACGTTGACTCCCGGTGCCTCGATCAGTGCGAACCGATCGGGGTGCTTGCGGGCAAGCCAGCGAAATCGAACCGGCGAGAAGGCGTTTTGTGCCACATCGGCTTCCCCGCGCAGCATGCGAATGACTCGCGTGTTCTCGTCACGAACGAACAGCAGTCTCGCATGAGGAGCGAAGCCGCCCTGCTTGGTTTTTCGGTCAATATCGAGCTGGTGCTCGGGGGGGCTTGAGAAGACTTCGGCCCGAAGTTCTCCGGCTCCGATCAGTGGACGGCCTGCCAGCGGGTCTTCGCAGGGGCGGCGTCCCTCCTGCCGAAAGTAGCGAAGAAGGCTCACGTTTCGCGAGAAATACGGGTCGGCTCTTTTCAGGCGAAAGGTCATCGTCTGGCCGCGCACCTCGAGCGTTTTCCACTCTTCGAGGGCCCGAGCCGCCAGCGCCATCGGCTTTCCGGATCGGTAGTTCTCGAAGCACTCCTTCAGGATCGTGGGGGTGATGTTCGCTCCTCCGTGATCGCGAAGGTTCGGCCGGATCACGAACGTCCAGACCGTGCCGCTGGGATCGCTGCTGTGGGACGCGCTGAGCTGGCCTGCAACGCGCAGGCGGGAGTCCTTTTGGGTCAATGCCGGAAACAGTAGGGCCGCCAGTCGCTGTCCGGCGGCATCCTGGGTCAGGCGGGGGTTGAGCGTCTGAGGAGGAGCGTCGAGCAGAATCCGAATGCGCTCGGCGGAGCACGCTTTCTGAGAAGTGCCTGCGAGCAAACCACTTGCAAGCAGGGCCGCAGTCAAAAAAACACCGCCTTGTCGGCACCCGTTTCGGCCCCTACCATGAAAGAGGATGTTTCGATCAAGAGCCAGAATCGCGCGAGTCTTGTCAGCAGTTGGCCTCTGGGTCATTTCAATGTCCTCACTGGCAGCCGAGCCGGCGCGGCACCCCGAGTTTCTGGTGACGCCGCCACTCCGGCGGCAGGTCGAGTTCTGGAAGCGCATCTATGGGGAGTATGGCACGCATCAGTCGCTGATTCACGATGCTCGTCACATCGACGTGGTTTATGAGGTGGTTTCGGTGCCGCCCGGAACTCCCGAGAAGGTCTTCTCGAAGAAAGTGCGTCAGGCTCGGGATAAATGGAGGCGAGTACTGCTGTCGTTACAGCAGAAGCAGCGCCAGCTCTCGTCAGGCGAACTCTCGGCAGACCTGGTGAGTCCGCCGCTGACCGAGGACGAGCGTCATGCCATCCGGGTTTTGGAGCGAGTTCGTGAGCCACAGAAGTTCGTGAGCGCGGCTCATCGACGCCGGTTACGGGCGCAGAGAGGCCAGAAAAATCGATTCCGCGAGGGATACATTGCTTCCGGACGCTATCTGCCGGCCATCGAAAGCGTGTTCGCGGCCGAGGGCCTGCCGCTCGAGCTGACGCGCCTTCCGTTCGTTGAAAGCAGCTTCAACCTGAAGGCGCGCTCGAAAGTGGGTGCGAGCGGCATCTGGCAGTTCATGCGTTCGACCGGACGCCTTTATCTGAAGATTCGCTCTGGCTATGACGAGCGCAACGACCCTCTTCGGGCCACCGAGGCGGCTGCACGCCTGCTCAAGACCAACTTCGAGGCCCTCGGCAGCTGGCCCCTCGCCGTCACGGCCTACAACCATGGTCGGATGGGACTGATGCGGGCCGTGAGACAGGTGGGTTCGAGTCGCCTCGAAGATCTGATCTGGGGACATCGCAGCCGGTCCTTCGGGTTTGCGAGCCAGAACTTCTTTGCCTGTCTGCTGGCGGCCATCGAGGTGGAGCGAGAGGCTGAAAAGTACTTCGGGCCCTTGACTCGCGACCCGCCGTTGAAATTCTACGAGGTGGAGATTGATCGACCCGTGCGGGCCATCGATCTCGCCCGCTTTCTGCAGTGGGATACCGGGCATCAGGCGGTCATTCGGGAGTTGAACCCCTCGCTCGACCGCAAGTACTGGCTTGGAAGACAGCACCTGCCCTCAGGCTATCGGTTGAGACTGCCCTTGAAGGCCGAGCATCCGGTCGAGGACCAGCGGCGCAGGTTTGAGGCGGGATACCAGCAGATCGCTGATTTCATGGGTAAATTACGAGGGCGCACCCCCGCCGCTTCGCGACAGTGACCGAGCTCCGGTTTTGTGCTAGCACCCCGTTCCGACCATGTTCTTATTAGGAATTGCCGGCGGTTCGGGCTCTGGAAAAACCACGTTTGCCCAAAAGATCATCCAGCGTGTCGCGGATCCTTCGGTGGTGCTGCTGCACCAGGATTCCTACTACCTGCCTACGCCCCCACAAAGCCTGGCCATGCCGGGTGGGGGGTTCAATTTCGACCATCCCGAGGCGTTCGACTGGCCGCTGTTGCGATCCCATTTTGAGCAGCTCAAGACCGGCGCCCGCGTGAACGTTCCGGTCTATGATTACCGTACCAATCAGCGCACGGTCGAAGTGGCGCCCGTGGGCCCGTGCAGGGTGATTGTTCTGGAGGGGATCTTCACTCTCTGGGACGCCGTTCTTCGGGATCTGTTCGATCTGAAAGTGTTCTTGAATGTCGAGGCGGACATTCGTTTCATTCGTCGACTGCACCGCGACGTTCGTGAACGCGGAAGGAGCTTGGACGGAATCATCCGGCAGTATTACGATACAGTCAGGCCCATGCATCACGAGTTTCTTGAACCCACACGACAGTATGCCGATCTCACCGTCGGCGAGGAAACGGATATCGCCGCCGAAGTGATCGCGGCCCGGGTGCGCCATGCCCTCGGTGGTGTCGGTTGATGCCAGCCCCTCGATCCGATCGCCACTCTCCGCTTCGCCTGCTGCCCCTGGGGGGGCTCGGGGAAATCGGCATGAACTGCATGGTGCTCGAGTACGAAGACGAGATCATCGTCATCGACTGCGGCATCCTGTTTTCTGATCTCGATCATTTCGGGGTGGAGTTCGTCATTCCTGATTTTTCGTGGCTGGTGGAGCGCAAGGACAAGGTGCGTGCCGTCATCCTGACCCACGGGCATGAGGACCACATCGGGGCCCTTCCCTTTTTGCTCAAGGCGGGCATTCGCGCTCCCCTCTACGCCTCGAACTTCACCGGGCTGATGATCAAGCGCCGGCTTGATGAGCACGGCCTTCTGGATGCGGTGGATCTGCGCGTGATGCGAATGCGCGAAAAGATCGACCTTGGAAAGTTTTCTTTCACCGCCGAGTCGGTCAACCACAGCATCGTCGATGCGGCGGCACTGTTGATCGATACGCCTCTGGGACGCGTGGTGCACACCGGAGACTTCAAGATTGACCCCACGCCCTTCTATGGCTCGATGATGGACCTTTCGAGGTTTCGCCAGGCTGGAGACGAGGGCGTGCTTCTGCTGCTTTCGGATTCAACCAATGTCGAGCGCTGTGATCATTCTCTGAGCGAGAGCCGAATCTACGAACGCTTTGAGGCGCTTTTTTCGGCCGCAGAAGGGTTGACCGTCGTTGCCATGTTCGCGTCGAACGTAGCGCGCATGGGACAGGTTCTTGAGATTGCGGCTAAGCTGGGCAAGAAGGTGGTTCTGACCGGCCGAAGCATGGAACAGAACTCGCGTCTGGCGGTCGAAGCCGGCTACCTGCGCGATTACGAGAACGTGGTGATCGGACTGGACCAGATTTCAGGCCACGACCGTCGCGATGTGATCGTGGTTTCGAGCGGCTCACAGGCCGAACAGGGAGCCGCTCTTTTGCGAATGGCCCAGGGCGAGCACAAGCAGGTGGTTCTGCAGCGTGGGGACCTCGTGCTGATGAGCTCGCGCTACATTCCGGGCAATGAAAAGGCCATCGGCCGGATGATCAACCAGCTCTTCAAGCAGGGCGCCGAGGTGCTCTACGAGGCCGTTCACGACATCCATACTTCGGGCCATGCGACGAAGCCCGAGCTCAGAACCATGCTCGAGGCGGTGAAGCCCCGATACTTCGTTCCGATTCATGGCGAGTACCGCCATCTGGTTCATCATGCCCGCCTTGCCGGAGAGGCCGGTGTTCCCGAAGAGCGCCGCCTGGTCGCCACCAACGGAGACATTCTCGAAATCACTCCCGACAAGATTCGTATCTCTGATCGAATCGAGGAGCCCCGGGTGCTGGTCGAAGGACGTGAGGGGAATGACGTCTCGAAGCTGGTTTTGAAGGATCGACGGCAACTCGGAGAAAAGGGCGTCGTCTTTTCTCTGCTCGTTCGCAATCGAGACAGTCGTCGGATCATCGCGGGGCCCGACATCATTGCGCGCGGGCTGGCCAGCGAGCAGGTCGAGTCGTGGCTGCTCGAGGAAGCCAAGAGTCGCGTTCGGCACCTGGTGCAGGAATACGAAGTGAGGATGGCCTCAACGGGCGTGGAGCCTGACCTTCAGGAGAATATTCGAATCGAGCTGCGGCGCTTCTTTCTCGCCAATCTGGGCAAGAAGCCGACGGTCATGCCGATCATTCTCGATCTCTGATCCGCCAACGTCCGGCGTTTACTTTCGGTCTCCGAGTGCCTCGTTCAGGACGCGTCCTTCCGACATCGCCGGCGGAAGGATTCCAAGAAGAAACGAGAGCGTCGGCGCGATGTCGATGACGTCGGCTGATTCGGAGTACACTCCCGGACGAATCCGATCTCCAGCAAGAATCAGCGGAACGGTTCGGTCATAAGAGTATCCGGTCTGATGGCTGACCGGACTTCCCTTGGACTGGAAGAACGGCTTGGGAATGATGACGACGTCTCCGCTTCGCCCGAGATGGTATCCCTTCAGGATCTGTTTCTCGAAGAGCCCGGCGGGCAGCTTGCGCTCGAGGTATTCACTGCGAGTGAACACACTCAGTGCGCCACGCACCTGAAGCAGGGCTTGCTTGAGTTCGGCTTCGACGTCGCGAGGGCTCAGGCCCCGCTGTTTCAGGGTGTCGGGGTTGAGAAAGAAGTTCAGGTCATTGACAAAGGCAATGTAGGACTGATCGCGCTTCGGGGCACCGAACTTTGCCACCAGTTTCTCTTCAGCCATCGTGCGAACCGAGGCTTCATCGATCTCTCCGGCGTCGATCTTGTTCTTCGCGAGCCACTCAGGGGCGGATGGTCCCCCGTGGTCGGCGGTCAGCACCACGACGACATGGTCGAGGCCGCCAGGCACGTGCCGGCGAAGATGAGTCAGAAGTCGCGCCAACTGCCGGTCTTCGGCCACGGTCATTTCTTCCATCTCACGCGAGTTGGCGCCGTGCCGATGGGCCAGGTAGTCATGCGAAGAGAAACTGACGGCCAGCAGGTCGGTATCGCTGCCTTTTCCGAGCTTCAGGGCCTTTGTTGCGGCAATGGCGGCATCGACGGTGATTTCGATCCCGAGGGGGTAGCCGAGCGAGTCGTAGCTTCCGAACTCCGTCGTGTACGAAAAGGGGCGGGTGGTTTCGCTTGAGAGTCCGGTTTTCTGTGTGGGAGCGGCCCAGGTGTAGGGCTTCCCTTTTCTCTTTTGAAGCTGATCCGACTCGGCCACGACCCACTTCGGCATGCCGCCTTCGGGCAGATAATAGCGGCTGGTGGTCCATTGCATCGACTGGGCATCGAGCCAAAGCGCGAGATCAGCCCGATGGCCGCCCAGCAGAATCGCGGCGCGGTCCTTCAGGGCGATGGCGACCACCTGCGAGGGATGCCCTGCGTTCTTGAGTTCGTCCCCAACTGTGCTTCCGAGAAGGTTTCGAGGAGAGAGCCCCGGAGCCTTCGATTTTCCCACAACCTGGGGGCTTGCTGCGTCCTGTACGCAGTAGGTCGGACCCTTGCCGGGTTCGAACCAGTCATTGAGCGAGATCCCCATCTGGTAGGGATAGGCGCCAGTGAGGATCATGGCATGTCCTGGTCCTGTCATGTTTTGAAGAACGCCGTATTGGGCCAGCGGGTAGTAGGCGCCTCTGGACATGAGGTACTGAAATCCGCCGGGCGATCCGTCAGCAGCCAGAGCAGGAAGAAACCGAGGCGCAAAGCGCGTCAGGTAGTCGGCACGCATCTGGTCGACGGAAAGGACCACCACCAGCCTGGGCCTTCGAGAAAAGCTTTTGAAGGAAAGGGGCGAGGCCAGGACGGGTTGCGATACGAGTGCAAGGCTCCAGCAAAGGACCAAACCGAGACGCAGAAGGGGCTTCATTCTGAAAATGGTGACGGATGCGACCGGCTTTGCAAAGCCTAAAGGCCGTCAGGTTTTGGTCAGGAGCAGTAGAGTGAGCGCACGGTCTGCAGAAGCTCGCCAAGAGCGGGGTCGGCAATCGAATACCAGACGCGTTTTCCCTCGCGGCGCGACGTCAACAGACCATCTCTTTTCATGCGCGAGAGAAACTGCGACACCTCAGGTTGGCTGATGCCGCAAAACTCGGTGAGCTCCGAAACCGAGCACTCTCCTGGAGAGTCACGTTGTTGTGCCGCCTCCATCAGGCAGCATAAGATCTGCAGACGAACGGGATGTGACAGCCCTGCGAACAGGGCTGCCACTTCGACGCTCTTTTCTGACAGCGTTTTGAGCGGGGAGCCGGACTTCATGGCCTACCGTTCGATCGGCAGACCGGCGGCAACCCAGTCACCCATGCCCGAGCCGCTGACGCAGACGATGTTCGTCAGGCCAAGCCGCGAAAGGGCATCGGACGCCATCCCGGCACGGCGGCCCGCCTGACAGTGGATGTAGATGGTCTTGAAGGCGCGCAGCTCGGAAGCGTGCGTCTCAATCTGGTCGTGAGGAATGTTGCGGCTACCAGGGAGGTGTCCTTCCCGGAATTCATCCGGCTGACGGACGTCGAGAATGATCTCGTCCGAGCCAAGTTTTCCGAGCAGATGGTTCAGGTCCAGCATGCCGATCGTTTTCATTGAAATGAGCTCCTTGATGGCTTTTGGTTTTTGAGTTCGTTTAATATATGATATACACTATATAAAGAATCAGGGATATGCAAGTCCCGGGAGAAACGAAACATGGCTGGCACGCATACCGTAGACATCACCCGATCCAACCTCGATCAGACCCTTGATCAAAATGATATCGTCATTTTGGATTTTTGGGCGGCCTGGTGCGGCCCGTGCCGCATGTTCGCTCCGATCTTTGAAAAGGTTGCTGCCCGGCATCCGGGAGTCGTTTTCGGCAAGATCGACACCGAAGCCGAGCAGGAGCTGGCCGGTGCCTTTCAGATTCGCTCGATTCCCACGGTCATGGCGTTTCGCCAGAATATTCTGGTCTTTCAGCAGCCCGGCATGCTGCCCGAGGGGGCCCTCGAGGAGCTGATCGGCAAGATTCAGGCTCTCGACATGGATCAGGTGCGCCGCGAAATTGACGCCGCGGAAGCCAAGAGCGACCAGACATAAAAAAAGGGCCCGCCCTCTGCTCGAGGGCGGGCCCGAGACTCAGCCTCTTACT
>CAYSOA010000039.1:0-7586 GCA_964432565.1 uncultured Bacteriovorax sp.
AGCAGCCCGGGGCCCCGCCGGCTCCAGGAAAGGGGCTTTGAAAGGACTATCCTCCGACCTAGAACTTCGTGAACTGGCACTCGAGGACGACATCGTCTCGCGCGACCTTCAGATCCAGCTTCCTGCCATCAGCGGAAAGCTGAAGCGAGTATACGGAGTTCACGGTATCATGAGAAATTCCGTAACGTGTTCTGTAGGACTTCGAGCGGTAGGACAGCACTCCTGCCGCAGGATACTCGGCATTGCCTCGAAGGTGGCTGGAGTGGCCATGCGGGTAGTTCTCGACCGAGACTCGAAAGGTACCGCCGTCGAGCCTGCAGAGATGAAAATTATCGAGCCCCCAGCCCCAAAAACCTGCATCGGATTGCGTGTTCGCGGAATCCAACTCGGGGTTTTTCGTATGACGGCTGGTGAACATGAGCCCCATGCACTTCGGGTTGACGTTGCGAACGATGCTCAGCTCCGGGAACTGCAAATCACACGAGAACCCCTGCTCAAAGCTGGCACCCGTCAGCACATAGTTGCCGACGAACTCGCTACCGGGGTGGCCCGAGGCGAGAGCGCTTGTCGAAGCGGAGGCGGTGATCATCAGGCAGAAAAGAGTGAGAGATTTCATAGGGTCAGATTCCTTTCGATGGCGTGAACCTGCCTGAATGCGTAACGCGCTGCACCTAAGATCTTCTAAGTTAGATAAATATCTGAATTAAATCCACTTTTTCTCGCGCCGCTCGCGGCGCCTGAGGGCAGGCCAAAATCTCGTTCGCAGATCCTGCTAGCCCCCGCCTGATAGCAGTCCGGGGCCCCGACGGCTCTAGGAGAGGGGCTGTGAAAGGACTATCCTCTCTGTTCAATCTCCATCGTTCGGAGATGCTGAATGATCTCTTCGGGGTGATGACGTTTTCTAGACATTAGCCCGCTATGATGGACCCACCCAACATTCAAGTTGGACCCGTTTCATCCAGGCAGGTCACTGACATTTCCCATTAGTTCTGAGATTTGATGGAGCGGGTGAAGGGACTCGAACCCTCGGCCTCGACCTTGGCAAGGTCGCGCTCTAGCCAACTGAGCTACACCCGCATTCCGAACAGAGGCTTGTGGAATACACACCAAAAAGTTTGGGGTCAAGCACGAGTTTCGGTAAGTTCAAGGAATCATGAAAATCTACACCAAGGGCGGCGACCATGGTCAGACAGGGCTTCTCGGGGGGCAGCGAGTGCCGAAGGATCATTTGAGGCTGCATACCTATGGCACCTTCGATGAACTGAATGCCACGGTTGGACTGGTTCTGGCCGAGCCGCTTCTGGCGGAAGACTCGAGGGTTCGAGGTGTGCTCTCCCGAGTTCAGAATGAGCTTTTTCAGCTCGGTGCCGAGCTTGCCACTCCTCCGGGCCGGCAGGTCTCCATGCGCCTCATCGATGTGCCGGACATTGAGAGTCTCGAGCAGGAGATCGATCGTCTGGAGCAGGGCCTCGAACCGCTGAAGAGTTTCATTCTGCCGGGAGGCAGTCGCGCAGCCGCGCTTCTGCATCTGGCTCGAACGGTCTGCCGACGGGCCGAGCGCGAGCTGGTGGTGCTTCACCGCTCCGAACCCGTTCGCACGGAGGTCCTGGGTTACGTGAATCGGCTGAGTGACTACCTTTTCGTGGCAGCCCGGTACGCCAACCACGAGCTTCACGTGGCAGACATCCCGTGGAACGCGCCTAAGGCCTGAGTGCGGTCCTGCGGTTGCGGGGTGGGGGTCAGTTCAGTTCCACTGAACGGGAACCTGAGTCTGACTGTTCTCGCCGTTCTGAATCTTGACGAACCCGTTCTGTCGACCGAATTGAAAGACGTCCCGGGTGACTTTCACGTCCTGGATGCAGTAGTCGATGATTTTCTGGATTTCGCCCCTCTTGTACCACTCGACGGCCATGAGTCCGTCGGCCGACTTGCCGGCCCCGAGAGTGGCCTGTGCGATGGCATCGAGCTTGAGCGAGGGGCGGCGGGTGAGGGTCTGAATGTCCAGCATGATGTCGAAGACATCGAGGGCCTGCATGTCTAGCCCATAGGGGACCATCACGGGCAGGTCAAAACCCCGAATATTGTAGCCCACCACAAGCCTTTCCTCGCAAAGCTCGAAAAGTTTTTTCAGTTCGTGCTCGCGATAGGACAGAAATTCGTCATTCTTGCTGTCGTAGGCGCAGGCCACCGAAACTCCCAACTTGTCGACGTGGTCCCAACCACCGACCTCATGGGCAAGCTTCTGGGTTTCAATGTCGACGACCAGGTAGTGCCTGAACTTGAGAAAGAGGCTGGAGGGAACGACGTCGTCCGAAAACGGGACGCCGCTGGAGTGTCTCCAGAACGAAGGATTGAGCTTGATGCGAGTGCCCGGATTGTCCGACATGGCGCCACCCTCGCCAAGTCGATTTTTGTTGTCAAGGCTTTGGATTCAGGCGAGTTTTGGACGCTTCCATGGAAAAAATCCTCAGTGGTTTCGAGCATCGTTTTGAACAGCATCTCGAAGACCTCAAGGCTCTGGTGCGGATTCCGAGTGTGAGCTTCGAGGGCTTTGATCCGGGAGAGGTACGTCGTTCGGCCCATGCGGTTGCAGACCTTTTGTCGAAGACGGGACTCGAGAACGTCGAGATTCTCGAAGTTCCGGGGGCGCATCCGTACGTCTATGGCGAGCGTCTAAGGGCGCCGGGCAAGCCCACTCTTCTGCTCTACGCCCATCACGACGTCCAGCCTCCGGGCCGCGAGCACCTTTGGAAGTCGGCACCCTTTGAGCCCACGCTCCGGGAGGGTCCGGGGGGGGCCCGACTCTATGCGCGGGGGGCCGCTGACGACAAGGCAGGGATCATCGTTCACGTGGCGGCGATCGCCAGTTATCTCGAAGCGGTTGGAGAGCTTCCGGTGAACGTCAAGGTCGTGATCGAAGGCGAGGAGGAAGTGGGAAGCACTCACCTGCCTTTGTTCCTCGAAACCTATCGCGAAAAACTTCAGTCTGACGTTCTGGTGCTGACCGATACGGCCAATTTCGATTGTGGCCATCCCGCCCTGACGGTGGCGCTTCGCGGAATGATCGGAGTCAATCTCGAGGTGCGTTCGATCTCGCAGACAGTACATTCCGGCATGTGGGGAGGGCCAATCCCAGATCCAGCCATGGCGCTTTCGAAGATGCTGGCTACTCTGGTGGATGCCAACGGGCGCATTGCGGTTCCAGGAGTCTGGGAGCAGGTTCGACCTTTGTCTTCCGAGGAGGAGGCGGTCCTATCGCGCATCCCGTACGACGAAACGGAATTTCGTCGGCAGGCAGGGATGGTTGAAGGCTCGGTCCTGCTGAAGGAAGGGCCGAATCCCATTGCCCAGATTTTTCGTTATCCCTCGCTGACCGTCAATGCCATCCAGGCCTCTTCGCGCGCTCAGGCGGGAAACGTGCTCAATGATTCGGCCTGGGCTCGAGTCACGATTCGACTCGTTCAGGACATGAATCCGGATCTCGTGTTGAAGCAGCTCGAAGAGCACCTGCGGCACGTGACTCCGTGGGGTCTGGAGCTTGAAATCCACCAGGATCGGGGAAGCGGCCCCTGGGCTGCCGACCCTGACGAGTCGCCGAGGAGTCGCGAGGCGTTTGATTGTGCATCCAGGGCGCTGACGGCCGGTTATGGGAAGGAGCCCCTGTATCTCGGTTGCGGCGGGAGTATTCCTTTTGTGAAGCCCTTTGCCGAGGCTCTCGGAGGAGCGCCGGCTCTGCTGATCGGAGTGGAAGATCCGTACACGAATGCCCATGGCGAGAACGAAAGCCTGCTGGTGAGTGATTTGAAGAAGGCCTGCGTGAGTCAGATTCATCTTTTTGATGAGCTGGCGCGTTCCGCTTCGAAAGTAATGAGATAACCATCTTGTTCGGCTTGACGAACAGAAAAAGAGGATCGACATGTCAAACGACATTGCCCTGACCCAGATTGATTTCGAGGACGAGCGACGACCCCAGTCAGCCGTTGAGCGCACGCTGCGAAGCCAGCGAGATGTCTGGCGCGACGTCGTTGCGCGCACGTCACAGTATGGCGCGCGCGACCTGCCTCGCGAGGCCCCGAAGCGCATTTTTCTTTTTGGTACGGGTTCTTCGCATCATGCCGCCAAGCTCTGCGGTTATGCCCTGCTTCGAGACAAGACCCGCGTCCGAATTCCGGTGATTTCGTGCTCGAGCCAGCAGATGGGGCGGGAGTTCTTTCCGACCCGTGGCGACTGGGCGTTTGGGTTTTCGCACCGGGGACGCACTGGCGCCACTCTTCAGGCTCTCGAAATGTGTCGTCGTGAGGGAGCCTTCACCGTGCTCGTGGCGGGCAAGGGAGTCAGTCTCGCTTCTTCATTGCAGGATTTGACGCTCGTCACCTGTCCGCAGGAAGCGGTCGAGCCGCACACAGTGGCGGTGACCAGTGCGATTTGTGCGGTCACCACGCTGTTGCTGCCTGCGCGAGCCGCCGAAGAATGGGATGCGCTGACGAGCGTGGGGGACCCCAATCTTGAACTGATGTGTCGCCGTGCGGGCGCCGGACCCGAGGCCCTCGTGGGCGAGTGGGAGGGGCAATGGCTTGCCCGGGAGGGGGCGCTGAAGCTGATGGAAATGGCTCGGCTACCCGTGCGCTCGTTTGGAAGCGAAGAGTTTTTTCATGGTCCGCAGTACAGCATGTCGGGTGGCCTCTGGCATGTTCGGATGCCGGAGGACACGCGCATTGAGGATCTTGAGAAGCTGCGACCGGCCCACACCATCGATGTCTACGGCGGAAGCGCGCTCGCCTGGGTGCCTGCCTTGATTGAGCTTCAGTGGCTGGCTTTGGCAGTGGCGCTCAATCGGGGGGTGAACCCAGATCTGCCGGAGTCGCAGGCGGAGCGGGTTGTGCATCCCGCGTAAGGGATGATTCGTTACCTGGATGCCGAGCGACTCGAAGGAATCCGTCAGGCTCGAATTGAATCCTGGTTCGGGACGCCTGCTCGAGATCACTGGCGCCTGCTGGAAGTGGGCTCTCTCGAAGGCTACCTCAGCGGGCATCTTCCGCAGGCGATTCACTTTCCTCTCGAGCGAGTGCTGCGCGGTGCCGAGTTCGTTCGAGCGTATTTCGAACACCCTGGTGAGCCAATCGTCCTTTACGGGCGGCGCGGGAGCGAGGCGCTCGTTGGTCGAGTCGCTGGGGCCTTGGAGCGCATGGGGTTTGGTGATCTTTGGATTTTAGAGGGTGGCAAGGAGGGCTGGCGCGATTCGGGCCTGCCGCTTCAGTCCGGACGAGTGCCCGCCGATACCGGAGAGTATCTGCCTGCGTTGGTGCCGCGATCAGCGGCGCTCGAGCCTGATGCAGTTGCCGACGCGCTCGACGTTGGGTAACCGCACCACCATCAGGAGCGCGTTCGCCTCTGGGGGGCAGGTCACTTCGTCTGCGTTACGAAGCTTGAGGGCCCGCGAGAACATGAAGGGATCTGTCTTCATGCGTCCCAGAAGAATCTGGTCCTGAAGAATGGCAACGGACTCGGTGTCGCGCTGACCATTATAGTTGAACCGTCCCGGCACTCCGGCGGGATCGACGCTGGTGATGGGAAAGGCGAGGTCGTCGATGCGGATCTCGTCAGGTTCTCCCGGTTCCTGATACCGGATGGTGACCAGTCGGTTCTGTGCCTCGAGCAGGACGTTAGCCTCGATTCTCTCAGCTTGGGCTGAAGAAGAAGCGAAGAACATCATGAGTGCCAGTATCCAGGACAAAGTCAGCATCGAGCGAGGCATCATGCCCGAACCCTAACCAAAAACAGCGTCGCTGAAAAGCGGCGCGAACAATGCGGCGATGATGGAGCGGGTCAGTCGAACTCCGCAAAGTTCATCGACCCCACCGGCTCCATCCGGTGGTTGAGGGTCTTTCTGACTGAAATCTGCCCGGGGGCGCAGTCGCGACCGACCCACTGCTTGCGCTTCTCGTTGTAGCGGCAGTTTCCGTTTCCGGTGAAAACCGCCGGAGCACTGATCGTGAGCTCGACGGCCATGAACTTTCCGCGTAGCAGGATGACTTCAATATCCTGGGCGACGGCGGGTCCGTTCTGGCCGACTTCGCCCTCTAGAACAGTGTCGGGCCAGATGTTCTCTTCGTATCGAACGGCACTTTGAATTTTGGCGTCAAAATCCGCCGGAAGAACGGAGAGATCTCCGCGAGATTTTCGGAGCGTCTCGAGCGGCACCCTCTCGAGGTCGAACTCTTTTTCAAGTGAGAGGACTTCCTCGAAATCAGCACCGGCGAGGCAGGCCAGTTTTTCCGGCGTCCAGTCGCGATCGCGGTAGAGGTTTCTTGCTGGAAGGACTTGTACCAGCTCGGAGGCAGCCTTTGCCACCGGAACGAGTTCTTTTGGCGACGTTGCCAAAGTCTCGAGTGTTTTCAGTCGTTCGAGCACGAAGGCTTCGCTCTCGGGTTCGAGAAAAAACAGGTTGAAGTGCTCGCGTTCACCCAGATCATCGCGCGAACCGTAATTCAGCTCGGAGTTCACCTCACGCGCCAGCCGCCAGAGCGGCATGATCGTGTTGCTATCGATTTCACGGTGCGACAGGACTCGGTCGAGGGTTGATTGGATGACCTTCAGTTGTTTGAGTTCGGATGGACAGGCAGAGCCCGAGAGAGAAGCAGAGGCCCGGGGCACGCTGAGAGTCGCGACTGCAGCGGTCGCGAGAAGAGAGGCTGCGGACAAAAGGCGGTTCATGGGGTGGGGGGGTAATACGAGTAGTGCATAGTGTCAAATTCGCAACTCGGAGCGGTGGATCGGGGTTACGACCGACCGGCTATGGAGTGGGTGGCGAGACACCGACCATCATGCATGTAAAAATGGTCGGAAGGTGATTACCCGAAGCTTGCACGACAATGTCGCCTGCTCTGATTAACCCAGCTCAATCTGATTGCTTCAGCTTAACTGATTGATTTTATTGAGCTGCTGTTCTCGATCTTGTCGAAGGCGGGGCAGTTCTTGCGTCATAACGGCCTCGTCTAGCTGGCCCATTCTCTGAGTGGTTACAGCCTGAATCCAGAATTGATACAAACCGATTGCATCGCGTTAGTTCCATGGGTAGACCCGGCGGCCATGAAACACGCCATTTCTGTCGTAGCGGTACTTTTCATGACCCTGGCCTCCTTCGGGGGTTCATCCTTGGCGCAGGCTTCCGAGCCCGAACTGTTTTCGATCAAGGAGGTCACTGTTCGGCTGGAGGCCGATTCCGGCCCCGCAATGGGAAGCCGACTTGCCCTGGCTGCCTCTCGGCTTGAGGTCGAGCTCACTCAGAAGGTCGAGCACTCCCAGACCTCGATCAGTAAAGTCTCGTCGGGCCAGGTGCAGCTGAATGAGCCGGCTCTGGGCCTGAGCCTGAGCCTGGTGGTGTCGAAGATCGTCACTCCGGGCCGATACATCGGAACTCCGGAAGATGAAGTGATCTTCATGGTTCGTGTGCTTCTGAACGGCAAGGAAATCGGACAGGTGTCGTCTTCAGCCGGATCTCTGGACGGAATCGCCTTGTATGAGGCTGGCTCTCCGGTAGCTGTTGCGGGTGGCGAAGCCCTGCCTGTCGTGACGGTGAAGTTCTA
>CAYSOA010000039.1:7686-18617 GCA_964432565.1 uncultured Bacteriovorax sp.
AAGGATTCCAGGCCGATCCGGCGTGGATTGCCAAAAGGCTCGGAGGCAAGGCCACCAGGCATCAGATTGCCGAAGCACTCGAGCGACTGCAGAATCTCGGGCTTTTGAAGGAAACCGAAGAAGGTCGGCTTGTTAAAACCCATGCCCGGCTGACGACTCCGTCCGATCGCCCAAGCCAGGCCATTCGCGAGCATCACCGGCAGGTGCTCGAGCTTGCCATCGACTCGATCGAATCGCAGAGCGTGGACGAGCGCGTGCTGAATTCCTGCGCCATGGCCATCGATGTGACGAAGCTCGACGAAGCCAAGGCGCTCATCAGTGAGTTTCGCGCGAAGATGGCGGCTCTCATGGAGAGCCCAGCCGCCGGTGAAGTGTACGAGCTCAGTGTTCAGTTTTTCAGATTAACGCAAAGTGAAGGAGAGAAGTCATGATTTACAGAAACTCGATGAAGAGTGTCCTTGCAGCGGCTCTGATCGCGACCACGCTGATCGGCAGTGCCAGTGCCCGAGAAAGCGGCCCAGGAAACGGGGGCGACGGCGTATTGGTGAACGGCAGGCTGTATTCCCTGGATCTGCTCGAAGCCGGTGACTCGGTTGCCGAGAATCCTTATTTCGATCCGCAGGTTCCTGCAGCCGACGACCAGGAGTACGCGAAGATTTTGGACCGCGTGAGCCGGGCGCTGGGGCATCTGCCGCAGGCTCCGATCGACCTCGTCGCACGAAAACTCTTCGAAGTCTCGAAGCTCGATCCGGTTTTTTCGCTCGTGACGCTTCAGACAATCGAGCTCTATTCTTGGAGCCTGGTCGGCGAACAGCTTCGCGATATCCAGGACGAAGACACGAATCTGAGCATCTCGCCCGATCGCTGGGTTCAGCTCGCGATTCGCCGCGATGTCAGCATCGTGCTTCAGAAAGACTATTGGGCGCAGTTGGATCCTGCGCACCGCGCAGCACTGGTTTTTCACGAAGTTCTTTACGCACTTCTGCCGCCCGAGTGGCAGGAGGAAGTCGTCCCTGTCGGCCACGGCAAGACCCGGATCGTCCAGTGGTCTGTGCAGCTCTCGAGACGCGCGCGCGCCGTCGTGGGCTACCTCTTTAGTCGTCAGCTTCCAGCCAAGGGTCGGGCAGGACTTGTGCGAGTACTGGACGGCCGATTTCCCGTCGTTGGTTCCGACGAGAGTTCGGTCAACTTGACTGAAGTCGAGCCCGGCCGCATCCACTACAATGGATCGATGAGCCTTTTTGCTGAAACGGTAGAGCACGGTATCCGGCTCCGCGGCTGGAGGAAAGGTCAGCGTGTGGAGGGCACCGCCCACTTTCGCACGAATCCGAGCGTCACCGGTCTCCGGGCTGCAAAGACAGCCGAAGTCTCAGGAGCCGTTCACTGGGTCTGTGAGGTGAGGGAAGAGTCTGACAGCGATTTCCGCTATGTGCGTGAGCCCATCTCCGTGCGCGGAACGGTCTACTTCAAGGTGCTGGCGCAGAAGTCGACGACTTATCGCGGGCGCTGGGGTGATGTTTATACCGCCATTCAGTACGGCAGCTGGCATGAGGATCGTGCGACGGAAAAGGTCAGGGTGAGTGCTCAGGATTGCTCATCCCAAACCGAATCCCTGATCGAAAAGAACCTGATCGGCTCTTCAATCCGGCGCGGGTTGGATTGATCCGGCTGCCTTACTCAGTGACTCCGAGAAGCCCTGGCTGAGATTCTTCGGCCGGGGCTCCGACCAGGCGGAAGATGCTGTTCTCATAGCGGCCCAGATGCGTGTGGGCGGTAAGAAAGGCTTCCTGGGCCTTTTGCAGGCCCTTCCCAACATCATCGAATTTCTTTTCGAAGTGCTGAAAGTGCTTTCGGGCCTTGCCGATATCTTCGATCGTCTTTTCTACTCCTCGGGCCATGTCGTAATACTCCTGCGCCATGGCTACCGAGCGCAGCCCAACGGCCAGCGTATTGGGGGACACCGGATACACTTTGAGCTTGTTCAGGTCTTCGAAGAGCTTTCCGTTTCGCGTGACCTCGAAATACAGGGTTTCGCTCGGAAGAAAGAGCAGTGCCATGTCGGTCGTTCCATGCTCGGGATGGATGTATTTATCAGCGATCGACTTTGCCTGCTGTTTGATGACTTCGGACAGGGTCTTTCGCGCCTGATCGAGAAGTTCGGGGTCCTGCGATTCAAAGAGGGGCAGCACCTGTTCGCGCGGAAATTTGCTGTCGATGGGCAGGGTCTGGCGTGCAAAGCGGACGACGGCGTCGACGCGTTCGGTCGAGTTCGGCACGATCTGTACCTGGGTGTCAAAGGCCCCGGGCGGCAGGAAGTCGGCAAGCAGGCGCTCGAGGGCGGCCTCCCCGAAGCCGCCGCGCAAATGAGGAAGCTTGAGCAGGCTATTGAGATCGGAAATCGACTGGCCCACGGTATTCAGCGAAGCCAGCTTGAGTTCGGCTGCCGCAAGGTGCTGCTGCACCTTTTCAAAATGCTTGAAGCCTTCCTTCAGGTTCTCATTGAGCTTGCTCTCCACCGAGGCGCCGATTTGGGTCAGTCGCTCAGACACCTGCTTTTCGAGGGTCTGGAACTTCGTCTCGAGTGCCTGCGTCGTGAGGTGCAGGCCGTTCTGCAGTTCAGAACGATTCCTTGCGAGGGCCTGTTCAAGTCGTTCGGTATTCTCCTGCGCCCCTTTGGCAAGCCGGTCCTGCAGCGCCTCGCGGGTCTCGGTGGCTGACTTTGCGATGCGTTCGGAAAGGTCCATGAGGGGGCGCGACAGGCCGGCCTGAAGCCGGGTATCGAGGTCGGTTCCCATGGACTGCTGAAGCTGTCCCGCGAGATCGGTTTTCATGCCCTTGAGGGTGGTCAGGACGAAAAGTCCCAGGGCAAGGGCACCTAGAGCAGAAACGAGGGTTAGAATGTCGAGGATCGGCATGAAAACGAGGGCTAGCATCCGGCTCGGCTGCTGACAACGCCCTTGGCACGGGGTAAGAGCAGGGCATGGCCACTTCGATTCAAAGACCCAAGCTGCCGGGCCTCTCCAAGGGGGGAAGCATTCGGCTCTTCAAGAATCCTGTTCTCGAGGCGCTGACTCATGTGCATCCCATCGTTCCGCTGGTGACCTGGGGCCCGGTCGTCATCGGGTTGGTTTTCCTGTCGATCCAAAAAGAACTCGCCGTGTCTGCGATTGGCGGAGTGATGCTCGCGGGGCTGGTTTTCTGGACCCTTGCCGAGTACCTGCTTCACCGCTACGTCTTTCACTTCAAGCCCCGAAACGCTTTTCAGGAGCGCGTTGAATACCTCATCCACGGAATTCATCACGATCAGCCCGAGGATGCCACCCGGCTGGTGATGCCGCCTGCCGCGGCGGTGCTGCTGGCTGCAGCCCTTTACGGACTGTTTCGGCTGGCGCTGGGGCCGGTCTGGGTGCTGCCGTTTTTTGCAGGCTTTCTGGTAGGCTATCTCTGCTACGACTACATTCATTACGGCATCCATCACTTTTCGATGAACTCGAAGGTGGGGAAGTACCTGAAGAACCATCACATGAAGCATCACTTCATGACGCACGGAGCCCGCTGGGGAGTGAGTTCGCCGCTCTGGGATGTCGTTTTCGGAACGATGAAGGAACGCCGCGGAGCCACCCGTGCTTCGTAACGCTTTTGCCGCGCTGCTTCTGGTCCTATTTGTCTGGGTCTGTTTTCCGCTCCTGACGCCTGTTGCCATGGGGGGCGTCTTTGCTCTTCTGTTCTACCCGCTTTTCGAGCGGATCGAATCGCGCCGGGTGCCCTCTTCTGTGGCAGCTGCCCTGATCACCCTTGCGTTTTCGGTGCTGGTCCTGCTTCCGGTCTCGTTGCTTCTCATTGCCGCGATGAAGAGCGGCATCGAAGAGTTCAAGAGCCTGCAGGCGCAGTGGGCCCTGCTGCCGAATGCGGCGGGAGCAGCGGCAGAGCTTTCGGAGGACGGATCGTGGATGGGTCAGTTGGCCCATCACCCGAGGGTGCTCTCCGTCGTGGAGCGCCTGTCTCAATTCTTTCCAATTCAACCCCAAGAGCTTCTGGCCGCGATTGGTGATGTGCTCAAAACCATCGGTTTGAGGGTGGGGCAGTGGCTTGGACTCGGACTGTCTCGAATTCCCGGAATGGGGCTTGCCCTTGTGGTTGCCATGGTCAGTCTTTATTTTTTTCTGGCGGATGGTCGAAAGCTCTCGAGATTCGTCCGGCGCAACTCCTTTTATCCGGCAGGGCAGACGGATCAGCTGTTGTCCGGGCTTGGAGTGATGGCCAGGAGCGTGGTGCTCGCAAGCGTGGCCAGTGGCCTGGCTCAGTCCATCGTCATTCTGGTTGCCATGCTGGTGGCTGGACGCGGCAGCGCGGGAATGGTGGCATTTTTGGTCTTTATCGCCTCCTTTGTTCCGCTGGTGGGATCGGCACCCGTCACCCTTGCGGTTTTTTTCTCTGCCCTGATTGACGGGCAGACGACTGCGGCCGTGATTCTGGGAGTGGCCGCAGTGCTTGCGGGACTAGTGGACAATCTGGTTCGACCGTGGGTGCTCAAGGGTGGGGCGAATCTTCACCCATTGCTGGGATTTGTTGCCGCGTTTGGCGGATTACAGCTTTTTGGCCTGAGCGGTCTTTTCCTGGGACCGATCGTTGCCGGAATGTTCATGACGGTACTGCGTCTGAATTCTCGGCCCGGGTGAGAGTTCAGGCCGCTTCGAATTGAGAGTCGGGGGCCTCGAGCTGGCTGATCAGGCGACTGAGGTCCCTGGCGTGCGACTCCTGGATGCGCGTCATCTCCTCGAGCAAATGGAAGGATTTTAGGTCTCTTTCGAGAATTTCTGCGCTCATCCCCCGCGTGGCCTCAAGGGATTGCCGTTCGAGGAGTAGGTCTTCCCGCGCTCTACCTAGCAGGACATCAAGACTGTCGATGGGCTGTGTTGACGCTGTCTCGGGGCGATCAAGCTCCGCAGGATGGAATTCCGGTGTGCCTCCGAGTTCCAGAATACGCTCGGCAAGACGGTCAGCGAGTTCCTCTTCGTCATCTGCGTGGTCGAGAAACTCCTCGGCGATGGCGTCACGATGCAGCGCGAGTGAAGCGAAATAGCGCGACTTGCAGCGTAAAAGCGACAGAAGACGCTCAGCAAGGGCATGGTTCAACAGCTTGATGAGGGGCAGGTTTTCTTTCGGAGCGAGTGGCATCATTCACCTGCGAAAATGCAAATTCGCGGCCTCTGGTGCCTATCAAGAGTTTGACACCGGATTGCATTGTCTGTTTGAATCCCGGCCATATGAGCAGCATCAGGAAGAAGCCGGCCGCATCGAGTCCTGCATCCAAGACCTCACGTGGCGCAGTGGATCGCGCCGAGCAGGACCAGGCGAAGGAGATCGCGAAGACCAGCAGGGCGTCGAATCGGATTACCACGAGCAGCACTGCTGAATATTTTTCGAAGAACCTGCAGCAGGTGGGTTTCTCATCACAGATCAAGGCGACCCTGACGACCCTCAAGGAAGCCGTCGACAACGCTCTGGATGCCTGTGAGGAACACGGAATTCTTCCAGAGATCACAGTGATCATCGAGAAGATGGGGTCGGGTTCGATCAAGAATTCGGATCAGGTTCGCATTCGAGTCGAGGACAACGGCCCAGGGATCGACCCGGATGATGTACCGAAGGTCTTTGGGGAGTACCTGGCATCATCGAAGTTCGGTCGTGGCCGCTGTTCGCGCGGGCAGCAGGGAATCGGAATTTCGGCCGCGACGACGTGGGCTCAGCTGACCAGTGCGTCGGGTGCGCGCGTCACCACCAAGACCAAGTCGATGCGCAAGGCGGTGTCTTGCGTGGTCGAAGTGGATATCAAGCACAACCGCGGCGTCATCAAGAATCGCGAAACGTTCGACTGGGACCGGCCCCACGGGACTGCAGTGGAGTTTGTTTTTGATGGACGGGTCCAGTTGAACGGTGAAGCCGGTCTTTTGAGTTACCTGAACGGAACCACGCTCGTGAACCCGCACCTGACCATGCACTACAAGGTGCCCGACATGGAGCTGCAGACGGTCGAGCGCGTGAGTAGCGAGATTCCCCAGGTGCCTGAGGCCACCGAGCCGCATCCTCACACGATGAAGCTGGGGGAGTTCATCGCCCATTCGCATCTGTTCGGGAGGGTGAAGACAGGCGTGTGGCTCAAGCGGGGATTTTCGAGAGTGACCGACTCGACTCTCCAGGATCTGAATAAGGGCGGAATCAAGGCTTCGGTGCTGGATCGCTCGGTGGATGCACTGGGTGAGGCCGACTTCAAGGATCTCTTCAGCGCGCTCCAGAACCAGCAGTTGATGGCACCGTCCACCCGCTCGGTGCTTTCGATTGGCGAGGAGTCGATGTCCAAGTCGATTCGCCGACTGGGGGCGGTGGACTTTTTTTCGGTGGTCACGCGCAAGCCCACCATTTGTGACTTCAAGCCCGTACAGGTAGAAGTGGCGATCGCCCGCCTGGAGGACCGCGTTCTAGATCCTGACAGTCCGGTGCAGGTGCTGCGTTTCGCAAATCGCGTGCCTCTTCAGTTCGACAAGTCGGCTTGTGCCATCGTGCAGGCGTTGACCTCGGTCAATTGGCGAACCTATGGCCTGCAGCAGCCCAAGGAGGCTTTGCCCATTGGTCCGTACATCATGGCGGTTTCGGTCGTGTCGCCGTTCATCAAGTTCAAGAACGCCTCGAAGGAAACGATCGACGCCTCGGATGAGCTGGTCGAAGAGATTCGCCGAGCCCTGATTCAAGCCGGGCAGAAGCTGTCGAAGCACATTCGGCGCGAGGAAAAGGCCAACGAGCTCGAAGAGAAGATCCGGCACATCGAGCAGTTCGGACCGATTCTCGTGGATGGACTGTGTCGGATTACAGATGCGCCCGACTCGAGGCGCGAGAAGGCGGAGCACGGCCTGCGCAAGCTATTGGGGAGGGATGCGGAGGTTGCCGAGCAGGAGCTCGAACAGGCTCATAGTCGTCTCGAGGCCCAGAAGGAAAAGGAAGCTTCGCGCCAGCCCGTGGTCGAGGCGATTGAAGAAGGCGTCCTCGCGGACTGAGCCTGAGCGAATCATCAAGGATACGACATGACGACCAAGACCAGAAAATCCAAGTCCGGAGATGACCAGATTCCCAAGCTGAGCAAGGATCTCTGCAATCGATTATTGCAGGACCTCGAACGCGCACGTCGACCCGTGCTGTACGCTACGAAATGCTCGCTCGACAACGCGCTGTACAATCACAAGGTGGGCTTCCTGACCCCGGGCGACAAGAAGGTCGCCACCGAGTTGAATGTCAGCTCGGTCAAGAAGATGTCTCGAGCGATCTTCATGCTCGAGATCCTGCTTCGGAATATTGACACCGGCGCGGTCAATACGAAGCGCGAACTGTACTACATCAGCAAAGGTGAAATTAAGCACAATCCGTTGCTCAAGCCTCTCGACTTCTCGGATCAGCCGGAAAGTGACGCGACGATCGACTTCATCTGCGAGATGCTGGAGTGCTACCGCGAGGAACTCAACTGCTACGCCAACGACCGCGGCGGACAGACCTATTCGCAGCAGCTCGTGGTGACCGAGACGCTGCCCGACGGGGATACGGCCGTGATCGATCTTTCGAAGCTGGGGACGAGTCCCTTCCAGCCGAAGAATCGTCCCCAGTCGCTCAAGCTTTCGGCGCGCAAGAAGATCGACTTCTGCCTGATCATTGAGTCGGAGGGCACGGCCAACACGCTGGTGGCCAACGGTTTCACCAAGCGGCACAACTGCATCCTGATCGGCGCTCAGGGAGTTCCGTCAAATGCCGTTCGGGGATGGACCAAGCTGATTCAGGACCAGCTCAGTGTTCCGCTCTATTTTTTCGGAGATCTCGACGCCTACACGCTCCAGAATATTTATCGCACGCTCAAGGCGGGCTCGGCTGCCTCGCTAATCCGAAATTCCGACTACTCGGCCCCCGAGGTGCGGTTTCTTGGAGTGCTTCCTGAAGATATCAAGAAGTATGATCTGAATGATTATCCCGTTCGTGAGAGTGATGCCGCCGAGGGTCGTGCTCTCAAGAAGGCGGCCGATGCACTCAAAAACGATCCGTTCTTTCAGGACAAGCGAAACAAGGGCGTTGCCCAGATTTTGAAGTGGCTGCTGGAGCACAAGCGTCGTTGCGAGCAGCAGGCTTACTTCACGGTCGATCCGCGGGATCCGACCATGCCCGAAAAGATCATCGTCGAAAAGATCAAGCGCGGGAACTACGTATGAGGCTTCGCTTAAATCGATTGATGTTGGCCGGGATCGTGGCGTTTTGTGCCGTTGCCTCGTCTTCTGGAGCTGCATTCGCAACGGTGGGTGTCGCGGGCAGGCCGTTTGGTGGACTCACCGATGATCGCGATCTGTCGGGGGAATGGGCGCCGCTTCACCTGCTGGCGCCGGGGTCGGAGTTGACGGCGGACCGCGTGGAGACGGCGACCGCTCCGCAGCAGCTGATCGTTCAGGTGCTGCGCGAGGTGCGGGGTGTGCTGCAGCCCGTTCCCGGGCTCGTCTTTTTTGCCTCGGGTCCAAGCTTCGGAATGATGCCTGCGACGACCAATGCCGATGGTGAGGCGCGCTGGGCGGCGAACTGCTCGGAGGCCAGTCGCATCCGGGTTCGTGCCGAACTCAGGGATTCGTACTTCTCGATCGCCTCTTCCGGGTACGGCGCGAAGCCGTATCGTTTTGTGGCCGAGGTGGGCTGCGAGGGGCTCACGCGTTTGATCGTTCGATCCGACTCGGATTCCGGTCAGGCTCTGGGAATTTGGCAGGTGGCGCATGCTGGAAAACTCAAGCTTCGCGACTCGGTGGGGCTTTCGTTTTGGTCGCGACCGATCACTTTCGCCTGGCCCGGCAATGGGGATTACTACACGGGCGGCGTGGTGACGCTCACTCGCGGTGATCACTGGGATGTCGTGGGCCATGAGATGGGGCATGCCATTTACGACCTGGGACGTCTGGGGGGGATGCAGGGCGGCCAGCACAAGATCGATGAGTGTTATACGCCGACACTTGCCTTGTCGGAGGGCTGGGCGTCGTATTTTGCCGCCTTCGTGAGCGTGGCGCTCGATGACCCGGATGCGAAGTTTGAGTTCATGGTGCCGAGGCGGGCTCCCCTGCGTTTCGAGCATATCCCTGCGGACGTGTGTGCCGGCGAAACGAACGAGTGGCGTGTGACTGGATTCTTCTGGGATCTCATCGATCGAAATGACGACGGTGAAACCGTCGAGCAGAGCTTTGCAGCGATCTGGTCGGCGATGTCGGGCTCGATGGTACGCTCCACGCGCGAAGCCTCGCGTCGCATCGAGGCGCGAGGGGCACTTCCGTCGACCGAGATTCAGAATCTGTGGCGCCAGAATTTTTTGGGAAGCGTGCGCTAGTCCACGCGCTCTTCAGGGTGCGACCTGCTGAGAACCCGAATCAGGGCTCGCATGAAGGCCTGGGGAGCGATTTCAGCGCCTTCGGATGAGGTGGGACGGGCAGTCGCCCCCAGGAGCTCGAAGTGGTCGCCTTCGAGAATGCCGAGATCCTGGCCGAGCTTCGGAACCCGCTGCTGGCTCGTGAGCAGGACGCCATCATTTTCGCCGTGAAAGAGGTCGAGATAGAGACCCCCTGCCCGAAGTGCCGTTCGAGCCGGAGCACCGCGGGCTCGGGAGCGAACGAAGAACACCTTCGAGGCGATGAGCGAACGCTGCTTCGGAGTCAGCAGGCGTCTTGCCTGCAGATGGAGCTGAAGGGCCTGCTCGGGAACGAGGGTGCGTACGGCGTCCCGCAAGGGGCCCAGAAGCCGTCCCAGTCGGTCCTCGACGAAGGAGGCCAGGGGAGAGCCGATAAAGGCCCCTTGAACGAGAATCACGGATTCGATCCTTGCCGATTCGATCAGTTCGGGATGACGAATCAGGGCCAGGAGCATCTCCGCAGCCCCGCGGCTGTGGGCCACGACGACCAAAGGCTTCCTCCAGTTCCGAGAGGTCTTCTGGAGTAGGACTGCCAGCCGTTCGGCGTTGACGTCCATCGGAGCGAGGCTCGACGGGCGAAGCACTTCGACGTCCAGCACCCCTGCTTCGTGTCGAAGCACGGGCAGTACATGCTCATAGAGCGAGCTCGACCACTCCCCGAGCATTCCGTCGATCAGCACCCATCCTGCCGAGGCTGCCCAGGACTGGTTGTCGGAAGCCAGCGAAGCTGGGGCGAAGCGATCCTGGCGATAAAGGTGTGCGAGCGAGGGGCTCTCGTGAGCCGCAGCGGCAACCTGGCCGACGACAGCGCCAGTAATCAGGAGGGGCAGGAGTCTGGAATAGAGGGAACGGGCAGATGGGACCATGCGTGGCAGGTACCGCACGGTTCCGGCTTCGTAAACAGGGTCGTCCAACTCTTAAACAACTGATCACTCCTGCGGGGGCGCTCTAGTGGGGCGATGGATGACGTTCCTCACTAAACATCCATGAATCCGCCCCTTTGCGGGGACCAATACGGGCTACCGCTGCGGCATCCCCGATGCAAGGAGGGGGCTTTGGAGGCTCGCATGCTCAGAATTCGGAGTTCGCGGTGGTTGGCGGTGCTGCCTGGAGTTCTTACCGTCCTCGCGGCAACACAGGCCCATGCCGGCAGTGAGGCGCTGCTTGAGCGCCCTGGCCTCAGCAGGCAGGGAGATGTACTCGAGTACGTCTCTGGCGAGTTCCGAAGCCTTCTGGAGGAGCGCCCCGCCGAGTGCTCGCGGTTTCTCGATCTGGTCGAGGGAAGACAGCAGGGACCGGTGTCTGAGACCGAAGCGGCGCGTCTCGAGCACTTCAATACCTACGGCATCCTGATCGCCCGAAAAGATGGAAAGGTGCTTCTTGAAAAGTACCTTCAAGGGAGTTCGCCTGCGACTCGCTACAAGATGTTCAGTGTCTCGAAGATGCTCACCGCGCTGAG
>CAYSOA010000040.1:0-4883 GCA_964432565.1 uncultured Bacteriovorax sp.
ATCGCACGCGGCTTGAGGGCATGCCCGAGGCCGCTCTCGATGCAGCAAAAGAGGCGGCAACCGCCAAGGGGCGTGAGGGCGAGTGGCTCTTTACGCTCGACGCCCCGAGCTTTCTGCCGGTCGTAACCTATTCGAATGACCGCAGCCTGCGCGAAGAACTCTGGCGCTCGTACAACTCACGGGCGCTGGGAGGGGAGTTCGACAATCGCGAGACGATGAAGCGCATTGCCGTGCTTCGTCACCAGCGCGCGAAGCTGCTGGGATACGACACCCACGCCCACTATGTGCTTGAAGAGCGCATGGCGCGTGATCCGGCAACCGTGGTCAGCTTTCTCGATCGCATTCAATCGTATGCACACCCCCAGTCCCGACGCGAACTCGAGAAGCTTCAGGCCATCGCTGCAAAGGACGGCGTGAACGACCTCAAGCCGTGGGATGTGGCCTACTACATTGAGAAGCTGAAACAGGTCGAATTTGATTTTGACGAAGAAGCCCTGCGTCCCTACTTTCCGCTGGAGAGTGCACTTCAAGGGGCGTTCGAGCATGCCAGACGGCTTTATGGGCTTCAGTTCAAGCCCAATGCGTCGGTGGCGGTCTACCATCCCGACGTGAGAGCCTTCGAGGTCTGGGACGGCAAGACCTTCATTGGGCTGCTCTATACAGACTTCTTTCCGCGCAAGACCAAGCGGGGAGGGGCCTGGATGACGGCGTTTCGGGATCAGGGTCTTTACGAGGGCCAGGTGCAGCGTCCTCATATCTCGATCGTCTGTAACTTCACGCCGCCGACTTCGAACCGGCCCTCGCTTCTGAGCTACGACGAGGTACGGACCCTGTTTCATGAGTTCGGGCACGCGCTTCACGGCCTGCTCAGCGAGTGTACTTACCGCTCGGTTTCGGGAACAAACGTCTATTGGGACTTTGTCGAGCTTCCTTCTCAGGTCATGGAAAACTGGACGGAGCAAAAGGAGTCGCTCGATCTCTTCGCTCGCCATCACGAGACCGGCGAGTTGCTTCCGGCGGAGCTTGCCGAGAAGATCAAGCAGAGCTCTCGATTCATGGCCGGCTGGTATTCGCTGCGGCAGCTCGCCTTCGGGTACCTCGATCTGGCCTGGCATGCGGCCGATCCGTCAGGAATCGACGATATCGAAGCGTTTGAGTCGAGGGTGCTTGAGAAGGCGCAGGTGCTGCCGCGTATCGACGGAACATCGATCTCGACGGCATTTTCCCACATCTTTGCAGGTGGATATTCGGCGGGCTACTACAGCTACAAGTGGGCCGAGGTGCTCGACGCGGATGCCTTCTCGTACTTCGAGGAGCACGGTCTTTTTGACCGCGAAGTCGCCATGAAGTTTCGAGAGCATGTCCTCTCGAAGGGCGGAACGGAACACCCTTCAGTGCTCTTCGAACGGTTTCGAGGCCGCGGACCCGACGCTGACGCGCTGATCCGCCGCGACTTCGGGCTATAGCACGCAGGCCGACACTTCAACTCGGGATCCGGCCCCACCAGCATCGCTTCCAGCGATGTTCACTGTACGGCTGCCCTCATCGAAGCTGCCGGTGATGCTGCGACCATCGACCATGATCTCGATCGTGGTCGTGCTGACGGTTCCGTTCCCGGTGAGGGGGAACGCCGTCATCAGGTCGAGGTGGCTCGAGACCATGCTTCCGAGCCTTGCCAGCGCGGGAGCGAAGCTGCCCGATTTGATGTCCATCAACACCGGTGCCATGGGACCGGAGGGCTGGCTCGAGGCGTTTTCTTCGACCAGTTCGATGATTCCGTGACCGATCGCCTCTTCTCCGAGACGGGGGACCTGATTTTCATCCACATGGACGATCCCGGCCATGGCGATCCGCTTCCCTGGAAAACGATTTTGGAGCGACGCCACCACCGAGGTGGTCGATACCTGCAAGGTCCCGCTGCGATCCACGCACCACTTCTTGTACGCCAGCTTTTCGAGCCCCATGAAGCCGTACTTGTAGTGGGGATGGCGCGTGTAGCCGTGGGCGCGTGGGTCAAAGCACACATCATTTTCATCCGTGACGAACACCACTGCCAGTGAGGCATCCTGTCGATAGAAACCTTCGCTCTGGATGGCGGCAAATTTGCTGTTTCCCAGGCTATTTTGCAGTGAATGCATCAGCATCTCGCCGTTTCCGACACCAAAGTCCTGCGCGGGGCGTGCGAGATTTTCTTCGAGAAGCCTCTGGGCCTCAGTGGTGGTGTACTGTGCCGGGTTGATCACTCGCGGGTTTCCACGATCGGAATAGAGCGACCCATTCCAGCGGGAGTTTCCGCCATGCGCCAGCATCACGCCGATGCGAATGTCGGCATCCTGCGGAAGCCTGTTCAGAAAGCTCGAGATCGCGCCCGAGAGCTTGCGGCGCTCGAAGGTCAGCGAAAGCGAGGTGTCGACGACAAAAAGCAGATCGACCGATTTGCTGATGCTGGGCTGGGGCTGGGTCCAGCTCCAACGCGTCCGGTTCGTGCCATTACCGCACTCGCCGCCCGTATTTCCGCCTGAGCCGTCGCCGTTTCCTCCGCCGGAGTCTCCACCCGAACCGCTGTCGTCGCCAGGGCCGCCTCCATTACCACTTCCATCACCGTCGCCCGGCTTCGGAACATTAAATCCTGGGCCATTGCCCAGATCGGCGAGTTCGACGCTTTTTCCACAGGATGAGAGCAGCAGAGCGGATGCTGCTGCCGCAGCAATCAGCGCCGGATTCCAGAGTTTATTGCAGGTTTTCATGAGATTTTCCTTGGTCATGGACGGGGGTCAGGGGTTCAGGGGGGCCAGAAGCTCTTCGAGTGACTCTGGCTCTGCAACGTTTCGAAACGTCAGCTCGACTCGGCGATTTTGTTTCCAGGCCTGAGGGGTGTTGGCAGGATCAACAGGTCTCGAGTAGCCAAAGGCTTCGATCGACACTCGTTCCGGAGCGATGCTCTTTCCTAGAAGTTCTGCCTGCACGGACTTCGCTCTGCGCATCGATAGTCGGTCGTTGTATTCTTTGGGTCCGCGCACGTCGGCATGGCCGGCGATTTCGATCGTTGCCCATTGGGAGGAGTTTTGCGCGAGATAGTCAGCCACCTCCGACAGGGTCTTCCGAATTTCGGGGCGAATCTTTGAGGAAGAGGTTTTGAAGAAGACCTTCTTGGAGTCGAGCACCACTCGAACGTCCCGACGTGGAGCGGCCTGTGAAACCATCACCACGTCCGTGCGACGTTCCTGAACGGGAAGGCTGATTCGAATACCCGCGATGATGTTGAGGGCATCCCTTCCGAAGGAGGAGAGTTCGGTGAGAAGTTCGCCCCAAGCCTGCAGAGGGAGTGCGCCCGCGGAGCCGATGTCGATGGTGCCTTTGGCGCCTCCGTAAAAAGTGGCGGCTGCTGCACCGACATTGGTATTGAACCGAGTGTCGGTTCCGAAGTTGGCCGTCAGCACGGGGCCGACGCTCAAGAACCCCAGCAGTCTCATGCGGCCACTGAGGTCGGCGCGTGCCGAACGAATGCGAATCGAGACGGGGTCTCCGTTGCTGTCAGTGCCTGAGCGCAGCCCGAGCCCCCAGCCCAGATTGGTGTCCCATTCCCAGCGGCGCGTGCGCCGCCCCACACCGAGCGATCCGAGCGTGTAGGTTCCAGAAGGGGCGCTCTGGTACTGCCCATCCATCACCGATCCGAAACCGGCGCCGAGGCTAGCATGAACGCGGTAGCCCTGGTCTGGAATTTCGGTCGTGGTGGTTTTTACGACCTTCGCCGCTGTCTGTGCCGAAGTTTCCGCATGGGTGCTGCCCAGTCCGGCCAGCAGGGCGACGCTGCAGAGGGCACTCTTCCTGAGTGTCAGGCTCATGATCATCTCCTTGAACAGGTACTGCGTGTTCCTGACAGTTTACCGGGTTTGCCTGACCACGCCAGACGGTCAAATTTGCCTGTCCGAAATTGCCGGCTGCCCGTGATATGCAGGTCGGGCACCCATCAGGAGGTCACTCATGGAATTTTTCGAGGCAGTCGAGCAGCGTCGCAGCATTCGCAAGTTTCTTCCCGATCCTGTTCCCGAGCAGGTGATCGAGCGTGCCCTGGATGCCGCGATCCTGGCCCCCAACTCTTCCAACGTGCAGACCTGGAATTTCTACTGGGTTCGCAGTCCCGAAAAGAAGGCTGGGCTGGTTCAGGCCTGCTTCGGTCAGGCTGCCGCCCGTACTGCCCAGGAGCTGGTGGTGATGGTTGCAGACCCCGCTCTTTGGAGGCGCTCGCAGCAGCCTCTCATGGAATTCATCGAACAGGTGAAAGCCCCCAAGCCCGTCCATTTCTATTACAAGAAGCTGATTCCGATGACCTACCGGTCGGGGCCGCTCGATCTTTGGGGTCGGATTCGATCGGTGGGGTCGTGGATGGCGGGATTTCTAAGACCCGTCCCTCGCGGCCCGAACACGCGTCGAGATCTCGAGGAAGTGGCGATCAAGTCTTCGGCTCTCGCTGCCGAGAACTTCGTTCTGGCAGTGACCGCCCAGGGCTTCTCGAGCTGCATGATGGAAGGATTTGATGAAGTACGCGTCAGACGGCTTCTTGGATTACCCTCGACATCGAGAATCACGATGGTCGTGGGAGTGGGGAAGGGAACGGACGCAGGAACCTGGGGCCCCCGATTTCGAATCCCCCGCGAGTGGGTCGTTCATCGGGTCTGATGAGCGTCGTCTCGCAGGGGATCGCGAATTTCGAGAGGCACTGAGCGTTAGTTGAGTTCCACCACTTTATTCAAGGCCCTGCCGTTCAATGAACGGACGTGAATCAGCGTGCGACCCTGCCACGGAGACTTGAAGGCAATTTCCTTTTCGAATTCCACGAACTTTTCATTGCAGGGAGCCGTCATGTTCGCCGTGTCGAGCAG
>CAYSOA010000040.1:4983-18281 GCA_964432565.1 uncultured Bacteriovorax sp.
CCGACATCGACGACCGTGGTGTAGGGCACCAGCATCTGCAGGCACCAGGAGCTGTCGAGATAGTAGGCCTTTTGTGTGATCTCGACAGTTTGGGTCAGGGGATTAACCTCGGCATGGGCCGGACCTGCCTTGAAGCAGGTATTGGTAAAGGTGCCTGAAAGCACGACCTGACTGTGGTCATTCGAATCAAAGCCCGGAGGAGCGAACGCCGCCTCCGGCATGTCCTTGATGATCGAGACGCCTTCGGCGGGGGTGGCCGCACCGAATGCCGGAGCCGAGAGAATTGGGGCCGATACTGCAAGAGCCGAAACTGCAAGAAGCGAAAGGTTCATTTGTCTTTCCTTAGGGTTCAAGGTGGTACCGCTGATGCTGCTCGGTTGAGCAGGAGCGGTGCCAAAAAATAGTCACCTGAAATTCCTAGGGAAATGGATGACACTATGCGTGTTTTGCGAGGCTCTCCGGGCGCCAGAGCTCGGCCTTTGGGGCAGAATGTCTCGGCTTGCGAAACACCGCTGAACCCAGGCGCTCGAAGCCTGTGGAGGGCATGACTCCGGACTCGGCATGACCGAGAATCAGGAACCCTCCAGGTTTCAGGCTTGCTGTGAGGTTGTCGAGAATGATCGCTGCCGTCGGCGCATCAAAGTAAATCAGGACGTTCCTGCAGAAGATGGCATCAAAGGATTCTACTCGCGGATAGTCGCGGCGCTCGACGAGGTTGACCCGGGCCCAGCGAATGTTCCGACGAATCGCCGGTGCGGCACTCCAGTCTTTCTCCTGTGTTGGGTCAGAGATTCGGTTCCAGAATCGACTGCGAAACCGAAGGGGGATCTGCTGAGCCATCGAGGATGAGATCTTACCTTCGATGCCTTCGAGCAACACGTCATGGGCGATATCGGTGGCAAGGATGCGATAGTCACGTCCGGTTGCCATGCGAACTTCCTCGAGGGTCATGGCCATCGAGTAGGCTTCGGCCCCGGTGCTGCAGGCGGCCGACCAGACCTTGAAGGTGCCTCCCCCCTGCAGGGCTACTTCGCGAAGAACGTCGAAGTGAACCGACTCTCTGAAGAACGAGGTGGTGTGGGTCGAAAGGGCCGAGACGAAGGCCTCTCGATCGGGATGGCCCTTGGGAAGCCGTCTGAGGAGGTCGGCATAGCCCTGAAGGCTCGAGATTCCCTTTCGAGACAGGATCGGCCCAATGCGTGAGGTCACTAGGATCATGCCTTGCTGGCCGAGCGGGAGTCGAATTCCCGTCCAATCCCGAAGGAGGGCGCTAAGCCGTTGAAATCCCTCAATGTCGCGCTGTAGTCTCTGAATCGTGTTTTGCACCATACAAATGCAGTTTCGTAAAATTGAGTGTTTTTATCGAGTTAAGAACTTGCCAAGAAATTAAAGGGGGCGGTCATGTACGGGATGGTGAATCAGGCGATGAAAGATCTGGTTGTGGCGCGCTTCGGCGAGCCCGTTTGGAATTCGATCACGAGCAAGGCCGGCATCTCGTCGGATGACTTTGAGCTGATGCAGAGCTATCCGGATTCCGTGACCTATGGATTGGTGGGGGCGGCCAGTGAGCAGCTCTCGATTTCAGCAGCCGATCTTCTGGAGCAGTTCGGAGAGTATTGGATTCGCTTCACTGCCGACAAAGGCTATGGTGATCTGCTGTCGCTCTTTGGCGCGGACTTTCGAAGCTGCCTGAAGAACCTGAACCAGATGCACGCCCGAATGGGCGCGATGATGCCCGAACTTCAGCCTCCTCGCTTCACGGTGGAGGAGGTGAGCGGGAATGAGCTTCGGCTGAGCTACTTTTCGAAGCGCCCTGGTCTGACTCCCATGGTGGTCGGATTGCTCAAGGGCTTGGCTTCGAGGCATGGCGAGCAGATCAGCGTCGAGACCCTGCCGAGGGCCGAATCTGCAGATCATGAAACCTTTCTGGTGAAAATCCAGCGATGAGTCTATCGCTTCAGCAACTGGATTCCCTTTTTCCGTTTGGACTGATCGTCGCTTCGTCGGGGCGAATTGAGTGGGCGGGTCGATCGCTGGTCAAGCTTCTTCAGCAGAAGCTCCATAGGCTTCAATTCGCAGATTGTTTCGAGATCGTGGCACCCGATCCTGAATTCGTTCGGGACGACCTCTCCAAAATTCGAGACGATATCCTGGTGATTCGTCCCAGAGCCTCTGAGCAGAGTTTTCGTTTACGTGGACAGTGTTTGGCGAATGGCGATGATTCGCTTTTGGCCCTGAGCCTCGTGCTGACCGATCTCGAAAAGATCGGGCAGCTTCGACTCGATTTCAGTGATTTTTCGCTTTCAGATCCGATCTTCGACCTGCTTCTGCTCGTTCAGACCGAGCGACGTGCAGTCAGAGAATTGCGGCAGGCAAATGCCCGCGAAAAGCAGGCGATTGCAAAGCTCACCATGGCATCCCGCCTGTCGAGTCTTGGCGAAATGTCGGCTGGAATCGCGCACGAGATCAATAATCCCCTGGCGATCATTCAGATGGCGTGTGAGCAATTTCTCGATGCTCCCGACATGCCATCAGAGAGAGCCGTTGCCATCATCCGACGGGCCCAGAATGCGACCCTGCGCATCTCCAAAATCGTGAGTGGCCTGCGCACCTACGCTCGGGACGGATCCCTGGATGATGTCGTGACAACCGACGTGCGAAAGATCGTCGAGGATACCCTGGTGCTTTGCGAGTCGCGGTTCCGAATTCACGAAATCGATCTGCAGGTCAGACTCCCGGAGGATTGCGGCCAGATCGAATGCAATGCAGTTCAGATTTCCCAGATTCTGATGAATCTTCTTTCGAATTCATTCGATAGCGTCAACGGAACTGTCAATCCATGGGTTCGACTCGAAGTGGATGACGAAGGCACCTCGGATCGAGTACGTTTTAGGGTCACCGACTCGGGGTCAACCATTCCCGATGATGTGGCCCAGCGACTGATGCAGCCCTTCTTTACGACCAAGCCGGTCGGACGAGGGACGGGGCTGGGCCTGCCCATCTCCCTCGGCATCGCCGAGGCTCATCAGGGGAGCCTGTCTCTTGATCAGTCTTCCGGAAGCCCGACTTTTGTGCTCGAATTGCCACGGAGGCAGATGAAATGAAACGCATCCTGATTGTCGACGATGAGGAAGATCTTCGAGCAATGCTGCGTGAGATGCTCGAACCTCATTTTGAAATCGTTGAAGCCGCAAACGGTCGTGAGGCCCTGCAGCGAGGCATGCAGGATTCGCCGGATCTCATCCTGCTCGACCTGAGCATTCCCGAGGTGGCGGGCACCGAAGTGTGCCGGACGCTGCGGGGGCATCCCAAGACCGCATCGATTCCGATCATCATGGTCACGGCTCATGGATCTCCCGAGAGCCGGGTGCATGGCCTGGATACGGGGGCCGACGATTACGTCGTGAAGCCGTTTCATGGAGGGGAGCTTCTGGCGAGGATTCGGGCCAGGCTTCGCGAAGTCGAGGTGCGGCGGGAGGCTTCACTGCCGGCGGGAGTGGGAAATCTGCACCTGAATACCGACCTTCGTGAGGCGACGATCGAAGGGAGATCCGTTCGGCTGACCCGGATCGAATGCGATCTGCTAACGTATCTGATGTCGAGGCTCGATCGGGTCGTCGAGCGTCGACAGTTGCTTGGCGATCTCTGGCCTGACTCCGTGGTTTCTGAACGAACCGTCGATACCCATATGGCCAATCTACGACGCAAGATTCAGGGCTTCGATCACCAGCTCGATACGGTTCACGGGACCGGATACGTTCTGCGGTCGCCTGCACCAGCCCCAGCAGAGGTCAGCGCGAAGTCGGTACGAAACGTGCCTGTTCGGCTAGACGAATAAGGTCGCTCGGAACCCGATTTCGAAGGGAGCTAGGTTCGCTGCCGCGGTGATAGTCGTGACGAGCGAGGCAGAGGGCCCGCACCGATTGTGCGAGCGCGTTCGACAGGGCGCACTCTGCGTAAAATTCGAGTGCGGTCGAGGCGAGCGCGGGATTCTTCTTAACCGCTTCGGCAACGCGCCCGAGGGCGGCAGCCGAGCGCATCAGGGGTTTCGGAAAACGGTGCGCCGCATGGGCGTCGAGCTGCCGGAGCTCGTCGCGCGTGGCTAGATTTTTTCGAGCTTCCGCCACCAGTTCTTCGAAATCTCGAAGTGATTCGGCATCGGGCAGGTCAAGTTTCTGGTCTGCCGACGCCGCCGAACTCCCCCCCGCACGGTTCGACTCCTGGTGGCCCGAAGGGATGCCTGAGTCGACCTGTGAGGAGTGAGAAACCGGCTTCCCGGCCTCTTCCTTTCGGGGCGATGAACCGCGCTGCCACAGGAACAGTGCAGCCAGAATGGCCACTCCCGTCGCTGCGACCGCGATGAGATTTTTCGACGAGTTCACGGGTGCCTCGCTTTTAGTTTTTTCTCCGGGCCTTCTTGGGCGTGAAGCTGCCTTCGTGAGTGCCGTCCCAGTCGATTGCGGGAGAGCCGTCCTTCTGGGGAATGATTCGGCTTCGGCTTTCGAGGCCGATCAGACGAATGGCTTCACGCTCGCCTTCGGAGCACTCCGTACAGTTCACCGAGAGTTCTTCGCTGACGAGGGCGCCCACCGTGTAGGGGCCATTGGTGCTTCGATCGCACGCACCCTGGCCCTCATAGTCGTGCCCAGCGGGGCAGAGGGCATGAAGAAATCCAAGAGATTTTCCGTTGCCGTCGCTGTGGCGCGCCTCGTGAAAGAAAGTGTCGAGGCGAAAGGCGCGGCGGACCGGCGATTCGGGTCCGAATTCCTCGCCGAAGTATCCGTCATAAAAAAGGCCTTCACCGACCTGAATGATGCCGACGCGGGGAGAGGTCACCGGCACCCTTCCGATTCCCCTGATTTTCGAGCTCAAAAGCAGGCCGCTGGCCTTGCCGGCAACGTAAAGTGCGGCTCCGAGATTGGCCATGACCACCTTGCCCTGAGGGGCGGGTTCCGAGCCGACGAAGCTTTGCAGCCCCTCTGGGTACATTCGTGCTGGATCCAGGAGGGGATCGAAATTGGCCTCTTCTGGGCGTTCGATTTCCGGGAGTTCGGTGCGAGGAAATTCGAAATCCTTGAAGAAGTAGGGCCGGATGTTCATCAGGCTGAGCTCGTAATCTTCAGCCAGAACGTAGTTCACTCGCTCGTTTAGCCAGCTGGAGAGTGCCGGCGCCGAGACTTCCTGAAGGCCCATCACTCGGGTCATTTCCTCGGGGGCCGTGCGAGACCCCAGGGTATTGAGCCATTCGAAGTCTTGCCGAAGTTTCTGCGTTTGTTCCTTGGGTACGGCACTCTCGGCCTGAATCGTGCCGAGACTTTGCGCCCGGCCCATGGCCTCGGCTCTTTCGGAAATACTCAGAGACAGTAGGATCACCGGCAGGACGAAGTGAATTGGCTTCATGAGGAAGGGGTGCTAGCGCACCGCGTCATCACACGTCAAGTTCTTTGTCTGGAGTTTAAGTGCCTGATTCTGCACCCTTTTTTTGGGCGCAGTTGGGGCACTGTTTTCCGGGAATATAGGTTTCGAGCTTCTGCAATTCGGTGGTCACTGGAAACTGGCAGCCCACGCAGTGGGCGGTCTCGGTTTCTGCAAGCTGGGCACTCAGGCCGATTCGATAGTCGAAGACAAAGCATTCTCCGTCGTAGTGCTCGCCTCCCACTTCCTCGAAGTACTTCAAGATGCCTCCGTCGAGCTGGTAGACGTCCTGAAATCCGATCTGTCGCATGTAGGGGGCGGCCTTCTCGCAGCGGATGCCGCCCGTGCAGTAGCTGACGATCGTCTTATTCTTCCACTGGGGCAGCAGCTCTTTTACTTTCTCTGGAAAGGTACGGAAGGTCCGGATGTTGAGTTCATGCGCTCCACGAAATTTTCCGGTCAGCGTTTCGTAGTCGTTTCGGGTATCGAGAAGCACGATCTCACGCCCTTCATCGAGCCACTGCTTGAGCTCCCGTGGAGTCACTGAAGGGGCGCGATTTTTTGCGGGATCGACCTCGATCCCGAACGCGACGATCTCTTTTTTTATTTTGACGAGCATTCGGGTGAAGGGCTGATGATCGGAAATACTCTCCTTGTAGGGCAGGTTCGAAAACCGGGGGTCGGAGTCGAGTCTGGCCTTGAGCGCGTCGATTGCCTGCCGAGTGCCGGCAATGATCGTGTTGATTCCTTCGCTTCCAAGGATGATCGTGCCCTTGAGTTGCTGCGCAAAGCAGAACTCCTTGAGGGACGTCCGCAGCAGATCGAGATCGTCGAGAGGTACGAATTTGTAGAAGGCCAAATTCACGATTTCCATGACCCGCCCGGGATCGCACAATTCAGCGGTTATCGCAATGCCGGGAGGCGCTGCAAGTCGATCGCAGCTATTCCTCTGGTCCGTAGCCCAGAATATCGATGTAGGTCGTTCCCTTGGCGAGAGACGATGATGGCAGGGCGACCTGGCCCTTGATGCGGATGCGCTTCTTCTTGAAGAGCTCCTTCAGTTTGGCGCGCGAGATGGCTCTGAGGTCGATGTTGACGTTCTGGCGGCGCAACTCCTCGAGGAGAACCTGATCGATCCGGGGACGCGGCGAGGCGAGCTCGATGACGAGGCGAAACGCGCCTTTGGGGACATTGGGGACGTGGCTTTCGGTCATGGTTGACCCTGCACTACAGGCGAGGGATCGGCACGGCAAGGAGATTCACGAAAACACCGAAATGCTGAAGGTAATCAGCAGGGCATTGATGAAGTCGATGAAGCAGGCTCCCACCAATGGCACCGTCAGGTAGGCGCGGGCCGACGAACCATGGCGGGCCGAAATGGCGTCCATGTTGGCCAGAGCGTTGGCCGTGGTTCCGAGCATGAACCCGATGAAACCTCCACTCATCACGGCCGCGTCGTAGTCCCGACCGAAAAGTCGAAATACCCCCCACCGGGCCACAACCAGTACGGCAACCAGCTGGAGGGCCAGGATCGCGACGAGAGTTCCAGCAAGATTCGCAAGGTGGCTGAGATCGAGCGTCATGGTCGCCACGACGAGAAAGTAGGAGAGGGCAATCGACCCCATCTGTTCGATCCACTCTTCGGAGAGCCTGCGGTCTTCCCGAATGTCGCTGATGTTTCGTACGAGCGCGGCCACGATCATCGAGCCGATGTAGATCGGCAAGGTGATTCCCTGTGCCTGAATCCAGCGACCAAGCAGTGCGCCGATGGCCATGACAACAATGAAGAAGGCAAAGTGCTGCGGAAAAAGCGAAGGTTCGAGAACCTTGTCGGCTCCTGCCTCCATGGAGAGCATTCCTGCGTCGCTGGAGCGGTCGGAGCCGGGCCCTTTTCCCTGGCTTGAAATCCCGAATCGGCCCATCAGCGAAGTGGCCACAGGAGACCCCATCAGGCCACCCAGAATGATTCCTGCCAGAGCGCAGGCCGTACCAATGGGCGCTGCTGCCTCGACGCCCGCAGTCTCAAACGCTGGCGCGAAAGCCAGCGCCGTGCCTGGACCGCCGGCCATCGACACCGATCCCGCCAGCAGGCCGAGAAGCGGGGACTGGCCGAGCACGACCGCACTGGCGGCTCCGATCAGATTCTGTACCACCAGCATCAGCGAGCAAAGCACCAGAAGGCGCAAGACATCAGGACCGCCGCGCTTGAGGTTGGCAAGCGACGCCATCCAACCGATCGAAAGAAAGAAGGCGATCATCAGCGGTGTCTGCAGGCTGGTGTCAAACTGAAGCGCGATTCCACCCACGCGAAGGAGTGTCACGACGGCGCAGAGCACCAGCCCGCCGACCACGGGCTCAGGCAGGCAGAGCCTGTGGATGATGGTGATTCGACGAGCGAGCAGCCGGCCAAGCATCAGGCCCAGCGCAGCGATGGCCAGAGTCTCAACCAGTGAAAGGGGAATGGAGGTTGGCGGCATCGCCCCACTATGCCGCCTGCTGCCATGTCAGGCAATGCCGAAGGGCGCTGCAGGCCCTTGGGGACGGTTGTCGCTTGCCACAGTGGCAGGATCGCCTCATGATGGAGGAAAACATTCGTCTGAAAGGACCCGCCCATGTCTGATCAAAGCTCGTCGAACGTCGTGAAGTGTCTGGAGGAGATTTTCGAGGCCGAGATGGCCGGAGTCATCCGCTACATGCACTACTCCTTCATGATCATGGGCCCGAATCGGATTCCGATTCAGAAATGGTTTCGCGACCAGGCGACCGAGAGTCTGAATCATGCGGTCGTTGTCGGCGAGAAGATTACCTCGCTTGGCGGCCATCCTCCGATGGTGTCGCTGAAGGTCGAGGAAACCCATCAGCACTCGGTCGATGCCATTCTTCGAGAGAGCCTCAGGCATGAAGAGGCCGGCCTGGATCTCTACAAGAAACTCGTGTCCCTGTCCGGGGACGATATCGCCCTCGAGGAGCTGGCACGCCAGATGGTGCGCGAGGAGTCCGAGCACATCGACGAAGTTCGCAAAATGCTCCGTCCGAATCAGTAATTCGCCGGGCTAGATTCCTTCGGCTGCGAGAGACTTTGGTAGGAGTGCTCCGAGGCGCTCGCGCGTCCGTTGGAAGAGGCTTTTGACCGACGACACGCTCATGCCCAGACGAGTCGCGATTTCACTGTACGGGAGCTGTACCACCAGCCTCAGCCAGAGGACTCGGCGTTGCAGGGGACTAAGCAGGCGGGTGGCGCGAAAGAGGACGCGCCGCTGATGCTTTCTTTCGAGTCGTTCGTCGGCGGACGACTCTAATCGCAGTTCTTCCGATACTGCGGAGTCATCGGAGTCGATGGAGAGCACCAGGGCACTCTTTGAAGCTCTGCTCCGTCGATGATCCTTGAGTGTGTTGCCGGCAATGGTCCAGAGCCATGTCGTGAAGGCAAAACCCGGACGATATTGGGTCGCGAATCGAAAAACCTTGAAGAAGATCTCCTGCGTCAGCTCCTGTACCGTTCCAGGGTCCCGTACTCTGGATCGGACGTATCTCGAGACGGGGAGACGAAACTTGATGTAGATTTCACCGAAGGCCCAGCTCTCGCCCTTCTGAAATGCTCGAATAAGATGTGGGGTCATGCCCACGAGCGTAGTCAGCGCCCGAAGGCGGGAACAAATACTTTTGAAGCCTTGACCATTTCTTCGACATTCGTCGCGAATCCTTTTTTGACGACTCTCGTATCACCTTCCTGAAACACGGAGGTTGAACATGAGTCGATTTAGGAATTTGAGATTTTCAGGATTCTCGTCAGCACTCGTCCTCTCGGGCGTGCTGACATTGGCCGCCTGCAATGAGGGAGGAGAGGTTTCACCCGATCTTCTGGGAATTATTCAGCCGAAACCGGCACCATCGTCGGAGCCCTCACCAGAGCCCTCGAGCAGCCCCGATCCCACGCCAACCCCTACTGCCGATGCGACGGCTCTCTATACGGGACCTGCAGAGGTCTCGAAGTATGTGGCGAAGTTCGTGGCTGACGGTCTGATTCAGGGAGTGGATGTGACTCCCGACATGTCCGGTCCGAAGCTCAGCATCCGCATCGCCAGCCTGGATTCTTATGGTAGCTCGGTAATCGGTCTGTGCGAGACCAGCTCGAACCTGAGGAGAATAACCTTCGACCCGGACTTCTGGTACTCGGTCTCCGAAACACAGCGTGAGATTCTGGCTCATCATGAGCTGGGTCACTGCGTTCTTTTTCGGGGGCATCGGACTTCGGTTCTCTCGAGCGGCATCTATGCCTCGATCATGTATCCGCAGATCATGAAGAGTTCGACATACACGAACAACTACGACTACTATCAGGATGAACTCTTTCAGTACGCAGCCACCGATGCCTCGCTGGCCATGGTATCGGAAGATCCGAACCAGATCAGTGTTCATGTCTGTGACGATTCGGAACTTTCTGCGATCGCAGCGGGAGGTGCGCGATGAAGCGTCCTCCTGTTTTGGTTTCTGTCCTTCTTCTGCTGCTATCTGCCTGTGGTTCAGGATCATCCGGTGATGCCAACTCTGTTAGTCCACTGCCGGATGTTTCAAAGAGTGATCCGCAAAATCCCGGGGGGGGGGCCTCGACCTTTAGTCGCGATGTGCTCATTTTCAATGGAGTGGGGGTGGCGACTTCCGATTGGCAGAATACCGAAAAGATCGTCGCCGCGGAGGGTTGGAGCTATTCACTCATCAACTCCAGCGAGATGAACGCAATGAGCCTCGATGAGATTGCCACTCATCGTCTGATCGTGGTTCCCGGCGGAAAGGGCAGCACCATCACGGCCAATCTGACTCCTGAGGCGCGACTCAGGATCCGCAGAGCCGTGCGCGAGCGTGGCGTGGGGTATGTGGGCTTTTGTGCGGGAGCCTGGGTTGCGGTCGGTCCCGAGGCCGACACCTCGTCGGTGGCGTCCTATGGTCTCGCCGTAGCAAAAGGGGCGGTGTTACCGTCCTATTGGCCGGGCGGAAATACCAGCCTGACTGCAGCGATGGTCAAGGTCACCTTTGCCGATCAGACTTCTCGTCAATTGGTCTGGTGGGGAGGACCGTCGACTCCCGAGTGGACTGGCGGAGTCGTGGCAAGATACCCGACCGGCGCACCCGCGATCTCGCAGGCCTGGGCGGGTCGCGGCCTGGTGGTCATCTCGGGGCCCCATCCTGAGGCGCCTCAAAGCTGGCGATCGACGGCAGGATACGACTCCGATGGCCTCGACTACGAGGTTGCCATCGACATGATGACTGCCGCGATGCAGGGGCGCCCCTTGGCGGCCTATTGAGCCTTCTGGTAAGACTTCCCTCGTGCCGAATGGTTTAAAAGGCTCGGGGGAAGTCCTGCCGCTCGGAAGCGGAACGCGCCGCTTTCGTCTTGCACCGACACCAAGCGGGCCACTGCATCTGGGGAATTTTTTCTCCATGGTTTTGACGTGGCTCGAGGCGCGTGCTGTCGGTGCCGAGCTTCTGCTGCGAATCGACGATCTCGACTCCACTCGGACGCGAAAGGAGTTCATTTGCGGCATCTTCGAAGTCCTGGCGGCAGCCGGAATGGATTGGGATCTGGGGCCCCGGTCTCCTGAGGAGTTTGAAACGTCGTTCAGTCAGTCACTTCTTCAGCCGGAGTATGCCTCTGCCTTTGAGGAGGCTCTTGCGGCGGCTCCTGAGCTGTTCTTTGTGTGTGACTGCAGCCGACGGGTGCTTGCCGGAAAGCGGGAGTATCCGGGTAGCTGCAGGGAGAAGGGGCTTGAGTTTCGTTCTAACGGAACGACGGCATGGAGAGTGCGCTCGGACCTGTTGCCGGCGGGTGACGATGGGATCGTCGATCCTGTGATCTACCGCAAGGAGCGTCTCTACTCGTACCAGTGGGTCAGTCTTCAGGAGGATCTACGCTGGGGAGTAACGGATATCGTTCGTGGCAGCGATCTCCGATCCTCAAGTGGATTTCAGAGCGCGCTGGCCGAAGCTCTCTCGCTTCGCGGAATTGAAATGTATTCTCGATTCGCTTCGGTTCGATTTCTTCACCATCCCCTGATTCTTGATGGTGGAAGAAAAGTTTCGAAGTCAGAGGGGGCCGCGTCGGCCAGGGGCCTCATCGACAACCCTCAAGCATGGATTCCCGGATTTCAGCGCTGGCTGGGATTTTCTGCCGATCCGGCGGTCCGTGAGTTGGCCTCCTTGCGCGATTGGTATCGCGAGAAGAGGACGGATGGAAACGCGCCAGAATTCGTCGGTGATTTGGCGATTGAGGCGTTGATCTATTGACGTCCCGGCAGTCATTGCAGCGCAACTAGGAAAAAATTTCAGCACGTCTCCCCGGCGCCGATAGGTCCTCCATGAAGGGTTCATGGCGTCTGTCCGCGATGGCTGCGATTTTGAGTTTACCGGTGTTTTTGTGTGTCGCGCCAGTTTCGGCCAGTGACTGCACAGGCGATGGGTTTCTGCCCGAGAACTCCGTTCGAATCTCTGCATTTTCATCCAGTGGCAACGGAATGACCGAAGCGCGCTTCAATGCGATTTTGGACCGGGTCGAGCGCCATTACCGACCCGTGGTTTCCGGTAGGGGGGCCAGACTCGTGGTTCAGCGACTTTGGAACGACTCGACGGTCAATGCTTTCGCGGAGCGTGCAGGCAGTGAGTGGCGCATCCGAATGTATGGAGGCCTGGCCCGGCATCCGGCCATCACTGATGACGCCTTCATGCTGATTGCCTGCCACGAAATGGGACACCATCTGGGCGGGGCTCCGAAGTACCGAGCGCAGTGGGCAGCGAACGAGGGGCAGTCGGATTATTTCGCCACCCTCAAATGCCTGAGAGAGTTGTTTTCGAATGACGATAACCGTCAGGTGGTTTCTCGGATGAATCCGTCTGCGACACTGGTTCGTCAGTGTGAGCAGAGCTTCGGTGATTCGGAATCCATCGCCGTCTGTGTTCGAAGCGGGTTGGCCGGCGAGTCGGCAGCCGAGCTGATGCGAGTACTGACCCATGCTGCACCGATTTCCTTTGATACGCCGGATCCTGAGGTGGTCGGTGAGACTCTCGACTCTCATCCCGCCGCGCAGTGCCGAATGGACACCTATGCATCAGGTGCGTTTTGCCAGGTCCCTTCATTCGAGGTGCTGAGCGATACGGATCCCACCATCGGCACCTGCTCGATCGAGCGCGGCTTTCGGTGGGGTATTCGTCCGCAGTGCTGGTACAAGCCGGAGTCTGTCGTGACGAATCCGGATCCTGATCCGACACCCACGCCGACGCCACCGGCGCCGGTGCCCGGGGGCATTGCACGCCAGCCCTTGATGGGCGGTGCAGCCTCAATCGTCGTTCGTGATCCTCGACAAACGGTATTCATCGACGTTGATGTCTCGGAATTCGTCGGAGCGGGGGGCGTGTACCTCGAGATTTCTCGAGCAGGCCAGGATTTTTCGAATCCGAACTCGATGAAACCTGATCCGATGCAGCTCCGATCGGCGTCACTGCGTGGAGTGCGCCAGCGCTTCTTCTTGAGCCCTGCCCAGGCGCTGCCGGGCTGGGGGGTTTATAGTCTCCGGGTGATTCCGCTGGATTCCAGCGGAACGCGAGCAGTGGGGCGGGCGTCGAACTCGAGCAGGTTGATTCTAAGTCGCTCCTGACACACTAGAGCCCGTCAAGAATCTGCCGATACGCTAATGAAGAGGTGTATTCGGTGCGGATCGGGGTTCTGAAACTGCAGCAAGCCATGGCCTGGGGGCTGATCGTTCAGCTCGCGCTGGGCGTGCTTCCGCTGCAATGGGCCGTCGCTCAAACGCCGCGATCGCTGTTTTCGAAGTCCTGTGACGTCGCTGGAGACGTGTCGCGGCTTCCGGAGGTACTGGATGCCGTGAACTCCG
>CAYSOA010000041.1:0-18172 GCA_964432565.1 uncultured Bacteriovorax sp.
TGCTTCAGTCGTCGAGCGAAAGCTCGCTCGTGGGTCCTGCGTACTGGTTGTTCGTACCACACTTCAAGGCGCGGAGTTGAAGGCTCGCCTCAACGAGATGGCCGTGGGTAGTGGTCGACTGCTGGTGGCCGAGGTGCTCGAGGGCGAGCAGGCGACCGAGCTGGAGGCGAAGATCGAATGAAGACCTTGGATGCAAAGTGGAGTCTGGCGGTGGTTTTGGCCCCAGCCCTGATGATGTCGGCCTGCCAGCGATCGGTCGCCTATCGAAAGGATCAGGGATACTTCGAGGAGCAGTCGATGTACTCGCAGCGCTCCGAGGCGGGAAGTGCCACTCGAAAGTTCGAGTCGATGGGGCAGCCTAGAAAAAAGGTCATCATCCTCGACTTCTGGAACGACACGCCCGTGCGCCAGCCCACGCTGGGAGCGTTTGCCGCCGACGAGCTTCGTCGCGGACTCTTCGTGACCGGCCGCATGATCATTCCCACGGACCTCCGCACCGACCTCTCCACCCAGGACTTCATCCACACCGATCGGGGCTCGGGCGATGAGGTGCGAGTGGCTCAGCTGGTTCGCGAGGGGCGAAGGCTGGGAGTTGCCGTGGTTGCCATTGGACGTCTGGGCAAGATCGTCTTTCGGCAGCGCGGAGACGAGGTCGGACTCCTGAGGCAGACCCAGTCTTTGGCCGCCGCCGATGTCGAGCTCAAGCTTTTTGATGTGTCGGCAGGCCGGGAGATCCTGGCCATCGGACGTTCCGGTCAGGCGACTGCCAATGCCCTTGTGGGGGTCGAAGGTCAAAACCAGCAGAGTGCCGAGTTTCGTCTGGAGCTGGTGCAGTTGGCTGTTCGGGATGCCGTGGCGCAGCTCGTGCCCGAGGTCATTCGATCGGTCGAGAAGCTGGCCTGGCAGGGGAGAATCGCCAAGGTTGCCGGGGGAAAGTTCTACATCAATTCCGGCAAGGGAGCAGGGCTGGTGCGTGGGGATATCCTCAAGGTGCTGACCGCCGGCGAAGAGGTTTATGATCCAGCGACGGGGGCCTATCTCGGACGAGCCCCCGGCCAGCTGAAGGGCACGGTCGAAGTGGTCGACTTTCTGGGGGCTGATGGCGCGGTCGCCGTTCTCCACACTGGCGGCAATTTTCAAGAGGGCGACACGGTTCAGTTGTATTAGAGGAGGGACATGACTCCCTCCCTTTCCCAGGTCATCGTCCAGCCTCTGGTCGAGCTTCGCAGACATCAGACCCACGCTCCGTGGACCTATGCGATGCTGGATCAGTATCAGCGGGAGCATGCGGCCCGGCTCCATGGTGACCCCTCGTCAAGTCCTCCGGGACGAATTCTGATCTCAGAACTGGCTCCGGTGATCACGCTTGGACGTCGGGAGTGCTCACGGGATCTGCTGCTATCCTCCGAGCACCTCCTGCACCAGGGAGTCGAGCTTTTTCAAACGGATCGGGGCGGGCGCGCCACCTATCACGGGCCCGGACAGTGGGTGCTTTTTGTGGTGGATCGCCTCGACAGAATGACTGGAGATCGTCGTGGGGTGCGCAGGGCGGTCGAGGGCCTTCTCGAAGTCGCTTGGGCGGTGGGCGAGCAGTTTCTGGGTGCCGAAGTGCACCTCAAGGATGGGGCCGAAACGGGGGTTTGGACCCGTCGGGGTAAGCTTGCCAGTGTCGGCGTCCACATCCACCAGGGCGTTCTTCTGCATGGCCTGGCTCTGAATGTCTTTCGGACGCCACAGAGCTTTCTGGGACTCAAGCCGTGTGGTCTGGATGCCCAGGTGGACTTCCTCTGTGATGGCCCCGACGAAGAGGCTTTTCTGCGGGTGCCGGATCTTCTGGTGGAGCAGCTTTCTCGTCGTTTCTGGATTCAGAGTTGACGGAAGGAAATCTCGACAGTATCTAGATCAGCACTTCGATCCCGAAGCTGATGTTGGCTCGTAGCTCAGCGGGAGAGCACTACCTTGACACGGTAGGGGTCGCCGGTTCAATCCCGGCCGAGCCAACCATTTCATGATCGACGGGAGCCGCCGCTTCGGATGGCGGGTCGCCGCCAAAACCGGTGGTTTCGGTCCCGGCCGAGCCAACCCTTTTCCACTCATGACGATTCTCATTGTCGATGACGTTCCCCAGATGGCCGAGCTGATGCGCGTCACTCTTGTCCGTGCAGGATTGGTGGCGTCTGACGAGCGCGTACGTCTGGTTCATTCAGTGGTCGATGCCCGGCGTGAGCTGCTCCGGCACCGACCGGATCTGATCCTTCTTGACGAGGTGCTTCCCGGGGAGTCGGTTGTCGACTTTTTGGCGGAAGGCGGCCTCGAGGGAGTCGAGATCGTGCTGGTTTCCGCTACTGTGAACAGGTCTTCGGCTTCATCTCAGGCGGAGCTGGCTCCGATCCTGGCTCGGATTCCCAAGTGGGGATGGTCGGAGGTCGATTCGATGTCAGAGGTTCTGCGAGGCTTGCTTCAGAAAGCCGCCCCGGGAGGTACGGACCCCAAGAAATCGGGTTGACGGTAAGAAGATCTCGCTGTTAAGACTCCGACCTCGACTAGGATTTGAAAGGAAAACTTTAAATGGCTGTCACCATTCGTCTTTCGCGCCAAGGCGCCAAGAAAAACCCGAGCTATCTGATCGTTGCTGCCGCAGACCAAGGCAAGCGCGACGGCGCCTTTTTGGAGCGTCTCGGTCAGTACTTTCCGAAGGCCACCACGGCCGAAGGCAAGCTCAAGATCAACGTTGCCGCCGTCAAGGCATGGCGCGCCAAGGGTGCCCAGGTCACTAAAACGGTTGGACAACTCCTTAAGACGATTGCAGAATAATCGATAAGCGATCTTATCGGGTGTTCGTCGTTCTGAGCCCGAACTGATCGTGCAGGGCGTAATCTTCAGGCCTCCTGATGGTTACGAATTTCGCTGAGAAGACAGCGGCAAGCTTTCGGGCAGAGGCCGCTTGGATGCGAGGAGATGCACGATGTCAGGAGTTCCGGGGAGTGCTCACGATTCAGGTAGGCAGGGCTCGTCCAAGAGCGAGCTGGCTCAGCTCATCGAAACGATTGCCAGGAGTCTCGTCGATTTCCCTGAAAAAGTTCAGGTGAACGAAATCGTCGGAGAGAACACGACTGTGATCGAGCTCAAGGTGGCCAAGGAAGATGTGGGCAAAATCATTGGCAAGCAGGGCCGAACAGCCCAGGCAGTGCGGACGGTTCTGAATGGGGCATCCACCAAGCTGCGCAAGCGCACCGTGCTGGAGATTGTCGAGTAAGAGCAGCCGGGTAGCCGGCACACCCTCTTCAAAGCAGCGATTTTGTCGTGACTGAACGCACCCAGGCGATTTCGCTTCAATCCATTCAGTTTTTGACGCTCTTTCCTGAGCTGATCGCTCCCTCGCTTCAGGCCAGCCTGATGGGCAAGGCGTCAGCGCGTGGGCTGATGCGCTTCGAAGTGACGCAGATTCGAGATTTTGCCACGGATCGCCACAAGACCGTTGATGCGACTCCGTATGGCGGCGGTGAGGGCATGCTGATGCGAGTCGATGTGCTGCATGCCGCGTGGAAGGCGGCGACAGCCCAACCACGACGTCGCCGGACGATTCTCCTGTCTCCGCAGGGGCCCTGTCTGACCCAGCCCAAGGCCCATGAGCTGCTGCAGTTTGAAGAGCTCGTGCTCGTCTGTGGCCATTATGAAGGGGTGGATGAGCGCTTTATCGAGCTTTGCGTGGATGAGGAGCTTTCGATTGGAAATTATGTGCTGACAGGAGGGGAGCTGCCGGCACTGGTCCTGGCTGATGTCGTGACCCGCCTCGTGCCTGGGGTCGTGGGAAATGAAGACTCGATCACCAAGGACAGCCTCGAAGACGGTCTGCTGAAGTACCCCCAGTACACTCGCCCTCGCTCCTATGAAGGGCTGGATGTTCCCGAAGTCCTGCTGGGGGGCAACCATCAGGAAATTGCACGTTGGAGGCAGAAGCAACGTGAGGAGCGCACCCGCCTGAAGCGCCCCGATTTGCAGGATTCCTCGAAAAAATAGCGGGTGCATCGCGCGCCCTACCATGATACCCCAGCCAAGCTGTGTCTGTTCCGGTTTACGTGGTCTTATTGCATCACCCCATGCGCAATCGTGAGGGCAAAGTTGTGACCACGGCCGTCACGAATCTCGATATCCATGATATCGCGCGCTCGTGTCGGACCTTCGGTGTCCGTGAGTATATTCTCGTGACACCGATCGAAAGCCAGCACCAGTTGGTGCGCCGGATCCTGGGCCATTGGGGAGAAGCTCCTTCCCAGAAATGGCATCCGGATCGATCCGAGGCTCTTTCTCGAGTTCGGATCGAGGCGACCTTCCAGAGGCTCCTGGACCGGCTCACTCTTGAGCATGGGGTCAGACCCGAGGTGGTGTTGACAGATGCGAGCGATCTTCAGGGGGGCATCTCCTATTCGGATTACCGAATGGAGCTTGAAACCCGGGGGATGGCTCCCCAGCCTCAGCCGGTCGTGATTGTTTTCGGAACCGGCTGGGGAATTGACAGCTCCTTTCATCCCGTGGTGGATCGGATCCTGGCTCCGATCCACGGGCCGGAAGGAAGACAGGAGGACGGTGGCTACAACCACCTCTCCGTCCGGGCGGCCGCGGCCATTATTTTGGACCGGCTTTTCGGAAAATAACCGGCTTCTCCCGAGAAGGACTCCAAACGGAGCATTCAGGGAGAGGGTCCACCGGCCAGGCTGTGCAGCTCTTCTGAGAGCTGTGTTTTTTAATGAAATGGAGTGTTCCAGCCATGGCTGCAACCAAAACGAAGTCCCGTCGCAAATCCAAGAATGCCGTTGTTCCCAATAAGGGCCTCGCCGCCAAGGTGGCGTTGATTGAAGCCCCCCAGATTCGTACGGATCTGCCCGAATTCAAGGCGGGCGACACCGTTCGCGTTCACGTTCGCATCAAGGAAGGCGACAAAGAGCGTATTCAGGTTTACGAAGGCGCCGTCATTGCCCGATCCAACCGCGGAGGCAGCAAGTCGTTCAACGTTCGTAAGATTTCCCACGGTGTGGGCGTGGAGCGTATTTTCCTCGAAACCTCGCCGAAGATTGCCAAGCTCGAAGTGGTGCAGTCGGGCCGTGTTCGCCGCGCCAAGCTTTACTACCTGCGCGCACTCGAAGGCCGCGCTGCAAGGATCGAGCAGGAAGTCGAGACCCAGGCCCAGGCAGCAGCTTCCGCTGCAGCCAAGGAAGGAAAGGCTCAGTCCAAGAAGTAAGCGCTCTTGAAAGAGCGAGGCGGGGCTCCGACAACGGAGCCCCGCTTTTTTTTCGTCCTGAAACGTCATCCTCGAGGAGTCGTGTTCATGTCTCCAACGTCGCGGGCTCGGCACAAGGTGCCGAGATCGGCAGCCATCCCCACGCTCTGCGCAGAAGTCGAGATGGGATATCCCCAGGTCGTGCTGATCGGAGTCGACGAGGTGGGGCGCGGTTGCCTCGCCGGCCCCGTCATGGCCGGCGCCTTCGTCGTTTCTGGGGGAGTTCTTCCCGAGTGGATGTCAAAAGTCAGGGACAGCAAGCTGCTCTCTGCCCGCCAGCGCGAAGCGCTTTCACCGGTTCTGCGAGAGCATACGGATCTCTGGGCAGTAGCTGAGGCGTCAGTGGACGAAATCGATCGTTACAATATTCTTCAGGCCGCAGAGCTTGCCATGAAGCGAGCGGTGGACCGTGTCGTCGCTCGATTGGCCGGACGGGAGTACCGAGTGCTGGTGGATGGCAACCGGATTCCCAAACACTTCCATGATGTCGGAAGGGCAATCGTCGGAGGGGATCGTACCAGCCTGAGCATCGCCTGCGCTTCGATTCTGGCAAAAGTGGACAGGGACGCGCGCCTCGATGCATTGGAAGTAGAGTGTCCGGGATACGGACTATCCGTCCACAAGGGCTACGGCACTCCCGTTCACCTCGAGGCTCTCGCTAAACTTGGCCCGTCCCCCCATCACCGCCAAAGTTTTGCGCCTGTGCGTGCAGCCAAGGCGGCGATGGAGGACTCTCCAGGGCCTTAGTAGCGTTCGCGACGCTCCATTTTGACGAGCTTGGTGTAGATGCCCATCAGCAGAAGGGATGGAGCCCAGAGGCCAACGAAGTTGGCCATGGGTTTCTCACGAGAAGTGGCAGCCAGCACGGCAGATGCAATGATGCTCAGCCCGGCGGCGGCAATGAAGCCCGATTCAGGAATTTTTGCCGCTCGCTCTTCGACGCGGTTGCCGAGGTCGGCAGCCCGTCTCCGGACGTTGGGAAAGCGTTCGCGCAGGTCTGATCGCACAGTCGAGCCCGCCTCGCGGACGTTTTCAGTGATCTTTTCAGCAGTAGGATTGGCCATGACGAGAAAAACCTCCATTTCATCGCCAGAAGTGCAAACCGGAAACCAGTCTGCACGTGAGCGTCGAGCAGCCTGGGGGCGATTGGCTGAAGATGAGGCTCTGCGGTGCTACGCGGCGTCGGGCGCCCGGTTGGTTTCTCGCAACTATCGGCGCAAATGCGGTGAGATCGATCTGGTGATGGAAGAGCCGGTGGGCAACGAGTGGGTGCTGGTCTTCATCGAAGTGCGGGCAAGAAATCAGGTATCCTGTTGGGACTCTCCCGAAGAGTCGCTGACTGCAGCCAAAGTGCGTCGGCTGGGGAACACGGCTCGACTTTTTCTGAAGGATTATCGGGGTGCCGCCTCGTCAGTGCGCTTCGATCTCGTGGCGCTGGACGGGCGAGAGACCCGAATCCTGAAGAACTTTTGGTGGTACTGAAAGCCAAGCTTTGTCACCCTTGGTTCATGCGCACTCGGTTTCTAGCAGCTGTCCTGCTTGCAGCATTGCACCTGGTTCCGGCCGCCGTGATGGCAGATGAGGAGGAGCTCGATTCCCGCGATCTTCGGGATGTGCTCGTCCTGGGGGGGTATGGTGCGGCTGCAGGAGCAGGGGCGGGAATGGTGCTCTGGCCCCTGACCGGGCGGCCCAGCTCTCTGGTCTCCGGGGCCGGCACCGGATTCATTCTCGGGGTGCTCGTCGGGGTCTACCACGTCACTCACCGCGATGATCCGACCAATCCTTTCTCGGGAGCCCTGGCCGGCATGGACGTGCAGCTTCCCAGATCCGGTCAGGCGGGTCGTCCGGTCTCCATTCAGCTGTCGTGGCGCTTCTGAGCCGGGCTTCCGGCAAAGGGCCCTGAAATCAGTTGTTCTCGCGGGGGTTTCTCAGGGCACGCTCTTCGGTGTCGTAAAAATCGAAGCCCTCTTCTTCGTCGAACGCTCGGATGACTTTCTGGAACTCACTTCCCACATGGCAATAGCGAGGCTTGATGGGGGAGCTTCGATTGAAGTCCTTCAGGGTTTGAACGAAGTTCGAGATTCCGCTCGAGCCCACGAATTCGAGTTGTTTCAGATTGAAAACGATCTGCGTGGGGACGGTGTCCGTCTTTGAGTTCCGGATCAGCTTGTTCAGGTGGTCCCTGAAGGGTTGCTGGGTCTCGTAATCCAGCTTGCCGTTCACTTCGACCACGATGGTATCGCCCGACTTTTTGATTTGTGTTTTCATAGTGTCCTTGTTTGAAGGTAGTCCCAGCTCTCATTATGGAATCCTCAAATCCCCCTACCAAGAGGCAAAATCTGCCGGCAGCAACGACTCCTAAGGGGCTCCCTCCCGGTGTCTGGGTCGTGGCGACTCCGATTGGAAATCTGGCGGATCTCGGCGGGCGGGCCAGACAGGCCCTCGAATCTGCCGACTGGATTGCCTGCGAAGACACCCGTCGCACCCGCTCGCTGCTCTCGGCGCTGGGAATTCCTCTTTCCGGACGATCATCGACCGAGGTCCTGCGTCGATTCGATCGGCACACCCCCCGGTCGGTGGTCGAGAACTGGGTCGAAGAACTGCGCCAGAGTGGTCAGTCGGTAGCCCTGGTGTCAGATGCCGGAACCCCGGCCATCAGCGATCCTGGAGCACTCTTTGTTGAGGTCGCTCGTTCTGCCGGGATTCAGGTGACTCCTATTCCAGGAGCTTCGGCCGTGATTGCGCTACTCAGTGTCACGGGATGGAATGATGTCGATTCCTTCTGTTTTCAGGGATTTTTTCCTCGAGATCCGAAGACGCTTCGTCAGTCGCTCGAGAGAACTCGAAAGTGGACAGCCGAATCGGGAAGAGCATGGGGCGGAGTCTGGTTTGAGAGTCCCGAGCGGATTGACGCGACCCTCGGTATTTTGTCCGAGACCTTTCCAAAGGGCTCCGGGGTGCAGCTGCTGGTCTGTAAAGAGTTAACGAAAGTTCACGAAAAGCAGTTTCATGGCAGTCCCGAATGGGTTCGAAGTCAGGTGAGCATGGAGATTCAGAATGAGGGAGCGGTGGGTGAGTGGGCGCTTGCAGTGCGATTTCCGGCACTTGACGCAGCTGCTGAGTCCATCCAGGAAGAGTGTCTCTCGTGGTCGCAGGTACTCGAGTGTCTCATCGAAGCAGGAGCAAAGAGTTCGGATGCGGCCAGAATTCTCAGTCATCGCTTTGGCATTTCGCGAGACGAAGTTTACCGAAGTGCGATGGAGATCAAAAAAAAACGGAGTGGGGGTTGACCCTCCCCAAAGCCCCCGTACACTCAAGAGTGTGGTTGTGGTTTGAATCCAGGGACGGATTCAAGGGAGAAAAAAATTCTCAATCTCGTGGGCCTCAGTGCTGTCAGGATGACGTTGCACTGGGGCTTTTTTCTTTTTCGGTCGCCTGCTAAGGTCTTGCCCAAATGGCATGGTTCGACGATCTGAAAACGCCGCGCATCAAGTCGGTGAATCTCCAGGACTCCGAAAAGGTATCCCGGGTTCCCGAGGGACTCTGGATCAAATGCCCTTCCTGCGAAGAGATCCTTCAGTCCAAGACCCTCAAGGAGAATCTGGGGGTTTGCCCCCAGTGTTCCCATCATTTCCGTCTATCTGCCGCCGACCGAGTGTCGATGCTCAGTGATGAGGGCAGTTTTGAAGAATATGCTGATGAGCTCGTGTCGGTCGATCCGCTCGAGTTCGATGACACGAAGTCTTACAAGCAGCGGCTGCGGTCTGCTGCCGCGGGAACGGGGCTTCGTGATGCCTTCGTTGTCGGACGAGCCCGACTTCGCGGACTTCCGTTTCATCTGGGTGTCTTCGAGTTCAAGTTCATGGGCGGCAGTATGGGCGTCGTGGTGGGCGAGAAAGTTGCCCGTCTCTTCGAAGGGGCCTTGGAGGACCGTCTGCCCGCCGTCGTGGTTTCGGCCTCGGGCGGAGCCCGAATGCAGGAGGGGATTCTTTCGCTCATGCAGATGGCCAAGACCAGCGCGCTCGTGGAGGCTCTTCGCAAGCAGGGGATTCCCTATCTCTCGGTGCTGACCGATCCGACGACGGGGGGAGTTGCCGCGTCGTTTGCCATGTTGGGTGACGTGATCCTTGCTGAACCCAACGCGCTGGTCGGGTTTGCCGGCCCCCGGGTGATTGAGCAGACCATTCGTCAGTCGCTTCCGAAAGGGTTTCAACGCAGTGAGTTCCTCTTGCGTCACGGATTTGTGGATCGCGTCGTTCCGCGGCTGCAGCTGGCTGACGAACTTCATCGCTGGATGCGTTTTCTGGGGCGCACCACTTGTCGCATCCCTCCGGAATGCAGCTCCTGACGACGGTTCGAGCCATCCTTCCGGCGCTGCTGGTTTTCTCGTGGGGATGGACATCGACGTCCCATGCCGAGCAGCGGGCCTTGCACTGGTCGGGAAAAAAGCAGGTCTGGGATCGCAAGATTGAAGTCGTCACTCTTTCGGGCGCGGCCACGCTGGTTCAGCCGGGCGAAGTCCTCTCTGCCGATGAAATGCGGATCGACCTGAGGCGAAGAGTGGTCGAAGCGCGAGGAAATTGCCTGTTCATCACTCGTGATCTGGTCATGCAGGGACAGTTCATGCAGTTCAACCTCGATACCCGAAATGGGTATCTCGATCAGGGGCGCATTTCGACCGAAGGATTCACGATGTCGGGAAGTCGGATCAGCCGCCTCGGGGTCGGACGATTCCAAGCTTTTGATGCGGAATATACGACTTGCAAGGATTGTCCCCAGAGCTGGAGCTTCACAGGCGAGAAGGTGGACATGACCTTTGGCGGTTATGCGCATCTCTGGGGGGTGCGGGGCAAGGTGGGGGACGTGCCGGTGACCTGGCTTCCCTACCTCGTCTTTCCTCTTAAAACCCAGCGGCAGAGCGGCCTTTTGATGCCGCGATTCGGGCTCTCGGGGGCGGATGGCTTTGTCTTCGTGCAGCCGTTTTTTTGGGCCATCAACCGTAGCGCCGATCTGACTTTGGGAATCGGAAGCTATAGTCTTCGAGGGTTTCGGGCCGAGATGGAGACCCGATACCGTATTTCTGATGACAGTGATGCTCAGGCAAGCGTTTTCATCCAGCGCGATCGAACCTATTTTCCCGTCATTCGAAATTTTGCCGCAGGAACGCAGCAGGAAGCCTCGCAGGAACCGCTTCGTTGGGCGTTTCTTCTCGATCAGAGGCATCAGCTCAATCGTCAGTGGAGTCAGAAGCTGGTGGTGCGCGAGGTGCGGGATACCGACTATCCTTCACAAATCGGAGACATCCCGGGACGGCTGGATTCCATGCTGGGATCGTCGCTCGCATTTACCCGAAGTACGCCGCAGTCGAGCTTCATTCTTTCAGGGCATCGCTTTCGCAACCGCCTCGGCGAAGATCCCCTGAGCTTCGATCGTTCCGTCGTCCAGCCTCTTCCCTCTTTGCTTCTCACCAGTAATGAAAGACCACTGATCTACGGTTTCAACGGGGGGCTGAGTTTCGGTCTGGTGAATTTCACCCGGGGGACTGGCAGTTTTGATCCGGATATCCTGGGTAACGACCCTTCACCGATCCTTTCGGGAGGAGAGGCGCGTCCCGGTATCGATCCCCTGCGCCAGGCGACCCGCCTCACTCTCGTCCCGCGAATCTATTCGACCACTGAGCTGATTGACGGAGTGTCGTTGGTTCCCTCGGCTGAGTATCGTTCGAGTTATTACGCTTTTCCCGAAGACTCGGGTGTATCGGCCCTGACTCGCGGTTACCTGCTCACCCAGCTGGACGCTACGGCGCAGTGGGAACGGCGTTTTGGCGACCGTTTCAAGCATTTCATCCGTCCAAGGCTCCGCTATTCGTTGATCCCTGCCGTTCACGAGTCGGCAGATCATCCCTTTGTCCAACAGATCGAGTATGCGCAGAATCGAGGGTTTTCCGGTTACAATTTCGACAACATCGACATCATTCCCCGGGATACGGGGCGCTCGTACAACAACTACTTCCTGCCTCTCGGGAATGCCCTGACCGTCGAGGTTTCGAGCCAGCTCCTGGGTAGGCGAGGCCGCTCCGGCGCCTTTTCCAGGCTCGTGGAGTTTTCGGCGGGGCAAACGGTGAATTTTCGGGAGTATCGCCTCCCTGAGACCGAGCGGCAGCCCTTCTCCCGTTTTTCGAGCGCTCTTCAGATGGAGTTTGATGGCCTGAGTTCGTCGATCAACTATTTTTACTAGCCATACGCACGGGTCGGCGACGGGAGCAATCGAAACAAGGTCAGCGCCACTTTGTCCTGGAACTGGGCGCGCGAGCTTCGAAAGCGCGTCCTCGAGTTCGAACGCAGCATGTCGTTCTACTACCAGTACGACCGACTGGATGGCATCAACCGGGTGAAAAACCTCGGCGGTGTGCTTCGGTTTTCCCTGACCGATTCCATCCTTCCTCATGCGGGACTCGACTATCACCTGCGAACGGCCGTCGACGACCCCTCGCGCCTGCAGAGAGCCAATGTCGGAGTGACCTTTCAAAGCCTGTCCCAATGCTGGCGGGCCAGCACGAACCTATCGCAGACACTCGAGCGCCCCGGCATTACCTTCGATTTCAACTTGGCTCTCAGCTTGACCGGCGAGGGGTTCGGGGCCTCACCGATTTCGGTTCCTCAGTGATTCCGCTCGCGGCTATGCTTGGGCTATGGAATGGAAATATGCCGGTCTTGTTCCGGACCTGCTCACTCGGCAGTTTGAGAAGAATCGCCCCGTTCTCGAGTCGGTCTCCTCGCATCTGATTTCCTGCATCGGGCGGGGAGGTCAACTCCTTGTTGCAGGAAGTGGCCACTCTGCCCTTTTTGCGATGGAGCTTTATCATCGTGCCGGAGGTCCCAGTTTTGTCCTTCCGGTTGTCGATGCTTCGGTTCTGCCCGTATTCGGCCCGCTTCGTGCTCGGAAGGCGGAGCGAAAACCCGAGGGGCTCCTGAAGTCCCTGGACAAGTTTGCTCCTCGTCCTGGAGAAATGCTCTGGATCTGTTCCCAGTCGGGAATCAATGCGGCGATCGTTGAGCTCGCAATTCACGCCAGAGCGCAGGGTCTTGAAACCGTTGCCTTTACCTCCCTCGAACACAGTCGTGCGAGCCTCTCCCGTCATGAATCCGGGAAAAGGCTTTTCGAAGTCAGTGACCACGTCATTGATCTGGGAGGAGTTTCCGGGGACGCGCTCCTGAAAGTCGAGGGCGCCCCCAGAAGCGTATCGGTAGGTCCTTTTTCCACGATTTCTGCGGTTTTTTTGGCCCACGTCGTGCTTTCAGAGGTCTGTACCCAGCTCGAAGCCGAAGGCAGGCCCTGCGTCTACACCAGCGTGAATACTCCTGATGGAGAGCGTCAGAACGCCGCTCTCGAGCGCGAGGCGGCACTTCGGGATGGTGCGTTGCTGGCGGAATAACCCTTGCGGGGTGTTGCGAGCTGGGCAGGTTCTGCCCCTTTGAAGCGTCCCGCCATCCGGCTAAAGTCATGGGATGAGAATTCTTCTCAGCAATGACGATGGCGTACATGCCCTGGGACTAAGGGTGCTCTATCGGGAGCTGCGGCGTCTCGGAAAGGTGGTCGTGGTCGCTCCACTTCAGGAGCGCAGCACGGCGGGACATGCACTGACCTTGCATAAGCCGCTCCGCATGATTCGAGTCGATACGGATTTCTACGGCGTCAGCGGCTCACCGGCCGACTGCGTTTATCTTGGCCTTCGAAAAGTACTCGGCGGAGAGCCGGATCTCGTTGTTTCGGGGATCAACCGCGGGGCAAACCTGGGGCAGGACGTTTATTACTCCGGGACGGTGTCGGCGGCCCGAGAGGCCTGTATTTTGGGCATTCCGGCCCTTGCGGTCAGTCTGGACGTCGATTTTGAGAAGGCTCCCGCAGAGGAGTCGCTGCACTACGCTTCGGCGGCAAAGATGGCGGCCCGGCTCATTCGCGACCTGAATCGCGGCAACTCGCTTCTGAAGCCACCCAGCCATACTCTTTTGAACTTGAATGTGCCCGACCTTCCCGCCGACAAGGTTCGTGGTCTTCGGGTTGCCCGGCAGGGCTTTCGGTTTTATTCGGGTGGAATCCTTCAGCGAAAGGATCATCGCGGCAAGGACTACTACTGGGTGGGAGGAAGCTATCGCGGCTACCGGCGCGAACCTGGAAGTGACTGCGACTGGGTCGAGCAGGGATATGCCTCACTGACACCGCTCAAACTCGACTCGACCGATCATGGTTTTCTTCAGGCCCTTCAAGAGGATTGGCTTCCCGGTGTGCGATCGAGGTGGCGATGATCGAGAGGGCCCCGAGTCGAGGCAGTCGCCGGACAGCGGTGATGGTTTTGGCGCTTTTTTTGGGTGCGCTCTCGGCCTGCTCCACGGCCAAGGTCACTCGTTCGGGGCGTGTGGGGTGGCTGGAGTCGCTTGATCGAGGAGGTCCTCCGAAGGGACGATCCGTGGCGGGAGCTGCTCCTTCCCGGCGGGTGCGAGAAGGGTTGCTTCAACGCCTGCAGCGGGAGAGGCAAGGAAAGGTGCAGCGCACACCCTATGACTCGCCGGATCTCGACTCGGTCCGGCTGGCGCGCTGGACACGGGTGGCCCGTTCCCTTCAGTTGTCCTGGCCTCTGCAGAACGTCCATATCACCTCGAAGTTCGGCATGAGAAAGGGAGACCCCCACGAGGGAGTCGATCTTCGAGCTGCCCGAGGTACCCCGGTACATGCTGCACATGAGGGAATGGTTTTGTATTCCGGGTCTGGAATTCGGGGCTACGGAAAGATGGTCGTCATCAAGCATCAGAGCGGACTCTCAACGGTCTACGCCCATAATTCGCAGCTACTGGTGAAAAAAGGTCAGCGTGTGAGGCGCGGGCAGAGGGTCGCCCTGTCCGGATCAACGGGCCGCTCCACCGGCCCCCATCTGCACTTCGAGGTCCGTGCGGGTTATCGAGCGGTCGATCCGGTCCGCCTGATCGGGCTTGGTCCTGATCCTTCAAAGAGGCCTGCCTCTCGCACGAGGACTCGTTCGACCCTTGCAGCAGCCAGTCGGCTGCGCTAGCGTGACGCCCACTTCCGAGTTTTCTGTGGAGCCATAGTTAAATGGATATAACAGCCCTTTCCTAAAGGGCCGTTCCAGGTTCGATTCCTGGTGGCTCCACCATCCTCGCCCGAAAGCGGTCGAAAGATTGTCCCTTGCAAAATCAAGGAGTTGTCTTTAGCGTTATAAGAATAACGCACAGTTCGTGCCGCAGGAGCGATCATGACCAAAGCTGATCTGATCAATGTGATTTCCGAAAAGGCCCACCTTCAGCACAAGCAGGCCGAGCTCGTGGTGAACATGGTTTTTGACATGATGTCGGACGCGTTGAAGCGCGACGATCGCATCGAGATCCGAGGGTTCGGGTCCTTCGTAAACCGGTCATACGGAAGCTATCAGGGCAGGAATCCAAAGACCGGACAGGTCGTGAACGTTCCCCCGAAGAGGGTTCCCTTTTTCAAGGTCGGCAAGGAACTCAAGGAGATGGTGGATTACGAAAAGTCATCCACCTGAGCGATAGCTTCGCATCGTTCTTCAGAGGAGCTGGAGTGCTGCGAGAATCAGAGCGATCACGATCCTGTAACTGACCAGCCTCCCGAATCCCGACCGCCGAAGGCCGTTGTTGAGAAGTCTGACGCCGAAGAACGCGCTGGTGGCCGCAGCGGTAAAAGCCGCACCCCACTGCACCCAGCTGGTTTCTCCGAAAGGGGTCGCCATCCCCCACTGAACGAGGTTCCATCCCTGAAGGCATTCGATCAGTAGAAACGGCAACGACAGCAGGGACGCGAACTTGGTCACCGCCTCGAGATGGTAGTTTCGAAGTTGCCCCACGGTCACCAGTCCCAGCACGCCGCCGCATCCCGGAAACCACGCCAGCGCCTGCCCGAGGCCGAAAAGAGCGCTGTCCGGAAGGTTCAGGTCGAACGGTCCCTTGCTCTTGCGGTTCATTCGGCCTGCCAGGTGCAGGATCATGGTCGAAAGAATCAAAATGGGAACCAGAAAAGTCCCGAGCCTGATCCTGAAGGCGAAAAGGGTGGAAATGCCCCAGTAGTGGTTCAGATACCAAAGTCCAAGAACTGGCGCGGCGGTGCAAATCGCCATGAAAAACGCGAAGCGCTCGTCGAGCGTCATGGGGCGCTTTCGGAAGATCAGCGTCTGAAGAAAGGAGGACAGAATGCTGAGCCAGTCGTGGAGAAAGTAGAGCACCAGTGCGGCGAGGGCGGCCAAAGCGAAGGTCGTGCGCCAGGCTTCGTCCGCACCCGGAAAGTGCAGAACTCGCGCAAGCAGGACTTCATGAGCCTCGGCGCTGATGGGAACAAACTGGGAGAAACCGTGAAGAAGGGCCAGAGCCAAAGATTCGATCAGAGTCATGATTCGGCGTCCGAAAATGGGGAAAAGTGGAGGTGACGGTGAGAATCGAACTCACAAAATACGGTTTTGCAAACCGTCCCGTTAGCCATTCCGGCACGTCACCCCGATCGGACACAGGCTAACTGATGGGTAAGGGGGTAGCAAGTGCCGGTTTTGTTTGTCAACATTCAGGCATGGGCACGGGTTCAAAAAACAAGGAAGGTTTCATGGATGGGGTGGATCTGCAGGTACTCGAAACGGCTCTGGCACGGTTGACCTTCGATTTGGCTTCGGCAGCGAATCCGTCGATGGCAGTGATGGCGGTTCAGGCTGCGCAAAGAAGTGTTCTTCTGGCTCCTCTGAAAAACACCTTTGCTGTGCTCGACGCCCTCCGTCAGCGTTCCGATCTCGTGATTGAGGTTCGGGGGACGAGTTCCGTCGAGATTCCACGGCGAGTTCTTCCCATGGTTTCAGAGTTCCTTGTTGAGTCGGTGCGGAACTGGGAGGCCCACGGTTATCAGGGCAGGGCCGAACGAAAGTTTGCCTCGAAGCCGCAGGTGTGTCGGGTCATTCTTTTGGTTCGGCTTTCCGATCAGGGAGTCGTTTTCGAGTTTCATGATGACGGACCGGGACTGGTCTCGAGCCAGCTGTTGAAACGAGTTCGAGAGATCGGCACGCTGTCCGAATCCGAGAGGGCGCGTCTCGAACAGGCTGAGTTCGCTGGAGATGAAGCGATATTTTACTCCATGCTTTTTGCGGATGGAGTGAGTACCCGCTCCGAGGCGACGCTGGGCGCAGGAAGGGGGATGGGCCTTGCCCGACTGAGCCACCTTGTAGCCGCGTTCTCGGGGCGTGTTTGGGCTGAGAGGTCCCGACTTCTCGGAGGCTTCTGTCTCTCGATGGAGCTGCCGCTCGAACTACTGGGGGCGTGGGTCGACGAGGGGCGCTCTCGCGGGCTCTGCAGAGTGTCGGACGGAGAGCGGACGGGGGACTCATCGACCAGCAGCTGGAAAGTCTTTCACCGCCTTCCGGCTGAGGCGCGGCACTGGTCTGCAGAGTCCTTTTCGGGGAACGTCGTGCATTGGGTTTCCCTTGAGGTGCCTGGAGCCGTTCCGGCTGGTCCGGCGCGTCCTTTGGGGCTTGCGTTTGTCGGGCTGGATCTAGATTCCGCGGCGATCTGAGCCCCATAGAATCTTGTGCAGCTGGACCTGCAGGCGAACGGGCAGGCGATCCTGAAGAATTCTTTCCGCCAGTTGCAGGGAGCTGATTCCGTCAAAAGTGCCGGGAGAGGCTGTCGCCATCTGCGCAGCGGAAAACAGGATGTGATCGCATGGCAGGCTCCCCGACCTGACAATTTCTTTGGCCCAGTCGTAGTCGTTCGGGGATGCGATGACGAACTTGATTTCGTCACTCCGCTTGAGAAACGCAAGGTTTCGCCTGAACCCCTCCCTGCACATTCCGCTTGAGGGGGTCTTGATGTCCATGATGATTCGCGCAAGCGGTGCGACCGTCTCAATCGAAACTTCACCGTGGGTTTCGATGCTGACTCGATGGCCTTCTGCGATGAGTCTTCTGCAGAGTTCCGCAGTCGGGCGTTGAAGGAGCGGTTCCCCTCCCGTAATCAGAACGTTCGTGCAGTCGAACTCTTTCACTCGGCGAATGATGTCGTCGATATCGAGCAGTTCACCTCCCTTGAAGGCATAGCTGGTGTCGCAGTAGCTGCAGCGCAGATTGCAGCCTGTCAGGCGAATGAACACGTAGGGCAGTCCACTGTGGGTGCCCTCTCCCTGAATACTGTGAAAGATTTCGGTGACGAGAAGTTGCGTTCGTCCGTTGCGCTGCATGAATGTGCTCTTATCACGATCTCAAAGTGGAGAGGCCCGTCTGCCTCCGGCAAACGGGCCTCCTGGGATGAAGAGGGGTCCTTCGGGGGACCCCCTTTGAAAACTAGGCGGCCTTTTCTCAGGCCTGTTCGTCCTCCTTTGGCAACCCGGCTGACATCAGCTGGCGGGGTGAACCAGCTGGAAGTCCCGTGGTTTTGCGTCCCGGCCTTTCGACCGGTTTGCCTTTTTCAAAGGGGGGTAGAGAGTGCGTCCCTCTTCAATCTGGCCCTTCGTGGCCAATCTCTACCAACCTCATACTCAGAAGTTAACGCCATGCGTTATGGAATGCAAGAAAAACTGGCTCGATCGGACGATTCAAAAAAGCACAGGGTTTAAGGAGGTTACGAAGAAAACAAACGCCTCGGTTCCAGTCTAGGTGCAGGTGTAGTGGTTCGATTGGCTGCGACTCGGAGAGCATTTTTTTCGTCATCATCATTTTTTTTAAAAAACTTGTTGCAGCAAAACTCGGTCGCGTCTAAATAACCAAACACCGCTGAAACGGCGCCTGTGACGAAGCCGACCCAAATGTCGGAATAGTCTCTCGTCGTGCGGTGGCTGGATCTTTGAAAACTTGGGATGAATTTTTTGAAAGAGAGAGCGGGCTAAGGCAGCTCA
>CAYSOA010000042.1:0-17661 GCA_964432565.1 uncultured Bacteriovorax sp.
AAAATGGGTTGCCCATTGCAGGATACGAGTACCTTCGTGATCACGAGCAGTTTCATCAGATCTGGGCTTGACTCACGTCTGTATTGAAGCGTCTTTCATCGCTCTGCCTTTCCGATTCTTGGAGAGTCGATTCGAGAGCTGCGGCGCAAAACAGCGTGAAGCCATCAACCACGGCCCAGCTACGGGCTCAGGTGATATCCCCACCAGAGCCGCTGCACCGTCTCGCGCCCCCACACCTCGTCGATGCTTCTGAACGAAGTGCCGGGCGGAAGCGGCTCATATTTCTGCGCAATCGAATACCGTCCAAAGTGATGGGTGTAGGTATCGAGAAGGATCTGCGGCAGCGGAAATCCCGGGTTCCGCTCCGCATGCGCCGCGGCTTTCAGGTAGAGGTGCCAGTCGGCCGCCTGCATCTCCAGATCCCAGATGTCGCCGAGTTCCTTCACGACGTCCCGATGCAGGACCACCGAATCGCCCTTGATGCCGTTCATGGAGGGCTGAATCTGCGGCGTGGGGGAGTGGAAATTCTCGAGATCGCCGTACATCCATTCGAGGGATTTCCACAGGCGCTCTTCCTCGGATTTTCGCAAGATCCACGCCCACACCTTGCTCAGCCGTCGGACGATGGTCCAGCGCCTCTTGAGGCGGTCCGACAATCTCTGGGTGGGCTGAGCATCCTGGCCGCTGGGACTGAGGATGACGAGGGGATTTCTTTCTAACTCGCGAAGCAGAGGCTTTTCCCAGTCTCGCGGCATCCAGATGTCGTTGTTGAAAAAGGCGAGGATATCGTGACTGGCGGCAGCCATTCCCTGGATCTGACTGGCAGGATAGGACTGGTTGTGCTCGTTGCGAACATAGACGACCTTCTGTGTGTCTCGTCCCGTGCCTTGAGCAAGCTCGCGAAAGAAGGATTCCGATCCGTCGGTGGAGTGATTGTCGACGATCACCAGCTCAAACGGTGTAGACGTATTCTCCGACAACGCTTTCCAGTAGAGGCGGTTCATCGGAAGGCCGTTGTGAATGGCTGTGATGATCGAGATCGGGCTCGGCATTCGGGATAGTTCTCACTAGCCGCAGCCATTCGTCAAATCACGAGCGCCTGCTCCGACAAAAGAGTGCTGCCTTGATTCCCGGATCGCGCGATTCCAAAAATTGGGGGTGTCCATCACGGCAATGCCTTGGTCTTTATGGTAAAAAACACAATAAAAATATATACTTAACTTTTTCGTCCTGTGCGTGAAGGGGTTTGATTTAAAGTTTGACGCGCTGCGTAGTTCGGGGGTAGTCCCATCGCCTACGAAATAGAAGGAGTGCCCCAATGAACCAAAGCCTGAAGAAGTCCCGCTGGGTGACCGCTGTTCTGATCGCCTGTTCCGCCGCTACTGCAATGGCCGATGAGCCCGAGCGCGAGGCGGCCATCGCTTTTCTGGAACCGCTCGTGGGCCATCACCGTCTCGGCGGGGACGCGGGCTGCGAGAACCTCGAAGTGGATCGGGATGAGTACGGTTCGCGCTATGGTGTTTTGATTCGAAACTCCAAGGGCGCTCAGGGAGCGAAACTCGTGGACCATTACACCAAGGAAGAATGGCTGTCGGTGGATGACAGCACCCTGAAGCTCGATATGCGCATCTACACCGGTCACTTCAACCTGAAGGGCCTGGGTGTGAAGGCCACTCTCAAGAAGAACCGGGATGGATCACTGCGGGAGGTAGTGGTGAAGAATATTCGTTATAACGAATTCGGCATCGGTGAAACCATTGACCGCTTCCGCTGTCATTCTGAGTAAGTCTGTCGTGCTGAATCCCACTTTCGAAGCGCTCTCGCTCTCTGTAGGCCTCGTTCAGAATGTCGCCGATCTCGGCTTCACGGAGCCGACGCCCGTGCAGTCGAAGTCGATTCCGGTTCTTTTGACCGGGCGTGACCTGATCGCCCAGTCCCAGACCGGAAGTGGCAAGACGGCTGCGTTCAGTCTGCCGATTCTTGAGAAACTCGACATCGAGCGACGCGAAGTTCAGGGGTTGGTTCTTTGTCCCACGCGGGAGCTTTGCGCGCAGGTGGCCCGCGAAATTCGCAAGCTCGGCAGGCGCGTGCCCGGTCTTCAGGTTCTGGTGCTGTCCGGGGGAGCCCCGATGGGGCCTCAGTTCGGCGCTCTCGAGCGCGGTGTTCATCTGGTCGTGGGAACGCCCGGGCGTGTACTGGATCACCTGCAGCGAAAGTCGCTCGAGGTCAGCCGCGTGAAAACGGTAGTCCTCGACGAAGCCGACCGGATGCTCGAGATGGGCTTTCAGGAGGACATGGAGAAAATCCTCGGTCGCGTTCCTGAAAAGCGGCAGACCGTGCTCTTTTCTGCGACCTTTCCAAAGGGCATTGAAAGCCTCAGTCGTTCCTACCAGCGCAGTCCGGTGCGTGTGACGATCGAAGCCAGAACCCAGACCGTTGAATCGATTCGGCAGGTGGCTTACCAGATCGAGGGTGACCGCAAGCTCAAGGCACTCCTTTGGGTGATTCAGCAACACCAGCCCGAGTCGTTGATCGTGTTCTGCAATTTCAAGGCAAGCGTGGTGGATCTCGCCAGGGCCATGTCCGATGGAGGGCTCAGTGTCGGAGCCCTTCATGGAGACCTCGAGCAGTTTGAGCGTGACCGGGTGATGGCGAAGTTTAGAAATCGCAGTACCAAGATCCTGGTCGCCACCGATGTGGCCGCCCGAGGGATCGATGTCGAAAATCTGGATCTCGTCGTCAACTTCGAGCTGCCGGCTCAGCCAGAGATCTACGTTCATCGCGTGGGGCGAACGGGGCGAGCAGGGCGGAAGGGACGTGCCGTTTCATTTCATTCGTCACGGGAGAGTTCGAAGATTCAGGCGATTGAGGGCTACGCCGGGGTGCAGATCGAGAAGAAGTCGCTTCCTGCGCTCGATCATCTCGATGCCGATCGTCTTCAGGACAGCATCGGCGGACAGGCTGCTATGAGAACCCTCGTGATTGGTGGCGGACGCAAGGAAAAGATGCGACCGGGTGACATCCTCGGAGCACTCACGGGCGAAGCCGGGGGGTTCTCTCCCTCGGACGTTGGCAAGATCGAGATTCACGACCACTTCAGTTATGTGGCGGTTTCGGCTCGTGTGGCGGACCGGGCGATCCAGCGCCTTCGTGATGGTCGCATCAAGGGGCGCAAGTTTCGGATCGACGCGGTTCGGTAGCAGCTCCCCGAAGGGTTGCTCTCATTCAAGTACCCCAAAGGCAAACCACCAGCCCGTGAGGGGCGAGCGTCGAAAGACGACCGTCCTTTTCCGGCCACGAAACGCATACGTCTCGAGGCCGTTTTCATGCCGCCTCATTCGATCAAAAGCCAGCCGGACTTCCGAACCCAGTTCGTTCGGGTCGGCAAGTGTCAGTGACGGATCCCAAACCAGACCGAGAATCGGTTTTGAGTCGAACGAATAGTAGATCATCGTTTCGTCTACGCCCAGTTCCCTGCCAAGAAGCAGGGAGAGCTGTTCGAGATCAACGGATGCGCCGAGCGCGCCCACGACAGCACCTTCCTCGCTTCGAATCGGAACTGCCACGACGGCCGAGCTTCGTCCCGAAGATTTGCTTGCGACCAGATTACCGAGCACGCGCTCGCCGCGAAACAAATTTGAAAAGTAGGCTCGGTCGCTCAACCGCTCGCTGGACAGTCCCCTCTCTGTCGTCCAGTAACGACCGTCAGGAAGTGAGAACCAGTGCGCCGACGCAGAGATATTTCGACGCGAGAGATCGAGTAGCATTTTTCGGATGTTCTGCCAGTCGAGCGACCTGGCCGTGGGCGTGCCGGCTGCCTGTTCGAGGTCATCAGCGATGCGAAGCAGATGGCGTTCGCAGAGGGAAGTGAGTGCCGAGAGCCCGACCCGGGCTGATATCCGGGGTTCGTTTTCTCGATCGATCGTATCTCCCGCGAGACCCGAGGCGAAACTAATGAGGAATAGTCCGATCAAGCCGGATCGGTAAGACATGAACCAGGGAGATGCAAAATCCCTGCTTATGGGGCCTTCCTAGATCTCGAGGGCAAGTCGCGTACCCTGCTCGATGGCTCGCTTGGCGTCGAGTTCGGCGGCGATATCGGCACCACCGATCAGCCGAGGTTCAAGTCCTCGCTCACGAAGTCCCGATTCGAGTTCGCGAAGCGGATCCTGTCCGGCACAGATGACGATCGTGTCGACGTCGAGCGTGAGATCCTTATCCTGATGACTGATGTGGAGACCCTCGTCATCGATTTTTTGGTAGTGAACCCCTGCCCACATGTGAACTCCCAGGTCCTTGAGCGTGGTGCGATGAATCCAGCCGGTGCTCTTGCCCAGCCCAGATCCAAGCTTGCCCTTCTTGCGCTGAAGCAGGTGAATTTGTCGATGCGGCAGAACGATCTTTCGCTGCACGCCCTCGACGCCGCCTCGGCTGGTGAAGGTCCGATCGATACCCCAGTGGGCGAGAAATTTCTCGAGCTCCTCATTCGCGGCGCCCGGAGAATCGCCAGGGGAGTGCAGCAGGAACTCGGCCACATCAAACCCGATGCCACCCGCCCCGATGATGGCGACGCGCTGCCCGACAGTTCGAGCCCCGGTCAGTACATCGATATAACCGACGACCTTGGGATGGTGAATCCCCTCGATGGGGGGAGTGCGCGGGCGAACTCCCGTGGCAAGAATGACGGCATCGAAGTTCTCCCTTGCGAGCGAATCGACCGTAGCGCGCTGCCCTAGTCGGAGGTCGACTTTCAGAAGCCGAAGTCGTTCGGCGTAATAGCGAATCGTTTCGCCGAATTCCTCCTTTCCCGGGATTTTTCTGGCCAGATTGAACTGGCCACCAATCTCGGATGACGACTCGATGAGCGTCACCCGGTGGCCTCTCGCCGCCGCTTCGGTCGCGAAGGCAAGCCCGGCAGGCCCAGCACCCACGACAGCGATTCGTTTTGAATTTTTGGCGGGCCGAGAAACCAGTTCAAGCTCTCGGGCTGCGCGGGGATTGACGAGGCATGAGGCGAGTTTTGCGGAGAAGATATGGTCCAGACAGGCCTGGTTGCAGGCAATGCAGGTATTGATCTCCCCAACTCGTCCCTCCTCAGTCTTCTTGACGAACTCCGGATCTGCAAGCAGGGGCCTCGCCATGGAGACGAGATCAGCATCTCCTCGCGCGAGGATCGATTCGGCCACGTCGGGCATGTTGATGCGGTTGCTGGTGATGATCGGAATCGAGATCTCCCGCTTCATGTGGCGTGTGACCCACGTGAAAGCAGCCCGCGGAACGCTCGTCGCGATGGTGGGGATTCGGGCTTCGTGCCAGCCGATTCCGGTATTCAGAATCGTGGCGCCTGCTGACTCGATTTTTTTGGCGAGTTCGACAGCTTCGGTCCAGTTGCTACCGCCGTCGACCAAGTCTAGCATGGACAATCGGTAGATCACGATGAAGTTCGGCCCGACTCGCCCGCGAATTCTGCGGACGATTTCAATCGGAAACCGAATGCGGTTGGAATAGGCGCCGCCCCAGTCATCCTTGCGATGGTTGGTTCTTGCGGCGATGAACTGGTTGATCAGGTAGCCTTCCGAGCCCATCACTTCGACACCGTCATAACCCGCCTTCTGGGCGAGCTCGGCGCAGCGGACGAAATCCCGGATGGTTCTTTCAATGCCGTGCTGGGATAGTGCCCAGGGCTTGAACGGCGTAATGGGGGATTGGATTCGGGAGGGTGCCGCTGCAAAGGGATGGTAGGCATACCGGCCCGTGTGAAGAATCTGCATGGCGATCTTTCCGCCCGCCTCGTGGACGGCATCGGTAATGAGTTGGTGCTTTCGCACCTGCCAGGGCCAGCTGAGCTGGGCGGCCCCAGGGTGGCCTCTTCCCTGAAAGTTGGGGGCGATGCCTCCCGTGATGATCAGTCCCACGCCACCCCGGGCGCGTTCGGCGTAGTAGGCCGCCATCCGCTGATAGCCGTCGCGAGCCTCTTCGAGGCCGGTATGCATCGAGCCCATGACCACGCGGTTCTTGAGAGTCGTGAATCCGAGGTTCAGAGGTTCGAGTAGTTTCATGATTTTTTGAGTTTACCCGGGCTTAAGGGGTCGTGCAGCTGATTCCTGTGGTTGACTTGCAGGAGCGGGCCATCGGTGACACTCTGGAGGGCAGATGAGGGATGGAAGGCGGCTGTTGAAAAGAGCGTTGCTTCTGGCACTTCGTGCACTGATGCTGTCGATGCTCGTTGACCCGGCGATGGCAGTGGCGGGCATTCCCCTCAAGGTCGAGGAAGATACGCTCGTTTTTCGAGTGGATTCCGACGGCAAGCCCTACGTCGCCGGCAAGCTGAGCGTGGGTGAGAAGATCGATCTGGTTGGCTATCGCCCCGACTACGACTGGGTTCGTATTCGCTACGAAGATGACGAGGGTTACGTCCTGAAGGAAAATATTCAGGAATCCGATCTTCAGCAGCCGTATTTTGATCCGGCTGCCGACAAGCTGGGACGCCGCCGGAACGCTGCGACCTACGAGCTGGCCGTCCTCACGGCCAAGAAGCGTCGGGCCCCGAGGCTGGGCCTGGTCGGCAACCTGGCGTTTCATTCGTCTTATGGGGCCGGTGCTGGTGCAGGTCTGGTCTATCGGGCGTTTTCCTGGGAACGTTCCGGTTACGACGTGGGCATCGATGGAGTTTTTCACTTCTCACACGAGCGCACTCCCTTTATCGGCTATCTATTTTATCGGTATTGGACGGCCGGTGAGCTGAAGCTGGGCTTTGAGGGATACCTCTCGTCCACGACCCGGCGGGCACTGTATGTGGACGAAGTGGTGACCTCCACTCTCGGTGGCGGTGGAGGGATCTACCTCGGTATTCCATTTCTCGGACGGTCGCTGCTGACTCCTGGCGTGCGCCTGAACCTCTGGGGTGAGGTGGGGGCCGTGGGAGTTCTGGCCATCGGCTGGAATCTTTAAATGGCCGCATCAGTGCCGGCTTATTCAAGAGCTGCACGATAGGGCCGCGCAGCCCGCACGCGTGCGAGCCCATTCGGGGCGTCGCTTGAAAAACGGCCGTGTCTGATCGTTCTCTAGGTAGGGCGTTTTCAGGGCGTCTTGAAGCTGTCGAAGACGATTCGTCATGCCTTGCTCCAGCTCATCGAGAGCCTCCTGGACGAGGTAGTTTCTGAGGACGAAGTAGGGATTCACCGAATCCATGAGGACCCTTCGCCCAGAGGATTTGGCGGAGAGGTGTATCGGCGCCTGCCAGAGCCCCGAGAGATCCGCGAGCCATTTGCTCCAGCGGGCCTCGACCTCAGCAGGAAGGACCTCGACGTAGAAGCTCTCGCGAATGCTGTCGAGCCGTTCGATCGCTGCTGAGTTTGGGGGTTTCGCCAGGGCCTCGGGCAACAGGCGATGCAGGAGCGTGCCGTCGGTTTCGACGCTGGTCAGAAGTTCGTCGAATCGCTCAAGCAGCTTCTGCAGGCGTTCATCCGGTTTTTCGTCGTCGTTGATGAAGAATCCGAGCTTGGCGGCGCGCATGCGCAGGTAGCTCGCCCCGAAGCGGGAACGATAGCCCTCCAGCACCTGCTGAAATCGGGGAACCAGTGTCTCGGAGTTTGAAGCTAGCGGGAGTAGCGCTCCCGCGAAACGCGAGAGATTCCAGAGGGCGATCGAGGGCTGGTGGCCGAAACGATAGCGCCGGCGTTCGGCGTCGGTGGTGTTGGGGGTCCAGTTCGGATCATGAACGTCGAGCCATCCATAGGGGCCGTAATCGACCGTGAGCCCGAGGATCGAGAGGTTGTCGGTGTTCATCACGCCATGCACGAAGCCGACGCGCTGCCACTCGACCATGAGGTCCGCCGTACGATTCGAAACCTCTTCGAACCAGTCGAGGATCAGTTCATCGGCCAGTGTGCCGTCCGCAGCCAGCGAGTGCCGTTCTGCAATCTTCGGAAAGAGCAGGCGAATCGAGGTGGTCACGAGGCTCTTGAGAAGCTCGAACTCCTCCGAAGCGGCGAGGATCTCGAAATGTCCCAGCCTCAGAAAACTGGGCGCCAGACGCGTGGTGATGGCTCCCGGCTCGGGGCGAGGATTCCCGTCATAGAATAGATCGCGGACGACCGAGTCTCCCGTCGTCACGCAGCAGAGGGCCCGGGTGGTGGGAACGCCGAGGTGAAACATGGCTTCGCTGCAGAGAAACTCCCGAAGAGACGATCGCAACACGGCCCGTCCGTCGGCGTTGCGAGAATAGGGCGTTGGGCCCGCTCCCTTGAGTTGGACTTCCCAATACTCGCCCGTCGCGTTGCGTACTTCGCCCAGAGTGATTGCTCGCCCATCGCCCAGTTGTCCGGCCCAGTGGCCGAACTGATGCCCACCATAGCGGGTGGCGTAGGGACGAGTGCCCTCGAGGAGTCGATTTCCCGTGAAGATTGCCGCCGCGTCCTTTTGCTCGTCCGGCGTCAGGATGCCGGGCAGGTCCAGAAGCACTGCCGCCTCGGCGGACCAAGTCAACAGTTCTGGATTGGAGACGGGAGTCGGCGAAGTCTCGGCAAAGAAGATTCCGGGCGTCGGGCGCGACGGTGTCGGGGGCAGGACCGCTCCGGGGAGATCGCTGACCAGGTGGTGGACAAACGCAAGCTGGGAAGGTGCGGGCATGCCCGCAATCTACCACAGGGACGTTCAGCCGACGAATCGCTTGCGTCGCTCTTCACGCATCTCGGCGCCGGCGGCGCTAAGCCGTGTCCACGGCATCAGCTTCAGTCGCTCAAGCTCGATGGGCTCCTCGGTCTCTTCGCAGATTCCGTAGGTCCCCGCGTCGATTCTCTGAAGGGCCGAGTCGATCTGGTGGAGCATTTGTCGCTCGCGGTCCCGCATCTGGAACACCAGGTGCTGTTGGACCTCGGACGAGGCCAGATCAAACTCATCCGCGAGATCGTCGGTTGAAACCGAAAACTCGTTTTCCCGCGACAGCTTCGATTGGTTCAAGATCTTCTGCCGCTCACGGATCAGCAGCATCTTGAAATGCGCAAGTTGCGTGGCATCCATGTCACTTCCTCCAAAACGATGCAGTCCTTTGCACCGTCTTTAGGATGGTAGAGGAAGGAGGAATGTCCGGCAAAGAAATTATCCGGGCACCCTGTCATGTTGCTGACGGTGGCCGGGCAGGGCACATGCAGTGGAAACGCTCCCTGGATCCGTCTATGCTTTCGAGCCATGAGAGCATTGGTCCTGGTAAGACATGGCGAAGCACGCCGAGCCTTCGAGCTTCGTGAGTCCCCCGATCCGACTCCCGAGGCGGATGAGGTGGTGATCGAAAGCGAATTTTCCGGGCTGAACTTCGCCGACGTGATGGCGCGACTCGGAATGTATCCGGATGCACCGGCTCTTCCATTTGTTCCCGGCTACGAGGTCGTGGGTCGAATCCGTGCGCTCGGTGCCGATGCAGCCACCATTCGTCCAGGTTTGTCGGTCGGAACGAGAGTCGTGGCGTTGACTCGTTTTGGTGGCTACGCCTCAATGGCTCGGGCCAAGGCTTTGGCCGTGCTGCCGATTTCCGAAGACTTCGACGGGGCCGAAGCCACGACGCTGGCCACTCAGGGCGTTACCGCGTGGCTCGCGGCCGAGGATTGTGTTCGGCTCCATCCCGGGGCAAGGGTGCTCGTGCATGCCGCCGCGGGAGGAGTCGGGATGATGCTGGTGCAGCTCGCGCATCTCCGGGGTTGCGAGGTGTTTGCGACCGCCGGATCAGCGGAAAAGCTCGAGCTGCTTCGTGAGGAGTTTGCCGTGGCTCATGCCATCGACTATCGAAAGCAGGACTTTGCGCACGAGATTCGCCGGCTGACGAAAACGCAGAAGCCGCTTGACGTCGTCTTTGACTCTTTGGGGGGCCGCGTCTTCAGGCAATCTCGCAGTCTTCTGGCTCCGGGGGGCCGAATCGTTTCGTTTGGAGTGGCGGAGATGGCGACCGCCAGTGTTTTTCGTCCGCTTCGAGCCGCGTGGAGCGCACTCGGATTCGGGATCATTCATCCGCTCGAGCTGCTCCAGGAGTCACGCGCGGTGATCGGATTGAATGTGCTGCGAATCGCTGATCATCAGCCGGCCCGACTGGCCGCAGCCTTCAAGGCCGTGGGAGAGCTCGCAGAATCGGGCGCGCTTCGCGGACATGTCGGTGCGACCTTTCCCGTTCGAGAGGTTGCACAGGCGCATGATCTGCTTGAGTCGCGGCAGTCGGCGGGGAAGATCGTCCTGCGGTGGAGCTGAGGCCGTCTAGAACTTCAACGGCTTGCGGGAGAGAATCCAGGACTTGCGCTTGAAGTGGTAGATCCAGTCCGAAAACTCGACGCGATCGCCGTCCCGGGTTCTGCCGCGTCCCGTAACCTGGGAGCCATCCGTAGTGCCGGGCTCCATTCGCAGCCGAATGGAGATCTGTTCCCCACTCAGGGAAAGGCGAATGAGCTCTGTCGAAAAATGGGGCTTTTTCAGGCTAATTTCATTCCATCCGGAAGGTTTTACGCGATTGAAGAGCAGGATGATCTCCGGTGATCGTCCTTCAATAGCCGAGTCGATTCCCGCGACCACCCCGTGCTCATTTTCGAGGGCCTGCACCCATTCGCTGGCCGGATGCTGTTTTGAAAAGTCGATCAGGATGCGGTCGTCCTTTCGGTTGCGCACCCGGGGAGCTGGGACGAGGCCTTCGTGGGCCGGGGAGGCAATCTCGGATATTTCGAAAGAATAGGTCGTCGTTTCGAACTGTACCGTCGATCCGTCGGGGCGTTTGATGGGAGCTCGTACGCATCCCGGGGCCAGCACCAGGGTCATGGCAAGCGCCAGAGGAGCGAATCTGGCCGTTCCGTTTTGGGAAATGAATCGCATGACTCCAGTCTACGCCAAATTCAAAATGCGTGCGACGACGGCGTCATAATCGAGCCCCATTTTCGCGGCTGATTCCATGAAGTCCTCTTCGGGTCCGATCGCCGGGTTCGGGTTGACCTCGATGATTGAGAAGGTGCCATCGGCCTTCAGTCGCAGGTCGACTCGTCCATAACCTTGAAGTCCCAATGCCCGATAGGCCGCCTTGCAGGTTTCCAGAATCTTGTGTTCGAGTGGTTCGGGAAGCTTGCGCGCCGGTCCCGTGTCAATTCCCCAGCGTTCACGATAATTATCGTCCCATTTTGCCCGGTAGGTGGCAAAGGTGGGTTCGCCCTCGGGAACCTCTGTGAAGAAGAGCTCTCGTGGAGGGAAGGCCGTGAGTCGTTCGTTTCCCAGAATGCCGACATAGAGCTCCCGACCGTCGATAAATTCTTCGACAATGGCATCGGCCTTGAGGCTCTCGTGGATATAGCGAATGCGCTCGAGGGCCTCCTTTTCATTCGAAGCGAGTGATACCTGAGAGATTCCTTCGGAGGCTTCAAGCTTCAACGGCTTGACGAAAGCCGGAAAGGGCAGACGTTTGATGCTTTTCAGGGGCTTTGATTGGGGCGAGATGAGGAATTTCGGAACGGGAATGCGATGGTAGGCGAGGATCTTCTTGCTCAGACCCTTGTCCTTGCAAAGCAGGATCGAGTCGAATCCGGCTCCCGTGTACTTGACCCCGAGCAGCTCGAGTAGGGCCGCTACATGGGGTTCGAATCGGCGGTCATTGTGGGCCGCTTCACACTGATTGAAAACCAGGTCGGGCGGATTCTCGCTCAACTCTCGCAGTAGCGGCTGGATGTCGTCATGGAGGCCCAGAAGGCGCACCTGATGGCCCAGTCGCTCGAGCGCCCTGACCAGTGCGGCATCGTTCTCCCATTCCTCGGTCTTGAGGTACTCAGGATACTCTTCGGGTGTGATGCGTAGCGCCAGATCGAAAAGAACCAGAATCTTGAGTTGCCGAGTTCCCATCACACCGTCCGCTTGAATTTTCCGGTGAAGAGGTAGTGGGTGACGAGCGTGGCGAGATAGGCCGCCACGTCGAGACCGGTTCTGGCCGCATCACCTCCCAGGCGAAGATCGAGAGTTTCGCAGCGCTCCTGAAGCTTTCGCACGAGGGTCTGGATCGGAAACTTCCTCTCTCCGGTCCAGTGGCTCACGCTTTCGACGATCATCTTCTGGTTTCGGCGCATGAAGGTAGCCGCGCTGTACTCCCGCTTGGGTAGGTCGGCTGCGCCGTTGAAGAGGTGTCTCAGATCGTGGTCGTAGAAGTCGGGATACTCTTCGGCATGCTCGCGGCGCCTTCGGGCGTAATATTTTTCGAGGGTGCTCTTGAGGTGCGATGCACAGTAGGGAAGGCGTCCCTTTGCCTTAGAGTGTTCCTTCTCACCGACTTCGCGGGCCTGCTCGTCGATGTACTGAAGCTTCTCGAGCGCGATGGGCCACCGAGAGTATTCTGATCGCCAGTCACGCTGTGGCGAGAGCCAGACTGCGAACGTTTCGGCAAAATCCTCATCCGGGTGGGCCTGGGCATACCAGTTCTCGAGATGGCGCACAAAGCTCCGGCTATAGGGCTTGGGACGGTAATTTTCGGGAGCGTAGTCCTCGTCCGGCGAACCGAAGAGCCGGCTCCAGCGACGAGTTTTCGAGAAACCATAGGCATGATCGAAGCAGTGCCCTGCTTCGTGGCGAAGCAGTTTGAGACACCATTCCTCGGTGCCTCCTTCGACTTCGAGCATCATCTTTTTTTCGAGCGCCATGAGGCGCGGGTGGGCAAGGTAGAACGGGATGGCGATGGCCACCATTCCCTCGGGACTGAACCATTCATCACCCAGATAGACGAGCGGCTTCAGGCCCGGAGCCCGACTCTGCAATTCCTCCTGAAGCTTTTGCACGCAGCCCTCGAGCCACGAGCCTTCCACTGAGAGCTGCAGGTCGCAGATTCTCAGCTTCAGGAGCTCTTCGTCCTTCAGTTCGGTCCAGACGGGTGGCGTAGGAGCTGCAGCCGAGCTTGAGTTCAAGTCTTCCCCCGTCCTCCCATGCCGAGCAGGTGCAGTAGCTCCTGGCGGGTGATGGCATTGGTCTTGAAGTCGCCGAGCATCGAGCTGGTTACCGTGTAGCTGCTCTGTTTTTCAACTCCGCGCATCATCATGCAGAGATGAAAGCACTCCATGATCACTGCAACACCATGGGGCTTGAGTAACTGCATCAGGGCGGTCGAAACCTGCGTGGTCAGTCGTTCCTGAACCTGAAGACGACGGGCATAGACGTCGACGATTCGGGGGATCTTCGAAAGGCCGATGATTTTTCCCCGAGGAAGATAGGCGACATGGGCTTTTCCGTAGAACGGAAGCAGGTGGTGCTCGCAGAGCGAGAAAAGCTCGATGTCCCGAACGATCACGATTTCGCTCTGCTCCTGTTTGAAGACGCCCTTTCCAACCACCTCGGCCGGATCCTTCTCATACCCCGAAGTCAGGTAGCGCATCGCGCGGGCATACCGTTCGGGTGTTCGGGTCAGGCCCTCACGCGATGGGTCTTCACCCAGCTCGCCAAGAATCTCTCTCATGCGGCCGGCGATGGGATCCGTTTCAGTCTTTTGGGGCCTGGTTCGTCGCGCCGTCATCGAATCATTCCCAGAGGAGTGGAGCCGTAGGTACCGACGAAGTCGCCACCCGAAGTTTTCAGGCGGTCTTCCAGAGCAGTCCAGACAGGGATCCCGGTATCCCGCGGACTGAACAAAAGCTGCAAAAGTACGCTGATTTCGACTGCTCCGCGACCGATGCCCTCGGTGACGGCCAGAGTGTAGTTCTTGAACCACTGAATGCGTCGACCCTGAACTTTGACGTTCTTGACGGTGGCCCCGCTTGAGCGGCTTTCCGCTTCGAAGGTCAGTCCCGCCGTATTCAGGTGCAAGCCCTGCTTTACGACCTGGTCGACCAGAAGCTGGATCATCCAGCCAGGAACGCGAATCTTCCACACGGTCCAGCCCATGAGGTTCTTTGTCTCAAACACCCGTGGATAGGAGGTCATGAGGGTCTCGGGAGTGATCACTCCGGCGGGCTGCGATGGACCGTGAAACTCTCCCGGATCCAGGGCCACGTCGGCTGCCGCAGTCTGACGAATGGTTTCCATGAAGAAACTTCCCCAGGCCGTGGTCTGGTCCTTTGGGCGCGTGAGGGGTGTGTTCGTAAAGCCGATTGGACGGTAGAGCCAGTCGGAGCCATAGCGAGCTTCGAGCAGACGCCGCGATTCGGCCACCAGACGACGAATGGGCTCTCCCTCTACCGAGTCGTTGAGCGAGGACTCGACCGGGATCAGTTCGTACTCGACCACTTTCATGGGCTGTCCAGGCTCGACATCGACGAGCATTCTTCCCACCCAGTCGCCATGCGACCCCGTCTGCACGATGGGTACGGCGTTGCCGCTACGATCGCGAATCTCAATGGGAGAGTGAAGGGTCGTGTGAGAATGGCCGCCAACCACGAGGTCGACTCCGGAGACCTGGGGAATCAGTTTCAGATCGGCCTTCACTCCGATATGCGAAAGCACCACGACGAGGTCATTTCGTGAACGAAGCGCTGCCAGATGTCGCAGGGCTGCCCGCGCCGGGTTTCCGATTCCTCCTCCATCCTTCATGCGAAAGCGGTAGATCAGCTCGTCGGTGGTGAGTCCCAGGACGGCGATGCGCAGGCCTGCACGCTCGATCTCGACGTAGGGAAGAATCTCGCGTCGGGCATTCGGAAAAGAGGCGTCAAAGCGCATGTTGGCGGCAAGAAAGGGTGTGCGCGGCCTGACGTTGGCCAGAATCTCGTCCATTCCGGCAGGTCCGACAAGAAAGTCGTGGTTGCCGACGGTCACCGCGTCATAGCCCATGGCGTCGATCACCCGCCAGGACTGCCGGCCTTCGTCGGCGAAGAAGAAGGTGTGGCCGTCCGAGAAGTCACCCGCATCCAGTTGGATCGAGTCGATTCCTCGGGCTGACGCGCTGCTTTTGGCGCGTTCGAGCGTGGCCTTCACGGCGGCATAGCCCCCGCGACCGGGCTCGTCGGACTGCTCCATGTAGGAGTGCAGGTCATTGGTGTGCAGGATCTGGAGTAGTCGAGCATGGGCGCTGGAGGCGAAGAAGAGAAGCAGGCCGATCGCAATGGCCCCGGCAAGGGGCCTGCGACGGTCGACGAGAGGTGCGACTCCATTCCACCAACGTGACGATTTCCGTTCCATCACTCTGCCTATCGGGAGGGGTGTGTCCGAAGTTAAGCATCCCGCTTCCTGGAGTCGGATGCGGGTCAGGATTTCGTTGGGAAAACGTCAGGTTCTTGCCGACTCCCCGGGAATGTCGGCAAGAACACAACTTTACGGAGTGAGGGCGAACCGAGACGCTGAAAGTCAGGAGAGTGACGCATGAGGGGAGTGGTCTGGGCAGGACTGGTTGTGGTCGGACTCGGTTTCGGGCCCGCAGCGAAGGCGAACTGCGCCTTTGATCGCAAACCGCATCGGATTGGTGAGAAGAAGACATTCCATATCCTCAGTACAGCGGGGGCGGGCGCCGCCTGCCGAACGGTCACGCTCACCTGCAAGGCGACCAGATCAGGAAGGAAGAAAGGCAGAGCCTGGCATCGGGGCAAGCATGAGCTGGAATCACTCTCCGGTTACTTTTCGGAGTGCCCGGTTCAGGCACCTGCTCAGGCACCCGTGCCGAGGCCGACCTTTGCGTTAGTCGTCCCTGCGGGTAAAGGTGAGAGTGCGGATGCCGGCACCGACACGAACGCCATCGATCCGATTGGTCCGTTTCTTCTGGTCGGTCCGTCAACTCGTGCAAGTGGAGCCTCAAACGGACATGAAAATCTCGGTTATGAGACCTTCGCACCGGGCGTTGGTTTTCATTACCTCAACACGGTTCGACCCGAAAATGCGTGGTCACCGGATTTCTCGAACCACGGCCTTCGACTGGTATCGGTAGTCGGAGGATCGCGGCAGATTGGTTATTCGGTATATCCGGTTTCAGGGTTCGAGGACCCGGCAGAAACAGCGGGTGCACCGGAGCCCGCCCAGATCGATCGTGAAGGGCGGGTGCTCCTCCTTTGCGGAACGATGCCAGGCAAGGAGTTCGAGCTTCGAGTGCGGGATCTCAAAACGGGTTTCGAACAAACTCATCGATTTTTCTCGGCCGGTGACGGGCCGGCATGTGCTCCCGACCCGGAGCCGACGCACACTCCCGAGCTGTGCCTGGATCCGAGCGCGACGAATTACTGGACAGAGGGGGAGTGCACCTATCCGGAGCCGACTCCGAAGCCCACTGAGACGAGTGATCCGGGACCGGAGCCAACGCCGACGGAGGAGGATCCTTGCGGTGAGATGGCTTTCGAGGAGATGTCCGGTGAGGAGCGAGAGTCATGGCGAGCATCGGAGCTCGAGGCGGCGAAATCCCAGGCAGTGGGAAAGAATTTCGGAAACCTGGTGTTTCTCAATGAGCGCATTTATGAACCGAAGAACTCTGGACCACTTCCGTTACGGCCTCATCGATATGGCCATTGCCTGACTTATCGAATCGCCAAGGAGGAATCGGGAGGGTCGGGCCGGGCGATCAGGATTCATCGCACTCGTTACACCACGTATGACAATAGCCCGAAGGGTACAGACAATAACGGGTCGGGCGGAATCTGGAGGAGGAGAGACTATTCGTACGCCACCAATTACGGAAGCGGCTCGATTGATGATCCCTTGTCGGTCGCTGTCTCGCCAGAATTGGGCGTAAAATACGGAGACCTGCTTTTCGACCCGGACTTTGGCTGGTTACGTGTGGAAAGTCAGACCAGTGCAGGCTTGGATCCGAACAATCGAGTGGACTACTGGCTCGGCAAGCCTGATCCGGCCCCCCCACACTGGAAAACGCAGTGGGAAGCATCCGCCGCCTGGGAGAGCTATGAGAAGGATGGCTCGAGACATCAGTTTACGAGTGATGTGACGTTGCTTCACTTTCCGGGGGGAATCGTCAGTAAGGGGTTTCTCGATGCCAATCCTGGCAGAAGGGTTCCGCTCCCGGGCAGTTCAGGCAACCTGATCGGAAAGTAGAGGCTCTTTACTGAACGGGTCTGCGTATGAGGTTGCATCCCCAGCCGGTTTGAACCGGGTACCGAGTTCGAGCTGGTGGTTCGTTATATCAGAACTGGCGTCCAGCTCTTGTCGGGCAACCGATCCGATTTGAGCTGGTTATGGACTGCGCAGAGGAGCTGCAGATTCTCGACGCTACTTGCGCCACCCCAGGCCACCGGATGGAGATGATCGATCTGCAGCAGGTGCGTTCGCGAGCAGCGCAGGCCGGAGTTGAGGAGCATTTCGCAGCGATGGCCCGCTCGGAGCCACACCTCGCGTCGCAGTGATGGCGAAATGTAGCGCGGCGAGGGGTTGGTATTTTTTCTCGGTGCGGGCGCCGCTTCTGCGCGGGAGTTGCTCACTTTCCTCTTTTCGTCCGACCCACCGGAGAAAAATCGTGATTCGGGCGTCTCTTTTGGCGAGTGCGAGACTGTTTTTTCCTTGCGACCACCGCCCGAAAGCTTCGCAAGCGCGAAGTCGGCGAGCCATTCGATCTGCTGGGCGAGCGAGGGGTTCGGATCGCGGTGAGCAGTGCGATCGCGGAGGCGCTGGAGCTTGAGCTGGAGGTCGCGGCTGAGAGTCAGAGTGACCTGAACCGAGTGGTCCGTGCCGACGACACGCGGGCGCTCGAGCTTTCGCGAAGCCAAGTGCTGCGCCACTTCGGGGGCGCGGGCGGCGAGC
>CAYSOA010000043.1:0-16647 GCA_964432565.1 uncultured Bacteriovorax sp.
AGTCAGAGCGGGTGAGGGGTTTTTAGGGGCCCCACGGTAGTGGGGCAGTTCACAGAGTTTTCACTAGTTCCTCGATCAGCTCCGGCTGCAGACTGAGCTGCTTTCCTCCGGCCATCAAGAGCGCCAGGGGCTGACTTCGAGGTCCGACCCAGAAAATCCAGACTCGCTCGGCAGGCTGGCACCCCAAAGCTGGCAGGATCGACGGAAGCTCGCTGGCCGTCAGGGTCAGATCGAGGCAATCCGTATCCTCCAGGCGACGCCACAGATCCTGCGACACTTCAGGGCCAAGCCGCATGCCGGTCCAGATGGCCCAGCGTTCGCGAGATCCACCAGCGACAGCCCGGGCCAGAAACTGAGAACAGTCGTCCTGTTTCAGAAAGAGGACGGCCCAGTCCGCCTGCTGCGCAAAAAGGCGTCGCAGCACCTGAAGCTCAGGCGTGTTTCCCCGGGCAATGAGCTCTCCTGAAAGCAGATCCAGGCGTCTGTCGGCCCGTCGTTCGCTCCCCCCCCCTGCAGACCGGATCTGGGGCTTCGAGGGAGCTGAGGCGGAAGAGGGTGTCTTTCCGGCCTGCTGCAGCCTCCGACGGTCGAGAAGGACGGTCACCGAGGGGACAGCCTCCGCGCCGCCAAATGGGCTGTCAGGATCGGGGGAGTCAGGGCGTAGAGTGCGTCGATTTTCTGACATAAAGGCTATGGCTTTCTGGATTCAATCTCCAGTTTTGCGTGGTTTCGATGGTTAAGCCACTTGAAATTACGTCAAGTTGCGCGGTCTTTGAGGACCCAGAGTAGTTGACGCACTCACTAGGAGATGGTACGCCCAATAGGGACCGGAGAGACAGAGTCTTTCCGAGGGGTTTTCAGTAGCAAGAATCCAGAACTGATAGGGAACCAGGGAGATTATCGCCATGCGTTTGACCTCAAAAGGACGCTACGCCGTCCGAGCCATCCTCGATCTGACTTTCAACTCCAATGGACGTCCGGTCCGTCTTCAGGAGATCTCGGATCGCCAGAAGATTTCGCTGCATTACCTCGAACAGCTTTTTCGTCGTCTGCGCAAAGGGACCGTCGTGAAGAGCGTACGTGGACCTGGTGGAGGCTACGTGCTGTCGCGTTCCATGGATGAAATCTCGGTGCGCGACGTTCTCGTCAGCGTGGGAGAGAACATCAATCCCGCCCGCGATCTCGTCGGATCGGGCGACATCAAGACGGATACCGTCGAATTCCTGCTGACGAAGACGTATTTTGAGAACCTCGGCCTCATCATGCAGGAGTACCTGACGACGACTTCGGTGGGTGACCTGATTCGCAAGGCTCGCGGAACCCAGGAGCTTCCTCGTGCTGCCAGCTCCCTGCTTGACATGGACTTCCAGGCCCCTGCTGCAGGAGTCGACGTGAATGCCGGCAAGATCCGCGATCTATCTTGATGCCAACGCGGGCCTGCCCCCGCTGAAGGAGATTCAGGACCGAACCCCACAGGTTCTGCAGCAGCTTTTCAATCCTTCCAGTACGCACCAGTCGGGACGTCGAGCCGGCGCCCTGCTGCGAGAGGCTCGTAAGCGGGTCGCTGCATCTCTGGGGCGTCTGGTGGACGGACTTGAGGATCGTCGATGGATCTGGACTTCCGGCGGAACCGAAGGTCTTCAGACAGCCATTCAGGCGACACTCCTGGGAACTGCAGCGAAGGCGTGGTTTTACTCTCCTGTGGAACACTCGGGATCTCTGGGGTGGTTGCGCAACGCTCATCGGCTACCTGAAAAACAGACCGAGGGAACTGTCGGCGCGCGAACCCTTGCCAGGCCGATCGCCATGCCTCTCGACGAGCACGGCAGAGTCACCGTCGCTGGATTTCGTCAGGCACTGAGCGCTGCTCAGGCTGAGGGCATCCTGACCGCCGAAGAACCCTTCCTAGTCAGTCTTCTCTGGGTCAACAACGAGACGGGCGTCATCCAGCACGATCTTTCCGAGCTTCTGGCTGCTATCCGAAAAAGCGGGGGCTACTCACTGGTGGACGCCGCTCAAGCCTGGGGGAAGGTTCATGGAGAGAAGCTCTCTCTGGAGCAGGCCGACTGGCTGGCGGTTTCAGGACACAAGCTGGGAGCGTTTTCAGGCACAGGAGCCCTGATGTTCTCAGCTCGCGCACGTGCCTTGATGGAGGCCTGTCCGACATTTCCAGGGACGCAGCAGTTCGGACTTCGAGCTGGAACCGAGAACCTTCTGGGTGCGTGGTCACTGGGAGAGGCGGCTGCCGCGGATGTCTGGGCCGGAGCTGTTCGTACCTACGAACTACGCCAGGAACTGGAAGTACGCATCCTTGCCGGCATTTCGGACGTTGTGGTTCAGGGAAGATCGGTGGAACGCGTCGGCAACACCCTGAATGTCAGCTTTGGCGGGATTCCAGGCAGCTCGCTGCCTCTGACCGACCTGCTGGATCTCGAGGGTTATTGTGTCAGCTCGGGATCGGCGTGTTCGAGCGGCATTCGAAAGCCCTCTCATGTCCTGAAGGCCCTGGGCCTTACGGATGAGCTTGCGCTCGCAACACTACGAATCTCGCTGGCCCCGGGGCTGGACGAAGAGAGTGTCCTCGAAGGGTTTCTGCCGACCCTGTCGCGAACGGTCGAGACGTTGCGAAAGCGGCGCTGAGATGAAGTCGTCCACGGTTCTGCTGGGATTTTCAGGGGGAATTCGAAGTGCTGTTGCGGCTGTTCTGCTCCGAACCCAGGGAATCGACGTGGAGGGCGTCTTTCTCGATTTCTCCGGTACTGCATGGTCGACGCGTTGCCGGGCCGATTCCTGGGAGACGGCTAATGCCCGAGCATCCGTTCTGGGTATTCCGCTCATCCGGGTGCCCGTGGCGCCCATTTTCGAAGCGTTGGTTTCAGATTCGTATCTGCATGATGTTCTCTCGAGACGCGTTCCACAGACCTGCCTGAACTGCCACTCCCAGGTGCTGCTACCGGCACTGGCGCACATCGCTCGAGAGCGGAGCCGAAATCGGCTGGCTTCGGGCCATCGTGCCTGCTTGATAGACGGCTCGGTGATCTATCGCGACCAGCCCGGAGATCAGTCCACCTGGCTGGCCTTTCTTCCCCGTGAAATTCTGAAGCAGCTTTTTCTGCCACTTGGTGATTTTTCCGACCAACAACTCAGCAGGCTCGCCGGGGAGCTGCCTGCGGGCTTCGAGCCGGTGGACTCTGGAGCGACACGACGCAGTTGCGAGCTCAAGACTCAGGAGGCTTTGAAGTGGGCTGCCTCGCGCCTGCCAACGGGTACCGACGGCCCCGGAGACATGATGCTGGGTGGCGTTCCGATACCTGTCCGTGTCGAAGGAATTTTTGAGCATCCGATCGGGTCTTCGGTTTCAGCTGATTCGCGTCTGGGCCCCGTCGTCGCTGTTGACTACGAACTGGGCAGCCGAACCTTGAAGATCGAGGCACCCCACCAGACCCAAAAGCAGGAGCTGTTTCTGAGGGAGCTGCTCTGGATCGACGAACCCCCTGAGAAGCCTGCTGCCTTCGTTGATGTCGACATGCTTCCTGCCGGACTCTTTCAGGATTCACGACCACAGAAACCCGTAGCTGCCCGCGTTTTTCTGCATCTCGAACGGGCGGCAAGAATGACGCTTGAAGCGCCGATGGAGCGGTTGCTGCCGGGAACGCCATTGGTTTTTCTCCGTGATGCCCGGATCATCGGCTCGGCGTGGGTGGACTCATGACCGCAGGCCGATATCTGGTACGCTCGCTGGGTTGCAAGGCCAATGCAGCAGACGGTCAGCTGATCGAGAAGGAGCTGCAGGATCGGGGATGGAGTCCCGCCAGGGATGACGAGGTGGCCGATCTCTGCATCGTCAATAGCTGCACGGTCACCGACGAAGCCGACCGCCAGTCAAGGCGTCTTGCTTCACGGCTTTTCGCAAAGAATCCGTCAGCCACCGTCGTGATGACGGGCTGCGGGGCGGAGGTGGACCCCGAACTCATGCGTTCGGCTCGCGGTGTTCGCTACGTGGTGGGCAACAGCGACAAGCCTCGACTGGTCGAACTGGTGCTGAGCGAGATGGTAGCGTCCAAGGCCGATTCCGAGTCGAGCTCCAGAGTTCTGGGCCAGGTTCACGGCTATGAGCAAATGCTCTCCCGTCACCCAGAAGATCGTGAGTGGCCCTCAGCCGAAGCCCAGTTTCCCGAAGGAGTGACCCTCGACGAGGGGCAGACACTTCGCACCCGAAGCTTCCTGAAAATTCAGGACGGCTGTAATTCCTTCTGTACCTACTGCGTGATTCCCTATGGACGCGGGCCTTCGCGGAGCCAGCCTCCCGAGCAGGTCATCACGCAGGTGCGGGGATTGATCGAGCAAGGTGTTCGTGAGGTTGTCCTGACGGGGACGAATATCGGGGATTATGGGGCCGATTGGGACGAGGGCCTGCCCAGCGGAGTCTCGCTGCTTCGATTGGTGCGTCGAATTCTCGAAGAAACGCGGCTTGAGCGCCTGCGACTGGGGTCGCTCGACCCGACTGAGATTCGGGATGAGCTGATCGATCTGGTGGTGACCTCCCAGGAGCGCCTCTGTCCGCACTTTCACGTCAGCCTGCAAAGTCCCCATTCCCGAGTGCTTCGAGCCATGAAGCGTCGGTACACCTTCGTCGAAGTGGAGCGCTGCCTGCAGCGCATTCAGCAGAAGCTTCCGCATGCCTTTGTGGGGATGGACGTCATCACCGGATTTCCAGGAGAAACCCCAGAGGAGTTCGAACAGAGCTGCCGAATGCTGGACGAACTTCCGTGGAGTCGCCTGCATGTGTTTCCGTACAGCGAGCGGCGGGGAACTCCCGCGACGCGACTTCCGGGCGTGGTTGCGCCGGAAGAGCGGAGGCGACGGGCACGGGTACTCCTTGAAATGAGTCGCAAGCGTCTCAAGGCCCATTATGAACGTCGTCTGGTCGAGTCCCGGGGCGTGTTCGACGGCGTCCTGATGGAACGCCTGTCGAAGCACCCTGCAGTAGATCGAAGCGAATGGGCCTGGCCGGGTCATACCCGCGACTACCTGAAGGTTTTGCTGCCCCAAGGGGCCTCGACCGAGGGCCGTCGCAACACCCTGCTTCAGGTGCGAGCCGCTCGCCTGGTCGAAGACTTTGCCAACCACGATTACGCGATTGAAGTGCTTGAAATGACGCAGGATTGACAATTCTCCCTCAGTTAAGTAGACACGCCGCATCAACATGGATTTGGAACTCTTGCAGCAACGACTGGGGTATGTGTTTGGCGATCGAGGGATCCTGCTTCAGTCCCTGACCCACACCTCGTTCGGCCACGAAAATCACCCTGAAAAACCTCTGGCTCAAAGAGACAACGAGCGCCTGGAATTCCTCGGAGATGCCATTTTGGACGTCATCATCTCGGACCTGTTGCTCGAGAACTTTCCTGAGGCCTCCGAAGGGCAGCTCTCGAAGATGCGCGCAGCGATCGTCAACGAAAAGACCCTGGCTCATGTCGCTCGTGCCGTGTACCTGCAGGAAAATCTGCGGCTGGGCAAAGGCGAAGTCCAGACGGGGGGAAGCCAGAAGCCTTCCATTCTTTCGAGTGCCCTCGAGGCGGTGATCGCCTCGATCTACATCGACGGAGGCTATCACGCCGTCTATCCCGTGGTTCGCCATCTCTTTGCACCGCTTTTTGCGGACGAAAAGGACCTCATCCTGCTGTATGACCACAAAACCCAGCTGCAGGAACTGGCGCAGGCACGGCACAAGGTCACACCGAGCTATCATCTGGTCGCTTCGCATGGTCCTGACCACGCCAAGAGATTTGAAGTCGAGGTTCGGCTGAAGGACCAGGTGCTGGCAACGGCGGAAGGGTCTTCGAAGAAGGACGCTGAACAGAATGCCGCCCGAGCGGCGATCGAATTCCTGCAGTCCTGAGCAGGCCGGGCACTCCGCCCGAAGAAAGAGGCAATCAGTGAGCGTGAATACCAGAAAATCAGGACTTGTCGCCATCGCCGGCAGGCCGAATGCGGGAAAGTCGACCCTGCTCAACCGAATTCTCGGAAGCGCGGTTTCGATCGTCACTCCGAAGGCCCAGACCACTCGTGAGCGCGTCCTCGGAATTCTGACCGAGGAACAGGGGCAGATCGTCTTCGTGGATACTCCCGGCATTCACGCCGCCAGAAAAGGCGGCTTCAATGAGTTCATGGTGTCTGAGGCGGCCGAAGCCCTCGATGGTCCAAACCTGATCTGGTACCTCGTCGACCCGGATTCAGGGATGGAGCATGAAAAGACCGTGCTGTCTCTGCTCGAAGCCAAGGCCGACCGGGGCACTCCGATCTGGGTGCTGCTCAACAAGGCCGACCTCAACCGCAACGTCGAGAAGCTGGGCTCGGAGATCGAGGCGCAGCTGCAGACCATGGGCTTCCGTTCGATTCGAATCCTCTCCGTTTCGGGCCGAAGGGGAGCGGGAGTGGATGGCCTCGTACAGGACGCCTGGGCGATGCTGCCCGAGGGGCCCTTTCTTTTTCCTGACGAAGAGCAGATCTCGGACCGCCCGATGCGATTTTTCGTGGCCGAGAAGATTCGCGAGCAGCTCTTCATGAAACTGGGAGACGAGCTTCCGTACTGCTGTGCCGTTGAGATCACCAAATATGACGAATCATCGAAGCCTCCCCGCATCGAGGCCGTGATTCATGTCGAACGGGATTCGCAGAAGGGCATGGTCATCGGTGCCGGAGGAAGCAAGATCAAGGAAATCGGCATGGCTGCCCGAAAGGCCATCGAAGCCTTCGTCGGAAGTCCTGTTTTCGTCGGGCTTCAGGTTCGCGTGCTCCCGAACTGGAGTCGGAATGCCGAACACCTGAAGCGCCTCGGCTACCATCTTCCCACCACTCGAGGAGCCCGTTCATGAAGACCCCGCGAATCCTCATCATGGGCCGGCCGAATGTCGGCAAAAGCACTCTGTTCAACCGCCTTCTGGGAAGACGTCGTGCCCTGGTGCACGATCTTCCGGGCGTCACCCGTGACCGACTGGAAGAGACCGCCCAGTGGACCTGGAACCGCCGCGTGGTTCCGGTTCGACTGATTGATACGGGGGGACTGGGAAAAGGCCATTTCGCCGAAGAGATCGAAGAGCAGGTCGAGTCGGGCCTGACCAATGCTGACGTTGTCCTGCTCGTCTTCGACGGACAAACGGGCATGACCCCCGAAGATCGCGACGTCGTTCGCAAGGTTCGTTCATCGGGCCTGCTGCTTGAGCGACCCCTGATTGCCGTCGTGAACAAGGTGGACGCCGAGTCTCATGAAAGCTTCCAGGCCGATTTTTTCCAGGCAGGGATCGAGCACCTCATGACCGTCTCGGCGGAGCATAACCGCGGAATTGACGACCTCAAGGATGCTGTTCTTTCGCTTTGCTCCACCGAAGGGCTCAATGAAGAGCTCAACGAAGAAGACGACGAAGAGTTCAGCGAAGAGCTTCCAGATGAAACGAACGAGACCCAGAAAGAGGGAGACGACGAGGGAGAAGACGAGCAGCTGCCCTCCGATCCGGGCGCCCTACCTCGAATCGCCATTGTCGGACGTCCCAACGTCGGAAAAAGCACGCTGGTCAACGCCATCCTGAACCAGAAACGGATGATCACCAGTCCGGTCGCGGGAACGACGGTGGATGCCGTCGACAGCCTGGCCGAGCTCGATGGTCGGCCGTGCGTACTCATTGATACTGCTGGAATTCGGCGCAAGAGCCGAACCGACGAGGGCGTCGAAGTGCTCTCCGTCATCCAGGCCAAAAAGGCCCTCGAGCGTGCCGACGTCGCACTGCTCGTGCTCGACGGCGAACTGGGCCTGACGGAGCAGGACGAAAAGATCGGCGGCCTGATCGAAGAAGTGGGCTGCAGCGTCGTTCTGATGGTCAATAAGTGGGATACCCAGGCGAGTAACCCCGACTTCAGCAAGGATGACGCGGCCGCCAGGGTCCGAAAGAAGTTCGCTTTTTTGAAGTACGCGCCCGTTGTCTTCACGAGCGGCCTCAAGCGCCAGGGACTGAGGGGCCTTGGGGACCTGATCGAAGAGATCCTCATGCAGCGCACCGTGAAGGTGACCACCCACGAGTTTACCGAATGGGTACGCAAGGAATCGACCGTGCATAACCCGATGAACGCCAAGTTCTACCTGTCGCACCAGACCAGCCGCCATCCGCCGACTTTCGTCTGCCATGTCAGCGATCCTGAGAAGGTGCACTTCAGCCTGAAGCGCCACCTCGTCAACGCGCTCCGCGAGCGCTGGGGTTTCATGGGAACCCCGCTCAGAATGCTTTTCGTGGCGGGAAAGAGCAATCGCCGGGCAAAGACGGCGCAGCAGCTTCAGAAGAAACTCGCCGAGTCGCGGGACAAGAAGGCGCGCTGGAAGAAAAAGGTGACCGAAAAAGCGTCCGCCGCCCGCAAGCTACGAAAACCGGGCAACACTACCAGGTGAACAGCACCCCGGCAGCAAACGAGTAAAAGGTGCCGGTCAGATCCTGAAGGCCTTCCGGCTGATAGATCGTCGTAAACGTGTCGTCGAAGTTGACCACGTGCGCCTTGGCCGAGATGTAAAACGAGCTGCGTCGCGGACTGAGTACGAACTCGAGACCTCCCCCCAGGGTGAGCCCGAAGGACGATTCGGCGTCCACCGCCTCCTGCGCTTGAAAACGGTCGTTCTTCGTAAAGCTCCCGAAGCCGAAGGTGAGGTAGGGATTGGCAAAGGTGATCGGGGCTGCGAGGTTATAGACCGGAATGTAGTACTTGAGGTCAGCCCCCACACGAAGCAACGTCACATCGGTTTGGCCGTTGACCTGAGTTTGAAAGTAGTGCGAACTGACCGCCACACCGATCTCGAGGGCAAAATCGAAATCAAACCAGTAGTGCAGCTTCAGCTCGGGGCTCGGAAATCCACCCTGATAGACGCTACCGCGATTTCCCGTCACTCCCGACAGTCCGGCTCCCAGGCTCACTCCGAAGAATCGTCCGTACTGCAGGAATCGGGTGACCTCTTCTTCTTCGACCTGCTCGTTGAACTCTCCGTACTCGGTATAAGGGGAGCCCTTGAGATCTTCGTCTTCGGGCTGCAGGCTCTGCGACTCCGTACCGACGTCAGCAAACGAGCGATGAGGGGCGCCCACCGAGAGACCGGCGAACACCAGCAGGAGCGCGACGAGAGTCAGACTCTTCGAGCGCGGGTCAAAAGTAGAACCGCATGCCGGCATCAAGGAAGGACGCTCCGAGGGTTCGGAAGGAGAAGCCCCCTTCGCTCAGGTTATGCAGGCTGCCGCCCGCTTCAAACGAAAGGCCGACGCTCTCCAGTCCGGGGATAAAGAACTCGGCCCCCAGCGCTCCCTGGAATTCGGCACCCGACCGACCGTTGGCAGCGACCAGGCCTCCTCCGAAGGTGAAATAAAAATTGAGATTGGTCTCGAGGAAAAGGTTCTTGAAGAACTTAACCGCCGTCACCGAATTGGTCGGCGATGCGGTACTGAGTCCAACGATCGCCTCTGCGGCAATATCGCGGGTGAGACCATACTTGACGCTGAAGCCGGGAATACGAGAGCCCACCAGCGCATTCGCGAACTGGGCGTTGTACCCCAGACCCAGCCGTCCTTGCAGATCACGCGCCTCCGCGGAAGTAGAGGGAAACAACAGAAAAATGACGGGAATGCTCCAGAGACCGAGCAGGGCGTTCCTTCTTCGGAGGCGGCCTGCGATTTGGCGCAGGGCAGTCGGCAGAGTGTGCATGCTGACGAGCAGCGTAACCGTGACCTAAGTTTTTGACAACCCTGCGGATGTTCTTTACATCTGGGGCATATGCAAACGCTCTCGATGACGGCTTCTGGCGAGTCCAAGACCCTGCAGTGGGTGCTGAAACGCAAGCACCTGTGGATCGGTGGGGGGGTCGTGCTTTTGGCGGTGGCGCTCCTTCTGGGACTGGGACGGCACTTCACCGAAAAGAAAACCCTCGAAGCATCGATTGCGCTTCATGCCGCACGAAAGCTTCAGGAAAAGGAAGTGCGCGAAGCCGGCTCCACTCCGATCACCGATGTCGATCGCCAGCTCACGGCGACGGCAGGAGCACTGAAGGAGCTGACGCGAAAGTACGACGGAGTTTCGGTTGCGTGGGAGGCTCGCTTTCTGCTGGCAGGACTTTACCTGCAATACGAGGCTCGAAGCGGCAAGGCCGTGAGCGCCTTTGAGGCGACCGTCGAAGCCGCCCGAAGTGCCCGTGAGAAGGTGTTTGCCCTGTACTCGCTCGCTCATGCCCACGAAGCCCAGGGACACTTTGAAGAAGCCATTCAAAAGATCGATGCCGCCGTGGCGATGAAGCAGTCCTTCCTCAAGGGGGAACTGGCGCTCACCCGGGCTCGCCTGCTGGACCGTGCCGGCAAAGGGGCAGAGGCGGCCACCGCATTCGATCTCGTGGCGAAGGATTTCGCTGATACGACGGTCGGACAGAAGGCTTCGCAATGGAAGGCCCTTCGGTCCGCCCCATGAGGACGATCCTGGGCGTCGGCATTCTTGTTTTGACTGGCCTGACGGCTTGTTCGGGCCCGGATTTACGTCGGGATTTTCGAGCCGAAAAGCCCATCCTCAAGCGTCAGTGGGCGATCTCGACACGAACGCGCGAGCTTCTGGCGGGGGAACGGGGAGTGGAGTACTCGAACCCCGTTTTCTGGGAGAACACGCTCCTTTTCGGGTCATCTGAAGCGGGCCTGGTCGCTCTCTACCCTTCCCTCGGTGGGACCATCCGCTGGGTGCTTCCCATTTCGGGAGGAGTGACGAGCGAAGTGCTCATCGACGGCGCCGAGCTTTATTTCGGTGGAGGAGATGGGTTCGTCTACAAGGCCGACGCCGAGACCGGACGGGTTCTCTGGCGTCATGATGTCCGAAATCCTCGAATTTCGAAACCGACCGTGCACTCCGGGCGGGTTTTTGTCACGACGACCGACGACTCGATCTTCGCTCTCGACGCTCGAACGGGAAATGAAAAATGGGCCTACAAGCGCAAGTCGGGAAGCTCCGCTTCCATTCATGCTGCATCGCAACCCTGGACTGACGGAAAGGTCCTGCTGGTGGGAGCGAGTGATGGTTACCTGCTCTCGCTCTCGGCCGAGGAGGGGCGCCTTCTGGCTGAAAAGCGACTCACTTTGAAGTCGAAGTTTACCGACGTCGATGCCGGAGTGGTGGAGGATGGCTCGGTCCTTTACATCCCCTCCTATGACGGCGACCTTCACGCCTTGAAGAAGGGGTCGCTGGAGTCTCTTTGGTCCTATCCTGCGGGGGGGACGCGGGCGGTGGTGATCTCCGGAGATCGTCTGATTCTCGGCTCCTCCGATGGGCGCGTGCATCTGCTGGCAAAGGACAGTGGACGCAGCCTCTGGACGTTTGATCTCGACGGGGGAACGCCGACTCGCCCCATCCTCGCCGGAAACGTGATTCTGGTGGGCTCGAGTCACCAGTACCTTTATGCGCTCGATGCCCGTTCGGGCCAGCTGCTGGATCGGTGGAATGCCGGATATGGCAGCGGCTTCAGCGGAGGACTGGCCTACGAGCCGAAGACGCGCATGCTTTATGCGGTGTCGGGGGCTGCCAATCTCTACACCTTTCAGGTGGGAGAGATTCGTTAGGAGCGTTGCCGCGACTGGACTCTGCCAAGGCTGCGACGTAGACTTCGGGCATGACCGACTTCTCGCTCTCGCTGGCGTTTGACGACGTTCTTCTTGAACCCGGACATAGCGACGTCCTTCCTCACCAGTGCCGCATTGCCACGCGGCTCGGCCCTCTGCAGCTCAAGCTCCCCATCCTGTCTGCAGCCATGGATACCGTAACCGAGAGTGAAACGGCCATCGCCATGGCGCTCATGGGAGGATTGGGTGTTCTTCATAAGAACATGCCCCCCGAAGAACAGGCTCGAGAGGTGGGACGAGTCAAAAAACACCAGCACGCCGTGATCTCCCAGCCGGTGACCGTGCGGCAGGACCAGACAGTCGCGGACCTTCGAAAGGTCATCGACTCAACGGGCATCACCGGTTTTCCGGTCCTCAATAACGAAGGCATTCTCGTCGGAATGTGCACCAGTCGGGATGTTCGTTATGTTGATCAATCCGATCTGAAAATTTCTGAAGTCATGAGCGCGCCCGTACGAAGCCTTCCTGAAGGAGCGACCCGCGAGCAGGCGACGGCTTTTTTTCGCAAGCACCGTGTCGAGAAGCTTCCTCTCGTGGATGCCGAAGGACGACTACGAGGGCTGATCACGTCGCGCGACCTGCGACAAGCCAATCATCATCCCGATGCGGTTCGAGATGACCGAGGGTCACTGCGGGTGGCGGCGGCGGTGGGCGTCGGTTCCACCGAGGGACTGGCAAGGGCTGAGGCCCTCGTTGCAGCAGGAGTCGACTGCCTCGTAGTGGATTCTGCCCATGGACACAGTGGCGGCGTCATTTCGACGGTTCGTGAACTCAAGCACCGCTGGCCGGAAATCGTCGTCATCGGTGGCAATGTGGCGACGGCCGACGGGGCAGTGGCCCTTCTTCAGGCGGGAGCCGACATCATCAAGGTGGGCATCGGGCCCGGCTCGATCTGCACCACGCGAATCGTGAGCGGGATCGGCGTCCCCCAGTTCACGGCGGTATGGGAGGCGTCGCGGGCGGCAGCGAAGTATCGCCCCGAAGCGGGAGTCATTGCTGATGGCGGGATTCGGTATTCGGGGGACGTGACCAAGGCACTGGCCGCCGGCGCCCATGCCGTGATGATCGGATCCCTCTTTGCCGGCACCGATGAAAGTCCGGGTGAGACAATTCTTTACATGGGTCGGTCCTACAAGCTGTACCGGGGCATGGGGTCGCTGGGCGCCATGAAGAAGGGCGGAAAAGAGCGGTACCGCCAGGCCGATGTTCGGGATGACTCGAAGCTGGTCCCCGAAGGAGTCGAGGCGAAGGTTCCCTACCGCGGACCTCTTTCGGCGGTCGTGCACCAGTTGGTGGGCGGACTCCGGTCGGGAATGGGTTATGTCGGTGCAGCCGACCTTGCGAGCCTTCGCGAGAAGGCGCGGTTTCGACAAATCACCAGCGGCGGACTTCGCGAGAGCCATGTGCATGACGTGAGCATCACGGCCGAAGCGCCCAACTACTCGAGCGGGATGGGAAGCGAATGATCGGCATTCTCGACTATGGCTCGCAATATACTCAGCTGATCGCACGGCAATACAGGCGCCTGGGGTTTCGCGCCGAAGTCTGGCCCGCATCGACGCGCGCCGACTGGGTTCGTACGAATCTGGCCACAAAGGGCATTCGTGCGCTGGTGCTCTCGGGCTCTCCTTCGAGCGTCGGCAACGAGCTGCAGCCGGATCCTGCCTTTCTCGATCTCGGGCTCCCCATTCTGGGAGTGTGCTTCGGCTATCACTTTCTGGCTGACCACCTTGGGGGGCGGGTCGCCTCGAGCACGAATCGCGAATACGGAGCTGCACGCGTCCAGCGCACTCCTGAAGGGTCTGATGATCCGCTTCTCACAGGCCTGCCTGAGCAGTTTCGCGTCTGGATGAGCCATGGCGACTCGGTCGTCGAGGCTCCGGCAGGAGCGCGAGTGATCCTGCGATCGGGCAACGAGATTTCGGGGTTTTCTGTCCCTCAGCGTAAGATCTGGGCGCTTCAGTTTCATCCCGAAGTGCATCACAGCGAGCATGGCGCGGCCCTTCTCGAGGCCTTTGCGCGTGAGGCAGCGGGCGAGCGCTCGGACTGGAGCGTGCAGGGGGCTCTCGAGCAAACCCTGGCCCGCCTCAAGGTCGAGCTCGCCGACGTGCCGGAAGTACTTTGCGGGGTTTCGGGAGGGGTCGACTCGACCGTGCTGGCAGTGCTCCTTTCCCAGGTAACCCGCGTTCGAGCCGTGTTCGTCGATCATGGATTTCAGCGTGCATATGACCTTTCTGATCTGAAGCGTACGTTCTCGCGCTATCCCAATATCCAACTCGATGTGGTCGATGCGACCGATGCGTTCTGGAAAGAACTCGACGGTGTGTCAGACCCCGAAACCAAGCGCAAACGGATGGGACGACTTTTTATCGAGACTTTTCAGGCGCACGCGGACTGTCCGTATCTCGGCCAGGGCACGATCTACTCGGATGTGATCGAGAGCGCTGCTGCTGGATCGGGGGCTTCGCACAACATCAAGAGCCATCACAACGTCGGCGGGCTCCCTGCCGACCTGAAGTTCAAACTGGTCGAGCCGCTTCGGGAATTCTTCAAGGATGAGGTGCGTGAGATTGGTCGGCTTCTCGGGCTCGACGCAGAGAGCCTCGATCGACATCCCTTTCCAGGACCGGGGCTTTCGATTCGGTGCGTGGGACCGCTGTCGCGAGAGCGCATCGCCATTCTTCGAAGGGCAGACGAGATCCTTCATGATGAGCTCAAGAGACGAAATCTCTACCACCAGACCTGGCAGGCGGGCTGCATTCTAACGCCGATCTCGACGGTCGGAGTCATGGGCGATGGCCGAACCTATGAGTCGGTGCTGGCAATTCGAGCCGTCAGCAGTGTTGACGCCATGACCGCCGAAGCCAGTGAGCTGCCGCTTCACGAACTGAAGGAGATTGCGGGAAGAATCGTCAACGAAGTCCGTGGCGTCAACCGCGTCGTCTACGATCTGACCTCCAAGCCACCGGGGACGATTGAGTGGGAGTGAGGTGTTTTGCAGTCTCCGCTTGGGCGCTTCGGTATCCTGTCGCGGCTCTGGCCATGCTCCTCCTGCTTGCGGCGTGCCGGCTGCAATTCGCGCCAGGAACGTTTGAGCCGCATGTCTATCTCGGGTGGAGATCGGAGGACACGGCAACCACCATTCAGGTGAGTTATCACACGAGCGAGAGCGAGAAGGAGTCGATCGTCCGGTATGACATCGAACCTCGTCATGGAGATGCTTCTGCTTATCGATTTCTGTCCCGGGGCCAGTCGGTGGTGCTACCTGGCGCGGATCGCCGCGTGCACCATGTCGAGCTGACTGGCCTGGCTCCAGGAACGCCTTATTATTTTCTGGCCGGCAGTGCGGACTCCGGCGGTGCTCGAGAGCGAAAGTTCAGAACCCTGCGCCACGATGGATCCGGTGTTCGGATCGTGAACGGCGGAGATATGGGCACCGGTCGGATGGTCGATCAGATGACGACCCTGGCGGCAGCCGCTTCTCCCGACCTCGCCCTGATCGGAGGAGACATTGCCTACGCCAATGGCGATGCGGGAAAGCTCGAGCTTTGGGATCGCTGGCTCTCGATCTGGGGCCGCAACATGGTGACTCCCGAAGGTTGGACCATCCCGATGGTGCTGGCGGTCGGAAACCATGAGACCAATCTGATTCGAATGGGCGGCGACAGGCGGCTCAAAGCGCCGTTCTACTATGCGCTCTTCAACCAGACGGGTGACGAGCGCAGTTACTTCGCCCGAAAGCTCGACCGGAACCTGACGGTTCTGGCAATCGACTCCGCCCATCTGCACGCCCCCTTCGGAAAACAGCGACGCTGGCTGGTCGATCAGCTCGAGAAGCGCTCGCCCGAAGAAACGATAATGGCGCTCTACCATGTGGGTCTGTACCCCAGTCATCGCAGCTTCCTGAACCCGCTGAATTCGCTCGTTCGATTAAGCTGGCAGAGGGTGTTCGATCACTTCAGGCTTCCGGTGGCGCTCGAGCACCACGACCACACGCTCAAGCGCACCAAGACGCTCAGAATGGGCCGGGAAGTGGCACCAGGGGAGGGGACGCTTTATCTGGGTGACGGCGCCTGGGGAAAGGCTGGTCGCGAGGCGGATCCGTCCCGCTGGTATCTCGCGCATACCGAGAGCCGCCTGCACTTCTGGCAGATCGACGTCAGGGCGCGAGAGATCGAATTTCAGGCCGTCTCAGAAACGGGCGAAGTGCTGGACCGGCACACGCTGCAGCGCCAGAGACGGCGACGTTCCCCGCGCTTCGAACTTCGGGAGTCCGAGCTGTTTCGTCAGATCGACTCCGATCCCGAACTGAGGCCCTTTCTGGAGGACTTTCCCTCCAGAGGGGAGGATCGTTAGCAAGCGATGAAGCGGGGCCTTTCAGGAGCGATTCTGGCGTCGTGTCTTTTCGCTGCGGCCCTGGCGGCGTTTCAGTGCGGTTGTGCGTCGCCCCGGGCAGTGCCCCACCTCCCCGAGCGAAAAGTGCTGCTGATGGGAACCTGGCTTGAGCTTCGCGCGCTCGGCGAGGAGCGGGGGCCTGAATTCGATGCCGCTTTCGACCAGATTTCCGGCGAGATTCGTCATGCCGAACTCGAGTGGTCCACCTGGCGGAGCGACTCTGAGCTGTCTCAAATCAACCAGAAGCGGCTGCCCTGGGGCCGCTCCGTGCTCGCAGCGGACCTTGCCCGAATTCTCGAGCTGTCCGCCCTGCTCGATGGCGCCTTTCACCCCGGTCTCGGACGATGGATTCTCGATTCGGGGGTTCGCGAGGGCACACTGAACCACAAGCGCCTCTCGGACCGAAATCGTCGTCACCGCATTCCCAAAAGTCCGGATGCGCCTCAGTGGGCATGGGAGGAGGGGGGCTTCGGGAAGGGGCTGGCCCTGGACCGCGCCCGCGATCGCATCGTGAACCGCTTCGACCGGGAGGGCGCGAATTCCTTCGACTGGATGATCAACTTGGGAGGGC
>CAYSOA010000044.1:0-4069 GCA_964432565.1 uncultured Bacteriovorax sp.
GTTCACCGAAGTGGCTTGCTACAAGAAAGAAGTGGCTTGCGACAAGAAATAAGGAGCTGAACAGCGAAGCCGCAGCAGAGAAGGCCGAAACCAAATTGGAAAACGCGCGCGCCGATCGCGGCGCCTGAAGACTGGCAAAAATCACGTTCGCAGATCCCGCCGGCGGAGACCATTCGGACCGTCTACCGGAAGTCCATGAACCTCATGCAGCGCTGCGGGCGCGGTGACCGGACTCTTGCTGAAGTGATCTTCAAGTTTTAGGCAAGTGAAGAAAGTATCAAGAAAGCGTTTTTTTGCGCAAAATCTTCGCAAAATCCGCGCACGATTCATTCGCCAGACTCTATCCATCAATGGCATCCACGGGATAAAATCCGAGGAAGGCCATGAAGATTCCCCCCTGCCCACAGAATGAAAAGGAGCGCCAGAAGGCTCTCGACGCGCTGGGCGTGGTCGATACGCCGGCTGAGCAGGCGTTTGACCAGATTACCGCGCTTGCCTCGTCGATCTGTGAGACTCCGGTGGCGCTGATCAGCCTCGTGGATCGTGATCGACAGTGGTTCAAATCGAAGGTCGGAGTCCTTGCGGACGAGACGCCACGCGAGATTTCGTTTTGTGCCCATGCGATCAATCATGACGAGATCCTCGAGGTCTCTGACGCTCGCCAGCACCCGGATTTTTTCGATAACCCGCTGGTCCGGGGTGAGATGCAGCTCGTCTTTTACGCCGGCGCGCCTCTGATTACCTCGAACGGCCAGCGCCTCGGAACGCTTTGCGTAATTGACACCAGGCCTCGGACGCTCTCGGCAGTCCAGCGACTGACTCTAAAAACCCTGGCAAATCAGGCGGTCGCGCTGATGGAGCTGGGGTTGTACCGGCACTCCACCCAGAGGGTCTTCTCTCAGCTTCAGGAAGCCCAGCGGATTTCACAGATCGGAAGCTGGCAGTTCAATCCGATCACCCAGGAGCAGCTTTGGTCATCCGAGCATTACCGAATTTTTGAGATCGATGAGCCGCAGCCCCAGGAGACGTTGTTTCGCATGTATCGTGAGCGAATCCATCCGGACGACCTCCCGGAGCTGGACCGCCTGATTCGACGTGCTCTCGAGCAGGGCGAGGACTTCATCTACGATCATCGCGTGTGGCTGGATGGTGGAAAGCGAATCAAGTTCGTCCAGGGAATCGGCAAGGTGACTCGCGGCGCGGACGGGCGCGTGGCGCTGATCAGCGGAACCTGCCGCGACAAGACCCGTGACGTGGAGAACGAGAACCGATACAGGGCGCTCGTGGCAGCCATGGGCGAGGGCCTGCTGGTACGAAACGCCGAGGGCAGGATCATCCGGCACAATCCCGCCGCTCTGCGGATCCTGGGCCTGACGGAAGCGCAGCTCCACGACCCGTCCCTGCGGGATCCGAAGTGGCGCGTGCTGGACGAGCAGGGAACGGAGTTTCCGCTGACCGAGCTGCCCTCGCAGCGGGTGCTCGAGTCGAAGCGTCCGGTCAACAACGTGACGCTGGGCGTGCGTCTTTCGAACGATGAAACCCGATGGGTGAGCGTGAACGCCGTTCCGCTGGAGACTCCCGAAGGCAGGCTCGTGACGATCACGTTTTCGGACATCACGACGCTGGTTCACGTGCAGGCTGAAAATCGCTTCATCCTCGACACCCTCGGCATTGGCATCTGGAAATACAATCCCCTGGATCGGCAGCTCGACTGGGACGCCTCGATGTACCGCCTTTACGAGATGGATCCGTCGAAGTTCAACCATCATTACGGAGCGTGGGCGAGTTCGCTTTCGCCCGCGACAGCCGAGCTGGCCGAGGCCGCGCTCGAGCGCGCAATCCAGGGTGGGGGAGAGTTCAACCTGACCTTCGAAATCATGACGCCCTCGGGTGGTCGCAAGCACATCGGAGCCCGGGCCAATGTCATTCGTGATGAGCAGGGCAGGGCCACGATGATGTACGGCATCAACTGGGATCGTTCCAAGGAAGTGGCGATGGAGTCATTTCTCCAGCAGGAACGCCAGAAAGCCATTCGAAACGCGAAGCTGGCCTCTCTCGGCGAAATGGCCGCAGGCATTGCCCACGAGATCAACAATCCCCTGGCGGTGATTGAGGCCAGTGCATTTCTCCTGCCTCGTTGTCGCGAGGATGAAGCAAAGTTTGAAGGCCGGATCGATGCCATTCGCAAGGGTACCGAGCGAATCGCCCGGATCGTGAAGGGGCTCCGGAAGTTCTCCCGCTCTTCCGAAGGCAGCGTTCACCGGCCCGAGAAAATGGTCGACCTGATCTCCGAAGCGCTGGTCCTGACCGAGGCACGAGCCAAGAGGCATTCGGTGGTCATCGGGGTCGACTGCCCTTCGTCCGCTTCGATCGTCTGCGACGGCGTGGAAATCGAACAGGTGCTCGTGAACCTGATCAACAACGCCATCGACGCCGTCTCCGATCGTGAGGAGCGATGGATTCGGATTTCAGTCGTGGAGACGGCGGACGGTGCGGACCTGTCGATCATGGATTCAGGAACAGGAATTTCTCCTGAAACCGAACGCCGCCTGTTCGAACCCTTTTTCACGACCAAGCCGGTGGGAGAAGGCACGGGACTCGGGCTTTCGATTTCGAAGGGAATCCTCGAAGACCATGGAGCCACGATCTCGCTCGATCGACGGGCGGCGCATACGCGGTTCATCATCCATTTTTCTGGAACGCAGAGAGGACAGCATGCCGATTCGGCTGATCTACGTGGATGACGAGGTCGATCTCCTGGAGCTTTTTGCCGACATGTTCTCCTCGCCGGACGTGGTCATCGAGACCTACTCGGATCCGGTTCGGGCCGTTGCCGCGATCCAGGCGAGTCCGCCCGACCTGCTCTTCCTCGATCATCGCCTGCCACGCACCACGGGCGACCAGATCGCGAAGCAGGTGGACCGCGCCATTCCCAAGGCACTGGTCACCGGCGACGTGACCGTGCAGCTGGAGTCGTCATTCGATGCGGTCTTCGAAAAACCTTTCCCGATCGCGAAAATCCGCGAGTTCATCCAGGCGCACGTCGCTCGGAAGGGCTTTGAAAAATGACGTGGGCCTGAACCAAGTGGCCGCCCTGGACCGATGGGCGCCTCGGGCCGAGAAATCAGTTCGCGGCCGTCTTGACCGCAGGAGCCTGCCTCCATGAGCTGGTCCGAGCTGGATACCGCATTGAAGGCTCGAGCCCAGGCCGATTCTGGCAATGAGCTGCTCTACTTCGACACGAAGTGCTCCGCGTTTTACGAGGCCTGCGAGCTGCCGAAGAAGCTATCATCCACGAACATTCGGGTGATTGCGGCCGACCAGCCGTCGACGACGATGGTGGACCGGTCTGACAGTCCGATGCGCGCAATGCTCGAGGGCATCCTGGAACAGGAAGACTACGAAGCGATCGGCCAGCGCCTCAAAAAGGCCCGGGGTTCGAGGAGGGGGGAGGACAATTACGTCCTTCCCGGCACGCAGAAATACGATCAGGGCGTGGGCAAGGCGGCGCTGACGGGAGGCGCGGTGGAGTGGGTGGAGCTCACCTCCCTCCGAGGAAGTCCGAGAGGTGATCCTTGAAGGTCTTCCCGTCCAGGGACAGAATTCGCCCTTCGCGGCTGTAGCGGTAGCGATGCGTGACCGTCCGCAGAGTGGCGTCATAGGAGAGCTTCATACGCCCGATCAGGTTGAGTTCCTTTTCGTCCAGACTAATCGGATTCTCGCTACCCGTGGAGTCGAGAACCATGACTTCGAGCAGCTTCTGATCGGTGCTCAGGATGATGTTACCGTTTGAAAGCCAGTCATCACTCGGAAGCAATCGATAGCCGGCCACCATGGCGCGTGAGGCGTTGGAATTGAGGTTGCTTGATTCAGCCACGGGAAGAATCGATGGATTCAGGCGCGGGTAATTTTCGGCTGGAATATTCACGAAGATCCAGAGGTTGAACAGGCGATCCTGTGCAGCGGTGTATTCCTGAAGAGCCTCGCCACGAACCCTGCGACGCTCGGCGGACGGGAGCTGTGCTGCCGCTTCAAATTGCCGGATCGAAGTCGTTCCTGAAGTCGTTCC
>CAYSOA010000044.1:4169-15876 GCA_964432565.1 uncultured Bacteriovorax sp.
AGCTGAGAGAGTTTGGAGAGGGGTATGCCATTACGGAGACGGATGCCACACGCATCCATCGGTCGGAATGTGGACCAACATCACCGCGAACTAGATCAAGGTCCAGTAAGCAGTCCAAAACCTCTGAGCCGCGGATGCTGGCGACGACGCTCGTGATGAGTCGTTAACGGACCTTTCGGGCGTTGCTCTTCTCGCAGATCCTGCCAGCCCCCGCCCAAGAGCAGTCCGGTGACCCTGCGGCTCCAGGAGAGGGGCTTTGCGGTTTCTAGCCTCTTGTCGGGTAATGGCGTTGAGATTTTGACTGATCATCATTGAAAAATCACCAGTTTTTCCGCGAGCAGTGGTGAGATACGAAACACCCATGAGCTTCAGCCAAACGTTTCATTGTCGTCGTTGTGAACAACTCTCGAGCGCGCGCGCCGGAGGAGGGCGGCGTCCGTTTGCGGTCACTGGATCGCAGTCCCGTTACGCTCCGGACCTTCCGTTCCGCATGAAGCACATCTGCATCGATGTTGCGGTAGATCCGATCGCGAAGACGGTTCGCGGAAAGGTTCGCCATGACCTGACGGTCGTCTCGCCGGGCCAGACCCGGATTCGAATGGACCAGGTGGGCCTGTCGATTTCAGCGGCGCGAGTGGACGGCAGGGCGGTCCAGCATCGCGTTGAAGGCGACAAACTCGAGATTGTACTCGAGAAGGCCGGCCAGCCCGGAAGCGAAATCTCCGTCGAAGTGGAGTTCGCGGTCACGAATCCTCGGCGCGGACTCTATTTCACGGGACCCGATTACCAGGACCCATCGAAGCCGCACCAGGTCTGGTCGCAGGGGCAGGATGAGGACAATCGGTACTGGTTTCCCACGTTTGACTATCCCAATCAGAAGGCCACGACCGAAATGATCGCGACGGTGCCTCCGGAGTTCACCGCCGTCTCGAACGGAGCGCTGGTCTCGCGAGAGGAGCAGCCCTCCGGAACGCGCTTCCATTATCGGCTCGGAATGCCGCATGTCACCTACCTCATCACGCTCGTCGTGGCGAAGCTCTCGGCCTGGGAGGATCAGGGGCCTCGCGGGCTTCCGATCCAGTACTTCGTCGCGCCGGGACGCGAGGAAGATGGTCGCCGCTCCTTCTCGAATACTCCGAAAATGATCGAGGCGTTCGAGAGGGTCATCGGTGTTCCGTATGCGTATGAAAAGTACGCCCAGGTCGCCGTGCAGGACTTCATCTTCGGCGGCATGGAAAACACCTCCGCCACGACCCAGACCGACCAGACGCTGCACGATGAGCGTGCGCACCTCGATTTTTCGAGTGACGGACTGGTGGCCCATGAACTCGCGCACCAGTGGTTCGGCGACCTCGTTACCTGCCGCGACTGGTCGCATGGCTGGCTCAATGAGGGATTCGCCACCTTCCTGCAGCGTGTCTGGAAAGAGGCGGATCGATCGGCGGATGGAGGCGAGGACGAGGCGAAGTACTCGCAGTACCTCGATCTCAAGGCCTACCTCGACGAGGACTCGTCGCACTATCGTCGCCCGATCGTCTGCAACACTTACATCGAGCCGATCGATCTTTTTGATCGCCACTTGTACCAGAAGGGCGGACTCGTCCTGAACCTGCTGCGAAGCACGCTGGGCGAGGGTCTGTTCTGGAAGTCGGTGCGCCACTATCTCGAGCGCCATCGTGGGGGCTCCGTCGAGACACTGGACCTGATTCGGGCAATCGAAGAGGTCACGGGTCGCAACATGCGTCGGTTCTTTGATGAATGGATTTTCGGCGCTGGCCACCCCGAACTCGAGGCTTCCTGTTCCTGGAATGACGAGAAAAAGATGTTCGAACTTACCGTCGAGCAGAAGCAGACCGGAGGGCAGGAGTTCGTCGAGAAGGATGGAGCCCGGACGCACCTCTTCCACGTGGCGCCGAAGGTCGTGCTCCATTTCGAGGACGGAAAATCCGTCGAGCACGTTTTGGAGCTGGGCTCGGTGAAGGATCGCCTCCTCGTCTCGTGCCCGGCGAAGCCGACTTTTGTGTCATTCGATCCTGGCTTCACGATCCCGAAGACGATCCAGTTTTCGCGCCCAATCGAGATGCTTGTCGCACAGCTGGAGAAGGACACGGACTGCATGGGCCGGATCCAGGCGGTGCAGGAGCTTCGCAAGCTTTCCGACCGTCGCGCCGTCGAAGCACTTCGCGGGGCGCTGCTGAAGGATTCATTCTGGGGTGTTCGTGCAGAAGCGGCGTCGGCACTCGGTGAGATTCGTTCTGCCGAAGCCGCGGCGGTTCTGGTCGAGGGTCTCTCCGTGGCGAATCCGAAGGCTCGACGTGCGGTCGTTCAGGCGCTCGGGCTTTTCAAAGATGCTGCGCTGGCGAAGCACCTGAAGACGCTGGCGGATTCGGATGCGAGTTATTTCGTCGAAGCCGATGCGGTGCATGCCTGGGCTCAGTGCCTTGCGCCGACCTCTCCGAAGGAAGTCTTTGAGTTCGCGCGCAAGAAGGCGGATGTGAAGTCCTGGCGCGACCTCGTTCGGAGTGGTGCGCTGAGGGCGATCGGAGAAATCCAGGGCCTGGCGCGCGGCGAGATGCCGGAGGCGCTCGAGTTCCTGGTTGCGGCGACCGCGCCGCGTCCGCAGATGGACTCACGGGTGACGGCCGTCTCGCTGCTCGCGACCATCGCGCGCACGGCGACACCGAGCGTGCGTGCCCGGGTTTTTGAATGCTTCTCGAAGCTCGTCGAGGAGGATCACTTCCGGATGCGCATGGGCCTCGTTGCGGCGCTCGGCGCGAGCGGTGCAGCTGAAGCCATTCCGCTTCTGTCGCGAACCCGCATGCTGGATACCGACGGACGCGTCAGGCGCGATGCGCTGGTGGCCTCGCAGGCCATTGCCGAGTCGGGCTCCGTTCCCGAGGTCGTCCACGCGTTGAAGTCGAGCCTCGAAAAGCTCCAGGACGAGCATCGCAAGCTCAAGGATGAATTCGAGGCGTTCAAGGGCAGGTCGATCGCTTCCAGCGGAAAGGAACTCTAAACCATGTCTGACTTTATCCGGAGATTTTACGCCTTTTCCGAGGGGCTACGGGATCGCGGGCAACGGGAGGAGACTCGCGCTCCGCGGGGCGCAGGAAAGGTACCAGGTTGAGTGGCTGTTTCACTCGGAGATTCGAGTCTGAAGGCCGTCGCTCAAAAACGGACCTGCCTCAATCCATCGACGCAATGAAAGGTCACGGATTCACGACCCGGGTTCATCGTCCGGCATCCCTCCGGAATCTCGAGGCTCCAGCGCAGGGGGGCCTTCCAGTCTCCGTCCGGCGCCTGGATCAGGAGCGTGACCAGGTTTCCGAGAATCGCCGAGGAGTCGACATAGAACGCTGCCGTCGTGCGTCCGTGAATCGAGATCGTCAGGGGGTGGTAGACATCGGTCATCAGCTGGCCCGGCAGGAAGCTGAAGCGCGAGATGCCACGCGAGAAGACTTTCTCGTTGCCGTCCGTGCCACGGAAGCTCGACAGCAGGCGAGTTTTGGTCTGATAGACCACCGTGGACCCTGCAGGGGTATCGAAGGAACCGACCACACCCAGCAGCGAGTCTCTCGCGGAGGCATCGGCCTGGATCGCTTCGACTCGCGTCGTGGTGCCACGATCCGGTCCTTCCAGCGAACGCAGGCGCCAGTGCTGTGCGATCTGTCCAGTGTGGAGAGCCGCCGCGACGAGTGAGTCGGGCGAATCACCCAGCGGGCGCAGCAGCGACCACCCGCGCAGGTTCGGCACCGTCGAGGCAAGCGGCATCCAGCTCCATGGCGCCGAAGAGTTGCCTGAATCCCAGGTCACGACGCCCTGGGTTTCGTTGCCCAGCCTGCCGATGGACACGATCATGCGAATTTGACCGAGCTTCAGGTCGGAGGGACCCTGCGGAACCATCGCGACCGGACGGATGGAGTCGCGAAAGGGCAGCCGGTGCCTTTCTCGAAATGCCTTTTCAAACGCCGGAGAGTCGAAGGTTCGAAGGGTTGCTTGAGGAAAGGCGAGCACGTAACTCCGGCGGCGAATGGTCTCATCCCGCGCCTCGAAGCGGTTCTTCGGCTGTTCGGACTCGGGCAGCTTTCCTTCGGATTCAAAGACGGGCGTGCGAATCGTTCCGGTGCGTGATGGCACGTGTTGGACCCAGGTCCACGCCAGGCGCTTGAAGTCAGGAACCGCTTCGCTTGGCCTCCAGTCGAGCGAAGCCGGGGTTCCCGTCAAGGGTTTTAGGGTCGAGTCCATCCAGTGGAGCTTGAGGAATTTCTGCGCGGGTTGGGCGGCATCGCGAGAGATGGCGCAGATCCAGTAATCCTCGGAGCCGTCGCCATCGAGATCGAGCCGTCGAAAGGCCAGCAGGTCCTCCCAATCGGGCGCGCTGATTCTGGCGGCCTCCTCGAGCCCCTCGGCCGAAACTCGGAAGACCACGAAGTCCTGGCCGCGCTTCCAGTGGAAGTATTCCGCCGCTCCCGAGTCGGAGTGGCGAATATCAACGCTGCGGAGCTCGCCGGGGGCGATCGCTCGAGACCGAAAGGAAACCAGCCGGCTCCTCGGACGGATCATGGCTCGTGCTCGGGACTGATACTGTCGGAGCGGAGACTGCCGGGAGGACAGGGTCACGCGATAATCGAAGAGTTGGTCGACATCCAGAGAGTCGGCGATGATCGTGATCGCCGAGCTTTCAGAGCTTCCGGCTTTGATGTCGCCAAAGCTGACCCGGCTGTGCATCACCCGGTAGCCCGGAGTCAGTGATTCGATGGTGGCTTGCACCGCAGTCGAGGACATTCCTTCCGAAAACACGCGCAGGTTCAGGATGCCTTCTGCCGGCTGGTCTTCCCGGGCGGAGATGAGCAATTCATCGGCCTGCTTGAAGTCAGGAGCGAGGATGGCAGTGCCGGAAGCCTCCAGTGCTGCCGCCATGCGAACAGTGCCATGGAGCGCGCGACCGGTTGGATCCGGTCTCGCCGTCGCAAACAGGCGTGAGCGGAGCTCCGTCTCGGAGATTCCCGGGTAGACTCCCTTCAGGATGGCGGCAATCGCCGAAACAAAAGGGGCCGCCTGACTGCTGCCGCTCTTCACTTCGTAGCCTTGAATCTGGAAATGGACCGGCGTGAGTCGCTCTGGATAGAGGCTGAGCACCTGGTCTCCCGGTGCGAGGAGGTCTACCTGTGAGCCGAAGTTCGAGAATGACGCCATTTCTCCGTTCACGGTGATGGCTCCGACGCAGAGAACGCCGGAGTAGGCGCATGGAAACGCCGCATCCGCGGTGCTATTGTTTCCTGCTGCTGCCACGATGGTGATCCCGGAGTCGAGGGCTTCCTGAAACGCTCGTCGAAGCTCCGGCGTGTCGGTCGCCTTGGGCCAGCCCATCGACAGATTGATCACGTCGACTTTTCTTGTGGTTGCGTAACGGACGGCGCGGACCAGGCGTTCGGCCAGTGGAAGCGCGGACTTCTCCTGCCTGCCATAGACCTTCAGAGGAAGGATCCGGATCTGGTTCGAGAGGCCGGCGATTCCGATGGAGTTGTTCACTCGAGCCGCGATGATTCCGGCAACGTGCGTGCCGTGGCCGATGTCATCGGTGACTCGGGGTTCACCGTCGGCCGACTTCGAGACGAAGCTCCAGCCCATGCAGTCACCCATCAATCCGTTTCCGTCGCGATCGTGCTGGGGCTTTCCCGGAACCCTGCCGTTCTCGCACTCGACGTCATTGGTGGCGATCGCTCCTGCCAGGTCGGGATGGTCCACGTCGATTCCGGAGTCGAGGACGGCCACCACGACCGTCCGGAGCAGCGGAAGGTCATCGTGCGGAGCTCCAATGTCGCTTCCTGGCACGCCGATCACTCGACGCGTGTGCAGGTCGTCCGTCTCATCCAGGAGCACCTGTCCCTGATTGAGGAGTCCCCACTGGAATCTGGAATAAGGATCATTCGTCGGATTCCTCGCGGACACAGGAACCTCGATGGCAAAGGCGAGAGTAGTGCCCAGTGCGAGCCATGCGCCCAGGAAAAATCGAAGGAATGACAGGACTGCGTGATTCATCAAAACCTCCCCATGAGCCAGCCGATCAGGAATTCGCCTTCATTGATGCCGAGACGCGAACGAATGTGGTTCACCGGTCCCTGGACATATCGTGAACCGAAGCTGCCCAGCGAATGCGCGAGGTAGGGGGTGTCGCCGTTCTCGTCGCCTTCACGGAAGCCTTCGATCCTTGCCGTGACATGGTACCGATCGTCGCCGCCGAAGGCCTCCGTCAGTCCCGCCTGATGGAGGTTCAGCTCGAGAAGCGATACCAGCTCGGCGAGCGCATTGGCCGTTCGCTTGAGATCGCCGCGGTTTCGCGCATCGAGCAGCGCAGAGTGCGTCCGTCCCCATTTCCATGAAAGATTTGCCAGATACTCTCGTCGAGTGATCGGCCTCGGCGAATGGGGGGGCCTGCCGACCGTGCTGGGAGCCCAGCCGTAGTTCGACTTCGGGATGAGGTATCGGTCGGCGATGGAGCGGAATCGCGCCTTGTCGATCAGCGTCAGGTGATCGAGGGCTTCAGAATAGACCTGGTAATCGAGCCTCACGCGGTAGAGCAGGATCTTGCGCGTTTCCGGCAGCAGTGGTGGCGCGAAGAACTGAAACTGTTGCCTGCCGTTGATCGACGCCAGGATCTTGTCGAGTTCGCGCCGCGAGAGCGACCAGCCTCTCCATTGATACGAAAGCGACAGGTAAGGGTCTTGTACTCGGATCCGGTTGCCGGGAAGGTCCTCAAAAATGGCGTCATAGGCGAGGCTTCGGGTGAACTGGTCACCGAGGATGGAATCTCCCGGAAGTCCATTGGACGCGGACGAGATCAGGAACTCCTCGTGGCTCTGGTTCAGGAGAATGGCGTTGATGAGCTCCGTGCCAAACTGCTCGAAGTTGGTGCCCTTGCGATCCGCGGAAACCAGCCGGAAGAGCTGGATGGAGTCTCCCTCCGGATGCTTCAGCTTCATTCGGAGATCGGACTTCAATCCGGCCTTTTCGAAGAACAGGAGCGAGAACTTCGTGGTGCGCTCGCCAAAGTCGTAGTGGATCGAGTAGGGAGGATTGACTCGATGGACGCCCTCGAGCGACTGCGTGAGCAGGAGCGAGCGAAGGGCGCCTGCGACCTCGACGATCCGCGGGTTGCGCTTCAAGTCCGGATCGATATTCAGCTCGGAAAACTTGACTTGGGCTCCACCCGACTGGAGCTGGGCGGAAAACCGGATGATCGGCATGCCCATGGCGTGGAGCCCGACGGAGACGAGGATTCCACGGGCGTTTCCGAGGTCCTTGTACACCTGGATCAGGTTCTCGCTCTTGCGATGGATGTGCACGCGCGAGATCGCCGTCTGATTGGCGCCAGCTTCCATGTAGGCCTTTAGCGCATCGGTCACCTGTGCTCCGGCCCGTGCCCGGAATTCCGCTCCGATGGAGTCGGTGATGACCAGCGATTCGCCGACGTCCATCTGCTCCTGGAAGGTCTTGAAGATCTGGGTGAGGCGCTCTTGGCGCTTCTCCTCCGGAAGCGCGGAAAAGCCGGCGCCGATGAGCTCTCGAAACAGGTCGGCGTAATCCAGGTTCACCAGCGGAACGAGGATGTTCTTGAAGGGCTGCTTCAACGCCACCCGGATGCTCTTGATCGGCTTGATGTGCGAGAACGTCCGCGTGAGTGACGCGCGGACGTTGCCGCTGACCGCCCAGGGTGCCGCGATTCCGTCCACGCCGATGAAGGCGCCGGCATTGACCTGGAAGCCGACTGAGTCGGCCACCTGCACCGGATTGTCGGTACCCAGGTAGGCACCGAGGATGACGTCTCTCGATGCAATCAGATTTCCACCCCAGGTGGGAATGGCGAATGCCGCGACCGGAGTCCTGCTGGTCTTGCCGGTTTTGAGGAACTCGACGAAGTGGTTCAGTGCCTGCTCCTGCTGCCGTTCGATGAGTTTTCCCTGCAGGTCGCTTCGCGGCAGGAAGTTTTCATTGGTGTAGCGGACCAGGTTGGAGAGGACGTTGGAGATCAGCTTTGATTTCGTGAAGGCCAGCAGCTCGTGCGACGAGAGCGGCGATTCCGGATCGCCGTAGCTGAAGCGCGAGCCGTAGCCCGGAAACTCAGCGCAGGTCAGTTTTCCGGAAACCAGGCAGGGGCGAGCGGTGACTGACGGATCGAATGGCAGGGAAGGAACCGAGGCTGCCCCGAGGAAGAGCTCGACCAGCTGGTTCCTGCGCGAAATCAGCTTCTCGACGAGAATCCGCTGCACTGGATCCGGAAGTTCGGTCGAGGCAACGACTGTCCTCAGGTCGTCGCGCGACAGGCGCGAGAGGCGTCGGCTCATCCACCGGGCGTCGTCGAAGTTCGGAGTAAACTCCTCGCTTCCATCGAAGGCGAGTTCGAGGTGCTGGCTCACGACGCGTCCCGCCTGCCACGACAGGAGATTGATGCTCTCGGAAAGCGAGGTCAGTCCGTAGGCGAGGTGCAGGCCGTTCAGGGCGCGCCGGCCCTGGATGACGGTGGAGGGAAGGGCACCGAGCGCCAGGTTATAGATCGCGTCGACCGAGTCCATCACCAGCACATCCTGCAGTTCGATGGCCCGCTCTTCCTTTTGGCTGACCACCCAGCGTTCCGGAGCGCCGAGGGTGGACTCGGCCATCTCCTGGAGAAAGAGCTCCTTGCCCGCAGGGGTGGCGAAAGAGAGGCGCAGGCGCGCCACGCGCCGGATGTCGGGCACGCGGTAGCCGAGTTTTTCGAGGAGCGACTTTCTGAGGAGGGCGGTGTGGACGGTCTTGCTGATCAAAAAAGTGAACGGTCGATCGGAGATCTCCGGGGCCCGCCCGACGAAGCGGAAATTTCCAGTCCGCGACAGCACGGTGGACTCGAATCGGACTTCTGCTGCTCCGAGTTCCGGAACCGAGGGAAGGGGGCCGGTTCCGCCTTCCTGCCACAAGTCACTCGAAGGATCGGGTTCGAGCGTCGAAAGATCTGTTCCGTTTCGGCGCAGCGTCTCGAGCTCATCCGAAAGAAGGATCGCTCCGGTGCCGGGATCCACGAGATCCGTCGCCGGACGCTGTCCGGAGGCAAGCGGAACGTAACCTCCGACTCCATCGAGAGGATTCGCCCAGGCGGTGGTGCTCGTTGCGATGAAAACGAGGACTCGAAGGGCGATTCGACGAGAAGGGGGGCGGAGGTTCATGGCTGCGCTCTCGAGTGGGGTGGTGGGGGCCGCACTCCGGAGAGTGCGGCCCGGGGCTTGCGCTCTGTGCTTACTGCTGTGCGAACTTGCGGATCAGGTCACCGACCTGCTCGGGAGAAAGTCCGTTCTCATCCGCTGCTCGGTCGATGAGTGCGTTGAGGTCGGAGGTCTCGCCTTCGAGCTGGGCCTTCTTGACCGCCTTGATGCCGTCGTTCAGGCTGAAGCCGAGAATCTCGGTCGAGAACGCATCGGCGTCCGCATCCGTCACGCTGCGCTTCTTCTTGAGCTTGCTCCATTCGAGAGTGAGCTTGGCGACCTGCAGGCCGCGCTTTTCGCTGAGGCCATAATCGGCGACCAGCTGGTCTGCAATCTTGTCGGCCTTAAGGTCTTCGACGAAGGCTGCGGCTTTTTCGAGGTCCTTGCCCGTTCCAGTCGTCATTTCATACAGGTTGCCGTAATAGTCCGAGTAATAGCCGTTGCCTGCAGAGGTGACTCGGATTGCCTCGTGGTCGAAGTAGTCGACGCGGTCGTAGTAGAGGCTTTCTCGCGAACTGTAGATGTCGATCGCGTAGTAATTGTACCCGTCGTCGACCACGACGTAGCCGCTTTGTTTCGTGGGGTCCTTCACCAAGCGGTAGCTGTACTGGGTGTCCTGGGTATCCAGGCTCTTGACCCAGCGCTCGGCATAGGTAAGTGAGCTGCCGCCGCCTCCGCCGCCACCACATGCCGATACGGCGATTGCTCCGATGACGGCGATTGCGACGCCGCGGATCGTCTTTGTTTGCCAGAAAATACGAGCCATTTTCATCCCCTCCTCTTGGGAACCCCTGTTGAACGTGGAAACACGTTGATGCAGGGCCCGCAGAGCAGGGCATGTGCCAATGCCATCTCTCGGTCGTTAGCCTGAGAAATCAGTGAGTTGAGGTTCTGGGTCTGCTGGTGCGTTTTGGCATTGGTGCCAGATCGCTACCGCGTTGATCAGTCGCGCTTGCGCGCGACGATTCCGAACTGATTGCGATCCAGGAGCCTGAGAAGTTCTTAGGCGTGGTTCGTTCATCCTGAGGTTAGAACGGAGTTACCGAAAGGAATTCCCATGATGAACCCCTCTATTTTGAAGTCTATCGCCCTGGTCGCCGTGCTCTTGAGTGGTGCAAGCGCTTTCGCCGAGTCCACGTTTCATTGTGCGACCGGGCTGGGCTCGTACGATGAAGTCCAGAAATTTCAGATTGCTCACCTCCAAGTTCAGGTGCCGCTCCAGGGGAGCCTGCAGACTGTCGGCATGTGCTTGGAAGAGGTGGATCAAATGACCTGCAGCTTCAAAACGCGGCACTCTTTCCGTGAGTACAGCCTCATGCTCAAGAAGGTCGACGGGTCGGACGGACAGATGGAGCTTCACGGAAGGATTGATCAGGCCTTCCGCAAGTCGGGAGTGGTTCGTTGCACGAGTGAGTGACGACGCTTGTGGGCTCGCCGCTAGCGGCGCCTGAAGTTGGGCCAAAAGCACGTTCGCCTATCCTCAGTCCGTGTCACTTTGGTCTCTGCAGCCTGGACCCCGACCGCGTTGATCTCCAGGTCACCTGTCGAAAAGTTGAACACTGAAAAATGAGGGGGATGAGGTTTCCCTGTGCCATTCGCCTGCGGGTCGGGTATCTGGCGCGGCACGTCGTTTGCTTCATGCTCGAGCATGAATAAAACCATCCTGTCCCTATTTGTTGCGGTTCTTGCCCACTCTTCCATGACCCTCGCAGCCCCTTCGACACTGATCAAGAACTGCTCGACGGTATTGCCCGAAGTGGGCGAGCAGACTTCTCAAAAACTCGACATCAGGATCATTCGAAAGAGCGACGGCACCTCAGTGGCCTTCGTCAGACCCGAAGGAAAGTCCCGGTATGAAGATGAAGTGCTCATCGAAGAGCACAAGATCCGTGCGGGCCTGACCCAGGACAGTGACCCAGACTCGCTCAATTCGGGTGAGTCCTTGATCGTCCATGCCATGGCGCTGGAGGGGGATCCGGAATTTCAGGGTGCCTTCCAAACCGGCGTAGAGTTGCAGCGAGTCCGCCAGGTGAAGGTCTATCAAATCGGAAAGAAAACTCGATTCGGCTCCACTTCGATTGTTGAAGCGCGTGACCAGCAGGGAACGGACCTGGGTTCCTTCCTCGGTGGATTCCTGGTTTCGGCGTGCAAGTGAGAGTGTCTGGGGTTTGATTATGGCCGAGTGTTCAGGCCTGGAGATTGGCTAAAAGTTAGTCAGCTGCCCAGCGGTTGACGATCAAGCGATGACCAAGATGCTGAGACTCATGAAAAATATTTGGCACGAACCATGCTGCTTTGAGCGAGATATGCAAGCAATGACTAGAGTTCTGATGTCCTTTGGGTGGCTCTTTTTGATTCTGGGAGCGGTTTCCAGTGCAAGTGCGCACGACACCTCAATCCATCTGGATCAGGCGCCTTTTGGCTATTTCTTGGAATCCACCGGGCGATTCAGCACCGAGGACAGTGGATGG
>CAYSOA010000045.1:0-3957 GCA_964432565.1 uncultured Bacteriovorax sp.
TAGGCGAGCCCCCCGAAAAGGGGTGAGACTTTTCGCCCCATCCCTTACCTCAACAGAGACGCTTTGCTACCGACAGTGGGAGTAAAAAAGCAATAAACCAAATAATTTCAATTCTTTAGGGCAGGGCACAACCGTTGCTGACCCCTTGATGATCATGTCCTCACAGGCCTGCAACCTGCCCCTGGCAACGGCTCCCAGCGTTTGCCGCCACTGCTCCCGCCCGATTCCGTTGCGGTCGCGTTCAGCGTTTTGCTGTCAGGGCTGTGAAACCGTCTTCGGACTCATCCAAGGTGCCGGCCTCGGACGCTACTACTCGATTCTTGAAGGGACCGGTGATCACGCTCCGACCGGAGCAGCAGTGCCCCTGAGCTCTCATTACGACTGGCTCGACCATCCCGATACTCGAAGGGATTACGAGACTGCCGAAGGAATCCGCTTCTACCTCGAAGGCGTACACTGCGCGGCCTGTGTCTGGCTCGTCGAGAAGCTGCCCCAACTCGTGGAAGGCATCCTGTCAGCGCGCCTCGACCTCGGCAGTGCCGTGGTAACGGTGCAAAGCGCGCCCGAAGGCCATTACGCAGCCGCGGCGCTCCAGCTCGAACGCCTCGGCTACCGCCCTCACCCCGTTCGCCAATCCGAATCCGATGAGCTTGCCAGAAAAGAAGACCGCACTCTGCTCATTCGACTCGGGATCGCAGCCGCAGCAGCTGGAAACATCATGCTGCTGTCGGTCGCGCTTTATGCCGGCGCCGATGGAGAGTTTGCAAAGTGGTTTAGCTGGATCAGCTTCCTGCTCAGCATCCCGGTTCTGTTTTACAGCGCCGCCCCCTTCTACCATTCCAGTCTCGGCTCGCTTCGAAGCCGACAGCTTTCGATCGACGTCCCGGTCGCCCTCGGACTGCAGGTCACGTTCTGGGTCAGTACCATCAATCTGTTTCGTGGCGACGCTCGCATCTACTTTGACTCGGTCACGACGCTGGTTTTTCTTCTACTTTCGACGCGTTATCTACTGAGACGCGTGCAACGCACGTCATTAAGCGCCTCAAGCCTCGCCCATTTTCTGATGCCCGCTACCGCGAGACGCCGCCTTGCCGACGGTGACTACGAAACCGTTTCTCTCGAAAGTCTCGAGCTCGGCGATGCCGTCGAAGTACTGCCGGGGGATCTCTTTCCCGCTGATGGAGTCGTGCTTCAAGGAAGTGGAAGAATCCACCGAGCCCTACTGACCGGTGAGTCGCGCCCCGAATCGGTTGCCGCGGGAGCCGAAGTTTTCGGAGGAACGCAAAATCTCGAGTCGCCCCTGATCGTGCAGGTGACCGCCACAGGCCAAAGCTCAAGGGTGGGCGCCATCCTTCAGTCGATGCAGGCCAGCCTGCAGTCTCGCGCCCCCATCGTGGCCTTCTCCGATCGCGTTTCACAAGGATTCATTGCAGCCACCCTGATCCTGATTCCGCTGGTCTTCTTCGGCAACGGGATCTTCTCAGACGAGTCCGGCTGGAGCGGCGCCCTGCAACGCGCACTTGCGCTCGCACTCGTGACCTGCCCTTGCGCTTTTGCGCTGGCCACGCCCCTCAGCTTCGCCTCGACCCTCGGCAAGGCGGCACGAGCTGGAATTCTCATCAAGGGCGCTGACGTCCTGGAACGCCTCTCGCGCGTTCGAAAAGTCTGTTTCGACAAGACGGGCACCCTGACCGAGGGGCGTTTTCAGGTTCTTGACTGGAAGTTCCTTCCCGAAAAAACCGTCCTCACCGACGAAGAGGCCGCAACCCTGATCGTGGCGATCGAAAAACACTCCCGCCACCCGATCGCCCGGGCACTGTGCGAGCACTTCCAACACCCGCTCTGCCCGCCCGAAGACGCAAAAGGCTTCACCGTCACGAAGACCGAAGAAAGAGCCGGCATCGGAATCTCCGCTCGCTATCGGGACAGGCAGTACAGTCTTCGGGCAGCCCGCCGCGATGGAGCTACGGAGCAGGACGAAGCACTCACCACTCGCGTGGCCCTTTTCGAGGAGGATCGCGAGATTGGCGTCGTCACCCTCGGAGATCGCCTGCGTCCCGAAGCCTCTCAGGCCAATCGTCAGCTCGCCGAGCTCAACGTGGAGACCCACCTGCTCTCCGGCGACTCCGCGGCAGCCGTCGGCGCGGTTGCTCGCGTCGTCGGAATCCCCGAAAGTCGTGCACGGCATCAACTCTCTCCCGAGGGTAAGAAGGAGTACCTCAAAGCCCAGTCCAAACAAGACGAAGTGATGATGGTGGGCGATGGTGCCAACGACGCTCCCGCACTCGCCTCTGCTTCGGTCGGTGTTGCCATCCACGGCGGTCTCGAAGCCTCCATTCGCGCCTCTGACGTCTATCTTTCGAGACCGGGCCTGCTTCAGGCTCCGCGCCTCATCATCATCGGCCGCGAGACCCTCCGTGTGGTGAAACGAAACTTCGCCGTCTCACTTGCCTATAACGCGATTGCCGCCAGCGCTGCGATACTCGGCAAGATTGATCCGCTTCTGGCGGCAGTCCTCATGCCGGCAAGCGCCCTCGCCGTAATCGCCTCGGCCAGCATCGGAACTCGGCGTCTGCGCGACGCGCTTCGCGAGGTGACGCCATGAACATCATTTATCTGCTTCTGCCGTTGGCACTGCTACTCGGGGGATCCTTTGTCGTGGGATTCATCTGGATGGTGCGTCAGGGGCAATACGACGACCTGGAGACTCCGGCCCACCGGATTCTTCTTGAGGACGAGAACTAACAGCAAGGAGAGGAACCCAGCCGATATGAACACCAAAACCGAAGCCTCGACGCCGGCCGGCGAGTTCGAGCAATTTCGATACGATGACGGGATCGTCAAGAAGTTCATCATCGTGACGATGGTCTGGGCGGGCGTTGCTTTCCTGCTCGGACTGCTCGCAGCCCTGCAACTCTCCGACTGGCGCCTGAACTTCGATACTTCCTGGCTCACTTTCGGGAGACTCCGCCCGCTTCACACGAATGCCGCCATTTTCGCATTCGCAGGAAATGCCATCTTCGCGGGCATCTACTATTCGACCCAGCGGCTTCTCAAGGCGCGGATGTTCTCAGACAAGCTGAGCGGCATCCATTTCTGGGGCTGGCAGCTCATCATCGTCGCAGCCGCCATCACGCTTCCCCTGGGAATCAGCGTCAGCAAGGAATACGCCGAACTCGAATGGCCGATCGACATCGCCATCGCGGGAATCTGGGTCGTATTTGCGATCAACTTCTTCGGAACGATCCTCAAGCGGCGAGAAAAGCACATGTACGTGGCGATCTGGTTCTACATCGCCACCATCGTCACCGTAGCCATGCTGCACATCGTGAACTCCATCAACCTCCCTGTCAGCCTCTTCAAGAGCTATCCGGTATTTGCCGGGGCGCAGGATGCCCTGGTGCAATGGTGGTACGGCCACAATGCCGTCGCCTTCTTCCTGACAACGCCGTTCCTGGGCCTGATGTACTACTATCTGCCCAAGGCGGCGAATCGTCCGGTCTACAGCTACCGTTTGTCGATCGTGCATTTCTGGTCGCTGGTTTTCATCTACATCTGGGCAGGCCCGCATCATCTGCTCTACACGGCCCTTCCCGACTGGGCACAGACCCTCGGGATGATTTTTTCGGTCATGTTGCTCGCCCCCAGCTGGGGCGGCATGATCAACGGACTCCTCACGCTTCGCGGTGCCTGGGACAAGGTGCGCGTTGATCCGATTTTGAAGATGTTCGTCGCCGGCCTGACGTTCTACGGAATGTCGACCTTCGAAGGCCCCCTGCTCTCGATCAAGTCGGTCAACCTGCTCGGGCACTACACCGACTGGATCATCGGGCATGTGCACGGAGGAACGTTGGGGTGGAACGGCTTCATGTCGTTTGCCATGATCTACTGGCTCGTGCCCAAACTCTGGCGCACGCCCCTTTACAGCACGCAGCTTGCCAACTGGCATTTCTGGAC
>CAYSOA010000045.1:3967-15839 GCA_964432565.1 uncultured Bacteriovorax sp.
CATCTCGATGGTCACGGCCGGAATTACCCAGGGACTGATGCTTCGTGCCATCGATGCGTCGGGCCGGCTGCAATATCCCGACTTCATCGAAACAGTAACGAAGATCGTCCCTCTGTACTGGGTACGCGCTTTTGGCGGCACGCTTTATCTCGTGGGCTTCGTCCTGATGGCCTACAACATCTGGAAAACCATCAAATCAGCACCAGCTGCGCAGAAGGACGAAGAGGTCGTGGCACCGAAGCTGGTGCTGGGTTCTTCGGCCTTCACGACCACCGTCGACAAGATGCACCGCCAGCTCGAAGGTCTTGGAGGCGCCTTCACGACGCTCGTGGTGGTTTCCGTGGCTCTCGGAGGCGCCATCGAAATCATTCCCTCGTTTTTCGTCGGTGGGTTTCTTCAGGCTCCCCCCAGCGTTCGCCCCTACACGGCACTGCAGCTCCACGGGCGCGACATCTATGTTCGTGAGGGCTGCTACACCTGCCACTCGCAGATGGTTCGACCGATTCCCTCCGAGACGCTTCGGTACGGCGCCTATTCGCGAGCCGAGGAATCGGCCTACGATCGCCCCTTCCAGTGGGGCTCAAAGCGAACGGGCCCCGACTTGGCCAGGCTGGGAGGAAAATACCCGGATCTCTGGCACTTCCGGCACATGCTGAATCCTCGGGATGTGGTCGCCGGCTCGATCATGCCGTCTTATCCCTGGCTTTTCGAAGACAAGACCGACTTCGGAATTCTGTCGAGGAAGCTCGAAGTCATGAAGCAGCTCGGCGTGCCCTACACCGACGAGCAGATCCGCAACGCCTCACTGGATGCTCGACTCGAGGCGGACCGAATCGCCTCGGGTCTGACTGAACAGGGCGCTCCTCCGAAGGTGGCCGACAAGGAGATCATCGCGCTGATCTCCTACCTTCAGAAACTGGGCGCCGACTTCAAAAAGGGAGGCATCGAGTAATGCTGTCTCAGGTCGCCTCGAAGTTTCCCATGATCTGGCTGACGTGCCTCGGACTCCTCATCTTCCTCGGAGTGTTTCTCGGGGTCGTTGCCTGGGTCTTTCGCCGCGGCAGCACTGAACTCTACCAGCAGCTGGCAGGCGCTCCACTGGACGCCGACCGGCACGCAAAAGAAGGAGCATCCCTGCCATGAGCAATCCGACCGACAACAAGAATGATCCACTCGCACCGCCACCCGGAACCGAGATTCACGTCTATGACGGAATCGAGGAGCATGACAACTTCCTGCCCAGGTGGTGGCTTTGGCTCTTTTACGCGTCGATCGTCTTCGCCGCGGGCTACTATGCCCACTATACGTTCGGTCCCGGGCCTACCTTGGTCGAGGAGTATGACCGGGCCATGGAAAAAGTCGCGCAGCTTCAGGCCGCTTCCGCACCCAAGCCCGGACAGGGCGGACAGGACGAAGAATCGAGCCTCAAGGCGTGGGCGGCAGACGCCTCGCATCTTGAACAGGGCAGGACGGCCTACGCATCGAAGTGCGCTGTCTGCCATGGTGCCGCAGGCCAGGGCGGCATCGGCCCCAACCTCGCGGACGAGTACTGGATTCATGGAGCCAAATACGCGCAGATCGCGAAGATCATTGCCGAAGGAGTGGGCGACAAGGGAATGCCCCCCTGGGGAGCGCTGGTATCGGCTGACGAACTGAAGTCGCTCGTCGCCCATGTTCGGTCGCTGCAGGGAAGCAATCCTCCGAACCCCAAGGCACCGCAGGGTGAAAAGGTGGTACTGGAGTAACTCATGGGCAATTCGCGTGAGCTTCCCACCGATCATCTGGCATCGACGACGAAGGATGGACATCGAGTGTATCTCTATCCGGCGGATGTTCGCGGATGGTTTCGCACATTCAGGAATCGCCTGAATGTCGGTCTCGTTCTCATCTTTCTGACCCTTCCCTGGATTCGAATCGGTGGGAGGCCCGCGATCCTGCTCAACCTTCCCGAACGCAAGTTTTCGATTCTGGGCGTTCAGTTTTGGGCTCACGACGCTCCGATGCTGTTTTTCGTCATCGCGGGAGTGGTGCTGACGATCTTCTTCGTCACGGCGGTCTGGGGTCGTATCTGGTGCGGCTACGCCTGTCCTCAGACCGTGTTCGTTGACGGCGTCTATCGAAAGATCGAGCGATGGATCGAAGGCGATGCGATCGCCCGAAAGCGACTCGATCAGAGTCCCTGGACCACTGACAAGCTACTTCGAAAAGGACTGAAATGGTTGGTCTTTATCGGCATCTCACTGGTCATCGGTCACAGCTTTCTGGCCTACTTCACGGGCACCGAGAAGCTCGCCGAGATGATGCGCAGCTCGCCCGTCGAAAGTCCGGGAGCCTTCATGGTGATGGCCTTCGTATCGGCCCTGGTTCTCTTTGATTTCGGCTGGTTTCGCGAACAGTTCTGTCTGATTGCCTGTCCCTATGGCCGCTTCCAGTCGGTGCTCATGGACGATCGCTCGATGGTGGTGGGTTACGATGGGGGGCGCGGAGAACCTCGTCGCGGGGTCGCAACGGCAGGTCAGTCCGCAGGCGACTGCATCAACTGCTACCGGTGCGTTGCCGTCTGCCCCACGGGAGTCGACATTCGCCGTGGCACCCAGATGGAATGCATCGCCTGCACGGCCTGTATGGACGCCTGCGACCGGGTCATGGAAAGAGTAGGCAAACCAACGGGACTCATCCGCTACAAGAGCTTCGCGGGAAATCTCGATACCGTCTCTCCGTTCCGGCCTCGCGCCATGATTTATGGCGTCCTCCTGACAGTGATCTTTGGAGGACTTTCCTGGAAAGTCAGCACCCATCGCCTGATTTCAGCCGAGTTCGTCCGTGCTCTTGAAGCTCCCTATCAGGTTCTCACTGCCGATTCGCTCGTCACCAACCATTTCAAGCTCGACCTCAGAAACCAGGACTTCTCTCCATCGACGGTTTCGGTTCGCCTCGCAGAAGAATCCTCACGACTCGGTATCGAACTGATCACGGTTCAGCCCGAGGTGACACTCGATTCAGGCGAACAGCGACGGCTGGATCTCTTCTTTCGCTTTCCAAAATCCATACTTTCAAAAGGAACTTCACAGGCGAAGGTCGAGATCGCCGAGGTTTCGGGCAAAGAGAAGGTCACTCAGGAGGCGAGACTTGTCGGCCCCATTTTCTGATCTGTCCGCCCTGATTCCCATTGCAGTGCTCAGCGCAAGCCTGATGGGGAGTGCTCACTGTGTCGGGATGTGCGGCGGCCTTGCCATGATCGTGGGACGAACCCGAAGAGAAATGGCCTGGTACCACTTCGGGCGCCTACTCGGCTACCTGACCCTGGGGGTGCTCGCGGGAGCGCTCGGCGCCGCCACCCTGGGCGCCACGACTCTAAGCTGGCTCTCGTGGGCCGCCTCACTGCTGCTGGCCCTGGCCTTCATCCAGATGGGTATCGGACTCTGGCGAGGCAAGGGTACCCACCTTTTTGCGCTACCTCAGGGATGGATTCGAACACTGCACGCTCTCGCCCGCGGAAACGCCCTCGCGGTCGGCACGTTCTCAGCACTGATCCCCTGCGGATGGCTGCATGGCTTTGTTCTCGGAGCCGTCGCGACTCAGAACCCCCTCCGAGGCGGAGCGGTTTTGGCCCTGTTCTGGCTCGGCACGATTCCGGCCCTCAGCGCCGCTCCGTGGCTTTTGAACCGGTGGATCCTGCCCGTCGCCCGACGCATGCCACGCGCTGCGGCCGTGCTGCTGATCGCTGCAGGCCTACTCAGCGTCGGAGTTCGCGCGCAGCCGCTCTTGAAAAACAGAGTTCACTTCGATGCACAGGAACACCCGGCGAACCCGCCGGAGTCGCCCCGATCACAGAAGTGCCACTAAGGCAGAAACACTTAAGAAACGGGCCGGTCGCCCGCCTGAAGCTCAAGAATCGCCAGCGGGACACTCGAGGCTAAAATTCCCACCAGCCAGCCAATGAGCACGAAGATTCTGGGTCCCAGCTGTCGCGCTCCCGACTCTCCGGGATCGGCCAGAGAAAAAGCCAGCGCCAGAAACGCGGCACCCAGTACCAACGACGTCGCCAGTCCCGAAAGAATAAGCCATACGAATCGATCCATCGAGCCGATCCGCGCTTCCGCTCCAGCGACGCGGCGATCCAACCAGGCTAGGACGAAGCGAAGCACGAGGTGACCGGCCAACCCGCCGGCAGCCCCACCAGACAGTACGGCAAGCCAGTTCATCTCCTGCCCGAGGCGCCGCAGGGCGAAGGCGGAAAGTCCGGCCATCAAAAGTGCCGCCACCGCTCCGACAGATCCGGCAGCCAGCGGACCGCCCCAAAACCTTTTCGAATTCACCATGGACACAACTTCTCGAACTTCTCGGATTTCGGCAATCGTGATCGTCTGGTAAATCTTCGCCATGCAGATCGAGCGGGATCCCCAGAACGCGTTCTTTCGCTGCGTCGAAGACTCGAGCGAAGCCATCATGATCAGCGATAAGAGCGGAAAACTGCTCTACGTCAATCCGGCATGGAGCAAGATCTACGGCTTCTCGTCAGCTGAGGCCATCGGTCAAACCCCAGGCCTGTTGCACTCGGGACTTCAGAGCAAGCCTTTCTATGACCAGATGTGGGTGGACATTCGAGACCCGAAAAAGGGCTTCTGGAAAGGAGAGCTCATCAATCGCTGCAAGGATGGCAGTCTGGTGCCCGTGCTTCTGACCATCACCCCGATCCGGTCCGAGGACGGGTCGATTGGTGGCTACATGGGCACGGCCATCGACATTCGATTCCGAAAGGAGCTCGAAGCCAAAGTGGCGCATCAGGACCGACTCGCGTCGGTCGGACTTCTGGCAAGCGGGATCGCCCACGAGATCGGCACCCCGCTTGGAGTGATCCGAGGTCGTGCCGAGATGCTTACCACACAGATCGACGAGAGCGCGCCATCAGCCGCGCGAATTCAGAAGAGCCTCGAAGTGATCGTCGGGCAGACCGATCGCATTTCGAGACTGATTCAGTCCCTGCTCGGAATCAGTCGAAGCTTTGGTGAGCTCGAACTCAGAACTTTCGAAGTCAAGCAGGTGATTGACGACGTCATGGGTCTTGTCGGTCAGAATTTTCGGGCAGATCGGGTGACGATTCATCTGAATATGGAGCCCGCGCTCGAAGTCGTGGCTGACCCATTTCGACTCCAGCAGGTACTGCTCAATCTGTTGACCAATGCGATTCATGCCATCCGCAAGGCGATCAAGAACGGCCGAACCGAGGGTCACCAACTCACTCTCTCGCTACGAACAGCCCCTGGAGACCTCGTCTGCCTCGAGGTTGCAGACTCGGGCTGCGGAATTCCAGCAAAGCTTCAGAGTGAGATTTTCAAGCCCTTCTTCACGACCAAGCAAGTCGGCGAGGGCACGGGACTGGGGCTCTCGATCGTGAGCCAACTGATTCACGAGATGGACGGGCAAATCGGGATTGAAAGCACTGAGGACGTCGGAACCACTTTTTCGGTCCTGCTGAAAAAAGCACCTACTACTTAGGACGTCGAATCCTCGTTGACGCCAGGATCATCGGAATCCTCGACCCACCCTGCCTCGCGCTCCTTGCGATACAGGGTGCGGCGATTGATCCCGAGAATCTGCGCCGCCTGTTCCTTCTTTCCACCGGTTTTCTCGAGCACGACCCTCATGTAACGACGCTCGAGCTGCTCGAGCGTCGGGAAGTCCGCCGTCGCGCCGCTGAAAAACTCCTCAGGGTTCACGACTGGGCCATCCGGCAGGTCAGACTCGTCGATCAAATGCGACTGAGCCAGCACCACGGCCCTCTCGACCAGGTTTTCGAGTTCCCGAACATTGCCTTCCCACTTCATGGCAATGAGTCTGGCCATTGCCCGGCGAGAGAAACCATCCACCTTTGAGCCATTGGCCAGGGCGTATTTTCTAAGAAAGTGATCGGCAAGAACGGGAATATCCTCCCGACGCTGCCGAAGCGGCGGAATCACGATCGGAATGACCGAAAGACGATAAAAGAGGTCTTCTCGAAAAAGACCTTCCTTGATGGCACCCTTCAAATCCTTGTGGGTGGCGGCAATGATCCGTACATCCACCGCCTTGCCGACATTCTCACCCACGGCACGCACCTTGCGCTCCTGGATGACCCGAAGCAGCTTGGCCTGAAGCGCGACATTCATGTCTCCAATTTCGTCTAGAAAAAGCGTGCCCCCCTCGGCTTCTTCAAACAGGCCACGCTTGCGCGTGTAGGCGCCTGTGAACGAGCCGCGGGCATGACCAAAGAGCTCGCTTTCGAGCAGCGTTTCGGGAATGGCCGTGCAATTGATCGCTACAAAAGGCTTGTGGGCACGAGGTCCGCTATTATGAATCGCTCGAGCCACCATTTCTTTTCCGGTGCCGCTTTCGCCGGTAACCAGAACATTGGCCGTCGCCTGCGAGACTCGACTCACCAGATCGAAGACCTGCCTCATGGCCGGACTCTTGCCGATCACATCACCGAGCACCCAGCTCTTGCGAAGCTCGCGAACCAGCGCCGAGTTGTCGCGTCCGAGACGCCGATGCTCAAGCGCCTTCTTCACGCTGACCGAAATCTCGGCCAGCTTGAAGGGCTTCACCACATAGTGAAACGCCCCGCGCTTCATCGCCTCGATCGCGGTCTCGACACTTCCAAATGCCGTGATCAGGATGATCGGAATCTCGGGACGAAGCGCCTTGAGCCTTGAAGTGAATTCCAGTCCGTCCATTTCCGGCATTTTGATGTCGGAGATCAGCAGATCGATATCACCCTCTTCGTGCTCGACCGAAAGCGGCCCCGACTTGCCCAGGGCCTGAAGGGCGGCAACCGCCGTTGGAAAGACCGTGACGTGATAGCCTTCACCCGAGAGCGAGTCTTCGAGCAACGAGCGCATCTCGTGGTCGTCATCGACGACCACGATCCGAACCTTTCGAGATGAACTGGAACCTGGACTCATCATGCGCTCGAGCTCCTCTTCGCTTCCGACCTAGTGGCGGTAGTGCGCTTCGAGCATTTCACCCAGAACCCGCATGCCATCAACGGCTGTAAAAATTCCGACCACCTTGCCATTATCCTGCTGCACGATAGCACAACCCCATTTGTGCTCAGCCATCTCCCTGGCCACCTGATCGGCTGCTGCATCCGGGGTGACGGTGTACGGATCCGGAGTCATCACCTCTTCGGCGATCAGGTCCTCAGCCCCCTCGAACGAGGCAGCCAGCTTGATGTCGCGATCAGTCAGCACGCCCACCAGCTTTCCGCCATCCTGAACGGGCAGGTGCCGGATGCGATGCTCACGCATCATGGTGATGGCTGTCTTGATGGGGATATCACGCCCCACGGTATGAGGCATCGGCGTCATGAACTTCTGAATCATCGGCATGGCTTTCATCGATCAGTCTCCTTGTTGAAGACCCTCCGGAGGAGCAACCGCAATGCCGCAAGGCGAACGAAACGAACTCCCATGCAATATTTTTTAATCAATGAATACAATAACTTATGGAGCCACCCCAAGAAGCCGACGGCCCGAGCCGTGGGTTGGGTTCAAACGCTGGGTCGAAATGTCTCAACCATGAGACAACTCGCTGCCTGCCCTCGCGCCCTACCCCCAGCACGAAGAACAGAAAGTGAACGACGTTACGGCGCCAGCGAGGCTTGCCGCTTGGTACAAGGAAATGAACTGAGGGAGGGGGGATTTTTCAGTCGATGGCGGGAGTGACGGGACTCGAACCCGCGGCCTTCGCCGTGACAGGGCGACGTTGTAACCAACTCAACTACACCCCCGCAAATCAACTGATTGAGGACAAGTAAACGAGGCCGGCAGCCGTGTCAACGACTAAACATCGTCAGATCCGCCTCGCGCCCAATCTCCGGTAATCCGGCAGGTCAGGTAGGCCTTGATGAAGCCCTCGAGGTCTCCATCAAGAACCGGATCGGCCTGATTCACCGTGTGCCCGGTGCGGTGATCCTTCACCATCTTGTAGGGATGCAGAACGTACGAGCGAATCTGGCTTCCCCAGGCGATATCCTTTTTGGTGTCTTCGACGGCTGCCTGTTTTTTCCGCTCCTCTTCGAGGTGGCGCTCATAAAGCCGTGAACGAAGAACCTTCATGGCCAGATCCTTGTTCTTGATCTGGGAACGCTCCTGCTGGCACGCCACGACGATCCCCGACGGCATGTGCGTGATACGAACGGCCGAGTCGGTCGTGTTGACCCCCTGACCGCCCTTGCCTCCTGCACGATAAACGTCGATTCGCAGATCAGCCGGATTGATCACGACTTCGAAATTGTCGTCAATTTCAGGACTGACAAACACCGACGTAAACGAAGTGTGGCGTCGGGCGTTCGAGTCAAAAGGAGAAATGCGAACCAGCCGATGAACCCCTGCTTCGGCCTTCAGAAGGCCGTACGCGTACTCTCCAGAAACCTGCGCCGTGACGTTCTTGATGCCGGCCTCTTCTCCTGGAAGCACATCCAGCACTGAAAACTTGAAGCCCTGCTTCTCAGCCCAGCGCTGGTACATCCGAAACAGCATCTGCGCCCAGTCCTGCGACTCGGTGCCGCCCGCTCCCGCGTTGATGGTCAGAATGGCGTTCAGCGGATCCTGCTCTTCCGAGAGCATCTTCTGGAACTCCGCCTGGTCGAACTGCGCGGCGAGTCCGGCGATCATCTCACCTGCTTCACCCATCGTGGCGTCATCTTCCATTTCCTGCGCCAGATCAAACATCGTCTGGGCGTCAGAATACGCCTGTTCGAGCGACTGAAACTGAGTGACCTCGCGTTCGAGACGCGCCTTCTCCTGCGTCAGGCTGCGCGCCTTGCGGTTGTCGCTCCAGAATTCGGGCTGCTGCGAAAGATCCTCGAGTTCGGCAATGCGTCGCTGCTTGACCGGCAGGTCAAAGCGACCCCCTGAGGAAATCGAGCTTTTCCTTCATCTCTGATAAACGGTCACGAATTTCATGGGGTTGAAGCATGCTTTGGTTCTAGGAGAATCTTCCTCATTTTTCAATGTGCTAGACTTTCTTCATGAAATCGATCCGTCGTCTTCTGCTTCTCGCCGCAGCGGTGCCGTTCATTCATTCAACCCTGATTACGGCGGCCCACGCGTGCAAGCCCTGCCCCGGAGATCCGGTCACCCAGTCAGCCCGAAGGGCACGGGCCATCGCTCTCGGACGAATCGAAGCAACAGGCGTCACCAGCACTTCGGATCGAAAACGTGGCCCCGGGAGGGCGCGAATGGAATTGCAACTTGAACGCTGGCTGGCGTCCGGCCAGGAGTCCGACGCACCCAAGACGGGACAGACTTTCGAAATCGAATTGGCCTGGGATGGTGTCTGTTCTCAAAAGCCGCAACTGCCGCCGGCTGGAGCCCGGGTCATCGTCTTTTTGCTGCATCTGCCTCAGGAAGGTCCGGTCACTCCGACAGGCTACTGCACCACGCCTGTTCTCGAGGTCGCAGAAAATCGCGTGCAGATTCCAGGCGACTCAGCGGACACGTGGGGCGGAAAAACCCCTTCTCTCACCTCTTTTGAAGAGACGCTAAAAGAGCAGCGTCGTCACCCGAAGCATTGAGCCGGCCCGAGACCTTTCCTCGAGGCGCCGCCCGAGCGACCAGGCTTCTCCCATGCGGAATGTCCGTAAACGCGAGGAGTCGTGCTTCCCAAAGTCGCTGCTCCTTTTCAGCTCTCTGGCCCAGCTCATGATCCATCCCCAGAAGATGAAGAAGACCGTGGGTCAACAGAATCCACAATTCAGTTTCGAGTGAATGGTGATGTTCACGAGCCTGCCGCTTGAGCACTGGCAGCGCGATGACCAGTTCACCAAGAAACCCCATGCTGCGAAACGGCTCGGGAGACGCGAAACTCAGGACATCGGTTGCATAGTCCTTGCGACGATAAAGCCGGTTGAGCTTCCGCATCTCGGCATTACCCACCAGCTGCACTCCCGCCCGCCATTGGCTGACTCCACGGGGACCGCGCTTGCGCAGATCGGGAAAATGCAGGGCAAAATCAATCAGGTCCTCAAGCGCGCGAGCCGCCTTGCGATTCCAAGTGCCCAGCTCCCGTTTAGCCGCAGAAACCCCCACCTTCGTCGCCGCTGACCGAAGCGCCACGCTGCGTGCTGGGGCCTTTTTCTTCGATACGGCCTTCACGCTTCCGGAGGGCTTCTTCTGAATGGCGGCCGCCCTGGGAGCGGAAGACTTCTTCTGAACGGAACTCTTCTTGGAACGGGCGTTCTTTGATGCAGTGGCAGTCTGGCGTGGCATGCACCCAGTCTACCCACTCCCCTCCCTGCGGACCAGCCCTGCAGTCTGAAAAAGAAGTGGGCATCCCTGTTTTTCATGCGCTAAACCCAAAGCATGCCTGATCGCCCCGAAGCCCTGTCTGCTGTTGCCGGCCTGCTTGAAACCGTCCATCGCCTGCGCGCTCCGGGAGGCTGCCCCTGGGACATGAAGCAGACCCATCAGAGCCTGCGACCCTTTGTCATCGAAGAGGCGTACGAAGTGCTCGATGTGCTCGACAAGGTAGACTCTTCTGAAAGTCTGCGCTCCAATCCGCAACTGGCGGCAGCCCTGCAGGAAGAGCTAGGAGACCTGCTCATGCAGGTGGTCTTGCACGCCGAAATCGCATCGGAGACCGGCACGCTCGATTTTGCCACGATTGCGAAGGCGCTCGACGAAAAACTGGTCCGACGCCATCCCCACGTCTTCGGTGAGACTCAGGTGGACGGAGCCGAGGGGGTCCTTCAGAACTGGGAAAAACAGAAGGCCGCAGAGAAAGCCGCGAAGAGCACCGAGGCGAGCGTACTGGACGGACTGCCCCGAAGCCTGCCCGCCCTCCAGCGAACCACTCGGCTGATCGATAAGGTGACCCGTGTCGGATTTCAGTGGAATGACCTGAACGGGCCGCTCGATAAGCTCGCTGAGGAGCTAGCGGAGTTTCAGCACGAGGTGCGCGACCTCGAGGCGGCACTCCGGTCGGGAGCTGCAACGGCAGAGGATCTGCGAACCAATGCCCAGAAGGAACTCGGCGATCTGCTGTTCAGCCTCTGCAACGTCGGATTCCTGCTCAAACTCAACCCCGAGGACGCTCTTCGCGGAACGCTTTCGCGCTTCGAGGGCCGCTTTCGCCACGTCGAGCACCGCCTGCGTGAGCAGGGAAAAAAGCCCGAAGAATCGACCCTCGAAGAGATGGACCGCTACTGGGATGAGGCAAAGCTCCTCGAAAAAACGCACGGTTCATCAGGTTCATCGGGAAATCCCCAATGAGCTCACCGTTTCCCATTCCCGTCGTCGGCCTGACCGGCGGAATCGCCTCGGGAAAATCCCTGATCGCGCGACTGCTGCGTGAAAAGGCCGGAATTCCGGTGCTGGACGCCGACCAGCTAACAATAGACCTGTCAAAGCCCGAAGGGCACGCCGCCCCGGCGATTCTCGAAGCCTTCGGCACGCTGGACCGCGCTCAATTACGAAAAAAGATTTTTAAAGACCCGGCCGCTCGCGCTGCGCTCGAAGCCATTCTACACCCTCTGATTCGTGAGGAGAGCCGGAGAGAAATCGCCGACCTCGCACGCGCCGGGGCTACCCTGGCGTTCTATGAAGCCTCGCTCTTGGTGGAAACCGGACGGTATCGGGATTTTGATGGCTTGCTGGTCATCGAAGCGCCGCGGGAAGTGCGGATTGCGCGGCTCATCGAGCGCGACGCGTGCTCGCGCGAACTGGCAGAATCGATTCTGAACTCACAGGCCAGCGACGAGCAGCGCCGAAGCGCTGCAACTTGGGTGATTGAAAACGCGGGCTCCACTGAGGAACTCTCTGCGCGCCTCGATGAGCTACTCCCTCAGATACTCGAGCACGTCCATCGGACGGCCTGAGGAGTTCCTTCTACG
>CAYSOA010000046.1:0-12631 GCA_964432565.1 uncultured Bacteriovorax sp.
ATGGTGGAGACGGTGGGAGTCGAACCCACGTCCGAAAGCGATCCGCCGCCAAGCTCTACATGCTTATCCAGTGCTTTGGATTGACCGGAGGTCGACCACTGACAACCTCTCCCCGGCCCCCGCAGACTTTGTTCTCGCCCCCCGCCCGCCTGCGAGAGTTGGGGAGCCAGCCTGTTTAATGTCGTTTGAGCCAGGAAACCAGGCTATCCCCGGTCAAACGTCACCGCTTATTTATTAAGCAGCGAGGGCGTAATTGTCGTTTGCAATTACATTTTGCCGTTTATTTACGAGGCCTACGGCACCTCGGCATGCACCTGGGGTTTCAACACTCCCGTCGAAGCCGTGTCGTCCCCAATGAACTTAGTCTAGCACAAGTCGCGCGCGAAAGCGCCAGCCCGAAAGAATCGAGGCAACCCGCCCGGTTGAGCCCACCGCCGGGCGGACATCAAAAGCAAGCGGAGCCCCGGATCCCCTCCGAGGCCCCGCCCGACGAATCACTCGTCTATCAACGGGCTCAGTCCAGCACGTATTCGAGCACGATCGTGGCCGCATAGATGCCCGCGCCGGCCTCGGTAAAGTCGGCACTGATCGCATAGCTGGGAGCCGCCCCGCCCAACGCCTGCCAGTCGGCAAACGTCAATACACGCTTGTTGCCCAGGTTGAAGCTATGCAGCAGGGAGGAGTTTTCCTGACCAAGCTGGATCGTCTGCGCGACACTTGAAGTATCGACGATCGAGAGCGGCGCGCCGTAACCGCCATCGGCGTTCCAAAGACCATCGCCCGGATTCAAAACGCTCTCGGCCTGCGTCGTGTAGGCGCGAATCGAGGCCGTCGTGCACTGGCCGTTCCCGCTCCCCCCACAAACTTTAACGTTATTGTCGTAAAACGTGTCTCCGACGCCAATACTGCCAAACGACACCACCGAGTTCGAGATCGCAGGCGAAGCGACAAACGAAGCGAGATCGAGACCGTAGGTCGTCACGACTCCAAGCTCGACACTGATGTCCGTGTCGTCGCTCTGGCCTGCAAAAATCTCGATTTCAGGAACCACCGGCTGCATCGGCTCAAACGCCATGGCCAGAATCTCGCCCTTGCCGTTGCCATCGGCGCCGAGCCAGAGATTCAGCTTCGCCCGAGCCTTCACCACGCCACCGTCGGGGGTTCGCGGAATGGGATTCTCGCGGTCGGCACTCGACGACACGCGCCCCCCCGGATTCTTCACTACCGACGGATCACACGCCGTCAGCGTGAGGGCCAGCCCCCCCAGAACAGCTCCCACCCAAAAAGACCGATTCAATTTCATAACTCTCCTCGCGTTCAATTTCCGTCGTCGAATGAAAACGGAGCGCACGATCGGCGCCGAGGCGAGGCCGAGTGCAACCCGCGTTCCGTCGGCAGGCTACTGAGATTTATGCCGGTCCAGTAGAACGAAACCGGGTGCACGATCTTCGAGATTTCAGATTGCACGAAGCAGATTGCGCTACACTCAGGACATGCCAGCCATCGATCCGTTCACTGCACGACGCCTGACGAAGTTCATCGAAGAGTTCAGACAGAATTCGGGCGTGCTGCCCACGCTTCAGGATTTCGATCGCGCCGGATTTTCAAGAGACCTCATCGACCAGGGCGTCAGACAAGAGCTGATCGAACAGTTCTATGTCACGCTGACCTCGGGAACCGTGGTCAAAGGCTACAAGGTCAGAGTCTAACCACCGATAACGCAGCGAATCGAATCCCCAGCAAACCTGCGAACCCGCGTCCTCGAGTTCACGCCGCCCTAAACTCTTTTTTTCTTCTGAATAAAGCCTGATTCCAGTACCTTGTTGGCACACACCCATTTGATCACCGGGCCGACTGTGGCCCTGAACCTCAACGACAGGAGCCTCTCATGGAAAAACTCAAGAACCTGTTCAAAGCCAAGGCCGACGCCCTGGGCGCCGAAATCAAGGACATGCTCAAGGAGCATGGCACGAAGAAGATCGGCGAAGTGCAGCTCGCCCAGGCCTACCAGGGCATGCGCGGAATCACGGGCATGGTCTACGAGCCCTCACTGCTCGACGCCCAAGAAGGCATTCGCTTTCGCGGCTACTCGATTCCCGAACTTCAGCAAAAGCTTCCCAAGGCCAAGGGCGGAAGCGAGCCTCTTCCCGAAGGCCTGTTCTGGCTGCTGCTGACCGGAGAAGTGCCGACCGAAGAAGACGTCGCCGCACTGTCAGCCGACTGGAAGGCCCGAGCCCAGGTTCCCGCGCACGTCTTCAAGACGATTGACGGTCTGCCCGTCGACGCGCATCCGATGACCCAGTTCGTGACCGGCGTGATGGCGCTTCAGACTCAGAGCCAGTTCGCACAGCAGTACGCAGCAGGCATGGCGAAAAAAGACTACTGGGCCGCCACCTACGAAGACTCGATGAACCTCATCGCGTGCCTTCCCGAGATCGCGGCCTACGTCTACCGCCGCAAGTACCAGGGCGGAAAGACCATCGCTTCGGATCCTTCGCTCGACTGGGGTGCAAACTTCGCGCACCTGCTGGGCTTTGGCTCGAACGACAGCTTCAAAGAGCTGATGCGTCTGTACCTGACGATTCACGCTGATCACGAAGGTGGAAACGTTTCGGCTCATACGACCCACCTCGTGGGCTCAGCCCTTTCTGATGCCTACCTTTCGTTTGCAGCCGGCATGAACGGACTGGCAGGCCCCCTCCACGGACTGGCCAACCAGGAAGTCATCAAGTGGATCTTCGAAATGCAGAAGGCCATCGGCACCGAAACCCCGAGCGGCGAGCAGATCGCCGAATACGTCAAGAACACCCTCGCCTCGGGCAAGGTGGTTCCCGGCTACGGACATGCCGTGCTCCGCAAGACCGACCCGCGCTTCACCGCCCAGGCCGAATTCGCGAAAAAGCACATGCCCAATGACCCGATGGTCAAGACCGTCTGGAACATCTTCGAAACCGTTCCGGGAATTCTCGGAAGCATGGGCAAGATCAAGAATCCGTGGCCAAACGTCGACGCCCACTCGGGCGCACTTCTGCTTCACTACGGCATGAAGGAGTACGACTACTACACCGTGCTTTTCGGAGTCAGCCGCGCACTGGGCGTTCTGGCCGGCCTGATCTGGGCACGCGGCCTGAGCTTTCCGATCGAGCGTCCGAAGTCGGTCACGACCGAAAACGTCAAGGCCTGGCTCAAGGGCGAAGCTGAGATCTGGGATTAGTCCGAGCGTCATGCGAGGACGAGCGAGCATCTGAACGGCTCGGAGCATTCAAAACGGAGAACGCGCCATCGAGACCTCTTGATGGCGCGTTTTTTACAATCATGAACTGGAAGCGCCTGCTGATCCGATTCCTGAGCTTCTGGCCGCCGTATCTCGGGGCCGGCATTCGTGTACGAAAGATCTCGCCCGATTACCGCGAGATCGAAGTCGAGATGCGCCAGCGCTGGTACAACACCAACTACGTCGGCGTGCACTTCGGCGGATCGCTCTACGCGATGACTGATCCGTTCTACATGCTGATGCTGATCGAAAATCTCGGGCGCGACTACATTGTCTGGGACAAGGCTGCATCCATTCGGTTCAAGCGACCCGGCAGAGGTTGCGTCCATGCACGCTTTCGGATTACCGAGCACCAGCTCCAGGAAATTCAGCAGGCCACCGACCGCGACGGCAAGTACGAGACCACCCTCAAGGCAACGGTGACCGACTCATCAGGAACGATCGTGGCCGAAGTGGAAAAGCTTCTTTATATTCGCCGCAAAAATCCCGAGGCTCACTGAGCCGGACTGCTCGACCCCGATTCAGACGCTCCCGCAGCGCCGGGCTTCTTGCCCCTTCGGCGACGACGGCGACGCTTCTTCGTTGCAGCAGAAGCATCACCACCAACCTGCGCGTCAGCAGCAAGCGGAACGGCACTGGCCTCGCCGGAAGGGGCACCCGCCACCTGTCGGTGATCCCCTCCACCCTGCGGCGATCCCGAGCGACGTCTCCGGCGACGCTTCGTCCCGTCGCCTGTTCGACCGGCCTCGCCACTCGACGCAGGCCGCGGACGACCACGCCCGGAGTCACCACGGTCTCCGTCAGCAGCGCCCCCTCGACCCTCATCTCGAAGCCCGAAATTGCGACCCAACAGCTTTTCGATGGCCTGAATCTGGCGTCGGTCCCGCGGAGTCACGAGCGTCGTTGCCACTCCCGTCGCTCCCTGGCGCCCCGTTCGACCGATTCGGTGAATGTAGTCTTCGGGCTCCATCGGAAGATCGTAGTTGATGACGTGAGCGACGTTATCGACATGAATGCCTCGAGCGGCAACGTCGGTGGCGATCAGAATCCGGTACTTGCCGGCACGAAACTCCTTCAGCGCCAACTCTCGATCCGCCTGTGTGCGATCCGAATGAATAAACGTTGCGTCGTAGACGCCGTGGCTGTGCAGCCAGCGCCACAACCGCGTCGCCCCGTCCTTCGAGCGCGCAAAGACGATGATGGTGCCCGATTCCTGGCGCAACAGGCGCATCAGCTCTCGAGGCTTCGAGTCTTCGCTGACCTGCCGAAATCGCTGTTCGACCGACGCATTGGCAACGGTAGGCTTTCCGATGGCGATGCGCTGGGGTTCGTAAAGCACCTTGCTGGCCAGCCTCTCCACTGTTGGAGGAAACGTTGCCGAAAAGATCAGCGTCTGGCGGTCGGAGGGCACCTCCTGCATGATTCGCGAAAGCTGGTCGGCAAATCCCATGTCGAGCATGCGATCGGCTTCGTCGAGCACGACCATTTGGATGAAGTCGAGCCAGAGATTGCCGCGATCGAGATGATCGCAAAGTCGTCCGGGAGTCGCGACGATGATCTGCGGATAGGTCTGCAGGGCCTGGGCATCGATCTTCATGTCGATCCCGCCAATGAGGACGATCGAACGAAGCCCCTGGGGATGAGCGAAGAGTTCGAGAGTGGTCTGAATCTGCTGGGCGATCTCGCGGGTGGGAGCCAGAATGAGCCCGAAGGTTCCTTCTTTTCCGGCAAAGCGCTCGACCATCGGCAGGACGAAGCTGGCGGTTTTGCCCGTGCCCGTTTGCGCCGAAGCGATCAGGTCATGACCATCGAGAGCCAATGGAATCGACTCACTCTGAATTGAGGTCGGCCGAACAAAGCCCGCTTTCTCCAGAAGGGCGAGCGACCCCTGCGAGAGGCCCAGATCCTGCCAGGAGACTTCAGGTTTCTCTGCTGATGCTGCCTCTACTGCAGAGGGGCGGCTTGGGGTGAACTCCCTGGAGTGCGCTTCCGAATTCAATTCTGGCTGAGCTTCGGGGTTTGCTTCTGGGGTCGTCTCGGGCTTCACGTCGGCGGCCGACTGGCGGCCTTCTGTCGAATTTTCAGTCATGGAATGACTTGAGACTTACCACGAACAGACTAAAAATATCGGATTATCTACCTCGGCAGGCCCTCGCCCTCTTTCAGAAGGGACGGGAGGGTGAAATACTCCTCGCATGGCCCACGCTTTTTCTCCTCGCGAACGCAAGATCCTGTGGGTTCTGTCAGCCGTCCAGTTCGTCAACATTCTCGACTTCATGATGGTCATGCCGCTGGGGCCCGATCTTGCCCGATCACTCGATATTCCTCTGGATCAGCTCGGATTGATTGGAGGCAGCTACACGCTTTCTGCCTTCGTCGCCGGAGTGCTGGGATCCTTTCTGCTCGACCGGTTTCGCCGAAAAAGCGTTCTGGTTTTCGCCCTTTTCGGACTGGTTATCGGCACCTGGGCGGCGACTCTCGCAACAGACCTGCAGTCCCTGATCGGCGCCCGCATCCTCGCCGGATTTTTCGGGGGTCCGGCCACCTCGGCGATGCTGGCGATGGTTTCTGACCTGATTCCGCCACAGAAGCGCGGAAGAGCCCTCGGACTGGTCATGGCCGCTTTCTCCGTCGCCTCCATTCTAGGAGTGCCGATCGGGCTGGAGCTGGCCCGTCTCGGTGACTGGAGCACCCCGTTCTGGGTGGTCGGGGCGTTGGGGGCAGTCGTCGCACTCGCCGCGACCCGGCTGCTGCCAGACTACCCCATCCCCACTCACGACTCCGAGGGTCCTGCTCGTGCGTCTCAACGCCTTTTCTCCCCGCTGGTTCTGGTCTCCTTTGCCTGCGCCTCGCTTGCGGTGCTGGGCTCGTTTTTACTGATTCCGAACCTTTCGGCCTTTCTGCAATTCAACGCGGGCTGGCCCCGAGAGCAGCTTGGCACTCTCTATTTCGCGGGCGGATTACTCAGCCTGCTGTCCACCCGACTGGGGGGAATCTGGAACGACCGGGTCGGAAGCCTCATCCCCACCAGCACCGCAACCCTGTTGACTCTGGGATTGGTCTTCTGGGCCATGCTTACCGGCATCCCGCCCGGACATCCCGACCTTCCCGTTCTGCCCTGGTTCGCCTGCTTCATGCTGGCCAACTCGCTTCGCTGGATCAGCATCAGCACACTCACCTCAAAGGTCCCGTATCCTCATCAGCGGGCTCGCTACATGTCGATTCTGTCCGCCGTGCAGCACCTTTCGAGCTCGACGGGCGCGATCCTCTCCACCCGTCTGCTGCACAATACCCCGTCCGGTGCGCTCGATGGAATTCCACGGCTGGGCTTGGCCGCCATGGGCCTCGCGCTCCTGGTACCTCCTCTCGTGCTGATCGTAGAGAAAGGATTGCGTTCGCGCCGTCCGCTCAAAGACTCGGGCACGGCCACGCTCGAGGCAGAGGCCGCTCTAGCAGATACGGTGTAGACTCCCACCTGCCTGAAAGAGCCCCCCACTTCGGAGAATCCTCTGGTCTTTCAATCGCGTGTCGACTACTCCCATGAACCCATATGAGCTCGACCACGCCGCTACGCAACCTTTGCATCATCGCCCACGTTGACCATGGCAAGACCACTCTCGTGGATCACCTGCTGAAGCAGGCAGGCACTTTTCAATCCCATGAGAGCGTCAGCGACCGGGTCATGGACTCGATGGATCTCGAGCGTGAACGCGGAATCACGATCATGGCCAAGAACACCGCGGTTCGGTACCGCGGCACCAAGATCAACATCGTCGATACCCCGGGACACGCCGACTTCGGTGGCGAGGTGGAGCGAATTCTCGGCATGTGCGACGGCGCCATCCTGCTCGTCGATGCGGCCGAAGGCCCGCTGCCTCAGACCCGCTTCGTGCTTCAAAAGGCCCTGTCTCAGGGACACCAGATCATTCTCTGCGTGAATAAAGTGGATCGCCCCGAATGCGAGGGCGGACAGCGCATCCAGGAAGTCGTCAACCAGACCTTCGACCTCTTTGTCGAACTCGGCGCAAACGAACACCAGCTCGACTTTCCGATCTTGTATGCCGCCGCTCGCCACGGCTGGTGCACCACCGACTTCGATGCGGTTCCACAAATGGTGGCTGGAGAGAAGCAGGGAACGCTCGAGCCCCTTTTTGAGACCATGCTGAAGCATATCCCCTCCCCCAAGGTCTCGGAGGGACAGGGCTTTCAAATGCTCGTGTCGAACCTTGCCTATTCGGATTACGTCGGACGTCTTGCGATCGGCCGAGTCATGAGTGGAGCACTCAAGAAGAATCAGCGCATCATCCGCAGAGGGATCAACGAGGCGGGGACAGGCATCAACCAGTCCTTTAATGTTCAGGCGCTCATGGCCTATGAGGGTCTGAAGCAGGTCGAGATCGCCGAGACACTGGTGGGCGACATCATCGTCGTCGCAGGCTCCGAAACGGTCGAAATCGGCGATACCCTGGTCGGTGATGATTCCATCCAACCCCTACCCCGAATCATCGTCGAAAAGCCCACTCTCGCCATGGTGTTCTCGGTCAATACCTCTCCGCTGTCCGGGCAGGAGGGCGAAGCCATCCAGTCGCGCAAACTCCGCGACCGGCTCCTCAGAGAGGTCAGAAACAATGTCGCCCTGCGATTCCAGGATGGCGTGACCCCGGACCAGTTCCGCGTGCTCGGCCGAGGCGAACTTCAATTCGCGATTCTGGTCGAGCAGATCCGGCGCGAAGGTTTTGAGCTGATGGTTGGCAAGCCTCAGGTCCTTTACCAGACTGCCGAAGACGGCACCCGTCTCGAGCCGATGGAGCGCGCCGTTCTCGACCTTCCCGAACAGTACGCCAGCGAAGTCACGCAGCTGTTTCAGCAGCGCAAGGGCATCCTCACCAAGTATGAACCCCAGGGCGTGGGACGAGTTCGCCTCGAGATTGATATTCCAACACGCGGCCTGCTCGGTATGCGCTCGAAGTATTTGACCGCCACCCGCGGGGCGGGTCTCATGAGCACCCTGCTCATGGGCTATGAACCGCACAAGGGCGAGATCGCCCACCGACTGAACGGCTCGCTGATCTCGGACCGCTCGGGCGAAACCGTCGAATATGGCCTGATGGGCCTCGAAGACCGCGGCATTCTGTTTCTCGGCCCCGGTGTTCCTGTCTATGAAGGCATGATCATCGGCGAGCACAGCAAGGACAATGACCTGAACGTCAATCCCTGCCGAGAAAAGAAGCTGACGAACATCCGCTCTGCGGGCGCTGAATTTCTCGTCACCCTTGCCGGTATTCGCAAGATGTCACTGGAGCAGTGCCTCGAGTGGATCGATGAAGACGAGTGGATCGAAGTCACCCCGAAGTCGATTCGCCTGCGCAAAAAGGTCCTTCCCCAGAACCAGCGCAGTGTGAAGCGCTCCGAACGCATTACCTGACGAGATGGCGCACCTTCGGGTGCGCCCGCCATACGCAGTACCCTCACTGCACCAGCAGTACGGCGCCCGCGACGGCGAGGCAGACCCCAAACCCCTTCCACAGGGAAACGGGCTCGTGCCGGCCTACCCATGCTGTTGGCACTGCAATAACAGGAGACAGAGACGACAGAGCCGCCGCAATGCCGACCGGAGCATGGGCAAATCCATAAACAAAAAAGAAAGATCCGCCATAGGCCTCGAGCAGGAAGACCCAGCTCCAGGGCTTGAGCCGCTGCCACGGTACTCCGCCCGCCCAACGGCGGTGAACCACCCACCCAATGAGTGGACAAAGCCCCAGGGCAATCCCCATTCGAACGGAATTCACTACATGTGGCGACAAGCCCGCCCCTCCCCGTGCAATCGCGAATGAGTTCAAGGCCCAGAAGAAAGATGTAAGAAGCGCGAGTGACAATCCGACCTCAAAACGCTCGAGCCCGGAGGGGCGGTCTCGGCGTCGATGCCGATATCCCACCAGCACCACCAGCATGGTTCCGCTGACGGTGAGACCGATTCCCAGAATCTTGAGTGGCGCGAGTACTTCTCCTTGAAGCAGGTAACCCCCAATCGCCGACCAGAGGGGATACGATGAGGCGATCGCGAGCGCTCCGGGAAGTCCGAGGGCACGTGTGCTGAGAAAGAAGGCCATGTCTCCGAGCCCGTAACTCGCCACCATGCTCAAAAAGAGCCAGCCCAGATTGCCTGAGGCGAGCTGAGCGAAAATCCGTTCTCCATCGGGCTGCTCGAATGCCCAGGCTCCGACCAAAAAAAGAGGGAGTGCGACCAACGCTCGTGAAAAATTCACCTGCGTCGGAGCAAACTCCCTCGAAAAGCGGGCATAGACGGCCGAACCAGCACTCCACGTAAACGAAGAAGCCAGCGCAGCCAAAGCACCGATCATAGTTCGACCTGGTTCAGCACTCCTTCCACGGACTGGCAGGTGGACTGATCAAAAAGTGCCGTACAGGCCTTCCGCACGCCCTGCCCCAGCGCCTTGAAGTTGGAGGTCGCCGTCAGGTAGTGCACGAGCGTGGCATAGAAGAGCTGGTCCGACTTTTCGCGGCCGATCGCTCCCACCATGAGATAGCCCATGTGACCGAGAAGGGTGGCGTTCATGTGCACGCCGCAATTGTCGTTGTAGCCCCAGCAATACTCGCCATCGAACCGAAAGATTTCGCTATATTTGGCGGGCGCGGGACGTGCCACAATGTTGCCCTCGGAGTCGCGTGAACGAAAGGTCGTCTGATGAGGGTCCTTCAGGTTTCGAATTCCATTTTTGCCCTGCGAGGGATCGAAGAAGAGGTTCGCTCCCATGACCCAGTCTTCGAGACCTTCCATCGACTCGCCAAAGTAGTCGGCGAATCCTTCGTTGATGGCACCTGATTCCGACTGGTATTCGAGATCCGCCGTCTTACTCACCACTCCGTGGGTCATCTCATGTCCGGCGACATCCACCGAGTAGGTCAGGCTCTTGAAGACTTTGCCGTCACCGTCGCCGTAGGCCATGATCTCGTTCTGGGAGTCCCAGAACGCATTGACCCACTTGTCTCCGATGTGAACGATCGCGTTGACGGTGGCCCCACGGTCATCGAAGCTGTCGCGGCGATGATGATTCCAGTAATAGCTCAGCACCATCTGTGAATTTTCGGATGCGCGCACGGCGTCTTCATCGGCTTCAGGAGCGGCAACACTCGAATGCACGACTTGGTCGCACTTGCGGTAGTCCACTCCCACCGGCGCACGGCCTCCCATCGAATCCGGTTCGGATTCGAGAGTCTGGCACTCGGAGTTCGTTGCAAAAACGTTGACCGGAGCGATGGTCCAGTGCCGTGAAATATCGGCTAGAAGCTGACCGGAGTGGGCATCAACATCCACCACACGGCCCGGCTCATTGCCTTCGGCGTCGATCTCAAAGCGATAAATCAGCCGGGCAGCACCCTGATTCCACGAAGGAAGAATGATCAGACGAGGCTGAGAGCGAAGTTCGCGGCCCCCAAGATGGGCACGAACGACTCCCAGAGCAGCATCGGCTCGAACCGTGGGAGTCGGATTCAGATCGAAGCGAGCGATCTGATGCGTCCACGTCGGCGATCCCGTCAACGAAAGGCTCTGATGCTGAAGCGACTGCGACCCCAGAACAGGAACTCCCGCCACGACATGCTGAAATCTCAGGGTGCTCATCTCAGAGGAGCGAGACTCCCCAGCCGCGCGGTACTCCAGACCCTTGCCCGAAAGAAACCGATAGGCCTGCGACTGCTTGCCGAGTTCCGACCACGCCTGCTGAAGCCTCGTCACCTGCGGAAGCTTTTTCCAGAAACCTGCACCCGGAAAACTCTGTGCCTGCGCCTCAACCCCGGCCAGAACGAGAAACGCCCCCAACACTGCCACGACTGACTGTTTTTTCATCGATTCCCCCACACGAGCAGACGGGTATAGAGGCGATCGTTCGAACTCGCAACTTTAGATTTGCATCAGATTTGCATTTCGCACGGTTTCAAAGAAACCCGCGAATTCGGTACAATCCTGTTGCCGCAGGGGCCGCGTGGTCACTGCTCACGGTCTCGACGAAAACATGCATCGCATCAGGAAACTGGGCGTAAATGGCCACGAGATTGGCAGGCTCATTCTCGAACGAGGCGACCAGCTCTCCATGACGACGAATGAAGTCGGCGGCCGCCACCTTGTGCTCGAGGTCCGGCAGCCCGTAGGCTGCCTTCAATAGCAGATGTGTTCGGTCAGTTTCCCAGGGAAACCCATCGCGAAGCAGCATGGCTCGCGTCCCATCCCCCATTCCCGGCTCATCGCGACCGGTCAGGTAGACCACCAGCGCTCCCATTTCGTGAATATCGCGGACGAACTCGACCGCACCGGGATAGGCCCGATCGTAGGCGAGATAGGCACTCGAAAAGAACCGGTCCTGCCAGAACTTTTTAATGACTGAGATGGCCTCGTGAACTTCGCCTTCCGAGGCACTCATCCCCAACGCGGCGAAGGTGTCCTTCAGGGAATATCCGACATGCTCTTGCTCCAGTCGAATCAGATCGCTGCGCACGCCCGGAAATTGGGACGACTCGGGCGTCTCCAACCACTCCTGAAGAATGCGGTGGGTTCGCGGGCCCACTTCATAGAGCGTCGAATCGAGGTCAAGAAGGACCACTGGAAGCTGGTGCGCTGCGCGACTGGCGGTCACCCTTCGGGCAACCTCCCGAAGCACCTCCTGCTCCGTCAAGTCATGAAACTGGCTGGCCTGCTTCCAATCGTTACGAATAAACATGGGTGTTGTGCTGGGTGAGAGGAGTTCCAGAGCGAGCTGCGTGGCTCTTCGGGCGATTCTGCTCATCGACGAGAATCACTTTAGGATGAAACGTGTTCAGTTCAGCCTCGTCGAGGGTCACGTACGAGGCAATGATGACCAGATGCCCCGGCGAGGCCAAATGGGCGGCTGCACCGTTGATGCAGATCACGCCGGAACCGGCTGGACCTGGAATCGCATAGGTGCTGAAACGCTCGCCGTTCGCGATGTTGTAGACCTCGATCCTCTCGTGCTCGAGGATATCGGCGGCCTGCATGAGACTGAGATCGATGGTGACCGACCCTTCGTACTCGAGATCGGCCTGAGTCACCGTAGCCCGGTGGATCTTGGATTTAAGCAGGGTGCGCTGCATGGCGCTACGATCTAGCGTCCGCGAGCCTCAGAGTCAAGGAAACGGCAGGGGCGACGACCCATCCCTGGCCGGCGCCCCTGAACCGCGAAACGACAGTGAAGACGGAGTGTGGAAGTAGGCCTTACTTCTGAGCGGCCTTCTGCTCAGACTTGGCAGCCTGCTCGCCCTTCTGCTCAGACTTGGCAGCCTGCTCGCCCTTCTGCTCGGACTTGGCAGCCTGCTCGCCCTTCT
>CAYSOA010000046.1:12731-14751 GCA_964432565.1 uncultured Bacteriovorax sp.
TGGCAGCCTGCTCGCCCTTCTGCTCGGACTTGGCAGCCTGCTCGCCCTTCTGCTCAGACGTTGCCGCCTGCTCGGCCTTCTGTTCGGCAGTATCCCCCGCCAATACCGGAAGTGCTCCGACTGCTGCAATCGCCGCCACTGCCACTGAAGCCACTGATTTTTTTACTTTGAAAGCTTTCATCAAGATCCTCCCCGCGGGGCCTGATCCCGGTCACCCAAGATCTCAGCACCCTCGGTCTTCGCGAATAGAGTCCGGTTCGCAGGATTGCGAGTTGCAACCCAAATGCCATGCAGACGGCATGTGTCAGCCCCCTCTGGTTCCAGACGCCGCTTGTACATCGGCCAGCCGTTCGATAACGAAAATCGGCATGGTCAATCGCACGGAGCTGGAGCACCTGATTCATGACTGCGAGGACTGCCCGCGGCTGAGACGCCACTGCCTGGAGGTTGCTCGAACCAAGCGAAGAGCCTTTATCGATGAGGAGTACTGGGGACGCCCGGTTGCCCCATTCGGACCGACCTCTGCTCGTCTGGTCGTCTTTGGTCTCGCCCCAGCCGCTCACGGAGCCAACCGTACCGGTCGCATCTTTACCGGCGACCGTTCGGGAGAGTGGCTGTACCGAGCGCTCCATCGCTTCGAATTTGCCAATCAGCCCACGTCGACCCATCGAGACGATGGCCTTGTCCTGCGAGACGCCGTGGTCACCTGCGCCGTGAAATGCGCTCCGCCGCAAAACAAACCGACTCCGCAGGAGCTTCGGCAGTGTCTCGCGCGATTTGCCGCCCGTGAGCTGGAGCTCTTCAAAAACGCACGGGTCTATGTGGCACTGGGAAAAATCGCCTGGGACAGCCTTTGGTCTCTTCTGGGGCAGGCGGGCTCACGACCAGCCTTCGCACACGGGCGGGAGATCGAGCTCACTTCTAGCCATGGAGATCCGCATCCAGGGCAAGTCCTGCTCGGATCTTTTCATCCCAGCCAGCAGAATACCTTCACCGGTCGACTGACCGAACCCATGTTTGACGCGATTTTCAGACGGGCACGCGAGCTTATCGGTCCATCGGCTCGACAGCCGTCGGAGTAACCTCCGGCTCGCCGCGGCTCAAGGTCGCCCGCATCGAGGGATCCACCTTCGCCCCTTTGGTGGCCTCGGCAATCTGTGCGAAGACCCTGAGAATCATCGGGCGATCAACCTTCAACTTCCAATTCTTGGGACCCCGAAACTTCCACCAGGCGAAGCCCGCCTTCTCAGCGGCACTCTCGGGGGCCTTTCCCCGGGTCAGCATGTAGGTAAAAAGGGCCTGAAGCGTCTCGCGATCGTTGATTCCCGATTTCGCTGCAAGCTGTCTCAGAATCAGCTCGAACCGATCAAACGCAGCCAGGCTTTCTGCGGTGTCCAAAGTTCCCGTCCGATCGAGATCGAAGGTACCGTAGACCAGCTCGATGTAGTGCAGCAGAGTGACCATTCGATCCGAATCGTTGACCTCGATGTATCCCGGAAACATGGCCTCAAGGCGGACCACCTCAAAAAGAAGATCGAAAAATCGCGTGGTCGAGGCGACTCCGCCCAGATCCAGATAGTCCAGCAAACCCGGAAGATTTGCGAAGAACTCGTGTCTCCTTAATTGAAGCTTATCGCGGAAGCACGTCTCCTCGATGATTCTGGTCTCGAACATCCCGCCCGGCATGGTCTTGCACACCTGTTCGAGCTGATCTCGAATCTTGCTGGATACCGACTTGCCGGAGATCATCGTTCCCATCAGCTGCAGCGCTTCGGGCATGCTGAGCAGGGTCATGTTTCCGTCAGATGCCGGCATGAACAGATTGCCGTCTCGAGCGCGCATCTTTGCAGCGTCATACTGGAGCGGATCAATGAACTTCAGGTCTCTCCCGATATCGCGGATATCCCGGTAGAGACGGTCGAGCTCCATGATCGCCATGGCATCGAGATCCTTTTCGCGCTCACGAATCGCATCGTACTGGCGTTCACGGTATCCCTGCTGGGCGAGGACATAGCCCACA
>CAYSOA010000047.1:0-13949 GCA_964432565.1 uncultured Bacteriovorax sp.
CATGTTCTGAAGAATGGGCGCATTCGCGTGAGTGCATCGGATCCGTTCGAGGGTGCGACGTCGGGTCTTGCAGGCTTTGAGCGGACCTACAGGGCGTCTGATCTGCGCGCCCTGGCGGAATCCACGAATCAGGACATGGTTCTTCGGACCTCGGACGCGAATTCCGGCGGATTCAGGATCTCGCGAAAGCTTTTGGATGAGCTGGAGTCCGGGGGCAGGGCGGTCAAGGGCCCAAGCGATGCGCCTCCGTATGATGCCTGGTCTCGCGACGGCAAGATTCAGGGGCTGATCTGGTCGGACACGGGATTTGAAGCCAAGGACGCCGCCGAGACCCTGGGTGAGTACGTGGCGTTTTATCGAGAGCGCGGGTTTCAGTTCCGGAAGCAGCCGGTTGCCGACTTTCGTGAATGGATCCAGTCGCGGGTGAAATCCGGTGAGCTCGACTATATGGTGCGTGAAGGGCATCGAGCGCAGGTCTTGAGGATGAACCGCTCCGGCGAGTTGATGATCGGGCGGAAACTAGGAAAGCCTCCGCACGAGGTGGTCATCTTTCTTCCGAATTCGCGCACGAAGGAGACCGAGCTGACCTGGTCCGATCTGAGTGGGGCACTGAATACTCGTGCCGAGGCTCATCCCGAGAGCACCCTTCTCTACGTCGACACGAAGTGCGACTCGTTTAGTGGAACCGCGTGCAACCTTCCACATCTTGCCAAGAGCTCACAGATTCAAGTCGTGGGCGCGCAGGGGAGTGCGACCACATTCGTCAACGACGACACCAGTCCGCTTCGAGCGATGATGGAAGCCCTACTCGAGCAGGGCGACTATTCCACGATGAGCTCGCGTGCCCAGACTGCCCGGAAAAAGGGGGATGCCACGGGGGATGACGATTACGTCTTCCCCAACTCGGATAAATACCGAAAAAAAGTGGCTGAAAAGGAAGTTCCCGGCGGAGAGCTGGAGTGGGTCGCGAAGTAGTGCGGGGTTGTGCCCTATTGAGTGTCCCGGTTGCTAAACCCCGCGCTATCGCGCCAGCAAGAATCGAGAGAGCTGGGCAATCGGAATGCGCCGATTCAAGATCCGCTCGCCTTCCTGGTGGCAGACGAAGGCTTCCGGCAGTTTCGCACCAAAGACCTTCTTGATCTCCGGAAATCGCGAGATATCCTGCGGATCACGCGCGCTGACTTTGGCTTCGAGGAAGAGCTGCTTTCCTGGCGCAAGTTCGATCAAAAAGTCGACCTCTTCTCCCGCCCTCGAGCGCCAGTGGTAGATTCGCCAGTCTCGCTGGTGGTTGAGGCTGCATTTATAGATCTCGGAGAACACGAGATTTTCGAAGAGGTGACCCTGCTGGGGGGTGGTGAGAATCTGAGTGGGCGAGGTCCAGCCCTGCAGGCGGCAGGCCAGGCCCGTATCGACGAAATACACTTTCGGTGACTTGATCAGCCGAGTCGAGAGGTTCGACGCGAACGGTGGCACCAGCACGATGAGATGCATGCGCTCCAAAATCGAAATCCATTCCTTGATGGTCTTGCCATCGACGTCGGCGTCGTTTCCGAGGCTGGCGTAATCCACGATTTCGCCCACCCGACCAGCGAGTAGCCGGATGAACTTTAGAAATTCGCGGCTCTTCTGAATTCCTGCTGAAAGGACGATGTCTTTTTCGACGTAACTATTGATGTAGTCATCCAGGTACCGCTTGGCATCCTTTTCGGGGTAGGCGTGCAGCTCGGGCCATCCCCCTCGAAAGAGGATGTCCTGAATCGTGGTGTTTCGGGCGCGAAGAATCTCCGACACGCTGAGCGTGTTCATGTCAAAAAAGCTCGCTCGTCCGGCGAGGCTCTCTTTCACCTGGCGAACCATCAGAATCTGGTTCGAGCCGGTGAGGCGAAATACAGTTTCTTGAGAGTAGCTTGCGGACCGCTTGGCGAGGTCGACCCTGCGCTTGAGCGACGGAAAGAGGGCGGGCGCATACTGAGCTTCATCGATGAGGAGTTTTTGTCCCTGAAAGGAATTCAGAAAAAGCTCGGGATCTCGCTGGGCGAGGTCTCGTAGGGCAGGGTCATCCAAAGAGAGCTCGGTAAAGTCCGAGCCCAAGTGCACGAGCAGGCTCGACTTTCCGCACTGGCGAGGCCCGCGAATGACTTGAATCGGATCGCTGCCTGCCTGAATGACCGGAGAAACTTCTCGATCGATCCAAATTTGACAAATGTGTAGCGTCAATCCTTTTTTGTCAAAACTCCATTTCTCGTAGAACTCCGCCCCTTCAGTACGCGATCCCACCGATGGCAGGAATCTGCCGCCTTCCCTTGCCGGTACCGCGAACAATGGTTTGGGGCGGAGCTCTCAGCACGGCGCCAGCCCCCTCGCCGCTTCGATAAGTGGCGTTCCGGGCCGGGGCGCTAAAGGTGTAAGTGCGCGTCTGCAGGGTACAAAACTCCCGCCAGTACTCGACTCGAGTCTCCACCCCCTCCTCACCTGTAACGTTCACCGCGCAGCACTGAGAGGCCTCGTAGTTGCTTCCGGCCCAGGTCGCCTCCCCCTCGCCATCAATGACTTCCTTGCGGCACTTTGCTTGATCCATGAAGATCAGGTCGTCCTGAGGGCGCACCCCCATCTTCTTGCGCTTCACCACCGCGGGCAAATCGGACGAGGCTGCCACGCTTCGGGCGTTGTCCGGAAACAAACGGCCGCTCGCCATGGCATTTGAGCGACTAACAAACGAAAGCCCGGTCTGACCCGCCTGCGTCGCCAGCTCGGGCTCTTCGCCAAAGCCGTTCTGAAACACCTGCACCTTGCGACCCACACCCTTCACATCGACAAACTGCTCCAAAAACGGGCAGGAGCGAATCGTGATCTGGCAGCCCCGATTTTGGGACGTAGGCTTCTCAGCAGTGATCTCGGCGCAATCTCGGTAAACGAACCCATTTTTGGTTTTCAGCTCGTACTGCACCTTGCGGTTGGCCTTAGCTCCATTCACCCCAACAAGTCGGCAGGCAAACTTGCCTCCCGGCCGGCGGCACGAATAGAACTCCTTTCGGCCCGCCACCCGGCACTGAAGAATCTGAGAAAGCGCGAGACCGTCCGCACCCGAGACCAGCAGATCGCGGTAGTCTTGGCCGTCCTGAAAGCCGTTTGCCGAGGCGCTGTGCCCCCAAACGCTCAGAAAGAGAACTATCGACGCCACCCCTCTCCATTTCGGCTCGAAGCTCATAGACAATCCCCCAGGCAAAGAGTGACCGCCCCTTCGTCAGGCGATTCGGCACAGGCCCATGCTTCGCCCTCTCGAACCAGCGACTGTCCCTCCACGCACGGCTCGTCGGGACTACAAACAGGCTGACCCTCTAAAAACCCCACCAAAACCTGCCCGGGCTGGCAGTCAAAGTCGCGCACCCCCTGGCCTGCGCTGCTGACCACCTGCCGGCCAAAGTCACAGCTCTCTACCGTCCGGTCTTCGCCAGTAAGACCCAGCTTCAAATAGCCAGGCTCAAGCAGCCGAGGGGCTCCGTTCGGATCGAGCACGGTGAGCTGAACGGGCAGCAGGTACTCAGGCCGGGCCTCGTCATAGCCAGGCCCCCGAAAGATGCCGGGCAGAACCACACGCATTTGCTGTCCCGTAAACCCCTTTGGAAGCGGTGCGGGGACTCCCGGAAAAGCACGGTTCAGAAAAAGGTCGGGACACATCCCCGACTCAGCGCGCGGGTCGGAGCTGCAGCCCTGCCTTGCCACGTTGGCGAAAGGAGCCCCCGACAGATCCTGACAGACGGATTGCCCCCCGGCGTCCAAAAGCCATCCACAGATTTCCTGTTCTGAGGGTAGCGGTTGACTGACAAAACTGTCGCAAAGGGCGGCGCTGGAGCCTGAGCCCTTCTGTTGCAGGTACTGCCCCGCCAATAACTCCCAGCTCATCAGCTCGCCTTTGCCCTGAATCTGCTTCTGAAGCCGGAGGATTTGAAAGTTCATCGAGAGCAGCGAGGCCCCCACCACCATGCCGGCGGCAGCAAACACCAGAACGCTCACCATCGAGGTGCCGCGCTCGTTTCGGACTCGCTTGGGTCGTCTGAAAAACGAAGTGATCATGCCCCTCTCCCCACCACCCCCTAAAGCCTAGCGAAGATAACGCATCGCGCAAGCCTGTCACCACCGACCCAGTAAAAACTTGGACAGGCCTGCTTGCCTTACCGGGGGGAGTCGTGAATGATGCGCGGATCATGGCCGTTTCGTCCCACCGCCTACCAATTACCGTTCGGCTCGAGAGCTTCGAAGGTCCTCTGGACCTGCTGCTCTATCTCATTCAGTCGCATGAGCTGGATATCTCTAAGGTTTCTCTGGGCAAGATTACCGATCAGTACCTTGCGTACGTTCGCCTGATGCAGGAGCTCAACTTCGACATCGCGAGTGACTTTCTGGTGATGGCCGCCACGCTGCTTCACTGGAAGAGCAAGGCGCTGCTGCCTCAGGAAAAGGACCCCAACGCGGCCCATGCGGGCGCAGAGGATGCGCCACTCTCGCAGGAGGAGCTGATTCGCCAGCTTCAGATGCTCGAGCGCTTTCGTCGGGCTGGTGAAGAGCTGGCCGAACTGCCAAAACTCGGCGAGGACGTCTTCACCCGTCCCAACAAAAAGCCTCCGATCGAAAAAGTCTGGCGTGAAATGGACATCACGCAATTGGCGCTCTGCTACCAGGACACGGTAGTCAGATCGCGGAAGCGCTCGACGATTCTCAAGAAGGAGACCGTTTCGCTCACCGACAAGATTCGCGACTTCAAGTCACGGCTTCCTATCGGAAAACTCACGGAGCTCGCCCGCCTCATGGCCGAGTCGCCCGAGAAGAACGAAGTGGTCGTGACCTTTCTGGCCTCCCTTGAACTGGGACGACTCAAGAAGCTGCGCCTGCACCAGAACGAAACCTATGCTCCGATTTATCTCGAACTTTTGGAAAGTCTTGAAAACTTTGATGAAAAGATGGCGTCCGGCTTTGACTCCATCACTCAGGCCGTGCAAGCCGAGCTTGGACTTGCCGCTGTCTCCGCCCCAGAAGCTACTGGAGAGCCTGCCGAGCCTGCCGAACTCACGACCTCTACCCACGGGAACGACGGAAGCGCCGACCCTGCGTCAGCCCGAGAGTTTGACCTCGCCGCTTTCGACGGTTTCGACGATGCCCGAAGAGACACCTCAGCAGGAGCTGCCGACCCTGGAATCGCCCCAGCTGCCTCCCCCGACGGACAGCTGCCTGTCGGACAGCTGCCTGTCGAAAAGCAGTCTTCCGGAACAGACCAACCCCTTTATTCCTGAACGATTCGTAGAAAGGCCCGCCGCCATGAGCAAAATGCCCGAAGACTCGATGGAACTCGACGTGATCGCCCCAGAAGAACCGAGCCAGGAGCCGCTCGGCCTCAGCGATGCCGCCGAGGAGTGGCTGCCCGACACCAGCGATGCGGTTGAAGCCGAGACGATCGACGCGGTCGAGACGATCGACGCGGTCGAGACGATCGAGACGGTCGAGGCCGTCCAGATCGACTCCGTGACCGCGATCGAAGATTCCAGACCGAGCGAGGGTCCGGTGACTTTCGTGCTCAACCCCTACAATATTTCGACGCTCGCGGTGGCCGACGCCCAGAACGAAGAATACGACCCTGAAGTTTTTGCAGAAACAGAGGACGGGGCCACCGACGAAAAGACCGCCGAAGCCGCAGAGGATCCAGAAGCACTCGAGGAACTCGAACCCCTCGAGTTTGCAACGACCGAAGAGACCGATGAGCAGCTCGAACGACTGGCCTCGGCCCTCAAAGCCGAAGAGCAGGCTCTCGCTGAAGATGCCGAAGCAGCACAGCGGCAGTCCGAAGAAGAAGCGGCCCAGCTTTTAGCTGCTCAAATCGCCGAAGATGAGGCCCTGGCACGAGAGCTTGCCCAGGAAGCCGACGGCACAGAGATGGCCGAGCTGATTGACCCCGAGCTTCTGGCTGCTCTTCCGCAGCTCGACGACGAAGGAAATCTCGATCTTCAGGAAATGGAGTCGTGCATCGAGGCACTGCTCTTCATGCTCGACAAGCCGGTTTCGGCACAAAAGCTTCAAGACCTGCTTCGTCCGTCTGAAGAGGCTGAAAAAATTCCCTTCCCGCTCATTCAGGAAGCCCTGACCTCGCTTCGGGGCCGCTACAACAAGACCTGGCATGGCATCGAACTCGTCGAAGTGGGGGGCGGCTACCAGCTTCGCACCAAGGTGGGACGCGCGGCCCTTGCCAAGAAGCTCGCCAAGGTCACCACCCAGCGCCTGTCGAGTGGAGCCATGGAGACCCTCGCCATCGTCGCCTACCGACAGCCCGTACTGAAGGAAGAGATCGACCGCGTGCGCGGAGTCGACTCCTCTCACTTCGTTCGTGGACTGCTCGACAAGAAGCTCATCGAGATTTCGGGTCGCTCGGACCTACCTGGCCGTCCGATGCTCTACAGCACATCGAAGGATTTTCTCGAACTCTTCGGACTCAAGGACCTCTCGGCGCTCCCGCCCCTGCAGGAGATCGAGCAGATGGTTCCGGCATCCCAGTCCAGCAAGGACGAGGACCCCCGCGTCGTGAAGATGCGCGAGCTGGTCAACCAGATGACGTCTGATCCCACGAGGCTGGCCTACAATCCTCGCGAGGATGAGGCGATCCTCAAGGAGATCAAGACCAAGGTGGCTTCGATCTCGACGACCACCCCCTATCTCGAAGAACAAAAGGCCATTGAGAAGGCCGTGGCTCTGGCAAAAGCCGAAGGCCGCGAGATTCCGGACGATCTGACCCTCTTGCTCAAAAAGCCCGAGCCAGAACAGGAAATGGCGTCGTCGGATCAGGCGCTCCCCGCCGTCGGCGAGCCGCTCCTTGACACGGCGGCCAGCTCTGACGCACCGCCTGCAGAAATCTGAAGCATTCAGCACTCGCATGAGCTAAGAGAAGCCCCAAACAACCAGTTTGGGGCTTTTTTTATGGCATTGGAGCGAGTTCAGAAGATTTTGGCGCGCGCGGGGATCGCATCGCGTCGCAAGGCAGAAGAGTTGATTCTTGAAGGGTCGGTCACAATCAACGGGGTGACAGCCAAGCTGGGCGACCAGGCCGAATGGGGCAAGGACGCGATCAAGGTCGACGGAAAACTCCTCACCGAGACGGAAGCCCCCGTGTATCTGGCTTTCTACAAGCCCAAGAACGTCATCTGCGCCATGAGCGACCCCCAGGGTCGCCCCGCCCTGGCCGATTACTTCAGCCGAGTTCAAGCGCGAATCTACCCGATCGGTAAGCTCGACTTCGAAAGCGAGGGCCTCGTCCTGCTGACCAATGACGGCGAAATGGCTCAAAAGGTTGCCCAGACCAAAGACCTCCTTCAGGTCTACACGATCAAGGTCAAGGGCCACCCGGATGCCGAGATGCTCAAGCGCATCAGCCGTGGAATGCGCACCGAAAAGGGCCACCTGGTTCGCCCCGAAGTGGTTCGCATCGAGGAGAAGCTCGAGCACAAGAGCAAGATTCAGGTGGTCATGCGAGGCTCGGCTGCGGCCGAGCTCAAAGCGCTTCTCGAAACCCGCGGCTTTCTTTTTGATCGCCTCGTGCGCTCGGGCATTGGCCAGATCACGCTGAGCACACTAAAAGTGGGCGAATACCGCCGTATGGAAGCCTCTCAATTTCGCGCCGTATTCGAACAGCCCGAACTCGGCATGCGATCCATCGAAAGCGCACTGAAGAAGGACGCAGAGGCAGCGGCACGCCGCAAGTCTCGCGAAGACCGAGGGATCGAAAAGCCGGCACGAAAACCGGTCCCGGCGAAATCCCGCGGGCCGAAGCCCGCTTTCGGCTCGGGCACTGCCTCAAAATCCCGCGGGCCGAAGCCCGTCGGCTCCGATCGTCCCGCGCGCTCCGAACAGTCGGCCGGCCGATCCGCCTGGGGCGGCTACCAGCCACGAGCAGCTCGGCCTGCGAAAGGGCCCAAGCCCTCGGGTAGCTTTTCTGCTCGCGGCCCCAAGCCGGTTGGCACATCGGCACCGCGTGGACCCTCGCGTGGACCAGGCCCACGCACGTCCGGCAAGCCTGCGCCTCGCCCACTGGGGTCTTCTCGATCCTCTCGGCCGGCTCGATCTCCCAGGCGATAGAACCTGATCGCAGGCAGCGTAGCTGCGATCCTGCTCCATTAGCCTTTTGACAGCAGCGCTTCGACAATGGCGGACCTGACCGGCTCGGGACATTCCTTTTGCGGCAGGTGTCCACACTGATCAACTTCGACCCACTGGCGAAGCGAAGCTGCAGGAATCTGCCGGAATCCCAAGCTTTTCTCGAGGGGAAGAATTCGGTCCTGCCTGCCCCAGATCACCCAGCTCGGCACTTGAACAGACCGGATTGGGGTGTCGAGATCATCCTCATCCTGCTGCACCTTCCGAACTCGATGGACCGGGCTCTGCTTCACGCGTCGAATGGCGGCCTGCCAGACCCAGTCGGGATAATCATCCGGCATTTTAGCATAAGCCCTGGCACGAAACTCCTTGAGCGATTCGACCGTCGGCTCCTCGAGAATCCCAGAGCCCACTGAATCGATGCGTTGAGATCGTAGGCCCGCCGGTCCAAGAAGAATTAATCCGCGCACCTGATCAGGGCGTTTCAAAGCCACCCATGACGCCACCCAGCCGCCAAGACTGTTTCCGACCCACACAGAGGGGCTCTCGCATCCCTGCTGTTGCGTCGCCCCCAGTAGGCGCTGTGCAAGAAGCTGCGCGCGCAACTGAAGATCGCCGTCCGCATTTCGAGGAGGCTCGGGCGTCCGGCCGTGCCCAGGAAGATCCCAGGCAACGAGTCGAATGGGCTCGCGGACCCGCTCCAACCAGTCCCGCTTCGCCAGAAGCTTCTTCCAGGTCACAACCGAGTCCGACATCCCGTGGACGAAAACGACACAAGTGCACGATCGGGCCTCGGCTTCGGCAAAGCGACATTCTCGCGACTCCCAAGCGACGCCCCGATCACCAGCGACCGAAACGACCTCACGCAAACCCGAGCGCCAAAGGCCGAAGCGATCAGCAGCGTCCTTCAGATGTAATGGAAAGAGTCGAAAGACGACGACCGCAGTGAAAAGCAAAGAAGCCGAAAAAATCCCCAGAGTCTTTTTCATGCACCTGAAGGTAATTCGCGGTTGACGAAAGAACCAGCCTTGGCTTACACCTTGGGCACTTGTTCTGACGCGGGGTGGAGCAGTCCGGTAGCTCGTTGGGCTCATAACCCAAAGGTCGTAGGTTCAAATCCTGCCCCCGCAACCACTAAAGAAAAAGCCCTGGATCGCAAGGTCCGGGGCTTTTTACTTTGTGGAGCGCTAACCACTCGAGTTCAGCAGCCCTCTTGCCAGCATCATCGCCCCAAGAGTCAGAATCAGTGTCGAAACTCCCCGTTGAAAATCTCGCTCAGGAATCCGCTTGAGCAATCGGGTGCCAATCAGGGTTCCCACGATCACCCCGACTATCGAAAGCGCCAGCCACCGTCCGTGCGTTAACAGGGCACCCCCCTGGTTCCAGAAATAGACCGGCATGCGAGCCAGATCGACCAGAAGGCCAATGGCCGTTGCTGTCGCCACGAAAGACTCTTTCGAAATCGCGAACCCGAGAAGCGCGGCACTGCGAATGCCGCCTTGGTTTCCCACCAATCCCCCAAGCATTCCGGATACCGCGCCCGCAAGCCATGCAGCAGGCCCGTAGAAGCGCATTCGTCTCGCAAGACCGGACAAACCTGCCACCCCCACAAAAAGCAGAAGCCCCCCGAAAACAAGTGTTAGCGCCGGAGCTGCGATTCTGGCGTGAAGAAACGCACCTAGCAGCCCTCCTCCGGCACTCATCATTCCAAAACTCATCAGAACACGGCGATCCACGTGGCTCCGCAACATCCAGAAGCGAAGGGCCGTTCCGAAAAAATGAGGAATCGATACGGCAGCAACCGCCGCCTTGGTCCCCAGTCCGAGGCTCAGCACAGGCGTCACGAGACTTCCGATGCCGAATCCCGAAATGGATGCCACACCGCCACCCACCAAGGACGCAGCAAAAAGAACAAGCTCGAAAACCATCAAAGAAACCAGAAGCAGAGCCCTGCGAAAATCGTGGGCGGCAGGGCTGCACCGAGCAGCCCGATCGGACTGATCCCCTCTTCACCAAACGACGAATTCAAAATGCCGTATCCAGCCGGGTTGGGAGCATTGGCAATGACTGTCAATCCGCCGCCCGTGACGGCTCCTGCCACGAGAGCGTACTTTGACAAATCACTCAGTCCGGGAACTTGGGCACCGAGAAACGTCAGCGCCGCATTGTCAGTGACGGCAGTCAAAAGCGTCGCCCCACCAAACAAAGAAAGAGCCGAAAGCTGCGTCAACAGTGGCTCGAGCCACCAGCGCTGCACTCCCCCGAGAACGACCAACCCCCCCAGAAAGAAGGCGACCAGCAGCCCCTCTTTCAGGCGAATCTGCTCCTGGTATTCGCGGGTAACCGTCACGACTCCGAGAAAAAACAAGAAGAGACCAAAAAAGACGACCATGTGGTGGGCAGCGAGAACCACCAGAACCAAAAACAACAGGTGCAGCGCCGAGATCCAGCCCGGAATCTTCTGGCTCACATTGGAGCCCCGATCCGAAGAAATGGTCGCAAGCTCGCGTCGAAACCGAAAGGCGACGATCAGCGTCGACATCACAACGGCAATCACGGCCTTCCAGCCGAAATTCTGGATCATGAACGACGTTCCCCAGTTCCACTTGGACGCCACCATGAGAACTGGAGGCGCTGCGAATGGAGTCAGGGTTCCGCCAATCGACACGTTGACGAAAAGAAGACCAAGAGTCGCGTATTTGAGCTTCAACGAATCGGTTTTCGAATAGATTCGCTCGAGAAGCAGCAACGCCGTCACGGTCATGGCTGCGGGCTCGGTGATAAAACTTCCGAGAATCGGTCCCAGCACCAACGCAGAGACAAAGAAAGCAACCGTACGATTGATCGGCAGCAAACGCGCAGCAGCGTCGATCAACTGACCGGCAACCCGAAGAATCGGACGGGTTGCACAGATCGCCATGATCACAAAAACGAATGCCGGCTCGGTGAAGTTTCGCGTCTCGAGATAATGGATCGCATCCGCCGCACCGTCATGAAAGACAAGAAAGGACAAAAACAGTCCGGCCCAGAACCCAAAGACGATCTCCACCTCTCCGATCAGGTGAAAAAAATTCTCTCCTACCGAGCCCTCAGGATACTTCGTGGCCTGATGTTGGAAGCGCTTGACCGAAAACGTGTGCAGAATCGCCAGTGCAAAAAAAACGGTACCCACCAGCTCTACGACGCTTGCCGAACGCAGAATGTCAATCATCGTGTCAATTTACGATCGTCTTACAGGGAACTCAAGGCCCGATGGCACCAAGAGCCGAGAACCCTTGAATACAACGTCTCAGACGCTCCGAACTTACTGAAATGGTGCGTGAGCGAGACGATCGGACCACAATCACCGCAACCTCGCGGCCATTCGAACTCAGATTCACCTTGCCATCACCGCCCATGGGAAGCGCCCTGCCCCAGGGAGTCGACGAAACCAGCACGCCCCTGGGGTCGACAGCAGAAATCATCCGGAGGTCCACGATCTTTCCATCGAGTACTGAAAGATGCGTGTACTCCTGCACGATGAATCGCTCGGGCTCGGCGACGATCTTCGCGCGTACCTCTCGGAATACTTTCTCCGGGATATTCGGACCGACCCAGACTGAATCCCCTCCGCGTCCATCGACGGCCTTGATGACGTATTTTTTGGGGTTCGAGAAGACGCGCTCCATCAGCGTGGCATCAGCAACGATTTTTCCACTGGAGTCCGGGATTCCGAAGCGCTCGGTGGGGATATTTTTCAGGATCGGCTCCTCGCCCAGATACTCACGCACGATCTTCTCGACATAGACGTAGAACTCCTTGTCGCCGATGAAGTCGACCCCCGGTGAATAATTCGAGGGCAGCTTTCCAGAGAGGATCGCCTGGGTCAGGCCACGCGCCTGGTAGCGACGAGTAGAGTCGACGTCATTAGCGAAATGGGACTGATTGATCGCCTTACGCAGGCGCTTGAAATCGACCCGGCCCGTTTCCGGATCGGCAGCCAGGGCCTCCTGGATCAGCCCGCGCACCTTCGGATTCAGAGACTCCTCGGAGAGCTGCTCCTGGGCCTCGGTGAGCATCGCCCTTTCGTAGGCCGCGGCATGGGTGAAGTCCACGAAGTGGTGTTCTCCATTCAGGATGACGTATCCGACCGGCTCGCGTCTTCTGGTGCCATTTTTATTCTCGGTCTCGAGGAACGATCCTCGGTCCGTGACAATCAGCTTCTTCTTCGTATGAGGAGTCACCACCTCGACGCCGAGCTCACTAAAGATCTTCTTGATTCGCTTGTCCTCGTTGTCGGGGTAAGGCGGCACCATGTAGAGCACGATGCGTCCATCACGGGGCCGGGCCTGCTCGCGGTAGCGTTCCACCAGCTGCCGATAAAACCGTGCCGGGTCATCCGCGGAATCAATGGCCGTTTGATACACCGGCATGCGCTTAAGCAACGTTTCTCGCGCATGAATCAGGTCACCCGGACCACCGATGAAGCCAGGGTTATCCTCGACCATGCGCCAGGTTCCACGGGCATCGCGAATAATGTCCGGGCCGTACGGAAACGCAATACTGTCCGGATCAACGAGCCCTCGATATCCGCCCTCCAGCGAACGATCGACAATGCGATCGAGCACGTCGCGCGGAATCACTCTATCAATCCTATCGGATCGACCCGAATAATAGTCGCGCAGGAACAGCAATAGCGCTTTTCCGCGCTGCTCGACTCCGCGACGAAGAACGTCATAATCGGATTCCGCAATCAACCGTGGAAGCGGGTCGAGCGCGTTGTCGCCCTGGAAGTCGGCTCGAGTGATCTCAAGAAATCTCTTCTTTTCGGCCTCCGACATCTTTTCGTAATAGGGCAGGATTTCGGCGTAGCCGGGGCGCAGCCTTCCCTTTTCGTCGCGAATCTCGTCGAAGTAGGTTGGTTCGGCTGCGAGTGACGACAGCGAACTCCAAAGAATGAGCGAGAGGACCGCGGTGAACCTATGGGTGATGCCGACTCGTCTCATTCTACCTCCGTGCTCCCGGAGCCCGTGACTTTCGAATCGTATAGATGCCATCCTCGGGTCCCTTCTTCGGGAACATCGTGATCACGTCACCCGGCGAACCAGGACTGCAGTTCGACTGACAGACCCAGATCTCGACGTCGAAGGTGCCGGTCTTGGCCTTCTTCTGCCCGGCGACATGATAGTCGAGCTCCACTTTTCCGGTCATGATGATGCGATTGTCTCGAACCTGGCTTTTCACGCCCTGCCCCGCCGTCGAGAATCGCCTCGCGATCATGTTCTCAGTAATTCCCGGGCCAAAAATACTCGTCACGTCTTTGTATTGTCGGCCAAACTCTTCGATGCGGCGGGCACTCCACTGCTCGAATGTTTCACCAACCCTGGGGGGCAGCGAATCCCATACATGCTGGTTGGCATGGTTGAGCGACGAGGCCAGTCTCATGGTGGCTGGGCAGTCCGTACAGCGCGGATGGTTGAGCTTTACGCCAGTGAGCCGAGGTTCTCGGGGCGGATGCTTCTCAGCCGTGAATGCAGATGCAATCCATTGAGTTTTTGAGTTCGCTGCGGATTCTTTGGCTCTGCTCTTTTCGGCGCGCGCTCTGGCTTTCGCTTTCGCTTCCGCTTTCGCTTCCGCTTCCGCCTTGGCTTTAGCTTCCGCTTCGGCCTTGGCTTTAGCTTCCGCTTCGGCCTTGGCTTTCGCTTCTGCCTCCGCCTTGGCTTTGGCTTTTGCGCGACCCTCAACGGCCTCCCGGCTTCCGCCGGTAAACCTCACCCGTGGTGGATCGCCCGGCAAAAGATCGACCGTCTCCGCCTGAAGCCCATTCTTCGCACGAA
>CAYSOA010000048.1:0-8690 GCA_964432565.1 uncultured Bacteriovorax sp.
AGATGACAAGCCGCGAAGTGTCCGGCGCGAACCTCGCGCCACTCGGGGTCTTCAACATGGCAGCGATCGATCGCCAGTGGGCAGCGACCTGCAAAGCGGCATCCCGGCTTCAGGTTCACCGGCGTGGGAATCTCTCCCTTGAGTTCGCGGTGCTCGCGCTTTCGTTCGAGCGCCGGGTCGGCCTCGGGATTCGATTCGATCAAAAGCTGCGTGTAGGGATGGATCGGTCGGAAGTAGACTTCATTTGCCGGCCCAAGCTCGACCATCGAGCCGAGATACATCACCGCCATGCGATCTGAGACGTAGCGCACCATCGAGAGGTCGTGAGCGATGAAGAGCAGCGTGAGTCCGAACTTGTCCTTCAGGTCGGCCAGCAGGTTGATGACCTGCGCCTGTACCGAGACGTCGAGCGCCGAGATCGGCTCATCGCAGACGACAAACTTCGGTTCGAGGGCAAGAGCGCGGGCAATGCCGATACGCTGGCGCTGCCCACCCGAAAACTCGTGCGGGTAGCGCGACAGATGGTCACGCGACAGGCCGACCCGTTCGAGCCAGTCACCCACCTTCTGGTCGATCTCGTTCGATTTCCAGAGGCCATGCAGGAGGGGCCCCTCGGCGATGATGTCCCTCACGGTCATTCGCGGGTTGAGCGACGAGTAGGGGTCCTGAAAGATCATCTGAATCTTTCGAGAGTATTTTTTGAAGTCGGCTGCGCCCAGCACCTGGGGCATCTTCTCGCCTTCGAACCAAACCTCGCCCGCCGTCTTGTCGTAGAGCCCGACAATCGTACGGCCGAGCGTCGACTTTCCACAGCCCGACTCACCGACGAGTCCCACGATTTCGTTGGGGGCCACCTTCAGATGGATGCCATCGACGGCATGCACCGTCTTGTCCTTCGCCACGCGGAAGTGCTTCTTGAGATTGCGAACTTCGAGCATCATGACGTCACCTCGGCGGAAGTCTTTGCGGCGAGCACGGGCTGCGCCATTTCGGCGGGAGCCCACTCATGGTGAAGCCAGCAGCGGCTGAAGTGTGCTTCTCCGCGGCTTTGCTTCACTCCGAACTCAATCGGCATTCGAGATTCGCAAACCTTCATGGCCTGCGGGCAGCGGGCGTAATAGCCGCAGCCGACCGGGGGCTTGAACAGGTCCGGTGGCGAGCCTTCGATCGGAACCAGTCGCTTGTGGGACTTTTCGTCGTTCTGCGGCATCGCCTGCTGCAGGCCCAGCGTGTAGGGGTGCGACGAACGGTAGAACACGTCGTCCACCGTTCCGTATTCGACCACCTGCCCGGCGTACATCACGGCCACATGATCGGCCATCTGGGCGACGACGCCGAGATCGTGCGTGATCAGGATGATCGCCATCTGGTGCTCGCGCTGCAGCCTCTTGAGAAGCTGGAGGATTTGGGCCTGAATCGTCACATCCAGCGCCGTCGTCGGCTCGTCGGCAATCAGCACCTTGGGGTTGCAGGCGATGGCCATGGCGATCATGGCGCGCTGGCGCATTCCGCCCGAAAACTGAAACGGATAGAGGTCGACCCGAGTCGAGGCTTCCGGAATCTGCACCATCTCGAGAAGCTCGATGGCGCGCTGTCTTGCTCGATCCGCCGAATAGCCTTCGTGGATGCGAAGCGTCTCGGCGATCTGCCTGCCCACCGTCATGGTCGGATTCATCGAGGTCATCGGATCCTGAAAGATCATTCCGATTTCCTTGCCGCGGATCTGGTTGGCCTCCTTCAGTGAGATATTCAAAATCTCGCTTCCTCGAAGCAGCGCCGAACCCGAGGCGATCCGCCCCGGAGGCGTGGGAATCAGGCCCATCAGCGACTGGACGGTTACCGACTTTCCGCAGCCCGACTCGCCCACGATGGCGAGCGTCTTTCCGGCATCGACTTCGAAGTTCACGCCGCGAACCGCCTTGACGACTCCGCCGTACGTATCGAACTCGACATGCAGATCACGAACCTGGAGCAGGGGGGTACTCATTCTCGGCCTCGCATTTTCGGGTCGAGGGCGTCGCGCAGTCCGTCGCCCAGAAGGTTGAACGCCAGCACCGTGATGCTGATGAAGACGGCTGGAACCAGAAACTCATGAGGATGGGTCAGGAAGGTCTTGATGCCGTCATCACAGAGGCTGCCCCACGAAGGAGTGGGCGGCACGACCCCCATTCCGATGAAGGAAAGGAAGGCCTCGGTAAAGATGGTGGAAGGAATCGCAAAGGTCAGCGAGACCAAAATCACGCCGAGCGTATTGGGAACCAGATGCCGCATCAGAAGGTATCCGGTTCGGGCTCCCATCAGGCGTGCGGCCTGGACGTATTCGCTCTCGCGAAGCTGCAGGATCTGGCCTCGGGCCAGTCGGGCCGAGGAGGTCCACGACAGAGCGACCAGTGCTACGATCAGCGGAAAGACTCCGCTCTCGCCAGGGCCGACTCCGAAGGCGATTCTAAAGAGAATCATGAAGAGAAGAAACGGTAGCGCAATGACGAGGTCGGTTGCGCGCATGATCAGCAGGTCCGCCCGGCCTCCGAGGTATCCCGCGAGACCACCGATGAGGACACCCAGAAAAATATAGATGATCGGCGCGAAAAATCCGATCGACAGAGACACCCGGGCGCCGGCGATGATGCGGGCCAGAAGGTCGCGCCCCAGATAGTCGGTGCCAAAGGGATGTGCCGGAAGGTGCACTTCCTGTCCTGCCTGGATCTCGGCCGCGTATCGCCGTGCCTCGCTTTGCTTCAGGGCGAGGCGGGTGCGAACTTCAATCGTGCGCGCCTGCTCTGCCTCTTCTTCTCCATTCATCAGCGGGACGACCGAGTAATGGTAGGTCATGGGCTCGAGGTTCAGGCGATCGCGATAGCGAGACTGTTCGCTTCCTTTCAGTTCGGCCAGTGGGAGGCCGAAATCGTGCCGTGGTGACGGCTTCACTTCGTTTCGGTAGATCACGTACCCTTCGGCTCCCGAAACGGGGGACCACTGCAGTTCGACGCCACGGGTATGTGGCGTTCCCAGTACCAGAAGGCTCCTCTCCGTCATCGCATCCATTGCATCAGAGGAGCCTCCTGCTTCTGACGGTTCCACCGCGCTCTCTTCAGGTGAATCGGAAACCACGAGCGCCCTCATTCCGAGGGTGGGAGGAAGCGAGATCTCGGAAAGATTCTGCTGCGAAGGGCTCTGCGGCCAGAGAATCGGCCCGAGCGTGGTCAGTAGAAACAGCGCCGCAACGATATAGAGCGAGGCCAGCGCCTGGCGGTTCTTCTTGAGACGCATCCACGCATCCTGCCAGTAGCTGAGCGAGGGGCGCGAAAGCTGCTGGATCGTTCCGCTGCGGACCGCCGAGACAAATTCTGAACGGGTCAGTGCATCCGTCTTCATCCTGAGGCCTTTCCAAGTTTGATGCGCGGATCAATGAGCGCGTAGACGATATCGACGAGAATCACCATGGCGACCAGGTAGGCACCGTAGAAGACAGTGAGTCCCATGATGACCGTGTAGTCGAGCTGCTGAACGGCCTGAACAAAATAGCGTCCGAGGCCGGGAATCGCAAAGACGCTTTCGACGACGAAGCCGCCGGTCGTGATGGCGGCGATCGCGGGGCCCAGCACCGTGATGACGGGCAGAATCGCGTTTCGAATCTGGTGCGAGAAGAAGATTCCCACGGGAGAGACGCCCTTTGCCTTGGCTGTGCGAATGTAGTCGGCATTGACCACTTCGAGCATCGATGACCGCATCAATCTCGTCAGAAACGACATCGTGCCCAGCCCCAGTGCGATGGCCGGGAGCACGGCATGGGTCAGACCGCCCCACCCGGCCACGGCAAAAAGCTGCAGTCCGAAGCTCTTGTTGAGCTCGGTCACACCGAGCTGCATGAGTGCGGCGACCACGAAGCTCGGAACCGAGACCCCGAAGATCACGGCCAGCATGATGAGCTTATCCGGCCACCGGTTTCGGTAAAGCGCCGTGAGCGAGCCCCAGAGGATTCCTCCGGCGGCGGCAATGGCGATGGCGAAAATACCCAGGATGGCCGAGATCGGAAAGTGTTCGCGGATGATGTCGTTCACCGAGCGATTGGCCTGGGTAAAGGAGATGCCGAAGTCTCCCTTCAGCATGTTCTTCATGTAGACCGCATACTGGGTGGTCACCGGCTGGTCGAGACCGTACTTGGCTTCGAGGTTCCTGCGCACTTCGGGGGCGATGGCCTTGCCCTTGCTGAGGGGGTCACCGGGAACCGCATGCATGGCGACGAAAGTGGCCGTAGCGATGAAGAAGACGGTGACGATTCCCGAGGCGATCTGCTTGAGAGCGTACTGGAACATGATCTGCCCTTTCTAGTTTCGAATCGTGGCCGTGGTGAAGTCGGGATCAAAGCCGACTGCCCGGCGCCCGACACTGACGAGTCGATCACTCTGCGTGTAGACCACGCTGCGTTCGTAAAGCGGAAGAATCGGCATCTCTTCGAGCAGGATTTTTTCTGCTTCTGCCATGGCGTCCATTCGCACGACCGAGTTGGTGGTGGATTGCGCCTGTCGAATCAGGGCGTCGTATCGGGGGTTCCTCCAGTGGCCGCGATTGTTCTCGTTCCAGGAGGTCATCAGATCGGCAAAGGTCATCGGATCGTTGTAATCGGGACCCCAGCCTGCCGACACGATGTCGAACTCGCCTGCCGACATCTTGGCCAGACGCTGCTTGAAGATCTGCTTGTCGATCTTGAGGGTGATTCCGAGCTGGGTTTGCAGCAGGTTCTGAAAGTACTCGGCCTCCTTCGAGGCTCCGGGACTGTCTCCGGTCAGCCAGACCAGCGTCGGAGGCTCCTTCAGCTTGAGCTCCCTCATGGCCTCGCTGAGGTGTTTCTTGGCCAGCGTCAGGTTCGGTTTCAGCGCAGTCAGAGGATAGTCCTCGCGAAAAAGGCTGTTTTTTCCTGCGATCCACGCCGGAATCAGACTTCTGCCTACGACCGTTCCCGGGATGCTGACAACCTTGTCGACGTACTCGTCTCCGTCAAAGGCCAGCTGGATGGCTCGCCTGAGGTTCTTGTTTCCCGTGATTCGGCCCTTCCGGAAGTTGTATTCAAGGTAAAAGACCGTTCCATCCGAATACTTCTTCATTCGGAAGCGTTCGCGCATCGCCGTGCGAAGCGTGGTTTTTCCGAGACTGACGAGGTCGATCTTCTTGTCGGTGAAGAGGTTGAGCTGGGCGCTCAGGTCGGGAGTGATGTACGGAATGTCGATTGCGGCGATCTTGACCGAATCGGCATTCCAATAGACGGAGTTTTTTTCCAGCCTGAGCGATGCCCCGTGCACCCACTGGGTCAGACGAAAGGGGCCGTTGTAGAGCAGCTTGTCGGCATCCGCTCCATAGCGCTCGCCGTGAAGCTTGTGGAAGTCTTCGCGAACCGGAAAGTAGGTCGCGAAGGACATCAGCGAAAGAAAGTATCCGCAGGGCTGCTCGAACGTGACCTTCAGGGTGCGGTCGTCGAGGGCCTGCACGCCTAGAGTTTCGACGGCGGCTTTTTTCGAGACGATTTTCTCTGCATTTTTGACGGGAAACAAAATGAAGGCGTATTCGGAAGCGTTGGCTGGGTCGACGACCGTTCGCCAGGCGTAGACGAAATCGTGGGCGGTGACCGGTTTTCCGTCACTCCACTTCGCCGTCGGACGCAGGTGGAAGGTGGCGCCCGCATCGGTGATTTCCCAGCGCTCGGCAACGGCGGGCGAGGGTTTGCCGTCTTTTCCGGCCCGAGTCAGTCCTTCCATGACATGCCCGAGGATGAAAAAGCTCTCGCTGTCGGTGGCCTTGGTGCCATTCAAGTCTGGAGGCTCGGCGCCCATGGCGATCGTGACGGTATTGGGCTTGGGGGGCTCCGTGGTGCATCCTGACACCAGCAGGGCGAGTGCAAAGCAGCTCGTCAGAGTGCCAAAAAGCTTAAGATTTCCAGCGAGATGACTCATTTTTCCCCTCCGAAGTGCGTACCAAAGCGGTAGCAGAGGAGAATTCAAAAGGCAAAAAAACGGTATCCAGTCCCTTGTGGTTAAATCAGAGCCATTCCCAGGCCGAGGATCGTGCCGATCAGGACATCGAGTGGATAGTGGGCGCCGACATGGATGCGCGAGTAGCTGATGGCCGAGGCATAGAGGATCCAGATGGGCCAGCCCCAGCCGAGCATCAGGCCCATGCTGGCGCACACGACCCACGCACAGGCCGTGTGCGACGACGGAAACGAATAGGGGTCGGGGTTCTTGAGCAGTGACTGAAAGTCGTTCATGGCGACCGAGGGCCTCGGGCGGCGAGAGAGCGTCTTGATTGCAAAGCAGAGTGCGAGAGTTGCGAGAAGTTTGGGAAGGATGTGGAGGGCGAGGGTTCGGTAGGGGCCTCCGGCGGCAAGGGCGGCGAGAGAGAGCGTGGTCCAGCTCTGCCAGTCCCCCGACCGCGTGAATCCTCGCATCAGTCTGTCGATTGTCGGCCGCCTGAGGGTGCTGAACCAGCGAAGGACCGTTCGATCAAGCTCGGTAATACTAATGAAAGTGCGGGCGAGGGCGCTCATATGCTGAGAAGTTATCGGTCGCCTGCGCCTCGAAACCAGTCAGGGTTTGGTTAGGAAAGTGTCAATGCTGCGCCGGGCCGCCAAAAGTTACCGGATACCGGTGATTCGGTAGAGACTGCCGTCGAAGACGATATTGGCGCCTTCCTTCTTTCGAAGCTGGTTGATGGCCGTGTAGAGGCGCGAACAGTAGGAAGGATCGAGCGCTTGATCACCCCAGACGTGTGCGATGAGCTCGTCTCTTGTGGCGGGGCCTTCCGAGAGTCGGCGCAGGATCTTCCCGCTGATCGACTCTTTCTTAACCTTGTGCACCGGCCACGGAACGATTGCGAGTGGGTGCCCTTCGGGGGGCTGGGGTTTCTTGCCCGAGACGAGGGATTGAAAAGCCTCGAAGTAGGGCTTCACTTTTCCGTCCTTGAAGTGAACCTTTCCGGCCGCGATCTGGGCATCGCCGACATGCCCGGCGATGAGATGAAGGATTGCAAGAACGGTATGGGCCACGGCGCGGTCCTCCGGGCAGCCGTCCCGTTCGTAGGCGGCTGCAGCTCCGAGGGCTTCGGCGAGGGCTTCCTCGAAGCGACCGGCGTCCATCAGTTGAATCGTCCGTCCCTTGCGGATATTTCCCACCAGGTCGTCAAAGCCCCCTCGTAGCGCGGCCTGTTCGAGCGAGTAAAGCGTACCAATCAGGTAGGTTTCGAGAGTGCACAAAAAAATCTCTGCATTGATGCGCGCGCGAAGCTCGCGATGGCGGTCCGGAGTGCCGGAGAAGTGCTCGGCCGCCGCGAGAGCCGCTGTGCGAGCCTCGTCGAACCGGCCCTGTTTCCCCAATTTCATGGCTTCGAGTGCCTGGGCATCGCCCATTAGAATCTGATCGAGCTCTGGGTCTCCTGAGCGAGCCTGAAAGCTCTGGAGAAGGGAGTCAAAGTCGGCATATTTTCCAGCCTTGAGCAGGCGACGCGCTTCGAGAAGCCGACGAGCGTGTTCGTGCAGATCGACCTCTTCTGGTCGTGTCGCTCCATTGTTCGCCAGACCCGAAAGCGCCTTATAGACCGCGATTGAAGGTAATGGCTCGTGCCCATCCAGAAGAGCCACGCATTGCCAGTCGGTCAGGGTGAAAACGTCGACCTTCATCGAACGCAGTCTCCGATCTGTCCGAGCGAGCAGGACACAAACTCATGGATGTGGGTCGGCGTCGTCACGAGAATGCGATCGAGCCTGCCGAGATCGAGCCGTGACCAGCTGATCGAGGTTCGGTACGGATGCTTCGTGCTGCAGCGACCCGTCTTTGTATCGGCGTGGCAGTACAGCAGGGTGGGTGCTTCGAGAGGCGTGATGCGCTTGAGTTTCATCGAGGAGTTCGTTCTCGGTGCAAAAATCAGGATCTCTTCGAGATTGCGATCCACCCGAACGGCAAGGTCCTCTCGCGAGGGATCGACCGTGATGGTCAGAAGCGAGTCGAGATCGCCCAGTTGCAGGCGATAAGGACTCGAGCTGGGTTTCTTCAGGAGGTTGATGGCTCCGCTCTCGTCATGAGTGTCGCCGGCGCCGCGATCCTGTTTAAAGACTCCCGTGTGGAGTTCGTAGATTCGTGCAAAGCGCGGTTTGCTGAAAGCCAGCTTTCGACGATCAACCAGCGATTGACGGTTCTGCGGAGTATCCCAGAGCGCCTTCCATTCAAATCCGTTGGCGCCGGCGCTTTTCAGGCGAACCCAGAGGTACGCTGGAATGGACGGCGCCAGCAAAATGCGCGTTTCGGGCGCTTTTGCATGCGGAAGTTCGATGGCCAGGAGCTTGCGGCCGTTGACGAGCAGGTCGTGGGGTTTCGCAAAAAACGGATTTGACGCCCGAACAGACTGCTCCGCCTGGAACATGCGGATGAGGAGCTTCCAATAGCGCTGAAGAGTGGGGTGCCCGCCGGAGTTGCCCGCTTCGCCGCCGGAGTTACCGGCTTCGCCGCCGGAGTTGCCCGCTTCGCCGCCGGAGTTGCCCGCTTCGCCGCCGGAGTTGCCCGCTTCGCCGCCGGAGTTACCGGCTTCGCCGCCGGCAGCAACCGAGCCACCCGCGCGGGGCGAGCTCACGATGACGTCACCGGCCAGTCGAACCTGAAGGAGCGGCGAGCTCGGATCACCGATCCATCGTCCTTCGGGAATCA
>CAYSOA010000048.1:8790-13789 GCA_964432565.1 uncultured Bacteriovorax sp.
CGAACCTGAAGGAGCGGCGAGCTCGGATCACCGATCCATCGTCCTTCGGGAATCAGAATTCCGGCGCGCACGCCAAAATATTTCTGGCTGATCACGCGCGCGGCTTCAGCGATCGGAATGGCGTAACCAAAAGAGCCGAGACCAAGGTCGACTTTGGCGAGAATTCCGTTCAGTCGACCTCCTCTGTAGAAGGCACCGCCACTCATTCCCGGACGAGCAAATGTCGGAATCTGGATCATGTGGCTGTAGATTCCGGAAGCGACGGTGTCGGGCACCGAGAGCGCGGTCCAGGGCGCCGTGTTCTTCGTACAAACAGGGCGTGCGTCCACGACGGCGCAAAGCACCTGTGCTTCGGAGGAGCGTTCATATCCGAAGAAGTGCTGCAGGCCGTTTTCACAGGAAGGATCCTTTGGCCTGCAGAAACGAACGTTCATCAGCGCCGCGGCGTGGGCGTAGAGCCACTTCTGTGATTCCATTCCTGACTGGGGGATCTCGAGTCTCAGGAGTGCGAGATCGGCAGCCGGAACGTCGAGGATGCGTTTTGCCGAAACCGAAAAATGAAAGAGCGGAAACTCGACTTCGGCCGCCTCGCGTCCTGCCAGCACATGCGAGTTGGTGAGGACCACGGGCTCCTTGTTGAGGAATACTACTGTTCCAGAAGCAACGATCGTTCCGGGGCCGTTACCAGATTTTGCTGATCGGGGACGGGTGATGACCTGAACCACCCCGTAGCCTTCGATCGCCCGCTTTTGACCGGGCTGATGGAGGCGTTCAAGCTTGCGCAGGAGCGCACCCTCTTCGGTCTTGGAGGCTGCCTTTTCAGCTGTCCAATCTTTCGACACGTTTCCGACTGCTGCATCTGCCCTCGAGAGCAGGCCCGAAGACGTCCACGCCAGCGCCAATGCCAGCGAAAGGACGAGGCTTTTTACAGTTCTGCGGGGGGCGGTCATGCCGATTCTGCTCCTGTTCACTGGAGGAGGTATCGCAATCGGCGTGCCGGCTTTCCGGAGCTCGTTCGGAGCCTACTTTTCGACAGGAAACAACGTCTTGTCGAAGATGAACGGACCAAACGGAACACTGGAAATCACGCAGGCAAGAACGAGCTTTTTTATCGACCACTGGAGGCGATCTGAAAGCATCGCTCCGGCGGCCACGTAGAGCACGAAGAGCGCACCGTGGGCGGAGCCCACGATTCGCACTGCCTCCGGAATATCCGCGAGGTACTTGAGCGGCATGGCGATGAACAACAGCACCAGAAGCGAGATCGCCTCGATGAATCCCAGGGTGCGGAAATGCTTGGTCATGGGGTGATCCTCTGGCGGCTCTTCTAGCGGAGTCGCGGCAGAAACAGAAGGCACTCGTCGTTTTAAAGCCGCTTGCCGGCAGACGTTTCGAAGATGAACTTCAGGGCGTCAGCCAAACTGAGGATGTGGACGTCTTCCCAGCGTTGCGGACGTTCTCCGGTGGTGATCACCAGAGGGTGATGCTTTCGTCCATAGAACTCGGCGAAGCTCTTCAGCCCCCGAAAGTCGCTTTTTCCGATATTTGCCGAGGCTTTGACTTCGATCGCAAAGAGATGGTCCGCGATCTCCACGATGAAGTCGACCTCGGCTCCCGCTTCGGTGCGATATCCCGTGATACGGGTGTCGAGGTCGAGTCCGGCGGCGGTCGATTTGATGGACTGAAGCACCAGATGCTCAAACAGGTTGCCGATTCGATCGGGGGAGGCCGAGAAGTTGGAGAGGGCTCCATTGAGTACTCCCACGTCGAAGAAGAAAAAGCGCGGATGCTGAATGAGTCTTCGTTTAGCGCTCTTGGCAAAGGGCTCGATGGCATGCACGACCAGCGTATCGACGAGAATCTCGAAATAACGCTGCGCGGAGACCCTTTGGATCATGGCTTGCGACGCGAACTTCGAGAAGTCCATCCAGTCGCCGGATCTCGACGCGCAGACTTCAAAGAAACGCGAGAATCCCTCGAGGTTTCTCGTCAATGACTCGGCCTGTACCTCTTCTTTGAGGTAGGTGGCCGAGTAACTTCGCAGCAACTTTTCCGCACTTTTATCAGAGTCACTGAGATACGCCCCGGGCAAAAGCCCCACCTTCAGGGCAGTTCGAAGGTCAAATTCGGCCTTGAGTTCGACGGGGGATAGCGGCCCCATCTCGTAAGTAAAGAGCCGACCTGGAAGGAGATTGGCCTGCCCGCGCCGCAGCTTTCTTGCACTGGAGCCCGTCAGGAGAAATTTCAGCGAGCGATCATGGTCGATCAGCGACTGCACGGTGTTCAAAAGCGATGGAATTCGTTGAACCTCATCGATGAAGATGGTTTTTGACTCTCGAATCTCACGCTTGAGCAGGCCCGCATCCGTCAGGTGTGCGAGATAGACCTGCTGATCAGCCAGATCGATCTCAAGGTCAGGCACAAGGCTACGAACGAGAGTGGATTTTCCAGTCTGCCGAGCTCCCAATAGTAGGATCGATTTTTTGGACTGTTTGAGTTCAGTACTAATTAGCCGCTCGATCATCATGTGTTCATTTTACGTCGTAATTAGAACACATGCAAGTTGTGACTCCATCAGCCCCGAAACAGCGATCTGAGGCCCTCTTCGAGCGGCAGGATCCAGATGTCGCCATCCTTGAGTGCGCGTTTTCCACGGTAAAACACCCGCTTTTCGATTTTTGGATAGTACCGCTGGAGTTCTCGAAGCGGGTTGAGCTCGGAAGAGCTGACGTCTTCGCCGGATTTGCACTCAATGGCGAAGCGCTTTCCATCCAGATTGAGAATGAAGTCGACTTCAAGCCCGCCCCGGGTCCTGAAGTTGTAAAACTGGTGGTCGACAGCCATAGCCGTCGCGCTGTTGGTGATTTGATTGAACACCAGATGTTCGAAGAGAAATCCGATGCGTTCGGCGTTGACTTCGAAGCTTCCGCGCAGGGCATTGAGCACGCCGAGGTCGAAGAAGAAGAATCGCGGATGCTTGACGAGATCGACCTCGTCCGGGTCCAGGGACGGATCGTTCCAGACGCGGTTTCCGATGAGCGTGTCTTCCAGGATTTCGTAATGACGGGTGACCGATTGGCGCGAGACCTTCGCGCGTTTCGCGGTTTTGGAATAGTCGGTGAAGGATCCCGACTCGAAGGCCGCCGCCTGGATGAATCGAAAGAATCCGTCCATCTGGCGAACCAGGGCCTCTGCCATGATTTCTTCGCGCAGGTAAATGGTGGTGTAGCTTTGGAGGAGCCTTTTCGCCTCGGCTGCTGCCGGATTCAGGTAAACGCCCGGCAGGGTGCCGAGCTGCATCGCCCGGCGTTCATCCCACTCGTCCTGCAGCTCGAGCAGTGAGAGCGGAGAAAGCTGAAACGACAGCACCCTTCCTGGCAGCAGATTGGCCTTGCCGCGCCGAAGTTTTCGCGCGCTCGATCCGGTCAGAAAAAAGCGCAGGCTGGAGTTTCGGTCGATCAGGGCTTGAATGCTGTTGGTCAGGCGAGGAATGCGCTGAATCTCATCGATAAAGACCGTTTTCGGACGAGCGGCCTCAATCCTGCGTTCGAGCTCATCGAGCTCGGTCTGAAAGCGAAAGTACTCGGCTTCTTCGGCCAAGTTGATCTCGAGATCCGGGCTGAGCGCACGGATGAGGGTCGACTTTCCTACTTGCCTCGGACCGAGCAGGAGGACGCTCTTTCGGGAGGCTTTGAGCTGCTCGAGAAGAAGGCGTGTCACCATGTGGGCATTTTTACATATAAAACGCCCTCATAGTATTATTTCTTTCTACTCGGGGAGGAGTACCTTCGGAAGATCTGAGAAGTCCTTAGGTGCGGTGCGTTATCCGCTCCGGTAAAACCCCTCCATCGAAAGGAACCCGAACCCATGAAAACTCGAAACCGGCTCTCCATTGCCCTGGTCCTCATGACTTTGCCCGCACTGGCCTCTGCGGCGGCAGCTGCGAGGAGTCCGGTCGACGCGAAGTCGCTCGTGAATCGAGTCACTGATCTGGAAGGAGCCGTTCAGGCTCAAGCGCAGCAAATTGAGTCCCTCAGTGAAGAGTTCCGTTCGGCGATCAAGAAGCCGCATCGCCACTATGTCGGCGGATCTCTGAAGGAGTTCGGAAGTTATCTCGAAGGCCTGGGCCTTCGGCTCGAAGTGGAAAGCCGTGTCACGGACGAGCAGATCCGGTCGCGGCACGCGCTGATCGAAGCGTGCTTTGATGCCATCCAGAGAGACTTCCCCGTGTCGCAGTTTCCCAAGGCCGATCTTTCTCGAATCCAGAAGGTCATTCTGACGAATGAGGTATCGGACGGTATTGCGGTCATCATCTGGGCCCATACCAATCCCAGTCGGATTGAATTGGGTGGGTCGGCAACGACTCAGGGCTGTTACAACGGCGTTTACAGCGAGCTGATCGGCGACTGATCGCTCCACAGAGGAATCATAGGGAGTCAAGTTCTTGCCGCAGGCTTCCGATGAGCAGGAGATGAAGCGGCGAGCAGGATTTCTAAGACCGAGTTTGCCTCGGGTCGTGGCACTTCATTTTTTCGGAAGCGCACTCATCGCCTCTTTCAGCGCCGAAGGCGCCCCGAGGCGGAGCGCGACCTGTGCCGAGGTGATGGCGGGCTTTGCAGGTGCCGGCTCAGTCACCCGAGAGACCCTGACAGCCGAAGAACGGGTGGGCGCTCAGCGCATCGAGCAGATCTTTACATCTCGCCAGGCACTGGCTGGCGTTGATGAACTCGGCGAACTGAAGTCGGCTCTGAAGTCCGCACCGGCTCTCCTCGAAAAGGATCCTGAATCGGCAGTTCGCGCCGGAGTACTGCTGCTCTTCAATGGCACGCATCGAGATCTGGCGCTGGCCCGCCGACTGATGAAATCTCCGCTCGATTTCAAGCAGGCTTCTTTATCCGAGTCTGAGCTTGCGATCATTGCAGAGCGCTTGCGCGCCTACGCACCCGGCAGGAAAAATCGAGGCCTTCTCGGAATGGATTTCATTCTCGCGGGTTTTGCC
>CAYSOA010000049.1:0-13472 GCA_964432565.1 uncultured Bacteriovorax sp.
GACCGAACCCCACCTGGCTCACGTCGGCCGAATCCGAAATCGAACGCTCGGATCGCCTTTGCCCGGGCTGTGCGCGCGCTACCGCACTGAGGCTGGGCAAACTATTGATCCGGCGTCTGGGGCCACCCCTCTCGAACGAGCTACTCGAGATGATTCCCCTTGCCGAGCGTCCGCTCATCGCAGGCGGCGAGACCGACCGCAGCATCGGACTGCCTGATTTTCTTTCGCACGCCGGCTTTGTCCTCGGGGTTCACGAGCCGGGCCTGCCACCAACGGACCACGAAGAACGGCTGAGACGCGTGGTTCTGGCTTTTTTCAAAGGAACGGTCGAGTCACTGCCCGAGTCGCTGGGCTACCGCGTAAAGGCGGCCCTGCCTGCGGAGATTCGCTATGCAACCCTTGCAGCCTGAGGCGGCCGGCTAGGGCCGTTTCACGCCCAACTTCGGACACAGATCGCTTACGACGCATCCATCACAGGCCGGCTTTCTGGCCTGACAGACCGCGCGCCCATGGTCGATGAGCAGGTGGTTCGAAATCGTCCAATCCCTTTCGTCGATGATTGCCATCATCTCGAACTCGACCTTCACCGGGTCGTGCTGCTTCGTGAAGCCCAGCCGCCGGGTCAGTCGACCGACGTGGGTATCGACGACGATGGCCGGCAAACCGAAGATGGTGCCCCGAATCACGTTCGCGGTCTTGCGGCCAACACCACGAAGTGCGGTCAGGCTTTCGAGATCGCTCGGCACCTCGCCCGAATGGCGTTCGACCAAAAGCTGCGACGTCGTCTTCAGAGCAATGGCCTTGTTCTTGTAAAAGCCCGTCGACTGAATCAACTTCTCGAGTTCCTGAAGCGTGGCCTTCGACATCGCCTGGGCATCCGGAAATTTCTCGAAGAGCCCAGGCGTGACCAGATTTACCCGCTCATCGGTGCACTGGGCCGAAAGAATCGTCGCCACTAAAAGCTCGAAGGCGCTGTGGTGATTCAGGGCGCAGTGAGCGTCGGGGTATTCACGCTTGAGACGCACGATCACTTCACGCATGCGTCGGCGCTCGGCTTCGAGCTTTTCTGCCTTCGAAAGCCTGCGTGGACGGCTCAGCTCACTGAAGGAGATCCCTTTCGAGCCCGCACTTCCTGCTTTTTCGGACGCACTCACTTTCGGGTCAGCCATGACTCCACCTGCTTCACTTCCCATGCGTTTACCACGAGCGCTTCCGGCAGCAGCGCCTTTTGCGCCATCCACGCACCGTAGAGCGTGTCGTCATATCCGGCGATTTCGTGCGCGTCGGGATTGACCGAGACCTTCGTTCCAGAAGCCCGAAGCCGGGGACCGAAACGCCAGTCGATATCCAGCCGCTGAGGATGCGCGTTGAGCTCGATGGCAACATCGTATTTCGCAGCCTCGCGAATCACGCGCTCGATATCGAGTTCATATCCTTTTCGTCCCAAAAGAAGCCTTCCGGTCAGATGGCCGATGAACCGAGTACGCGGATTCCGAATCGCCTGAATTATTCGCTCCGTCATCGTGTCTCGGTCCATTTGAAAACGCGAATGAATCGACGCGATCACGAAATCAAATCGCTTCAATACCTCATCGGGATAATCCAGCGATCCGTCGGCGAGGATGTCACTCTCGATGCCCCAGAAGATGCGAACCTCCGGATACTTCTCCTGCAGCCTGCGAAGCTCCGTCTCCTGTTCCTTCAGGGCCTCCTCCTTCAGTCCTTGTGCGTAAAACGCCGACTGGCTGTGATCTGAAACGCCAATATAGCGGTAGCCCCGGTCGCGGGCTGCCACGATCATCTCTTCAAGCGTATTCGTGCCGTCGGATCGCGTCGTGTGCAGATGAAACACCCCCTGAATCTGCTCGCGTGTCACGACGTCAGCCAGCGTTCCTGAACGGGCGAGCGCCACCTCTTCGCCGGTCTCGCGCATCACCGGTTCGATCAGAGGGAGCTTCAGGCTGCGATAAAATGATTCTTCGTTCGGGTCACTCCCGCCGGGCTCGCTGTCCGAGGCCAGCGGATTACCCAGCGCCTGCCAGTGCTCGGCGGTTGCCGTGGTTCTCGCCAGCTCGAACCCCCAGCGGGCTCGGGAGGCGAAATGAAGATTCACGGGCACTGCAATACCTGCGGGAAAGGAGGACTGTTTGGCCTCGACCAGCGCGGCAGCCACCTGCTTGAGAAGCGGGGACAGGGGCTGCCCCTTGGCGTCGAGGCCCCCTGATTCAGCCTCGATCAGCAGATCAATCGAGTCGACCACTTCACGACGGCGACGAATCGCCCCAGTCAGTTCGACGCGTGACTTCAAGCGCTGGGACAACGCCGAGGCAAGGGCTTCAGACGGACCGAGAACCTGATCCAGGCGCGCCTGTCCAGCGGTCGACTGCAGGAATCGGATACTCTCGAGAATCTTCTCCTGCAGCTTCGGGCCGAAGCCCTTGATCTTCAGCAGGCGGTTTTCCTTGCAGGCATATTCGAGTTCGCGAACCGATCGGATCTCGAATTGTTCGATCAGCACGAGGGCCTTTTTCGGACCAAGACCCGGTATTTGAACAAGCTCAAGCAGGCCCTCTGGCAGGGAACTCTCCAGCTCCTGCCGAATCTTCGACTCTCCGGTCAGTAGAAACTCACCCAGAACTTCGGCAATGCCCTTGCCGATGCCATCGAGCTCGGTGAGCGTGCCTGCACGGGCCCGCTTGTGCAGGTCATCGCGACCCGCCAGCAGCCCCGCCGCCTTTTCAAAAGCTCGCACCTTGAAGACGTTCTCGCCCTTGAGCGACATCAACCGCGCCATTTCTTCAAGCAAGGCCACCGCCTGAGTGACTGAAGGAATCTCTTTTGCCATGCGCCCACCCTACCATGCTCCGGAGAATCGGGCGCACTTCGCATCGCTGAAGCCCTCATTACCGCGCGGGTCCTGACGGATTTCTCCCAAGGCTGTCAGCTCCACTCCATGCCCCAAAGTCTGAGCCGAGGTACATCAGCTTCAACACTCATCTCGAAAGGAAGTATCCCATGATCCTCAAGAACGCTTTTCACGCCGCCATTGTCCTCACACTGACGACCCCGGCTCTGGCTCGGGCGGAAGGTCCCGCCACCCCTGCGGTCGACTTCGCCAAGGTCAACACCCAGATTCAATCCGTCATCGATCGCACCTTTCAGGCTGACGACGTGCTCGAGGGCATCTCGTTTCAGGTCAACCCGAAGACGGCCGACCTCGACCAGCTCAAGCTCGACGTGCGCCTGACCGCCTCGGCAAAGACCTCGCCATGGGCCATGAGCGACAAGACCACCGTCTCGCTTTCGGCCAAGACCAAGGCTGGAAAAATTCGAGCCGACGGCAAGGTTTCGCTGCTGCTCCAGGCGAAGGCCGGGTTTCAGACCCAGGTCGTGAAGCTGATTCAGTTCGTGTCCCAAAAGGCGTCGGCTCGGCTCGAGCAGCCCTCCGATCCCGCCGAGCTTCCAAACCACCAGCGCCTCGTTGCCGTGCTCTCCGACCTCGAAAAGGCCGGATCCCTGTCAGACATTTATCCGGCACTGGTCGAACTCAAGAAAGTCCTTCTCGACTCCAGCATGGGACAGGAGCGCCGCGAAATCGAAAAGGTCGAGATCTCTTCAGCAGTCGTCGACGGAAAGACCCAGTCGATTGCCCTTCGTTACCGCGACACGGTCGAGTTTTTTGGCCTTCAATTCCGCAATATCGGAGTGACCTTCGATGCCTCGAAGATTCTTGGGGGCATTGACGTGGCCGGCAGGGTGGATGCCCACCAGGTTGAAAAGGCAAAAAGGGAAGTCCGCGAAGAGCTGCTGAAGATTCAGGATGGAGAAGCCGAAGCCATGCAGGAGCTCGAAGACTCGGTCACCGGCTGGGCAATGATGGCAAAAGAGATGCTGCAGTCAGCAGCTGAATAACCGGCTCAAGAGAGATCCTTGCGGCCCGCCCTCCCCCCGGGGAGAGGCGGGCTTCCGCCTAAATACACCGTAACAGCGTGGTGGCCGTTCCGGCTCCGATGAAATGATTGGGACTGCGGCAGCTGCAGTGCTGTGTTCGCAGATCCGCCCCCAGGTAGCTTGATCCGAGCTGCCCTCCACCGGGACACCAGCAACCTCCGCCAATGGCATTCCGATCGGCCGCACAGGACTTCGAATTCGAGGCAGAGGCCGCCGCGGCTACCGAAAAAAACTGCTGAGAGCGATCAACCGTGGGAAGCCCCTCGATACAAACCCCGGAATATCGACCGGGTTCGGAGGGTCGCCACGCACAGCGAAATCGAAAATCCGAAACCGTAAGAACTCCCGCAGCTCCGATCATGCCGTCCAGACTCCTGCCGCAATTTCCAGAGACTGAAGTTGCCTCGCCCACGACGCAGGAATTGTCGGCATCGACATCCATGGTCCCTGCCAGATGAATCGGTTCAAAAGAGCGGGACAGTGAAGGGCTCGACGAGCAAAGGATGACGGTCTGATGCCCGATGCCCGTTTCGGGCGCATCGGTACAGGCGCACTGCCAGCCCTCGCCGACTCGCTCACTCGAGCTGAGGACGGCAAAACGTCCGTCACAGCGGCAGCCGCCCGAGATCAGCACCTCACCCGCTGCACAGCGGGCTTCGATCAGCATGCCTGAATCAACGAACACCTCCCGACGTCGAATCAGGGTGATTCCATCCGGACGGCTCACCGATCCCTCAATGGGGCTTGCCCCTCCACCCGACGAGCAGGCTGCAAACAGCAGGCTGAGAACACCCAACAGAGATCGCACGATCATTCCTCAAAGTGCCGCAATTTCGGCCAGAACCTTCTCGCGCTCGTCAGCAGACTCCATCCAGGTCGCCTCTGCCGCATCGACCTCACGCTGGAGCTGGGCCATTTCGTCAATCAGCCCCGAGGATGCATCGATTCCGGACGCCAGCCGCTCATTGAGTTCGGCGATCCGACCATGGTTTTTCGACACCAGTAATTCGCTCTGCGCAATCTTCTGCTCCAGCTGCCGCAGACGTCGATCGAGCGCCTTCTTTTCTTCTTTGTAGTTGGGCTTGGAGTTGGGCTTGTGGCCGGCAGCGGTCGAATCCGAAGAGACCTCTCGCTTCGCAGAGGGCGCAGCCACGCCGTCGCGGCTCAGGGTCGCAAACCCCCCTTTTTCGACGCTCCAGACGTACTCGTCGTAAGTGCCGGGATAGGTGGCGGCAGATCCCTGGCTGACCTCAAGGATCTTCGTGCCAATGCGGCGAATGAAAGAACGGTCATGGCTGACGACCACAATGGCTCCCTCATACTGTTCGAGGGCCTGGGCCAGCGATTCGACCGTATCGAAATCGAGATGGTTCGTCGGCTCATCCAGAAGCAGGCAGGAGGCCTTCTGCAGCAGGACCTGACCCAGGGCGACACGCGACTTCTCTCCACCCGAGAGCACTCGAATGGGTTTGTGTACGTCATCTCCCGAAAAGAGCAGCGTTCCGGCAAGGTCGAGCACCTGCTGCGGCAGGACGGCAGGATGCGCCTTCTGCTGGAGGGCGCGAAGCACCGTGTGCTCGGGATTCAGCTCTTCTGCGACATGCTGGGCGAAAAAGGCGAAGGTCGCTTCGTATCCGGGCTCGATGGTCCCGCGGAGGGGCTCAAGCCTCCCGGCAAGGGTCTTCAGCAGCGTGCTTTTTCCAGCGCCGTTCAGGCCGACGACGGCAACGTGTTCTCCACCCATCAGCCGCAGGTCGAGACCTCCCAGAACCTTGCGCTCGGGGTACCCGAGATCGGCGCCCTTCACTTCGAGTACGAGCTTTCCTGTTCGGGCGGGTGCCGGAATACGAAAACGCGCCCGGGTCGGCAGCGCTTTTACTTCAATCGTCTCCATTCGATCGAGCGACTTCAATCGCGACTGGGCCTGCTTGGCCTTCGTTGCCTTTGCACCGAAGCGGGCCACGAAATCGAGGACCTCCCTGCGCCGCTGCTCGACGGACATCGCACGCGCCTCGAGCTGCTGTCGAAGCAGCTCCTTCTGTTCGAAGTAGTCGTCGATATTGCCGTTGTACTTGGTGATCGATCCGGCCTCGACCTCGACGATGTGGTCGGTCGTACGGCGCAGAAACTCGCGGTCATGCGAGATCAAAAGAAACGCACCACTGAAGCCCTGAAGGAACTTCTCGAGCACCAGCAGCGTCTCGAGATCGAGGTAGTTCGTGGGCTCGTCCAGCAGCATCAGGTTGGGCTGCTGCCCCAGCATCTTGAGCAGCTTCGCCCGCATGCGATAGCCGCCACTGAACGACTGGATCGGCCGGGCATAGTGATCATCCGACAAACCGAGGCCTCGCCCGAGCGTCTTGAGCTCCCAGATGGGAAGCGTCGCCCCCGACGAGATGAACTCTTCGATCGTCTCGTCGGTCCGCCAGTTGTCGTGCTGTGAAAGGTAGCCGAGCCGCAGCCCACGCGAGCGGGTAATGCTGCCCGAGTCGAGCTGCTCCTCGCCAATCAGCGACTTGAAGAGCGTGGTCTTGCCCGCCCCATTCGGACCAATGACGCCGACATGCTCGCCCTCATTGATCGAAAAAGAGGCCTCGTCAAAGAGGACCTTTGAACCGTACGCTTTTGAACCCTGCTGAAGCTGGATCAGGTTTTCCATCGCGGCTTGCCACCACGAGAAGCCTTAGCACCAAACCTCGCCTGAGGCATCCCGTCGGAACGCCCGAACTTCTTTTTCAAACCTGGAAAAGCCGGCTTCGAGCCTGATTCTCCTGCGGGGACGATTCCGATGCCACCCGTTGGGCGAGTACCGAACGCAGCACCGCGACGATCATCCCGGCGCTGCCAGGAACGCTGACCTCCGAACCCCCCGGGCTTGCGATCATCGAACCGGCGCTTTCCGCCAAAGCCACCAGGCTTGCGACTGTCAAAGCTCCGCTCCCGACGCGGCTCTTCGCTGAACTCCACCTGGGCCGGCTCGATCTGTTCCTCGCTCTTCACCTGAAAGCGACCGTGGTCATGGACGTAACGTCCCTTGCGACCGGACTGAGCCCCCGGAACGAAGATATTTCGCTCTTCGAGCTCGGCCTTGAAATCGGGTCGATCGGCCAGTCGTGGAGCTCGCTCGACCTTGACGACGGGCTCTCCCTGCGGTCCGCGCAGGTCGGCAAAAAGATCGGGATTCATCAGGGCCAGAAAACGCGCGGCGATTTCGTCCGGCATCATGCTCGAAACGGCATCACGCCATTCGTTGCCCATGACTTCGACCACCTTGCCCCAGTGCTCCTGCGACTCGAAAGTCGACAACTGGCGCGTGACCTTCCGCATGGCGATTTCCTTGCGCGAAGGAACGCGTGCCTCGATCATGCGCGAGCTGGTCAGCTTCTCGATGCGTCGAACAAGCCCCTTGTGACTGTTGGTGACGAGACTCATCGCAACGCCGGCCTTTCCGCTGCGGGCAGTGCGTCCGATGCGGTGGACGTACGAGTCGAGCTCGCGCGGCAGCGAATAGTTGATGACATGAGTCACGTCCTTCACATCCAGGCCGCGCGACGCGACGTCCGTGCAGAGCAGCATGCTCACGCGGCGTTCGCGGAACGCCTTCATGGTGCGCTCGCGGGCATTCTGGTCCATGTCACCGTGCAGGCAATCGACCTTGAATCCCTTGGATGAGAGGAAGTCGGCCACTTCCACCAGTAGCGCCTTGGTCTGAAAAAAGATCAGTCCGTAAAAATCATCAGCTGATTCGATCAGCTTGCAGAGCACCTCGGGTTTGTTCGACTCCTGGGTGACGTAATAAAGCTGCTCGACGTTCTCGGGGAGCATCTTGCCGCCGCGGTTCACCTGTACCTGTTGTGGACTCTCAAGGTACTCCGATGCCACGGAGCGGACTCCCGGGCTCATCGTCGCCGAAAAGAGCCAGGTGTTCGAACTGCCTTCGGGAATGGCAGCCAGGATGAACTCGAGGTCATCCTTGAAGCCCATCGAGATCATCTCGTCGGCTTCATCGAGGATGACGGTCTTCACGTTTTCAAGAGAGAGCGTGCCCCGCTTCAGATGGTCGACCACACGCCCCGGAGTTCCAACCACGACCTGGGCGCCACGCTTGAGACCTGCGATCTGGTCGCCAAAGCTCGATCCGCCGTAGACCGCAAGCGCCCGAACGCCCCCCATCTTCTGATAGCGCCCGATGAGCTGAATCTGCTCCGAAACCTGAATCGCGAGCTCGCGGGTGGGGCAAAGCACCAACGCCTGTACGCTCTTGAGCTCGACATCGAGCCGCTCGAGAAGCGGAATCGAGAAGGCGGCCGTCTTGCCGGTACCCGTTGCGGCGAGACCGATGAAATCGGTGGGTTCGCCCAAAAGAACCGGAAGCGCAGCAGCCTGAATGGCGCTTGGCTTCTCAAAGCCCATTTCGGTGATGGCCTTGAGGATCGGCGCGCTGAGGTTCAGTTCGTTGAAATTTTCCATGAATTCTCCGTTGGTTGGTGGCCTGAGCTACCACACTGCGTCATGAAATCCGCCATAAATAATGCGGGGCAACAATAAATGACCCGGGACGAGCCAGGTTAATAAAACTTCACATTAAATCGAAGACTTAGAATTCCATAGACGCCGACAACGCACGGCATTAGAAGACCTCCATTCTGGAGACACCATGACAAAGTCGACCCCCGTTCTCGCGCTTGGACTGCTCTGCACCCCCCTCGCCCAGGCCGGTACCCCCCTCCCCTCGAACAGCCTCCCCTTGGTCCGCTGCGAGAGCCGGGAGCTGCTTCAATTCAACAGCGGCTACACCACGCCGGCATTCGTGGTTCAGTTCGCCGCCAGCATTCACTTCCCTGGCGAAAAGATCGTCCACATCCTCTCGGGATCGCCCTCGATGCAGCATCGAGTGAGCGTTGAACGAGGTGAGGAAGGAAACCTCGAGATCACTGCGATCGAGAGCGGACTCTCGCCACGCATGATGGACCGCAGCCACGGCATGTGGCTCTCGCTTCGCGGCTCTCGCGATCGGCCGACCGAGGCTACGCTCGTCCTTTCGGCCCGAGAGCTCGATAAACTTCAGGATGCCAGCATCGCCCACTTGGGCTGGGAGCAGTTCCTTCCCGTGAACGGCAGGACCTCGATCGAACTTCGCTGCACGGAGGCTTCCGAGTGAAACGTTCCGCACCTGCGCCGGCGCCGAAAAAAACACCCGCCCTTCTCGGCGAACCCGCGATCAAGTTTTTGAGAAGCCTCAAGCGCCACAACACGCGCGAGTGGTTTGACTCGCATCGCGATCAGTACGAGCACGACCTCAGGGATCCCGCCAGAAGACTCGCCGAAGAGCTCCGCCCCCTGCTCTCGCCGCGCTTCCCGTGGCTCGAGATCTCGGGCAGATCGCTCTTTCGCATCAATCGCGACACCCGCTTCTCGGACGACAAGACCCCGTACAAGACCTGGATCGGGTATTGGTTCCGGGATCGGCGGTTCGACAAGGACTGGTCGCCGGGGCTCTACCTCGGCCTCGACCCGACGGGCCTGGCACTGGGTGGAGGCATCTGGCGCTTCCAGTCGCTGCAGCGTGCGATCTATCGCGAGCGCATCTCGCAGGCCCCTTCCGACACGGGCTTCTCCAACGCCCTGGCTCCACTCGAACGTGCGGGCTTTGAACTCAAGGGAAGGGACCTCAAGAAAATCCCCAGAGGCTACGACCCCGAACACTCAAATGCGGAGTATCTGCTGCACAACGGACTTTACGCCGCCAAGGAAATCGATTTTCCGAAGAGCTTCGGCACCCCGCGCTTTGCAGCCGACGTCGCCAAGCGCCTCGAGCCCTGCAAGGACCTGATCGACTGGATGGCAGCCCAGCTTCCGAAGAACCCGGGGTAACCCGAGGCTCTCGCCTCGACAGAAAACCCGAGGCTCGCGCCTCGACAAAAAACCAGAGGCTCGCGCCTCGGTAATTACCGGTGAGGGCGATTTCCATGCCCGCCGCGCTGGCCGTGAGCATGGCGACCACTGGAATTGCCCTGATGCGAGCGCTGGCCATTTCCGCCGCCCTGTCCCGGACGACCGCGATGATGCCCACCACGTCCGCCGCCACCACCACCACCGCGCTTGCGTGATTCCACTTCCAGACCTTCCGGGGTCGGAAGGAGTTGCACGCGCTTGCGGATCAGGCGCTCGACATCCGACAGGAAAGCCTTTTCTGCAGGCGAACAGAACGACACGGCCACGCCGTCGCGACCCGCACGAGCAGTACGACCAATGCGGTGGACGTAGGTCTCGGGCACATTCGGAATATCGTAGTTGAAGACATGCGAGAGCTCGTCAATGTCGATTCCGCGAGCGGCAATGTCAGTCGCAACGAGCGCGAGGATCTTGCCTGACTTGATTCCCTCGAGGGCTCGCTCGCGCGCTCCCTGCGACTTGTTTCCATGGATCGCGGCGGCTCCGTAACCGGCAGCGGTCAGCGACTCTGCAACACGATTGGCATCGCGCTTGGTTCGAGTGAAAACAAGCGCACGAGTGACTTCATTGTTCTCGAGCATCTTCTTCAGCAGCGAGGTCTTCTGGTTTTCCTGCACATGCATCACGGCCTGTGCGATTCGATCGGCGGTGCTTGCCACCGGAGTCACTTCCACACGCACGGGCTGCACAAGAATCTGCGACGCAAGCTTCGTAATCTCGGAAGGCATCGTGGCCGAGAAGAACAGCGTCTGACGATCGCGCGGAATCTGCGCGATCACGCGCTTGACGTCATGAATGAAGCCCATGTCGAGCATGCGGTCGGCTTCGTCGAGCACGAAAATCTCGAGCCCGTCGAACTTGACCAGCTTCTGGTTCATCAGATCGAGCAGGCGTCCTGGCGTCGCCACGACCACATCGACGCCCTGGCGAACTGCCGCGACCTGCGGGTTCTGCCCCACGCCACCGAAGATGACTGTGTGCTTCAGGTTCAGGCGCGAGCCGTAAGTGGCGAAGCTTTCGCCGATCTGCGAGGCGAGTTCGCGCGTGGGGGTGAGGATCAGCGCGCGAATCTTGCGCGGACCTGAGCCGGCGCGAGGAGCGGCTCCGCCGACGGGAGTAATGCCTCCCACCTTCACGGGCTGTGCAGCAGCACCCTGGGCGGCAGCGCCGCTAAGGATCTGCGAACCTGAGCCAGCCTGCTGCGACGATCCCTGCGCCAGAAGCTGCAGAATCGGCAGCGCGAAGCCGGCCGTCTTGCCGGTGCCGGTCTGGGCGATGGCCAGGAGGTCGCTTCCCTGCAGGACAACCGGAATGGCCTTCTGCTGGATCGGAGTCGGCTTCTCATAGCCGGTGGCCTTGAGCGCATCCAAAAGGGGTGCAATCAGATTCAAATCACTGAAATTCATGAAGTTTCTCTTTTATTTCCGCCCCGGGATTACTGCTGCTTTTCAGGGCGGTCAGGTCGGCCTGCTGGGGCTGCAGGAACCGAACAAAGAGTGAGATGGAGGGACCTTATATGCAACGCGTCAGCAAAGCGAGGGAATTCGCCAGTTTGACCCCTCCCCCGAAACTCCCTATTCTTGAGGAAGCATGAAAATCGTTGGAAAACGCCGACCTCGCACCGATCTCGAAGCCGCGGGCGACTTTCTGAAGCTCGTCGCCGAGCTGAGGCAGCGCCTTCCCGGAAGCCGGCCGTTCGTTCGCCGCGGGGTCTATCGTTTTCGCACCTTTGAGGAGGCCCAGAAGGCATCGCTCGAAGCACAAGCGGGCCACGGCGACACCCCGAATAAAAAGGCCAACTCGTGAGCACCCTCGAGTCCAGGCCCCCGACCCTTCAGGATCTGATCGACCTGTGCGCCACACTCAATCAGGCGGGCGCCCATTACGTCATCGTCGGCGGAATGGCGATGCTACAGCTCGGTTTCGTTCGCGCGACCGAAGACATCGACCTGCTGGTCGAAGCCACGCCCGAAAATGAGTCTCGGGTCATCGACGCCGTGTCGCAGCTTCCGGATCATGCAGCATCAGAGCTCAAGCCGGGCGAAATCGCCCAGTACGAGGTGATTCGAGTAGCTGATGAGATCGTGGTCGACCTGATGGCTCGGGCCTGCGGAAAAACCTTCGAAGACGCCTCGGGAAAAATTAGCTGGATCGAACTACAGGGCGTGAAGATTCCCTTCGCCAATGCCTCTTTCATGCGCGAACTCAAGCAGACCGTTAGAGAGAAGGATCGGCTCGATCTTCAGTTTCTCGATTCCATCGCAGCAAAAAAGAGCTGACATCGAAAAACGCCGCCCAACAGATGAAATCTCGCGTTCACTCCGCCGCGCAAACCCAGGTCTTCATCCAGCCGAAAAAGATGGAGTCAAACTCGCGCTTCGAGGCGGGGCGATCGCTCTCCTGCATGGCCAGAAGCATGGAGTGATAAAGATAGTCGGCTCCTTGGAAGCAGGACACGCAGATGCTGACGGGCGAATCGCCGAGCGAGGCCAGAAACAGATTGGCGGCTCCGGTAAACCGGTCACGAACTTCGACGGCGTTGTCGGTGATGTTGAACTTCAGCAGCTCGATCGGATTACGGCGATTACTGGTGCTGCGCAGAAGCTTCGTGCCGAGGCGAAACGTGATCGCCTGAAAGCCGGAGGGAGCCTGAAAGGACAGCTCGGACGCGTTCGGAAAGGTCTGATAGAGGCGCGCCCGCGACGCCGTCTTTTCTTCGGGCGAGACGTTCACGTCCATCCCATCCACGCAGCGACCTCCTCCCACGACCAGCTGGTCGGCAAACTGATGGATGTCGAACTTGCTCGACTCAGGTGCGGCTTGGGCCGCCCCGGCGGGGGCACAGGCAAGCAGGGCGAAAAGGGCGAGACGCGAAGAGGCTGTCTTCATAAAGGAGTCCTTTCGATGCGGCAGTTATCGCCCACGCGATAACGCACCGCACCTAAGGACTTCTAAGGTCTCTAACCTATTACTATTATTTAACAAAAATCACGTGGCATTACCCCCGATGACGCCCCCAACTACGGACAACACTCGAGCTCTTCGATGGTCACCCCGTTCACATTCGTATACCAGGAACTCCCCCCCCAAACGGCTCGGTTTCCGGTGTCGTGGTACTCCTTCACGCGCGTGGTGGCCCCATTGAACCCGTTTTCCTTGCACCACTGAACGGCCGTCGATGCATACGAAGTATGACCCTGAATGCGGAGCATGCCTGCAGCGCCCATATCCTTCGTCGGAAACTGGAATCGCTGGCACACGGGAGCAGACGAAGGAAGGGGCACCGGCACTCCTGCAGCCTTCGCGCAGCACACCGCATACGCGGTCGATAGCGTACCCGTCGATCCGGAATTACAATGCCACCCCTCGCGGCCATCGGCATGGACGATAGGATAATGCTCGTACATGTAGGCCGATCCCGATTCTTTGCAGCCGCCACCCGTGCGATGCTCGGTCGCACCACAGAACACCTGAGCGATCTGAACTGGGGTCCCGCTGTCGACGGTTCGGCAGGCAATACCGGAAGGCTCGCCGCCCCCTACCCCCGCCTGGCAACTCGAGATCGT
>CAYSOA010000050.1:0-2957 GCA_964432565.1 uncultured Bacteriovorax sp.
GCGCAAACCGTTCCATCTCAGGCCTTCACTTGGGCGCGGGCCAGCTCACGATTCAACAGCGTGATGTTGGTCAGCTTGATGCCCTTCGGACAGGCCGCTTCGCAGGCACCGGTGTTCGAGCAGGCGCCAAACTTCTCGTGATCCATCTGCGCGACCATTCTTCGGGCACGCCGGGCACGCTCGGGCTGTCCCTGCGGCAGGTGGGCCATCTGGCTGACCTTCGCGCTGACAAACAGCATGGCCGAGGCGTTCTTGCACGAAGCGACACAGGCGCCGCAACCGATGCAGGCGGCGGCGTCCATCGCGGCTTCGGCATCCTGCTGAGGAACCGGAATCGAGTTGGCCTCGGGAGCATTCCCGACGTTCGTTGAAACGTATCCGCCCGCAGCGATGATGCGATCGAAAGCCGAACGATCCACCACGAGATCCTTGATGACCGGAAAGGCTCGTGCACGCCACGGTTCGATGACGATCGTGTCGCCATCGTTGAAGTGCCGCATGTGGAGCTGACAAGCCGTCGTGCGAGGCATGTCGCCGTGGGCGCAGCCATTGATCATCATGGCGCAGGAACCGCAGATGCCCTCGCGACAGTCGTGCTCGAAAGCCACGGGCTCTTCGCCCTTTCGGATGAGCTGCTCATTCAAGACATCCAGCATCTCGAGAAACGAGGCGGCCTGGCTCACTCCCTCGACCGTGTAGTCTGCAAAGCGGCCCGCGTCCTTAGCGTTCTTCTGGCGCCACACCTTCAACTGCAGGGTCATTCCCTTGGACGTAGTCATGATCGTCTTTCCTTATTTGTAGCTGCTCGTTTCACTTGTAGCTGCGCTGAGCGAGGTGAATATTTTCAAACTTCAGCTCTTCCTGATGGCGAAGCGGAGTCTTGCCGTCACCCTGATACTCCCAGGCCGCCACATGGGTGAACTTCTCGTCATTGCGAAGCGCCTCGCCTTCTGGTGTCTGGTACTCCTCACGAAAGTGCCCGCCACAGGATTCCTCGCGCTCGAGCGCATCACGGCACATGAGTTCACCGAGTTCGAGGAAGTCGGCCACGCGGCCGGCCTTCTCAAGCTCCTGATTGAGCTCGTCCCCCGTGCCAGGAACAAAGAGATCCGACCAGAACTCCTCGCGAAGCTTCTGAATGTCGGCGATCGCCTTCGTCAGACCATCACGATTGCGAGCCATGCCGCACTCATCCCACATGATCTTGCCGAGGCGACGATGGAAGGAATCCGCCGTCTGCTTGCCCTTGATGGAAAGGAACTTGTCCACGCGTCCCTTCACGTCAGCGAGCGCTGCCCTGCAGGCATCGTGGTCAGCCGCCACCGGAGCGAGCTTGTCGCCGCCCAGATAGTTGGCAATCGAGTACGGCACGACGAAGTACCCGTCGGCAAGTCCCTGCATCAGCGCTGAAGCGCCAAGTCGGTTCGCACCATGGTCGGAAAAGTTGGCCTCACCGATGACGAACAGTCCCGGGATCGTGCTCTGGAGGTTGTAGTCCACCCAGAGTCCGCCCATCGTGTAGTGGACGGCGGGATAAATGCGCATCGGCACTTCGTACGGATCATCACCGGTAATCTTTTCGTACATTTCGAAGAGGTTGCCGTACTTCTTGGCCACACCCTCTTTTCCGATGCGCTTCACCGCATCGCCAAAATCGAGATACACGGCCAAACCGGTTTCGCCGACGCCGTGCCCTTTGTCGCACATGGCCTTGGCAGCCCGCGATGCCACGTCACGAGGAACGAGGTTACCGAATGCCGGATAGATGCGCTCGAGGTAGTAATCCCGCTCGGCTTCCGGAATGTCCCTGGGAGGACGCTTGTCGCCCTTGGCCTTCGGAACCCAGACGCGCCCGTCGTTTCGGAGCGACTCGGACATGAGCGTCAGTTTCGACTGGTAGTCACCCGAAACCGGAACACACGTCGGGTGAATCTGCGTGAAACAAGGATTTCCGAAGAAGGCGCCCTTTTTGTAGGCCCGCCAAGCCGCCGTGCAGTTGGATTTCTTGGCGTTGGTCGACAGGTAAAACACATTCCCGTAGCCGCCCGTTCCAAGCACCACCACATCCGCCGTGTGAGTGGAGATTTCGCCCGTGCGCAGGTTGCGCACCACGATTCCGCGAGCCTTGCCGTCGACGAGCACGACATCGAGCATCTCGTGGTAAGCGAAAAGCTCGACGTTCTTTTCTTCCACCTGACGCATCAACGAGCCGTAGGCGCCGAGCAGAAGCTGCTGTCCTGTCTGGCCCCGAGCGTAGAACGTGCGCTGAAGCTGGGCCCCACCGAAGGAACGATTCGAGAGGTAGCCCGAGTACTCGCGCGCGAAGGGAACACCCTGGGCTGCGCACTGATCGATGATGTTCACCGATACTTCGGCAAGGCGGTAAACATTAGCTTCGCGAGCGCGAAAGTCGCCACCCTTGATCGTGTCGTAAAACAGCCGATAGATCGAATCACCATCGTTCTGGTAGTTCTTGGCGGCGTTGATGCCCCCCTGCGCCGCAATCGAGTGCGCGCGACGCGGACTGTCGTGGTAGACGAAAAGTTTCACGCGATATCCCGCTTCCCCGAGCGAGGCGGCGGCCGCTCCGCCGGCAAGGCCGGCGCCCACCACGATCACCGTGTGCTTGCGACGGTTGGCCGGGTTGACGAGCTTGTTTTCAAACTTTCGCGTGGCCCACTTCTTATCGATCGGGCCAGAGGGAATCTTGGAGTCCAATTTGGGGTGCGTGCTCATCGATCAACCTCCGAGTCCGAAGAAGTAAATGGCCACTGGCTGGGCGATGAATCCGCCTGCCACGAGAATGGCAAAGCCCCAGCCAATTCGCGTCAGCAGGGGGTGATTTGAAGCAAAAAGTCCCAGCGACTGAAAGGATGCCTTCACTCCATGACTGAGGTGAAGTCCCAGAATCAGCAGCGAGAGCAGGTACCAGCCGAGATAAAGCGGGTCCTGAAACT
>CAYSOA010000050.1:3057-7331 GCA_964432565.1 uncultured Bacteriovorax sp.
CCCAGAATCAGCAGCGAGAGCAGGTACCAGCCGAGATAAAGCGGGTCCTGAAACTTCTCGATGACCAGGGTATAGATGTCGCGCATTTCGACGCCATCGACCGTGGTGAGATAGATCTCACCGAACTTGAACGACTGAAGGTGCAGTACCACGAAGGCCAGTAGGAGCGCCCCAGAGAGGATGGCCGTCTTTGCCGCGAAGCTCGTCTTCTTCACCCCGAACGCCGACTTGGCATATCCTACGGGACGCGCGGCGCGATTCGCACGCGTGAGCTGCACGGTGAGAATGATGTGAATCAGGAAGAAAGCCACGAGACCCGCTTCGGCGAGATAGATGGCTGGATTGGAGATCAGCGCATGGCTGTACTTGTTATAGGCGTCAGGACCCACAAACAGCAGCAGGTTTCCCGCCATATGCGACAGGGTGAAGAGCGAGATCGCCAACCCCGTCAAGCCGACCAGTTTCTTTTTTCCGATACTCGACCCCAGATAGGCCTTCCACGATGCCATCGCCATAAAGAGTAAACCTCGATTTCGGGTGATACCTCTTTATAGCCGCTCGTGGCGGCGGACTCAATGTCTGACTCATCTGCAGCCGGGATGCTGGCTCAGGCCGCCGAGGACGAACCCTGCTCCGACGACTTTTCTTCGGCCGAATAGACCAGTTCAAGTTCCTGCACCGGGACCACGATCTGTTGACCCGACTGGGTTCGAACCGCAATTCCGAAGCGCACCCCCTCGTGCGCAGGCCCCTGCGCGGGAATGACGGCAAGCAGCTCTCCCCTGACCGGAACGAGCGGTCTGGCTTGAACCTGAACTCCCGGAAGGAACTCCACGATGGAGGACCACGGAAAGACCAGCTCTCGCCCACCCGAACGAGCCCGAACCGAGGCCGGATAATCGTCACGACCTGGGACCAGAACCCGGATCGTTCCCGTCCGCTCCGCAGACTGCTGCCAGGCACCGGCGAGCCCGACTCGAATGGCCTCCATCTCGCGTTCAAACTCCGGAAGCCAGGAGGCGGCCTCCACCCAATGATCCTTGACGGCCAGGCGCCCTTCCATGTCGTGCAGACGTGCCGCGATCTGCGCGGCCATGGGGAGGCGGGCGGCCATGAGGCTGCAGGCCCCCTTGAAGGCATGAATGCAGCGATAAAAATCGAGAAGCGGCGAGGGATCGGCATGGAGCTCACGCCCATTGCGAACCCACTCCCCGGCCAGGGACAGGTGATGACGGGCTTCGCCCAGCCAGCGGGGAGAATCCGAAAGTAGAAGCTCTAAAAGTCGATCCGGAGACATGAGGGCCCTCAAATCTCCGGATCGGCTGTTTCTAAAGAAAACCCGAGTTATTTCTTGGGGACCACCCGTTCGAGCTCGAGCAGCCTCGAGTCGCCGGGACAGCCGCCGTTGAAACTCTGACTCACAGTGTCAATCAAGACCTGCCCCCGGTCACAGTGTCGAGCGAGGATGACCGGCACCGGACGGCGTCCAGGAGTCTTCGCTGCCATCCGGGTGTAGACCACTTCGGCCTCGAACCCGACAAACCCGAACTCCTCGCGCCGCGTCTCGACCAGCGGACGAACCCAGAAGACCTCAAACTGGTTGCCCTCGATCGACCGCATGTAGATGGCCGACTTCCCGACGAGCAGATCCTTGATGCCGGCCTTGGCCGTCGAGAACTGCTCCAGCGAACCATCGGGCCGAATCCACGCGCCCTTGCTCGACGAGAGCTGGACCTGAAAGCCGGAGGAGGCATCGGCGAACGTTCCCCGATAGGCCGAGGGAATCTGCACGCAGGCCCCTGCCATCAGGGCTAGGCCGGCCACCAGCCCCCGAGCCATCCATCTTTTCACCTGAACTGTCTTTTGGATCGAATTCATGACCGTCGACTCCTCTTAAATGCTGGCCTGATGGATGACCACCGGCACTCCGTTTTCACGAATCTCGAGTTCCACGGTTCCTGCAGAGACCCCCTCTGGCATCACTACCGGAATCACGAAACGCACCTTCTCGCCTCGCTCAAGCGGCAGCAAGAACTGCGGATTGAAGCCGATCCAGCGAGCCTCGGGAATGACCTTTCCGTTGGCATCCAGCACCCGGGCGTAAAGCTCAAGTGCCCCAAAAACCAGACGCGAGCTGACGTTGCGCACCTCGTAGTTCAGCCGCGTGACGCCAGCTCGCCTGAGGGATGCGGATCCGTCGAGCAGCTTCACGCGATAATCGTTCACCACCGGAACCGATCCGCTGAAGTCCTTCACCGTCAGGCGCTTGCGCGATCCGTCGGTGGCCAGAATGGCCAGCGGAAGCTGTGGTGAATCCTGGTCGCTTCGCCCCACGACCCGGAATGTCGCAAGACGCTCTTCACCCGGAGCCAGCGCTCCCACTTCATCGACAGCCTGCCGAATCTGAATCTGCCGGCTATCCGAGCGAAGTTCGAGGCGAATCGGCCCATTGATGGGCTGGCTCGAGTTGTTGCGGATTCGCACTTTGAGGGTCGACTCCAGTCCCTCACGAATCGTCGGACGCTCGGCAAACTCGATCGTCGCTCGATTGCGAACATCGAAGCGATAGCTCTTCGTGCCAAGCAGGCTTCCCTTCCAGAACACACGAACCGTGGCGGTCACGCTCTGGTTGAGGGCCGATTCCGAAACGATGACCGGAATAGCGCCACTCACTCGAATCGCTCCGCGCGCCGGCATCTTCGCCGAAGCGACATCCACCTTGCGAAGCGGCAGAAGCCCGTTCCCAGAAGTCTCGACCTCAAACTTCAGATCGGATGCTGAAAGTTCGGAGTCTGCGAAATTGCGCACGAAGAACCAGAACCCGAGTGTCTCACCCGGCTCGATCACCGAGTCTTCAAACTGCTCCCGAAACCCTGATTCCATGAAGCGAACGGGGTTGGCCTCGAAAACCGCCGTTTCGTCGCGAACACCGCGGTCGAACTCAACCTGGGCGAAGCCCGGGTAGCTGCGCTCATAGGCGGCGCTTTCGGCCTGCGCATAGCCTGCTCGGTAGAGCTCATTCACGCGCTCACCGTAGGCAGAGAGACGAAATTCCTCGTAGGCCGTTGCGTAATAACCGGCATAACGAAACTGATAGGTCTGCTCGCTCATTCGCTGAAAGGCCGGGTCGTAACCCAGGCGATACGCCACGGCGTAGGCCCGATCGAACGACTCGCGATACGCGCGGCGATAGCCTTCGTCGCGTCCCCGCCGAAACTCGTTGCGAACATCCACTCGCTCGGCCTCGCGGCATCCCTGTTCACGCCCCTGCGGCTCTCCCACATCTTCGCCCCTGCGAAACTCCGAGGAATACGAAGACTGAAAGCCCGACTGGTAGCCCGAACGATATCCCTGCGAATACGCCTGACGAAGCTGCGGATCCGAGTAGCGACCTCGCTCACGGGCGTAACGATAGTCGGGAGTTGCCGAACCGCGTGACAGGGCTGCCACTCCGTGAAGCAACGAGGCCACTGACATGGCGGAAGACGGGCTTGAACGGGAAGACAGGTTCGAACGGGCGGGCGGGGCCGAGAGATTCTCGCCCACCTCTTCGCTGACGGGCTCGTTCAGGCGTGAAGTGCGATAGGCCTCGCGTCCGCGGGGATACTCGACCTGAGTCGCTTTAGACTGGGCTCGCGCCACGCCGGCAGAGTCGCCTTCGCGGGCTCCGCGCTCGTAGGAATCGGTGGCTTCGGCTTCACGACGACCCTGCTCGGTGGCCGGAGCGGCAGCAGCAGCTCGGGCATCAAAATTGGCTCGACGATCTCCATCGGCTTCTCCATCGCGGGCACCAACGACCTGCCCCTGAGAAAACCCCTGAAGCTGGCCCTGGGTCTGCCCTTCACGAGAACCGTCGCGCTGTCCTTCGAGATAGCCTCGGTCGTAAAAGTCCCGTCGGCGCTGCTCGACGCAGCGATCATAACCTTGGCGATAACCGTTCTGACGCCCCGCCTGAATGCCCGCGTCCCAGCCCCTCTCACGGCCCTCACGGGCGCCATCGGGGTTGCCGTCATTGCGGCCATCCGCGCGGGCCGCTTCCAGCTCTGCTGAGGAAGGTCCGGTCGGTTCTGGCCGAGGATCTGGACGGGGCTCCGGCGTGGGTTCTGGCCGAGGACGATCGGGCCGCTCCGGACGATCCGCCCCGGGAGTTCCGGGCTCAGGACGAGGTCGCTCGCGTCCCTCATCGTCACGCCCCCCTTCTCGGTCACGGCCTCCACGCCCCTCACCCGACCTCTCGGTCGCAGCCGCCTCGGCAGCAAACGCAGCCACAGGAG
>CAYSOA010000050.1:7431-13329 GCA_964432565.1 uncultured Bacteriovorax sp.
CCCTCACCCGACCTCTCGGTCGCAGCCGCCTCGGCAGCAAACGCAGCCACAGGAGCGACCTGCGCGATTTGAGAGAATATCAGAGCACTGGCCAGCCAACGACGGGGGGAACGGTTCAAGTTTCGCTTCATCGGATCCTCAACTTTGAGGATGCCGGGCAGCAATCTTTGTGCCGGTTCGAATCTGAACTGAACTCGGATTATCTAGAGGCCACCAGAGCCCCAACTACCTGAAAGCACGAGCTCATTCCATCTGACGTGGTTCAGAGCCACTCTGCCCCCAGAGACTCAATCAGAGTCAGTTTGACCCCACTCCGAGGGGTCCCCTGTAATTTCTTTACGCATCGCATCACGGAAAGCAAGAGCTCGAACCGCCCCTCGAACCCCCTCCTCAGAGTGCACCCGGACGTCGACCGCAAGCAGCCCCTCGACTCCCTCGGGCACGCGAATCCGAGCGGAATGAATCACCGGATTCATCCCTTTCGGGCAGGCCTGATCCAGCTCACCAGCGGGCTCATCGGAGACCACCTGCAGTCCGTCCACACCCCGAAGTCGCACCTGCACTGTCGAACAGGACGTTTCGACCCAGACCGATACCCGGACCGGCACCCACTCGTCTGCGGGCACCTCCCCGTCGAGATCACTCGCCACCCGCACCGGCACCCCGGGCTTGCCTCCGTACCAGGGCAAACCCTGACCCAGTGGCACCTCGCCCGGCCTGACCCGTTTCTGTGAAGGCCCCCCGCCCCCTCGGGCCTGCCATCCTCCCCAGAGCAGCAGTCCTGCCAGTACCCCCACCACGGTGATTGTGACTCGCTTTTGCGCTCGCATCAGTTGTTCACCCTCACTTGATACCCGCTCAAATTCCCACCTGACGAGAGCACCCCATTGACCGTGATCAGGTAGATCTTTCCCGTCTCGGCAAAAAAACTGACCGAAGGGCAACCCGTCGTGCGCTCGTCATAGGTCAGCAGATCCACAACCTGGTTCGATCCGGTGGTGCCGTACACATACATGTCGAGCCAGTCGCGAGAGGAGCAGCTCACACCTCCACTCAGGCTCGGCACACTGATCGACACCGACCTCGAAGATCCCGTGTGGGTGTAGGTGTACCAGCGCACGTAACCGAACTTGTTGTAGGGATACGAATACCCCCCGTCGTTGATGATCTCGTGGGCGGTGGCCGAGTTGGTGCCAGAGCTGAGAGGCCGATAAAGATTCCAAAAGTCGGCATTCTGCGTGCTGCCATCATAAGTGCGGCCACCACTGGCGTAATGGGCGCCGATGAGCTGCTTGGAATCGAACGGATCGGCCACATCTCCCGACTCAGTTCCAGAACCGACACAGGATGCCGCAACACAAAGTGCGTCGTAGGGAGTATCGAGTTCGGTTTCCCAAAGCGGGCGCAAAAGTGAATCTCCGAACCGGGCATTGTAGTGGGCCGCAAACGTGAGTGCCGTTGTAAAGGCCGGTGAGACGCTCTGGTAGTTCTTCAGCACCTCATGAATCTTGGCAAAGTGGTTCCCATCATCTTGATAGAGCTTGTAGAGCAGGTACTGCACGCTCTTTTCGACGTGAATGCCGTTATGGGAGGTGTTCCTGGTGCTCTGGGCAATGTCGATCGTAATGCCCCCCACCTGCCCGCTGCTCATCGAGTCAATGTAGTCCGCTTTTTCGGTGACGATGGCTGAAAAAGCATTTCCATACCCCTCACCAAAGGCCACACGCGGATCGAGCCGGTGCGTGACCGAGTGCGAACCCCCGATCGTATCCGACCGGTAGATGCTGTACTCGAGATAATGCCCAAACTCATGGGCAACGACGTGGCTGTCGTACTCATCCGTATCGACGTTTTCTTTTCCGAGAATATAGAGCTGCGGAGTCGATGCTTCGACGGTGAAGTGCGAAGTACCGATCGCACCCGAAGCCTTGTTGCCCCAGGCGGAGTAGTTTCTCGCACTCCAGTTGATCATCAGCTTCGGAAAACGAGTCGTCGGCGCCGCTTCGCACACTTTTTCAAGCGAACTCACCACCGTGTCCGCCAAGGCGAAAGCCGCGGCCGACCGATCGGTGTACCGCTGGGCCGCCAGATCGTATCCGAGAGGAATGTCGAGATCGGCATTGGCGCTCGATGCCGTGAAGGAGTCGGTGCTCCGGTAGGAGTAAAAGGCCTGACCTTCGGTGTTGTCGACCACGCGAAAGTCCCAGGCCGCCGACGTGCAGGACGTCTCGTACGCCGTTCCCGCACCGGAAGGGTGATTGGCAAAGTTTGCCGTGTAGACGTGACTGACGGCCTTCACCCGAACCTCGTTGCCCGGAACGGAGAGCTTGAAAAACCCATAATCATCGCTGGTCGTCTCCGCGACTGCGCGGTCACAGTTGTCGACAGCCTGGACCACGATACGGCGGGCAGGCTTGTTCGAAGTGGCGGCGTAATCGAGCTTCGGAGTCCATCCATCCAGAACGGCAGGAACGCTTCCGAACGTGATGTTCCCGGAGAGCTCGAACGCTTCGAATTGAGCCGCATCCGAGACGCAGCTCTCCTCTTCTCCGACTGCGCACGCCCCCACGCCCAGGCTCAAAAGCCCCAGCAGCGCCGCACGTTCGAGAAAGACTTTAATAACCGTCCTATTCACTCCATTATTTTACGGAGTTTTGACGGTGTCGCATAAGCTTGGCTTTCGGGCGTGTCTGGTCTGACACCTCAGAAAATCAAGGACTTACAATACTTGAGTGAAAAGTTTTTTAAGAGTTTTTAAAGACGCACCGCAGCGTTCGTATTCAGAACCACTTTAGCCATGAAAAACGACATGAGGCCTGTGCTCGCCCACCCACTGCCTCAGGTCACTGTGCGCCTCGCCGTCACGAATGCGAATGTAGGCGAAGGTCAACCGAAACTGCTGACCGATACCGCGCCAATCCATATTGATCATCTTCGTCCATGTTCCGGTGTTGATGTACTGTCTGCCGTCCGGCCAGACCCGGTTCATCGGGCGATGCGTATGACCAAAAATCACGGTCTTCAGGCTGGGCTTACGATCGAGCAAACTCCGGGCAAAATTTTCGAGATCCGGAAACACGTTCTGCGACTCCTGCTTGAAGATCTCGAGGGTCACGCGAAGGGGCGAGCGCCGTCTCGAACTCGGCACGAAGCGAGTCTTGATGAAGTAATAGGCCGTAAGAAAGCCAAAACGAAGAGTAAACCAGGTATCGAAAAGCAGTCCCAGGAAAACGAAGAGCCGAATCGGGCGCACCTTGTCGACATAGTCGCGCTCCCACTTCATGCGGTTGATGATTTTCAGCACGTAAAAACTGCCCCACGGAAGATCGAGAACCGGTTCATCCATGCCCGAGGACTTGAGCAACGGCTGCTGGTAATTCAGCACGTGCACGGCTTCGAACTGGTTGCCGTGATGAATCTCGACCCCCTCGGGATAGGAAAGGTGATCACTCTCGTGAAGAATACGAACCTTGGCGGTGCTGCCTCCCACGGGCCGACCCGCAGCCGTCGCCCCTTCGGGATCCCACTCGCGAATCAATCGCTCTCTCACTGCAGGAAAGAAAAGATCGGGATCATGGTTTCCCACGAGGTAAGTGATCGTTTTTCGGGGCTGGGCAGCAAAATTCCGCAACCCTGCCATGACCTTGGGATGGCCCGCCAGAATCGCCTCGACCTTATAGAGGGCGATCGACTCGGTAACCGTATCTTCAAAGTCCCCACGGTAGGGCACATTCAAGAAATCGAGAAAGTCGCCGTTGATGACCAGCTCGACCTCCACCGGTCCATCCTGGGTGGTTCCATATCTGCCGGTCGAGAAATGCTGAAAAAACTCGCACATCTCGTCATCAAAGAAAAAATCCTCATGGGGGTTGAGACTCCCCTCGAAAAACCGGCCTGCCGAGAGGTGGCAGTCGGAAATGACGATCTTGAAGCGCTCCTGGCCGGAATCCATGCTTCCAGTATACCTGCCGAATTGACAAAGGCGTCAAAATCGTTCAGAACGCGACGCATGGCTGACAATTCGAAGAAGTGGCCCGACAACAAGCCGGGCAAGTATTTCGTGGACGACCAGTGCATCGATTGCGACGCCTGCCGCACCGAGGCACCCGATAACTTTACCCGCAACGACGAGCACGGTTACTCGTTTGTCTACAAGCAGCCCGAGTCACCGGAAGAAGAAGAAAAGTGCCAGGCGGCCCTCGAAGCCTGCCCGGTCGAAGCGATCGGAAACGAATAGCTCACTCGAGGCCGACGGTGCGGGTGCCACGCCTGGGAGCTCCCAGGGCGCGGCCCGCATCACTGTCTCCCTTTTAAACTGTAAAAAGGCAGCCCTCAGGCTGCCTTTTTTGATTTCTTGCCCCCGAAGGCCGAGCGAATGCTCGAAACCACCCCACGCGGCTCGGCCTCCTTCACGCGGCTGGTGCGGCGAGTTCGAGAGGCTGTAGCTGTAGCCGTCGCCTTCGACTTCTTCGCCGCCGGCATCTCCACACTCCAGGTCTCGGATGCTCTCGAGAGACCTCTGGTTGCCGTTTTCGCTGGTGAACGTGACGCGCCGGTGCGTGCCTTCTTGGATCGAGTACTCGTGCTTTTTTTTCTTTGTGCCATGATGACCTCCGCCGCCAGCCGGTTGCAACTGGCAGGCCGAAGCCATCTCGCCCCCTTCAGAAAATCCTAATTGAATCTCCCGATCTGAATCGGCTCGGATTGTCCCGCCTGGGCCTGCTGAATCGACACCTGCCGGGCAACTGCCTGCGCGAGTTGCCTAAACTGCTGGGCAATCGGGCTCGTCGGATCCGACACCACGACAGGCCTGCCGGAGTCACCGCCCTCGCGAACCTTCTGAACGATTGGAAGCTGAGCCAGAAGGTCGGTTCGATATCGCGCTGCCAGCGCCTTACCGCCGTCTTGGCCAAAGAGATAATGACGCTCCGACGTTCCAGGAACCTCGAAGTAACTCATGTTCTCGACAATTCCGAGAAGCGGAATCCGCACCTTCTCGAACATCACCAGCGCCTTGCGGACGTCCTGCATCGACACTTCCTGCGGCGTGGTCACCATCACGGTCCCCGTCACGGGAACCACCTGCGAGAGCGAGAGCTGAACGTCTCCCGTTCCGGGCGGCATGTCGACGACGAGATAGTCGAGCTCCCCCCAGTTCACCTTGTGGCAGAACTGACTGACCACACTGTGGAGCATGGGGCCACGCCAAGCCATCGGCTGATCTTCTTTGACCAGAAACCCCATCGACATGACCTTGAGCCCATGGGCTGTCGGAGGAACGAAAAGCTCTCCCCGTCGGGGATGCTGCTCGAGCACCGGATCTTCGGTCACTCCCAGCATGGTCGGCAGGTTCGGTCCGTAGATGTCGGCATCCATGATTCCGACGCGGGCACCCTCAAGCGCCAGCGACACTGCAAGATTCACGGCCACCGTGCTTTTTCCGACACCGCCCTTGCCACTCGAGACAGCGATGATGTGCTGCACGCCCTCGATGGGCTGCGACCCCGCACCGGCGGCACCTCCAGTCGCTCCACCTGCTCGGCGGACTTCAGCGTCCATCTTGATCTTCACTTCGGAGACGCCCGGAAGAGCGCTCACCTTCTGGCGGCACTCGTCTTCCATCTGCTTTTTCATCGGGCAGGCCGGTGTCGTGAGGACCACGCGAAAGGAAACCCGTCCTCCCGCAACCTCGAGGTCGCGGATCATGCCGAGAGACACGAGATCCTGCTTGAGGTCGGGATCGTTCACGGTGCGAAGGGCCTGGACTACCTGCTCGGTCGAAAGGGTGCTCATGCACCGGGTTTTGTCACAGAACCGACGGCGGATGCAAGATGGGAGAGCGGGAGCTGCTTCGGCGTGGGAGCTGCTTCGGCGTGGGAGCTGCTTCGGCGTGGGAGC
>CAYSOA010000051.1:0-8612 GCA_964432565.1 uncultured Bacteriovorax sp.
GCGGCCCCACCTGGTGCTCGCCGGAGTTGATCTCGGTGGAGGCCGTTCCTGCGGCAGGGGATAGTCCCTGAATCGCGCCGCCTTCTGAAGAGCGGCTTATGAGGTGTCCGTACTCACTCGATTTTTGTGCTTCGGTGGAGTGGATGTGAAAGGAATCATCAGAAAGGTGACGCACTCCTGGAAGGTTTTTTTGATCCCGGGGGCAGTTGACCGACATTCGAATGTTCGGCTACGAGCTCAATGGCCGGTAATGGCGCAGCCCTCGATGGCTCAACCACGCCGAGGCAGCCGCGGCCAGCGCCCAGATCAGGCTCCATGCCGTCGAGAAGGCTTCGGGTGAGCTGCTGGTGGCGGCGTGGTGGCCGCCATGGCCGGCGTCGCCTGAAAAGACGGCAGCCATCATCATCAAGACCGCCCACGAAGTGGCGGCAAGACTGGTAAAAAGCCATCCCGAGCGCGAGTCGAAGACCCTTTTTTCGTCCGGACTCAAGATCAGGGCACTGGCCATGCCGGTTCCGAGCATGAAGGTGGCTCCGCAGCCGGCGGCACACGCGGCCCAGCCCCACTGCATCAGAATCTTCATCAGTCCGGCGTCCCCTCCGAACGGGCCGACGCCAAACTGCGGGCAGACCAGAAGCGAGGCGGCTGCCGTCACCAGGTGGATGGTTGCCACTCGCGCAGCCACTCGGCGAAGACTCGGGTTGAGGTCATCGACGACCGTCGGGCGAAGGCGCTGATAAACCGCCGACGGCGGAGCAACGGGGTCGCACTGCTGAAAGTTGTCAAAGCGGATGCCTTTCGTGTCGAGGGGCTTAGTCACGCGGGCCTCCTTTGAGCTGGGCTTTTAATCGCTGAATCAATCGACTGAAACGCTGTCGGGCCGTCGCCGGAGTGATCGAGAGCTCGGTGGCGATCTGTTCGAAGGAGAGTTCGCGCTCGGTGCGAAGCTCCATCAGGCGACGCTGCTCGGCCGAAAGCGAGCCCAGTAGTTCGGTGAGCTCTGAAGCACGCGTGGCCGCGGAACGGTCGGCTGAAGGGATGGCAACCCCTTCCCAGGCTCTTCGGGCCTCGTCTTCGGAGAGGTTGGCCTTGGCGGGGTTTCGATTTTCGCGCCGCAAACTGTCGGTGAAAACCGAACGCAGGATGCTCCAGAACCAGGGCAGAAACGGCTGTGCGGCATCGAACTGATGGCGGCTTTGGTGCAGCTTGAGAAAGCAGGCTTGAAGCAGGTCGTCGGCCTGCGTGCGCGAAGCGCAGCGCGCCACCAGAAAGCCGTAGGCCTTTGGGGCGTGGCGCCGATACAGCTCGTCAAAAGCCGAGATTTGTCCGCTCTGATAACGCTTCATGAGCTCCTGATCCGATTCTTGTTCGGGTTCTTGCTCCGGTTCCTGCTCTGGTCCGTTCGTCGGGTGGGGCTTCAATCCTGATGCTCCTGTGGGGGAATACGTCGGGAATAAAAAAATGTGACAGGGCCTCGCCCCATGTCACGATCAGCGAAGTGCCGGCGTATTCCGGTAGAGACAAAGGAGATTCCACCATGAAAAAACTGATTCTGAGCTCGCTTTTCGCCCTGTCCCTGGCTTCCGTGGGAGGACCGTTGGCGTTTGCCGACCATCACTGCGCCTGCGACCAGACGTGCAACGAAAAGTGCGCCAAGGGCGACACCAAGGACTGCAGCTGCAAGACCTGCGACTGCGCCAAAGGCGAGGGCTGCAAGCACGGCAAGTGCTCGACCCACAAGGGCGACGACCACAAGCACTGAGTTTTTCAGGTCTTTTAGAGAGGGAAGGGAGTTCATTCGCCTCGTCCCGTCTAAGCGGGGCCGCTTCGGGTGAATCTCTCTTCCCTCTCGATCCAAAATCACGACAGGCATTTTGATCCCTTAGCAAGATCAAGAGGTTAACGCGAGTGCTGGTAGAACGTAACGCGTCGTGTTATTCCTCCGGCATGATGTCCGAACAGTGGAAATCGTCTCTTTTCGCGGGCCTGGCTCTCGTACTCGTGGGTCTGTGTTACGCCGTTCTGGCGCAATCCGCTCCGCTGCTCAGCATTCCCCTACAACGTAAATACACCTCTCAAACGATCGACTGGCCGTCGTCCGATTGTCGGGTGGCGGTCGTTCGCTTCAAGGCCGCAGCCGCTTCGCTTGCGATCTCGAACGTCAAGCTGACGTTCACCAACGGACGCACCCAGCTTTTGAATCGCTTCTCAGCCCTCCTGTTCAAGGACACCGCCACGGACTGGTTCAGGGTCGATCGCAGCCTTCGGGATGACAGCCTTCTGTGCATCGATCGGATTGAGGTGACGGCCCGATCGACGAGCCGAATCTGGCCGCATGCCCTGCTGCAGGTGGAAGTGAAGTGATCGCCTGGAGTTTTCGCCCGATCGGGCTCATCGAGTCCTGCTTCAAGGAAAAGTTCGGCATTCCCCGGCAGCCGGGGCTTGCCCGCTCTGCCCCCGCCATCATTCGGCTCGATCGCGAAGATCCGTTTCTCGCGCAGGCGCTTCGTCGTCTGGAGGAGTTTTCGCACCTCTGGGTGATTTACGTGTTTCACGAACACGGTTCGCGAAACTGGAAACCTTCGATTCGCCCTCCCCGACTCGGTGGAGCCGAGAAGGTGGGCGTTCTGGCTTCGCGATCGCCGCATCGTCCGAATCCGATCGGATTATCCGTCGTCGAGCTCGTTCGCGTGGATCTCGAAGATCCTGCCGGTGCCGCCATTCACGTGCGCGGAGGCGATTTTCTGGATGGTTCCCCCGTGCTGGATATCAAGCCCTACCTTCCGTATGCCGACAGCATTCCCGAAGCATCCTCGGGGTGGGCCGATGAGCCGATCGTGCGCACTTCAGTGGAGTTTGCGACCACTGCCGAAGAGAAAATCGGCAGAATCGAATCGCATGAGCGTCGCGAAGAACTGCGAGCGATGATTACCGAGGTTTTGGAACTCGATCCGCGTCCGGCGTTCCAGAAACGCCGCCTGCCGCCCACGAGCGCCGAAGCCCAGGGCCTCGACTTCGGGTTTGCACTGATGGAGTTTGATGTGAAGTGGCGAATCGACGGTGGGCGATTCGTAGTGACGGACCTTCAGGCTCCGCGCTAGATCCGAAAAATTCGTCGCGCGTTTTCGCTCGTGACGCGTGCCACGTCGGCGGGATCGATCCCCTTGAGCTCAGCCAGCAGCAGTCCTGTCTGCTTGACCATGCGCGGTTCGCATTTCTTTCCACGAAAGGGAACCGGCGCGAGGTAGGGCGCGTCGGTCTCGACCAGTAGCCGCTCGAGAGGAAAACTCTTCGCAGATTCGCGCAGCTCCGCCGCGTTCTTGAAGGTCAGGATTCCGGAAAACGAGATGTAAAAACCCAGATCGAGGCAGGCCTGTCCGAACGACTGGGTTCCGGTAAAGCAGTGAATGATTCCCGGGACGACGCCCGACGCGACGCGCGGGGCGTAGCGTTTCAGCTCTTCGAGTAATTCGGGTTCGGCATCTCGAGAGTGGATGATGACCGGAAGGCCGCACTCGATCGCCAGATCGAGCTGCTGACGAAGCTGAATGATCTGTACGTCGAGTGGGGAGTGTTCGTAATAGGTATCGAGTCCGATTTCACCAATCGCCCGGCACTTGGGGTGTTTCGCTGCCTCGCGCAGGCGTTCGATGTCCCCCTCGGTGATCTTCACGGCATCGTGAGGATGCACTCCGACGGTGTGATGGACATTCTCGAATCGCTCCGAGATCTCAACCACGCGTGGAAGCGAGTCAAGGTCGGTGCCGATGGTCATCAGGTGGGTGACGCCCTCATCGGCCGCCTCGCGCACGAGGTCTTCGGTCGACTTGGGGGAGTAGTCGTAGTTCAGGTGGCAGTGGCTGTCGATCCACATGGCTCCCTCCACGTCAGGGGGCGGTCTTCTTCAGTGTTTCTTCGATCAGCAGATTCCAAGCCTGTGGAGGCATGGCACCGCTGATTCGTCGACCGTTCAGAAAGAAGGTGGGAGTGGACTCGACCTTGAGCCCGATGCCTTCTTCAATGTCCCGCAGCACGCGATCGGTCGTCTCCTGGGCCGCAAGGCACTGCTCGAACTGGGCGGCATTCAGGCCAATGTCCCCGGCGATGGCGATGGCCGATCCCGGTTTTAGCGAAGCTTGTCGTTCGAACACCTGCTCGTAATACGCTTCGAAGCGTCCCTGTGCCTGGGCGCAGACCGTGCCGCGAGCCAGTTCGCAGGCGGCCGGATGCATGGGGCTCTGAATCAGTCGGTTGCACTTCGCGTCGAGCGGGAAGTTTCGATAAACAAATCGAACGCGATCGGAATAGCGCCTCAGTACCGGATGCAGGGCCTGTGCTCCCATCCGGCAGGAGGGACACTGAAAGTCACTGAACTTGACGATGGTGATCGGGGCCGCTGTGCTTCCGATCGAAGGGAGCTCAGCAGGCGTATCGAGAGCAACTGGCTGGGAGGCCATCACCGACTGGACGCGAAACCGTAGTTCAGACGCATCCGGCACGCCGCTTTGCAGCCCCTTCGAGAAAACGACCGCCACGAAGAGACAGATCGCCGTGACGATGGCAGGACCCTTGAGCTGCCAGACCGGCTTGGATCCGCCATCGCGTTTGAGCCACGAGTGGAGCACGGCACCAAAGGCCGTGAAGTTGACGAGGTCGAGTGCCAGGCAGAGCAGGCAGCCCACTTTCAGCACCGCTGCCATCACCCAGAGGTAGAAGAGCGAAAAAACGCTGCTGACGGCCGTCATGCCCAGAAGCCAGGGTGATAGTGCAGCGGCGAACTCGGTCGATCGCGCTGCCAGGGCGAAGACCAGAGTGGCGAGCCACCAACCGGCCGCCGCCGCCGACAGAGGAATGCCCGCGAACAGTTCGGAGTAGGGAGAGGCGTCGATGGCGTTGCAGTCGAAGGCTGCACCTACCTTGCAAAAGCTGTCGAAGCCCGCTTGTCCCGAGCGCACTTCAGCGAAGTGTACCGTCTGGACGATCGAGACGATCACGCCGATGACGGCAAGAATGGCCAGCAGGTTGAGTTTCTTTCGTGACAGCGTGAAGGGCTTGCTCATGGATGTCACTGAGGGTGCCACAAGTTGCCAGCCCGGAAAACCATGTAGTGGCTGACCGCAAGAAGCAGGAGACCGCTCAGGATCTTCACGCGCTCCATCCAGCCACCCGAGCGGGGAAGGTACTGAACCGCTCCCGTAAAGAAGACAATGGCCAGCAGCAGCGTACCGATGCCCAGTGAGAATCCCAGCATCAAAAAGAGCCCCATGCCCACCGATTGCGTATTGGCGATGAAGGCGAGAATGGCCGTCAGCACCGGGGTCGTGCAGGGTGAGGCGATGAAACCCGAACTGGCGCCGAGGGTGAAGGCACCCAGCAGTGTCACTTCGCGGTGGGCGGTGGCCGTGTGCGTGGGGTGCGAAGTTTTGCGAAAGGGGCGGGCCATGCGGTCCCACCAGGCCATCGGGTCAAACGGAATCAGGTCGAGCATGACCAGGGCTCCGAGACCGTAGATCACGCCCAAGGCGAGATACCAGCCGCCGCTCTGGGTGAGGGTGCCGAAGACCTTGCCGGTGAGTCCCGCCAGCACTCCCAGGAAGGCGTACACGACGGCCATGCCACTGACGTACACGAGCCCGCGAATTGCCAGATCGCGCCAGCGGTATTTTTGGGTCGCTCGATCCTTCGATGCGGTTCCCCCCATGGCGCTGATCGTGATGGGAATCATGGGGTAAACACAGGGCGTGAGGCTCGAGAGCACTCCACCGAGGTACGCAAGCCCCAGCGCGAGCAGGAACTGCAGGGCGCCGGGCGAGGAGCCCGATCCAGTCGTGAGCAGATCTGAGAGAAAGCTTGAGAGCCAATCCATGTTTACTCTCCTGAATACGTCCTTTAGCTTCGAGTTGTGACCACCGTACCACATTTGAATGCCCGGGCCTTGTTGACGACTTTTTTCCCGTTCCTCCTACCGGGCCTCCTTCTCGTGGCCGGGGGGGTCTCCTGCTCGCGTCGGGAACCTGGCCCCGCTCGGGGGGCAGACGGGGATTCGTCCACCGAGCTCCGGGTTCATCTTTCGAGTGAGCCGGCGACGGTCGATCCCTCACTGGCTGAGGATGGTGCCGCGATGAAGATTCTCGGCAATACGGCCGAGGGTCTGGTCGGTGACGACGGCCGGGGAGAAATGGTGGGCCGAGCTGCCGAGAGCTGGACGGTTTCTGGGGATGGACTCGAGTACACCTTTATCTTGAATCCTCTGGTGAAGTGGTCGGATGGAGTGGTTCTTGAGGCCGGGCACTTCGTTACGGGAATCCGTCGCACGCTCGATCCGAAAACTGGCGCAAGGCTGGGGGAACTGCTGGGCGCCATCGAGAAGGTCGAAGCACGGGATTCGCGCACGCTTCGCATTCGTCTCAAACGAAAGACGCCCCATTTTCTGAAGGTATTGTCGCTTCCGATTGCGTCTGCCCAGCGGCAGGACGTGCTGGATGCCCACGGTGGAGCCTGGCCCGTCGTGGCACCGTCGGCATCCAGCTTTTTTGTCGCCGAACGCAAACCAGATCAGTACTGGATCATTCGTCGCAATCCACATGATCGGCGCGTGCAGGCGAGTCATGAGGGAGGGGCCGTTGATACGGTCAGGCTTCTGCTCGTCGCAGAAGAGGCCACGGCGCTGGCCCTGTTTGAGCAAGGAAAGCTGGACGCTCTTTCGCGCGTTCCGCCGCTCGAGCAGGCGCGCCTCGAAAAGCAGGGCGTGATTTCGGTGCGGCCTTTTTGGGCTACCTACTACCTGGGCTTCAACGTGCGGCAGAAGCCGCTCGATTCACCGGCGATCCGCTGCGAGATCGCCCGACGGATTGACAAGGCCGGAATCGTTGCCGCTCTGGGCTCGGGCGAAAGCGTGGCCCAGAGCTGGGTGCCGCCGGGACTGGAGGGGTACTTCACTGGTTTGCTGTCGCCGGCGCGAGCCGCTGGATCAACGCCGGCGCGAGCCGGCGGGGCGCCCGCGCTGAAGCTCAAGGCCGGGTTCGACAGCAACTCGCGCAACGCGATGATCATGGAAAAGATTCAGGCGGATCTGAAGCAGGGCGGGTCGCCGATTGAGCTCGAGCTCTTCAACCAGGACTGGAAAAGCTACCTGCGCGAACTCAAGCTGAATGCTCCGCCCCTCTTTCGCTTTGGCTGGCTTGCGGCCTTCGCTGATCCGATCTCGCACCTGCAGGCACTCACTTCGAAGAACCCAAACAACCTCACCGGATGGAGCCATGCCCGCTACGATCGCCTCGTTTCGGAAATCGAAGGAATGGAATCCGGCTCGGCGCGCGCAAAGAAGGTGGTCGAGGCGCAGAAAATTCTCGTGGCCGAGGAGTGCGCCGTGGTTCCGATCTACCACTATGTGCAGGTCTCTGCCGTCAGCCCTCGGGTGAAGGGTTTTTCGACGAGTGGAATGGGAATCGTGAGGTGGGAGGCGCTTTCGGTCACTCCCTCGAAATGATCGAAAGCTGACGGGTTCCACCGCCATCGCGCCGGTAGCTCGCAAAAACGAACTCACCAGCACCGTCAGTCGAGCTGCGGTGGCACTTCGTGCAGTAGTTCAGGACGTCGATTTCAGCGACACCAAAACCCCGTAGCAGCGTTTCGTTCACGGCCACAAGATCGAGATGACGGTGCCGTGGGTTCAGAATGTCCTGCGGAATCTGCGGGAACTCGGTGACAAAGTTCTCGACCAGGTCTTCACCGACTTCAAAGCAGCACGGGCGAATGCTGGGGCCGATTGCGGCGACGAGCTCATCGGCGGAAAAGCCCGCGCGATCGAGAGCCAGCAGCACGGGCTTGACGATCTTGGCGAGCGTTCCGCGCCAGCCGGCGTGAAGGGCCGCGACGGCTCGTCCCTCGCGGTCGGCGAGCAGAATCGGAACGCAGTCGGCCGTGACGGCGCCGATCCACTGCCCGGCAACCGTGCTCCAGAGGGCATCCACTTCGCCGCAGGGCTGTCCCGAAACTTCGACCCGGCAGTGGCCTGTGCCATGCACCTGCTTCCACTCGGGGCGCACGCTGTTCCAGGAGTCCAGAAAGCGCGAAGGGATCGGATCGGAGGCGGTTCCGAACGCGTGGCGAATACCGGGAATCGAGGCTAGGAGCGGGCTTTCAATGGGCGTCATGGCGTGTTTCTTTCTTTTGAAGGTCGGCCGCCTGCAGACTCGCGAAGCGCCTGCAGCAGATTTTGCCAGTGCGCGGGGGGCTCGGCCTCGAAGCGCAGCTTTTCTCCCGTGATCGGATGATCAAAGCCGAGCACTCGCGCGTGTAGCGCCTGCCCCGGCAGAGCCTGCACGCACGAGCGGACGGCCATCGGTAGGGCCAGCCACTTGGAATTCTTCGAGCTTGGCACGCCGTAGACCGGATCGCCAAACAGCGAGTGCCCCGAAGCGGTCAGGTGCACGCGAACCTGATGCGTACGCCCCGTCTCGAGCCGGGCTTCGATCCAGGAGGCGTAGTTGCCGTAGGTTTCGAGTGCCTTCACCCAGGTGGTCGCGGCACGTCCATCCTTGACGTTCATGGCCATTTTCTTTCGGTCAGCGGGGTTTCGTCCGATTGAACCCTCGATTCTCGTCTCGCCC
>CAYSOA010000051.1:8712-13021 GCA_964432565.1 uncultured Bacteriovorax sp.
CGCCATACGCCATAGCAGAGCGCCCAGTAGCGCCGCTCAATGGAGTGCGCGGCAAACGTCTCGACCATGCGCTGGTGCGCGAGGTCGGTCTTCGTGATGACCAGGGCGCCACTCGTATCCTTGTCGAGACGGTGCACGATGCCGGGACGCAACACTCCGCCGATGCCGCTCAGATCCTGAATGTGGTGAAGCAGAGCATGGACGAGCGTACCTTCGTGCTGGGTCTCTGAAGGGTGTACGGTCAGGCCGGCGGGCTTGTTCACGACGGCCAGATGCTCGTCCTGATAGAGAATTTCGAGAGGGATATTCTCGGGTCGCAGTTCCAGCACTTTGGGGGCTGGGATTTCCATGCGCACCTCGGCGCCCGCGGTAAGCGTTGAGCCCGCATCGATCGGGCGACCGTGCTGCATCACTCGACCCTGTTCCAGAAGCTTTTGAAGCTGGCTGCGCGAGAGCGGGGGAGCCGAAGCCGCCTCGCCCTGAATGAAGTGACCGAGTCCCTCCTGGTAGGCGGCGAGAAGGGCACGATCGGCGCGCAGGGGTTTTGTGGCAGGGTTTTTGGAAAGAGAGGGGGTGAAGGTCCAGATCCAGGCGCTCACGGCCATGGTCTAGCGTGATTTGCCGGATTGAGAAACCGCCCACTTTTCCATGCGGGCGATGTAAGTGCGCACGACGCGTTCGGTAGGGAGTTTGAGTTCACGGGAGATCTGCTGCAGGAAGCCTCGAACGAAGACGGCGGCCGGAAGCTTGGCATAATCTTCCTGCTCGACAGCTGCGATGTAGCTTCGGCGAATTCGTGTGATCTCCACAAGCCGCTCGATGGGAAAGTCCTTCAGCTCCCGAATGCGACGAATCTCTTCTCCACTCCATTCCTCGATCTGGTCGAGACTGGGAACACGACCTTCGGCGGAGGCTGCCTCTTCAGAGGGCGGCACGGGCTCGGCCGCGGCCGGCTGTTCCCATGTGAGGTCGGGGTCTCGCCTCATTGAGGACTCAGGCACTGCCCGAGTTTCGGGCGAATACCGCGAATCGCTGAACGCCTCGAAGGAGTGGGTCGAGCTCGAGTCGGGCCGATAGTCGGTGGTCGGAGGAACGAGCAGGTCTTCTTCCGTGCTGCTTTCCATGGGGGGAACTCGGTCAATGGAAACGATCTTGTCGCGAGTGGCACCGAAAGCGCCTGTCGATGAAGCCGGAGTGGGGGACGGCTTCGTCAGGTAGTTGCGGTCGTAGACGCGCTTGCGGTCGGGGTGCGAGAGCGTCTGATAGGCCCGCTCGATCTTCTGGACCATGTCCTGCGCCTCGGCTGGATCCATCAGCGAATAAAGAGCGAGGCTGTCCTTCTGGTAGGTGGCCTTGGCGCGCATGTAGGCTGCGCGGATCTCCTGGGGGGAGGCGTCCGGAGACAGGTCGAGGAGTTCGTAGTGATTCGGGTCGGAATTGAAGTCCATCACAGCTCGCTCGGCCGTACTGCTCCGCCTTTCTTGAACAGGTACTGGGTGATTCGGTCGATGCTGCCGACCAGTCGCGAATTCGGAAATTCGACGACGAAGGGTTTCTTGCGGCGCACGGCCTGCCAGACGGTCGTGTCGTAGTCGAGGTAGCCGACATAGTCGATGTCGACGCCGAAGTAGCGCTTGCTGACGCCCTTGACCGAGAAGCCGACCTCGATGTCGGTCTGGGTGCGCACCTGATTGAGGATGAGCTTGGGCTGAAAGCGCCCGATCTGCTCCTTCATTCTCATGCCGGCTTCAGGACTGAGGGCGTTGACTTCGCGAAACAGGTCGGAGGGACTCTTGATGCCCTGTTCGTTCTTGCTGTCCATGGCCGTGTCAATGAGGTGGGCCACGTTCTTGAGCTGGGGGCAGCTTCGAAGCTTGCGAAAGTAGGCGCTCTTCAGAAACCGGTAGGCGTTTTCGATCGAGGTCGGTTCGGGAAGCATGCTGAGGATTCCGACGTCGGCGGCAAGAAAGAAATCGATGGTGTGGGCGCTGGTGCCGGCCCCCAGGTCGAAGATCAGGTAATCGGCGTCCAGCTTGCGGAAGTTCTCGAAGAGGCGGGTTTTCTGGTCATTGTTGAGGTGCATGACCGAGACGGCATCCTGGGCTCCGCTGATCATCGATAGGTTGGGAATGCCACTGGGAACGACGCAGTCCTTGAGGTTTTGGGTGCGTCCCGAGAGGAAGTCGCTCAGGGACTGCTGGGGAAGGTCGACCCCCAGCGTGGTGTGCAGGTTGGCGCCGCCGAGGTCGAGATCGATGGCAATGACTTTTTGGTGCATGCGGGCCAGCGAAATGCCGAGACTCGACGAGATCAGACTCTTGCCGACGCCGCCCTTACCGCCGCCGATGGCCCAGATTTCCCGCACTCGGCTGACCGAGGGAGATGAGGAATGGGAGAGAGGGTCAAAGGACCACTCCGGGGCACTCCATTCGGATCTGGGATCTTCGGCTTCCATGCTGACTACAAGGATTCGGGAAATGTCAGATGGCGTCAATCAGCAGGTTTTGCCTAGCGCCCGGCTCGCGAAGTGCTCTACGCACCAGAGTCAAAAAAATGGCAAAAACTCTGTAAAATCTTATATTTAACGCAGGTAAACTTGGCATTGCTCTTGCTGCTGTCTCCTTTTATACACAGAGGTTCTATGAGCGATCGCAAAAGTCGGATTTCGGAAGAGCCCTCTCTTTCGGGTCGCCCCGCCTGGGCGGGGGCCCTGCGCATGCCCATTCGGCTGCACCTGCGCCAAGACCTGCATCTGGTACGAAAAGCGTGGCACATGCTGATGGGGCTGCTGATGGTGGCGGTTTTTCTGTCGGGGCTTTCGCGATTTAACGCGGTGCTGATTTTGGGGTCGGCCCTGGGTATCTGTCTTTTGGTCGAGACGGCTCGTCTGCGGGTGCCCAGCCTGAACGAAGCCGTGATCCGGTTCTGGGGCCCGATCATGCGCAGCAACGAGATCGATCGCCTGAGCGGTACTCCGTATTATATTGGATCGGCCCTCATCGCGGTGGGCCTTTTCCCGAAGCCGATCGCGGCCTTGAGCCTGCTTTTTCTAGCCTGTGGTGATCCCATGGCCAGTCTGGTGGGCATTCTCTACGGCAAGAACTCTCCGCGATGGCGCGATGGAAAATCGTGGATCGGAACGGCTGCTGGTGTCCTGACCTGCATGCTGGTGGGGGCGATTTTCTGGAATGCTCTGCCGGTCAAGGCGTGGCAGGCGTGGCTTCTGACCTGGATCGGTGGCGTCGCCGGAGGCATGGCCGAGCTGCTTCCGTTGGAGATGGACGACAATTTCATCATTCCCGTTGTGTCGGGCTTCACGCTTTGGATTGCCTGCCTGGTGATGGGCGTTCCGGTCTAGCGCGAGAGCTGGATAGCTTATCATTCTTTCCTGATATTCACGGGTTGCGTCCGTTAAGAGGGCTTGACGCAGTGCATTGTTCCGTGAGAGGGTCGCTCGCCAGATGGCACCCGATCAGTCCTTGCAAAAGGGGCTGGTGGGATGAAATCGGCGTTGGAGCGCCGCGATCGTGATGATGAAGACTCTGGAAACGAACCGACGATTTTCGCCGCAGGGCCAGATGCTGGCACTGCTGGGCGTGCTGCTCGGACCGCTGCTGCTGGCCCGTGCCGTTTCGGGAGCGGTTTCTGGCAAGCCGGGATCTGCCCCGGCTCGGCCCGATCTTCGTCCGCTTTGGAGCCGGGGGGCCAAGAGTGCTGCCGATATCGCCCGCCAGCCGAACATCTCGATTCTGGCCGTGCCGCAGTATCAGGGGCCCGTCGTGGTGAATCCCATTACCGAGTGGCTGAGCACGGACGATGCCGGGCATGATCGCCGCGAATCCAGCATCCGGGCCGAGTGGCTTGATCTTACTGATGATCTGACGACACGCGAACACCACCAGCTCGACTCGCAACAGGAGCAGCTGACGCTGGCCCAGCGAGGAAAAAGCCTGGGGCGCGCCTTTTTGAGAAGCCTCTTGGTGACGCGGGTGCGCGAGTCGCTCAAGAAGGTCGAAAAGCGGTCTGACCCGGTGCGCATGGTTTCGCAGGCGCAGCAGACGATTGATCGGATGGCCGGTCAGGGGATGAACATGAACGTCGGTAGCCGGTTTCGTCTCGGCTCGCGCGCCGATCTGCTTCAGCAGCGTGGGCAGGTCTGGATGCAGTCGCCGTTTTTCAACGGCTCCTTTGACTTTCAGTTGGGGCCCCTCGATCTGCCGCCGGATCAGTTGGCCCTCGTTGACCGGTACCGCGTTTCGGTCAACCGGGAGCTGCCCCTGCAGTTCTCGACGGCTTGGAGTTACGGCGC
>CAYSOA010000052.1:0-1188 GCA_964432565.1 uncultured Bacteriovorax sp.
CCGCAGGTGGGAAGTCCCGACCACCGAGCGTGCTCGCGAGAGCTCCTGGAATTCTCGCCAGTTTCAGGCCATCCAGCTCATGAAGAGGGGCGAATTTCTCGGGGTCACCGAGTATTCCAGGCGTTTCAAGACCACGAAGGTGACGGCCAGCCGCGATCTTCGAACCCTCCACTCGGCGGGAGCGATTCAGAAGTTCGGAACGGCTCGGGCAACGAAGTACGGATGGTCCGACTGAAAACAGTAAGCAGTGCAAACAGGAAGAGGAGCGTCGTGATGAATTCGATTCGATGGGTAGTGGTGTTGATTCTGCTGGCAGGCTCGGCGGAGGCAGGCCGCCCGATGCGAGGCTTTTACTCCGTGCCGGTGCAGGAACCCGAGCTGAAGCCTCACGCCGAGTATCCCGTGAAGTTCAAGGCCGACAGCTACGAGGCGGATCCCACGCAATTGGAGTTTCCTCTTCCAGTGGAGCTCGTCGGACAGCCTGTGACCATTCAGATGCAGACGGTGGACCCTGCGGCCGGCGCCTTTGCGGGAGCGGGGGCCACCGGAAACTGCCAGAAGCTCGGCCGGACGCTGGAATGTCGGATCGAGTTTACGGGACTGCCCTTTGATGCCGCCGCGGCCGAAGCTGCAATCGATGCGCGATTTGCACCCGGCGAAGCCCGTCTGCGCAAGCAGGTGTCGGCCCAGTTCCGCTCGGAGCCGATTGGAATTCTCTCCTACAGGCTTCGTGGCAGGGATCGTGATTAGGACAAAATGACCCGAAGCTTTTGAGGAGTTGTCGCCGTCTCGGGGGGCCATGGATCATGGCTGATGGCGGGATTTTCCTCAAATCCTTGCGATTCCAGCACCTTTTCTCGCGGCGTCCAAAGCTGACGGCTACCGCCCTCAGGGGCATTCTCGGCCCGGAGCCGACCACTTGCCCGTTCCGGTCTGTTCGAACTTCATCTGCTGTTTCATCCAGTCGCTGATGCAGCAGCGTTGCTCCACGATGGCGCCTCGGTGGCTACACCACTTTGAGTTGGGATCATTTTTAGATAGCGCGTGGTCCTTGCTGATCTTCGACAGGTAGACACACTTGTCTCCTGCGTCCGTGCACGGTGCGTACAGAAGCTGGACGTTGAGCTCATCGATCACTGCGGTGAGCTTTGAGGTGGATTCGTCGACTTCACGCGGACCACAGAAAAA
>CAYSOA010000052.1:1288-12849 GCA_964432565.1 uncultured Bacteriovorax sp.
AGGTTACGCCGTCGTAGCAGACGCGGTTTGCCCTGAACGTCCTCGCTGCCGCTGCCGCCAGTTGGAACGGAACCTTTGTTTCATTGCTCTTGCCGTGAAAGACGCCGTAAAGATGAACGTTTCTGCAGCTCAGTTCGGATGGTAAACGTTCGTCGCCGGTTCGATCGACCTTGCTGACCAGAAAATACTTCGGACAACCCGTCTTTCGTTTGGCTCGCTTGAACCACTCGTCACACACAGCCGTCACGTATCGCTTGTCCCAGGTGTCGGCGATGCACATGCAGCAGGATTCAGCGCTCACGGGCGTGGGGTCGGGCGCAGCCACGGCTCGAGCATGGGGCGAGACGAGTTCGGTCAGCGAGAGCGCCAGCACGAGAGTCATGAGAATACGGGAGCGTGCGCCTCGAGTCATTGGCCCTCCGCTCGCACCTGCAGTAGTTCTGCTGCGATGCTGATGGCGATCTCGGCAGGGTGATTTCCACCGATCGGAAGGCCGACCGGAACTCGCAAAGTGGCTAGCGACTCTTCCGGAACGCCGCGCTCGCGAAGCTCGTGCCGGATGCGCAGGCCTTTGGTTTCGCTTCCGATGACTCCGATGTAGCGGGGAACGGGAAACTTTCGAAAGAGCGCCTCCAGCACGGGAACGTCAGAGGCGTGGCCCTGGGTGAGGACCACGAAAAACTCGTCTGGCGAGGAGAGGTTTTTTTCCACCCATCCGGCCGGGTCGTCGGTTTGCACGACTTGCAGGTTGGACTGCTCGGACGGAAGGCGCGAGGTCCATTCAGCTCTCGGGTCGACGCAGGTCAGAGAGGTCGGAAGCGGAGCGAGTGCGCGCACGAGGGCCTGGGCGACGTGCCCGGCGCCGAAGATGCGGATGCGCCAGTGATGATGGCGATGGCATTCGAAAAGGTAGGTGACTTCTCCTCCGCAGGTCATGCCGATGTCCCGCTGCAGGTTCCAGGTGTGGGTGACGGGGCCCTGGCTCGTTTCGGGGGTTGCCAGCAGGGCTTGTGCCTCGCGGATGGCCCGCGCTTCGACCTTTCCGCCGCCCACGGTTCCAAAAACGAGTCCCTCGGCCGTCACGAGGGCTTTGGCCCCCGGATCCTGCGGGGCATGCCCCCGCGACGCCGTCAGGGTGATGGTGACGAAGTCGACCGCTCGGCGCTCCAGGTCGAGCGCCACCTCCAGCCACGACCTCATGCGTGCCCGCCTTTTCGTTTCGCAGAGGCATCTTCCCAGTTCCGAAAGCGTGCGGGCTGCATCGCTCTCAGACAGGCCTCTTGTGTTGCGGGAAGTTCCAGAGCGGGAAGCGGCGACTCGGCCTCGGGCGAGTGCCTGACGGCATCGCCGATGGCGGTCCAGACACTGAGAGCCAGAAGCAGTGGCGGCTCGCCGACCGCCTTGGTGCCTCGCACGCTCATCGTGCTGTTTTCGTTTTCGAGCAGTTCGATGCGAAATTCGCGCGGGACGTCCTGAATGTTGGGAATCTTGTAAGTGCTGGGAGCATGCGAGCGCAGGCCGCCACCCGCATCGTAGTGGAGCTTTTCGGTCGTCACCCAGCCCATTCCTTGAATAAAACCCCCGGTGACCTGTGTCCGGTCGAGCGCCTCGTTCACCGGTCTTCCCAGATCCATGAGAATGTCGCTTCGAAGAACCTTCACTTCACCCGTACCCGGATCGACCGACACCTCAGAACAGGCGGCTCCTTGCGTGTAGTACAAAAAGGCCTGCCCCTTTCCGTCGAGCTTGTCGAACGAAAGATCAGGAATACGGTAATGAGCGTACTCGCTCAGCGAGATTCGGTTGAGATAGGCCTCGTTCACGAGTTCGGCAAGCGAGAGGGAGCCCTTCGGCCCGAGCCCTGGGAATGCGACGCGTCCGTCTTCGAAGGCGACGCCGTGATAGGTGGCGACGCCCGACTTCCAGTCGGTTCCGAAATTCGGATCGTTGAGGTCGTGCGAAAGGCCTTCGACCGAGATTTCCGCTTCGGTGCCCAACCCTGCCGTCTTCGAGGCCCAGCGTTCTGGAGCGATTTGCGCGAGTTGGACGGCCAGGTGGGAAAGTCGCTTCTTGATGCGCCGGACTGCGAGGAGCGCCGCCGCTCCATTGAGGTCCGTTCCACTGGACGCGGCCGTCGGTGAGGTGTTGGCGTTTCGGTCGGTGGCGGTCGGAAGCATCCGCACCTGATGGCGCTCAAGCCCGAGCTCGCGTGCCACCATCTCGGCGATTCGAGCGTTCACTCCCTGGCCCATCTCGGTGGCCCCGGTGCCCACCTGAAGCGTGCCGTCGCGATGGACGATCACGAGGGCATTGGCCTGGTTCAGGAACCGCGTGGTGAACGAAATTCCGAATTTCACCGAGGTCAGCGACAATCCGCGCAGGGGCTCGCCGGTCTGCGCGGCCTGAGCATTCCACTGGTCGATCTCCTGGCGACGGGCGCGGTATTCCGAAGATCGTTCGAGCCGCTCAAAAAGCTCGGGAAGGTGATTGTCTCGCACCTGCTGGCCGTAGGGCGTGATGTCGCGTCCCCCGTCGCTGGCATAGACGTTGAGCTTCCGAACGTCGAGCGCATCGAGGCGCAGGTGCGCGGCGATCTCTTCGATGATGCGTTCGATCGTGGCAACACCCTTCGGTCCACCGAACCCGCGGAAGGCCGTGTGGGGATGAAAGTTCGTTCGGCACACCTGACCGGTCACCCGGAAGTTCGGGATAAAGTACGAGTTGTCGCAGTGGAGCATGGCCCGCTCCATGATCGAGGTCGAGAGGTCGGCGTAGGCGCCACCGTCGGAAAACAGATCGACTTCAAGCGACAGAATCCGTCCCGAGGAGTCAAACCCCACGCGATAATCGTTCTGAAAGGGGTTTCGCTTGCCCGTCATGACCATGTCGTCGTCCTTGGTCAGAACGAGCCGGGCCGGGCGCTTCAGTCGGTGCGCCGCAAGCGCAGCGTAGGCCGCAAAGGGGGCTGCCTGCGACTCTTTTCCCCCGAAGGCACCGCCCATGCGTTTGACGATGCACGTGACGTCGCGATCCGGAAGGCCAAGCGCGTGGGCCACCACATGCTGCGTCTCAGTCGGGTGCTGCGACGACGAGTGCACTTCGATCTGTCCGTCCTCGCCGGGATAGGCGACCGCGGCCTGGCTTTCGAGGTAGAAGTGGTCGGCTCCGCGAATGACGATTTGACCTGTGAGCTGGTGGGGCGCCTCGCGAAAGGCTGCCGCTGCATCACCCCGAGCGATCGAGCGGGCAAAGCCGATGAAGCTGCCCTGGCGCCGGGCCTCGTCGATCGAGAGGATCGGGTCGAGGGGTTCGTACCGGATTTCAAGAGCCTCGCGTCCGCGTTCGGCCGCCTCGCGCGATTCACCGACGACAATGGCAACGGCTTCGCCCACGAACCGGACTTCGTCCTCGGCCAAAATGGGCTGATCCTGGAAGATCGTGCCCCACAGATTATGGGCCAGGTCGCGTGCCGTGAAGACGGCCACGACACCCGGAACCCTCAGGGCCTTCTCGAACGACAGGCTGCGGATGCGGGCGCGGGCATAAGGACTGAAGGCGACCACCACTTCCAATTCGCCCGGTAGTCTCGGTCGGTCGTCAATGAATTCACTTCGGCCCGTCACATGGGTGTGGGCGGAGTCATGCGGAAGTCGGGAGGCGTAGGGGCGTTTGGTCATGCGCGCAGCTCCTTCAGGAACGTCTCCAGAAGGTTTCCTGCCACAACCCTGCGAAAGGCAGCCGAGCTTCGGAGGTCTGTCATGGGCGTGATGGCTTCCTGCAGCTTTTTCTGCAGCTCTGCCGCATCGACCTCCTCAGGCTTGCGATGGCGCATCAGCCGCTCGCACGCGTCCAGCCTCACGGTTCGAGCGGCGACTCCGCCAAGCGCGATGCGCGCCTCCTCGATCACGCGTTTCTTGGGATGGAGACGAACACGAAACGCCGCATTCACGGTGGAGATGTCGAGATCCTTGCGCTGCGAGACCTTTCTCAGGCGAAGCACTTCGCCCTTTGCCGGAATGTCGATCTCTACGGCCGTGATCCATTCGCCGCGCTTGAGGGCCGTCTTGCGATAGCCGACAAAAAACTCTTCGATCGGAATTTTGCGGGTGCGAGCCGTACCGGTTGCCCGAGGATTCCAGGCATGGACGACGGCTCCGGCAACCAGCAGGAAGGGGGGCGTATCTCCAATCGGCGAGGCAGTGGCCAAGTTTCCGACGAGGGTGGCCTGGTTCTTGATTTGGGGCGAGGCGAAGAGATCGAGGAAGGTCGCGAATTCGGGAATCACGCCGTTCTTGAGGTGGTTGCGAAGCTCGGAGAGCGTCACCTGGGCTCCGATTCGCAGGCGTGTTTTGCCGATCCTGCGGATCGCATAGAGTTCCGGAATCAGATGAAGGCTCAGGACCTGTTCCAGGCGCGCCTTTCGCTTGTTGTGGACCACTCCCAGATCGGTGGCGCCGGACACGACCTTTGCGTCAGGGTGCTGCTTCAAAAAGCGGGCGGCATCGGCCATGCGGGTCGGGGCGAAGAACCGAAACTCGTCGGACTCCAGTCGCAGCGGCTTCTGGATCGCGCCGCGCAGCTCTTTTCGAATGGTCGGAGAATCGTGCCGTTCGCGAACACTCCCGCATCGATCGAGCGAGATCGAACAGGCCGCCTCGAGAATCGGCGTATATCCGGTGCAGCGGCACAGGTTGGCGGTCAGAGCATTTCGGGCCTCGCGTTCGGAGATGGGGGCCGTGGTGCTGCCCTCGTCGATGCGCTTTTCGACGAGCCCGGCCAGGGCCATCACAAATCCAGGCGTGCAGAAGCCGCACTGGCTTCCGTGGCAGCGCACCATGGCTTCTTGAACGGGATGTAGGGGGGGCGGTTGGTCCGCCGGTGCAGCGCCTGCCGCAGGGGCCAGGCCGTCGACCGTCACGATCGAGGAGCCATCGAGGCTGGCCACGGGAATGATGCAGGAGTTGACCGGAAGGTAGCGTCCCGGACTCGAGCGACGTTTACTCGAATAGGGGGCTGCCTTCAGCACCGTGCAGGCCCCGCAATCTCCTTCGGCGCAGACGATCTTCGTTCCCGTGAGTTGCCGTCTTCGGCGCAGGAAGTCCGCGAGCATCAACGAGGCGTCTTCGGCGCCGGCTCGGATGACCTGACCATTGATGGCAAATACGGCTTCGGTGCGCATGGACAGGAAGGTAGCCTACTCATGACGGCCCCACAAGCCGGGGTGGTTTGTGTTTGTTTTCGGCAGGGCTCGTGAATAGAGTCGGGATCTACCTATGATCAGTACCCATATCTTGGATGTCAGCACCGGCAATCCGGCCTCGGACGTGAAAGTGGTTCTGGAAAAGAGGCGCGAGGGGGCCTGGCAGGTCGTCCAGGAGGCCCGCACGAACGCTGATGGACGAATCTCGTACGCCTGCCCGCAGGAAGCGGGAAGCTATCGGCTGATCTTCGGCGTCGAAGAGTACCTCGCGCGCCAGGGATTGACGCCGTTTTTTCTCGATACTCCGATCTCGTTTGAGGTTCGCGACACGGGTCGCAAGTATCACGTGCCGCTGCTGCTCAGTCCGTATGGCATGAGTACTTATCGCGGAAGCTGAATCGTCATGGTTTCAGGCGAACGCGAATTTTTTGAAATTCCTGAATACCACCGCTACCTGAGCCCCAGGTTCGCGGCCCAGATTTTGTCTCAGGCTGTTCCCGTGGAAGGAGTCGAGGGACTTCTGCAGCTTGATCGTCCCGCCGATGCGAAAAAGGAGAAAGAGGCGGAAGACCCGGAGGCCCTGCGTTTTCTGGTCGAGCTGTATCGCGAACTCAGGCCGCAGCTTGCCCAGGTGCTGCGACGCCGGCTGGAAGATCGCCGCTTCATCGACGACCGCACGCGGGCCTGCTTTGAGCGCAACCGCAATGAGGGTTTGGCAATCTCCGAGCCGGGGTACCACACTGTCATCGGGCTCGAGGATTCGGATGGACGGATCGTCATCGGCCCTCGGGGAGAGCATTACTGCAGGCCGGGCGGAAATCCGGTCGCACCGATCCCGCCCCATCTGGAGGGCTCGCACGTCACCCTTTTCGGGCCGCCCGACAGTGCTCGAATGGCCGTGAATGCCATGAACGCCTACCACCGCCGGCTGCCCGGCGAGCCGGCCATCGTGGGAGAGCTTCTGGCTTCACTGTCGCCGCAGGCGGCTTCTCCCAAGTGGGGCGCCGACGATGAGGATTCCAAGACTCCGCTTCGTTCGTCACTGATTGAGGCTGCTCGAAATCTCGAGGGCTGCTTTGATCGCACGATCCAGGCCGGCGGAAATGAGGGAGGCAAGCGCTATGAGCTGGCCTCCGAGAATCTTTCGCTGCCCATCAAGCGATTTCCGGGGCTGGCGCTGCCTTGTGCCTTCTTGTTCCTTGAAAACAGCCCGATTCCGCTTCATTTGTATGATTTCGCGCTCCATTTCTTCGCGCATTGCCGCAAGCCCGAAGCGCTCGTTTTTTATGTTCCCAAGCTCGAAAACGAAGAAGAGGCCGCTTACATCCATGCCATGATCGCGGCCGCCGAGCGCCTCATTCGTCGCGAACGCTTTCCGGAGTACATTCCCGGAACCGTCCGGCTGATGGTCGTGCTCGAGAACCCTCGGGCGATTCTTCGCACCCATGAGATCATGGATGCCCTGTATCCCTACTTCGCAGGCGCATCACTCGGGTGGCACGACTATCTGGGTTCGACGGCCCGACTCTTCAAGGAAGACGGCCATTACCGAATTCCCGTCAAGGCGGACCCCGATATCGTCATCAAGTACATCCAGGCTTCGCATCGGATTCTGGCCGATGTCGTCGGGTCGCGCGGCGGCATCAAGGTGGGCGGGATGTATGGCATTCTTCCCGTGACCACCGACCTGGCGAGTCCGTCCTTTCAGGTGACGCTGCTCGGCTACTTCCGCGACGTCATCACGCAGATGAAGCGCAACCTGACGGGTTTCTGGGTGGCCCATCCCGACTTCGTTCGTCTGGGGCTCGCACTCGTTCAGGCCTGGAGGCTTCGAGAGAGAGGCGATCCAGAGCCGCTTCGCCGCCTCTGTGAGGGCGTCCTTCAAGAGCCTTATTGCAGTGAGATTGCCGCCTTCATTGAAGGCGAAGACATGGTCGGGCTGATTCCCGGAGAGCCCGGCTACGTTCGCTCGCTGCTGGTGGCGAATCTGAAACAGTCCGACACCGTACCGAATCATGATCCCGAAGAGATTCGTTACAATGTGTTTCAGTCGCTGCAGTATCTGGTCGACTGGCTGAGCGGAAATGGCTGCGTGGCGCTGCCGGCGATCGTTCGCGGCACTCCGGTTCGGGTGATGGACGACCTGGCCACTGCCGAGCGCTCTCGCTGGGAAGTGTGGCACGAGTTGAGGCATGGACGCGTCTCGCGCGAGGATTTTCTGCGGATTGCCTTCGAAGAGCTCCAGTTCATCCGCAAGGACCTCTCGAGCGAGAAGAAGATCGTCCAGGTCAAATGGGATGATCGTACGGCAAAGTGGTACCCGGTTGCGTTCCATCTGATGGTGCAGCTCATGACCTCTGATGACCCACCGGAGTTTGCCACCGAGCTCCTGCTGCCGTTCACGCTCGAAGTCGTGCGTGGGGCGCCCGACCCCTTGTCGACGCTCCGGGCGCTCGATCCTGGAAGGTGGGATCTCGATCCGTGGGTGGAGCGCTTCTGCCGGGCTTTCGAAGCTTGTGGCTGCGAGAGCTTCGCAAGGCAGATGGCGGATCTTCCGGTGTTCGATGTCGACGCCATGTGCGGATTCATTCGCCAGTTCGGACTGAAGGAGATTCTCGAGGCTGCGTCGTTCCATGGCAATATCGGTGAGCCGAAACGCGGATTGGATGCACTGGCTTCGGCGGAGCAGGCAGGGGTTTCTGAACACCAGCGGGTGACTCTCGACGAGCTCCGGGCGCTGGGCGAGGTCTACCTGAAAAAGTTCGGCTTCAAGTTCCTGGTCTCGGCGCGGGGCCGGTCGGGAGCGGAGCTGCTCGCGATCCTGAAGGAGCGCCTGGAGCGGTCGCGCGAGCAGGAGTTGGCGGCCGCGCGTGAGGCGCTCGAAGAGATCACTCGGATTCGCCTGGGTTTGAATCCTCCCGATGTCGTTGTCTCGGAACTTGCCGAAGTGCAGCAGCGACATGGCGTCAGGGCTGCTGGAATCGCCGTACTTTCGCCGAGTGGCATACAAGAACTAGGGCTGGGCTGTGCCGCAGGTACCCGATTTCAAATCGCCTCGCTCAGCAAGACGGTGGCCTCGGCCTATGCGATGGAGCTTTTCGCCGAAGAAGGCCTCTCGCTGGGTCATTCGGTTCAGCGACTGCTCGAGGAGCGGGCTTCCCCGGTCAGGCTGCGCGGGGCTGATGACTCGATCTCGGCAGATGAGGTGACACTCGCGCACCTGATGAGCCACCAGGGGTTGTCGCAGCATTACGTTCCCGGGATTTCGCGATCCTCCGAGTTTCCCTCGGTCGTGGATCTCATCGCGGGAACCGGACCGGCACGGGCGGTGGGTTACCCCGGAGTGACGGTGGTCCATCCTCCGGGTAAGCGCTTTCAGTATTCGGGGGGCGGCTTTCTCGTGCTCGAGCATCTGGTCGAGCTCTTGACGGGCAGGAAGGCCTCGGAGGCGGCTGCTCCATTTCTCGAACGCCTGGAACTTCGAGGTCTGACCTTCGCTCATGACGAATCCGCCGAGGCTCAGGCGGCGGAGATCGCGCCCGGCGTTCTTGATGGGGGTGTCGAAGTCGAGGGCGGGCGTTTGAACTTTCCCGCATTTGCGGCGGGGGCAGTGGGTTCGGCCGGCGACGTCGCGCGGGTGCTTCGGCACCTCGAGCGTGCCTACCAGAGCCTTGAAGGGTCGGGGCCGATCTCGCATGACACGGCCGTGAGGATGCTTCAGGGCAAGGACCTCGGGTGCCGCGAGTTCATGGGCTGCGAGATCGGGCTTGGGGTGTTCGTGATCGAGGCCGGTGAAAATCGGTTGATGCTGCATCAGGGCTCGAACGAAGGGTATCGCGCGCTCTTTCTGCACGCCTTCTCCGGACCTGATGCGGGCAGGGGGTTCGTCATTCTCTGCAATGCCGACCAAAGTGGCGTGGCGTTCGTGGCTGAAGTGGCGCAACGCCTGCTTCGCCACTTGAAGGTTCGCGGCGTCGACTTCAGTCGTTTTGTGTCGCAGTTCGATGCGTCGCAGGTTCCGCAGGAACAGCGAGTGAACCTGGGATATCGCGACCTGATCTTTCGGGCGTTCGAGCCCCAGCTTCCGGATCCGATTGTCGAGCGGGGGGCGCCCGATCCTCTGGGCTCCTGGAACCTGGCCACGCAGGCCGAGGTTCTGCGCGTGTCGAATCAGCGATTTGCCCGTGCCGAGAATCTCATCAGCAATCGTCTTCCGGTTTTCGATCCGCGGCTTTACTGCCGCCAGGGCAAGGTCATGGACAGCTGGGAGTCTTCGCGCCACAACCCGGCGGGAATGGACTTCGTGGAGCTGCGTCTTGCTGCACCGGCATCCTTGCGCTGGGTGAGCTTTTCGACGCAGTTTCATGACGGCAACCATGCCGAGTCGGTTCGCCTGCTGGTTCGTTCGAATGACGCTTCAGAGTGGCGCGAGCTCATCCCTCGCACGCGACTTGAAGGACATTCCAGCCTGAAGCTGGCGCTTACCGCCGCTACCGAAGCGGTGTCGGAGGTGCGGGTCGAGATGTTTCCCGACGGGGGACTGTCCCGCCTGGGGCTCTTTGCCGAGCTGCCTTCAGACGCTGCCGCCCCGTTCGAGGCCCAAGGATCTGCCCACTGCGTGAGGTTTGCAGAGCCGATTCCAAAACCTTCCAAGCCCCTGACGATTCCCTTCGTTCCGGCGGGCTCTCTTTGCGCCGGTTCGGGGCCGGTGGACTGGGCGAGCCTGGAGAATGGCGGAGAGGTGCTGGGCGTGACCAACGAGCATTACGGGCCTGCAAGCCAGGTGATTTCGCCCTATCCGCCGCTTCACATGTTTGATGGATTCGAATCGGCGCGGAGCCGGGACCCCGGCCATGTCGAGCAGCTCGAGCTGAAGCTCGGAAAGACCGTTGAAGTGGGGCGGATCGTTCTCGATTTCACGCATTTCGTGAATAACAACCCCCGCGAGGTCCGGATTCTGGGCTGGTGCGACGGCGAATGGAAAGAGCTGGTCGCGCGCACCGAAGTGAAGGCGTTTGCCGGCAACCGGAAGGAGTTCCGGATTTCAGGTGTCGCGACAAACTCCTCTGCCGGCCGACCGACCGACCGTCTAAAGGTCGAAGTCTTCCCGGACGGGGGCATCAACCGCATCCACGTCTACGAGCGCTGAGAAGCTTACTTCGACAGTCCGTGATACCAGCGCGCGAAGAGCAGGCGTTCTTCTTCGGTGATGCCCGTCATGTTCGAAAAGGGCATGTTTTTTTCGATGACCACGCGCTGGTAGATCTTGTCCTTGTATCCCAGCACCTGGGCCTCGGTTTCGAAGATCGCACCGCTCGGCGCGATGCGGAAGGTCGGGTCGGTGGGCTGCGCGGCATGACAGCTCACGCAGCGTTGCTGCAGGACGGGCTGGAGGCGAGCATAGGGCACGGGCGTACCGTCATTCAGGCCGGCCAGTGCGAGATCGGGGGTCTGTGCGCGGGTCATCCAGACGAGCGACAGCAGCGCGAGCGCAGCCGGGGCCAGCGTGAAGCGCTCGATCGGCTTTTTGGTCACCATGGCGTGGCGGGTGAGCGCACCTGCGACCGAGAGCAGAAGAAGCAGCAGCCAGTTTTTCGGGTGCTGGGTGATTGTCGAGTAGTGATTGCTCAGCATGATGAAGAGCACCGGAAAGATGAAGTAGGTGTTGTGCACGGAGCGCGTCTTGGCTTTCAGGCTGACCGAGTAGTCGGGAACCTGACCTGCCTCCGCTTCGCGGAGCATCTTCCGCTGTCCCGGCAGGATGCGAACCCAGACGTTGAGAATCATCATCGTCCCAAAGATGGCGCCCAACTGAATGAAGGCGCCCCGACCACTAAAGACGCGCGTATTGAGGTAGATCAGTCCCGTGAAAAAAAGGACCGAGAGCAGGGTGCTGAGGAACTTCGAACGCATCCACTCGGGATGCCAGATGAGATCATAGACCAGCCACGAGCCCGCGAGGATTCCGAGGCTGGCCAGAATGGCCTGTCCCTGGCTGAGAGGTGACGAGACGGGGTCGACGAGCAGGGCGGCACCCTTCAAATAGTAGAGCACCACCAGGAGCAGGAAGCCCGTCAGCCAGGTCAGCGTGGCCTCCCACTTGAACCAGTGAAGCACCTGGGGGAGCTCGCCCGGAGCGATCTTCTTCTTGTCGACCTGGTAGTAGAAGCCGCCGTGTACCATGTAGACTTCGCCTTCGACATTGTGGCGGGGCTTCACGGGGGCGGTAAAGGCGCTGTCGAGCCAGATGAAGTAAAAGGAGCTGCCGATCCAGGAAATGCCGGCAACGAGGTGCGCAAACCGGATGAGGTATTCCAGCCAAAGGTGAAGCGAAAATTCCATAGGGCCCAACCATAGGTCG
>CAYSOA010000053.1:0-12228 GCA_964432565.1 uncultured Bacteriovorax sp.
GCTGGCTGTAACGCTGACCCTGACTTCGATGGGCTTACTATGGATCTCGAGTCATCTTTCAGGCTCAGCTAGAAAGGGACGATGAACGCGTGAGCTCCCCCTCACTGAAGGTTTTGCTTCGGCATCCACTCGAATGCTTCGAGCTCAACGTGGCGCTCGAAATACCCCAGGGAATCACGGTCCTGACTGGCCCCTCCGGTGCCGGAAAATCCGTCACGCTCCGCCTGATCGCGGGGTTGATGAAACCTGCGCAGGGAAAGATCTCTTTCGGTGAGACACGACTCTTCGAGAGCGGGCCCAACGGGGTCTGGGTCCCCCCCCAGCAGCGACGCATGGGTTTTGTTTTCCAAAATCACGCACTTTTTCCGCACCTGAGCGTTCAGGAGAACCTGCTCTACGGAGCCAGAAATCCAGCCAGAAATGGAGCCAGAAATGGAGCCAAAAATGATGCCGAAAAGGCGGTCCGTGAAATGATCGCCCGCTTTCAACTCCACGGTCTCGAAGATCGCTCGACCGACCGGATTTCCGGAGGGCAACGACAACGCGTCGCACTGGCTCGTGCCCTTCTGGCTCGTCCACAGGTCCTGCTGCTGGACGAGCCCTTTGCCTCACTCGACGCAAAGACCCACGCTTTGGCTCGCGAGGAGCTGCATGCGATCACCCGGGAGATGAAAATCCCCGTGCTGCTCGTCACCCATCACCAGGAGGATGCCGAGCAGCTCGGCAGCTCGACTTACATGATTGAAAATGGCACGATTGAGAATGGTCCCATCAAAAAGGGTCCACTGACCACCGGAGATAGAACACGGATATGAATCCCGACTTTTGGAAAGGCCGCTGGGAACGCGGCGAAATCGGCTGGCACCAGACCGAAGTAGAACCCGGCCTCATCACTCACTTCGGCGACCTCAAGCCCACCCGGGTGCTCGTTCCACTGTGTGGAAAGTCCCTCGATCTGGCGTGGCTGGCCTCCCAGGGACACGAGGTGCTCGGTGTCGAGCTCTCAGAGCTCGCCGTCCGCTCGTTCTTCAGCGAGCAAGGCTTGAGTCCGACGGTCTCCGCGCGAGGAAAGCTGACGGCCTACACCGCAGGAAACGTGACGATTCTCCAGGGAGACTTCTTTGACCTTTCTCCAGGCGATCTGGCGGGACCGATCGGCGCCCTCTATGATCGCGCTGCCCTGATTGCCCTGCCCCAGCCGATGCGCGCCCGGTACGCCGCTCATTTGTCCACCCTGGTGAGGCGAAACGCGGCAAGCGGCTTCACGCACCTTCAGCTCGTGCTCGAGCGCACTCCCCACGACGAGGAGGGGCCTCCTCATTCGGTTCCTGAAACCGAGATTCGGGCTCTTTATGGCGCGCTTTACCAAATCACCTGCCTCGGCCGCGAACTCCTCAACGAGGACGGAGAACGCAGGATCGAAGAGTGCACCTATCGGATGACGTTGTCGTAGTCCCTGAGCCGACCAGCTACCGGCCTGCCGGCCGAACCTCAAATGCAGCCGCGCTTCGAATCGCACTTCTTGCCTGAAGGGCAGGCGCGAATCGTGGCCGGATTGACCTTGCACTTGGCAGTGGACTTGTCGCAGTAGAGCGAACCGTTGCAGGCAATGCCATCCTCCTTGGCCTTGCAGTCCGTATCCTTCTGACACTCACCCGTAAACTTTCCGGCGACACAACCGCCCTTGCCATCGCAGTGATCTCCCACCGTGAACAGCGCCTTGGCATCGCACGATGCCGAGACCGGCAGGAAGCTCTTCTCGCACTTGCCCGACTTCGGATTACACGCCGTTTTCTGGCAGGCGGTATCCAGCCCGGTCTGGCAACTCACTTTCGTCGCCGGATTGAGTACGCACTTGGCCGACTGTTTATTGCAATAATAGGTACCGGCACACAGGTCACCCTTGGACTTCGAAGAACAGTCCAAGTCCCGCTGGCACTCGCCCACGAACTTGCCCGACAGACAGCCCCCCTTGCCGTCACAGTGGTCTCCCTGAGTATGGCTGTTTCCATCGTCACAGCTCTGGGACGACGGCCATGCCTTCATCTCGCATTTCCCGGTCGCTGGATTGCAGGTACTGGCCGAACAGGCCGTGTTCGAGACGGAAGGGCACTTCACCACGCTGGCGGGGTTCAGCTTGCACTTGGCCGACTTCAGATCGCAGTAATAGTGACCATCGCAAAGATTGCCCTTGGACTTCCCGGCGCAGTCCGATTCCTTCTGGCACTCACCGACAAACTTTCCGGCAGCGCATTTTCCCTTGCCATCACAACGGTCCCCCATCGTGAAGGCGCTTCCATCATCACAACTCGCCGTGCTGGGGGCAAACTGAAGTTCACACTTGCCGGTCTTCGGGACACAAACCGACTTCGCACAGGCCGAATCCTTTGAGGTATTGCAGGCGACCGTCGTAGCCGGATTGACCAGGCACTTGCCCGAGGGCTTGTGGCAATACAGGGTGCCATTGCAGAGATTGCCGTCTTCAAAGCTCTTGCAGTCGACATCCATCTTGCACTGGGGCTTGTCGCGCCCGGCCTGTGCCTGATCCGAAAAGACGACCGGGGAGAGTACCAAAAGCAGAATCGAAAACGCCCTGCTTCGTGCCTGCCAACGTCTGACCAGAGTGGTGCCCATGCCCTTGATGGTACGCTCCGAACCCCGGCATCGAAACCCTAAAAATACCTTGGAATATCTAAAAGCTATAGCTGAGCCCAGTGATCAGCGAGAAATAACGAACCGGCAGCGATCGACTGGCGACGGTTCGCCACGGCTCGAATTCGGTCACCGAGTTGCCGAAGGTCCAGTTCGCCCCCACGAACAACCGAACAGATCCTGCGGGATTCACCAGCCAGGCTTCGACGACTTCGGCACGAAAGAGCCAGGCATCGAAAGACAGTGCGTTGGCTTCATCCTCGAGCCACGAGCGCAGCAGCGAGATCCGGGCACGATTCACCAGCCGCGAGGTCCAGCTTGAGAAAATCTTCGACTCCACTCCTGCTCCCAGTCCCACCGAGGTCCAGTTCCACGAATCCTGCTGAGAGCGGGCACGCGAATACTCTGATGAAGCATCTGAAGCGGGATCAGCCGGGGGAAAAACCAGTTCATCGGGGGTCTTTTCAGCGTGAATCGTTCCCCACGCTCCCGAGCCCCGTTCAGCGAGTCCAAAGACATGAAAGGCCTGCCACCGCCAAGCGACATCGACACTCAAGTTCGAGGGACCGCCCCAGATCAGTGGTAACGCGGCAGAAGCCGAAACCAGGAGTCGAGCGGAGGGCTCCGGGTAGCGCACCTGGGGACTCTCCTTCTGCATGAAGCGATCAATCGTCCGCTCGACCGATGCCGACTCGACCGATGCCGTCTCGGCGTCCGCAGGCAAGACGGCCAGCGCATCCCACGCAGGCCATGCGGTACCCGAAGCAGCGAGAATCACCCACAGCAAGAAGCGACCCCCCACGTTCATCGAGTCTCCCTCGGCTTCGCTTCACTGCCGTTCATACGAGGCAGGAAATCGACGCCAATGAATGACGCCAGTTCGGTCTTCTGCACCAGATGGTTAAGAACGGAATCGGCAAGCGACAGCTCACTCTGGCGAGCGCGCTCGAGCGCATCGCGAGTTTCGAGCCGTGAAACTTCGGCTGCGCCCATCACCTGATCGACGACCGACTCGAGCACTTCGAGCGATGCCCCGAGGTTCAACAAGTCATTCTGTACCGTGCGCTCGAGCTGCCGAATGTTCTGGGTAAACTGAAGCACCTGCTGGCGGTCGCGGCGGGCCTGATTGCGAAACTGCAACTCACTGGTTCGAAGCGTGAGCTGGGCCTGGCGAAGTGTACGTGAACCCAGAAGCCCACCGGGCCCGGTCAGCGGGATCGAAAAGTTCAAGCTGGCAGAGACGTTCAAGTTCTGGTTTCCCGACAGGTCGGTGAAGGTATTCGTCGCAGCCGACCACGGATCGAGGGCCCGAGACACCGTAATTCCACTAAAGGTGACCTTCGGAAGCGGAAGCAGGTTTCGCTTTTCGATCTCGTAGGTGAGCTCCGCATTACGCAGATTCGTTCGGGCCGCCTTCATGGCAGGGGCCTTCTCGAGATAGGTCTGAAAAAGAAGCTCCTCGGTCACTTGAATGGGCAGATGCGAAAGATTTTCGGTGAGCACGTACTCCGTTCCTGCGGGATCGCCCACGATCACGTTCAAGTCAAAAAGGGCCGAACGATAGCTGCTCTCGGTCGATTCCCGTTCGTTTCGAACAGTCAGCAGGTCGGACTCCGCCGATGACACCTCGGCCTCGGTGGCCTTTCCGAGCAGGGCGCGCGAAGACTTCAGGTCACGAATCGACCGGGCCACTTCAATCGAACGATCTACGGCCTTGAGTTTTTTGCTCCAGGCATCAAGAGCCCAGTACTTGACGATGACTTCGAAACGAATGGTGCGACGCACGTCCTGCAGGGAGTCCTGAGCCCGAAGCCAGGTCTCTCGAGCCGAGTCAAAAACGAGCTTGTCCTTGCCGAAGTTGTAGATCGTATAGGAACCCAGAACGAGGCTGAGGGCCGAAGTCGGTGCTCCGTTCGCGCGCGATGCGAGCGTACTCGCAGTCGAAGGAGCATGTACTCGCGAGACCGAGAGATCTGCCGCAGACGTCGCCTCAAGAGAAACCTTTGGGACAAAGAACTCATCGCGGGCATCGAGATAGGTCAGCTCGGCCGACTCCACTTCGAGTACCTTCTCGGTCAGGTCGGGGCTGGCCTTCATCGCACCCTCGATCGCCTGGGCGATGCTCAACCGCCGAGCCTCTGAGTCTAAATGTGTTCCTGACTCCGGAACGACGCCCTCAGCGGCCGAAAAACAGACCGACGATTGAACAATCAGTCCGCAATGGAGCACGAGAGAGGCAAAAAGCGTCTGCAAACACTGCCGGCAATTGTTCATCATCGGGGCGACGCCCCTAGTCTGCCCCATCGAGGTCGCGTGTCGAGAACAAAATTGGACAGATCGCCGAAGCCGACCTACCATTCGGACCATGAGCAAGGCCATCCTTCGAGTCGCCATCGCGATGTGCCTCAGTCTGGCCTCCTTCGAGAGGGCGAGCGCGGAGGACTGCCCTCATTGGCAGGCAGAACTAAAAAGCGCCACGAGCTCGATCAGTGCACTTTCGACGGCCATCAAAAAAGTCAGAAAACAGCTCGAATCCCTGTCCATGGACGCGACCGAAAAGGCCCGACTCAGATATGAGCTGATGGTGCGTCGAATGGACGAAGAGGCGGCGCTCAATCGCCGGAAGTATGCCGAGTCGCAGATTCGTGCACTGAGCTGCCCTGCAAAATAGAACCCCTCAGCTCTCGGATCGCTGCTCGAAGCCGCTGCGGATGATCCGTACCGACCATATCGACACCGGCACACGCCGCCAGCATCCAGAAGACAGGGCCATCCGGTGCGCCGTAAAACCGGACGCGTCGTCCGTGTCGGTGCTCATCCGACAGAAGTGCCCTGAGCCTCGCAAACTCCTCTGACGAGAATCTCTCCCGACCGGTCCACGAAAAATACAAGCGCCAGTCGAGGGCCACCCACTCGAAGGCGATCCAAGATGGGGGCGAGCGCTGCGCCGTAAAAGCCACCTGCCTGAAAAAACTCCTTCGCCCTTCACGGCTTCCCGTTGGAACCATCCTCACGGGAGAGTCCGACTCCACGAGACTCTTGGCGAAGCCACTCGAGTGCAACTCCTGCCACAGCAGCTCAGAGAGCCTTGGGCTTGACTCCTTGAGATCCACCCAAACCAGTAGGGGCCACCCCGACTTACGCGCCCGCTCTTTCAATGCCGAAAACATCTTCCAGAGCGGACGAAGATACATTTCACTAAACGTTCCTCGAAGCCTCCACGGAAGATGCCCGACGGCGAGCGTTTCGCCATTGTTCCAGAGATCGACCTCGATGCTGTCAAAACCCTGCTCAAGCGCCGTCAACAGCGGGGCCGGTTGCTCATAGTCATTGTGAGAGTGCAAAAGCGGCGACGTCATCGCCGGCGTTGCGGACGGACGGCACTCGGCGGGCAGGCGCTCGAAAAGCCGCGACCCCATGCGCCAGGACTCGTCTGCGAATGGCTCTCCCGCGTCACCTGGCCACCCCAGCCAGGCTACTGAAAAACCGACGAACACCATGAACGCCGCCGCCACTCGGGAGAGCGCCGCGCGCCCATTCTGATGACTCCCTGCCGACATCACCGCCACTTCCAGGTCCCAGCATTTCGCAGTGAAGCTTCAAAATACCAGCGCGAGATGGCAGGCGACCTGAAAAAACCCTGGCTGCTCGATCGAAACATGGCGAAATCGTCGGCCTCGCACTAGGCTGCTGGGTGATGAAAATCGCCTTTTTTGACACCCATGGGTTCGAGCGGCCGGTCTTTGAGCGCGAGAACCAGTCGTTCGGTCACTCCATCACGCACTTCGATGTTCGTCTGACCGAGCAGACCGCTGCTCTGGCCGCCGGATTTCCAGTCGTCTGCGCCTTCGTCAATGATCGCCTCACCTCCCCAGTACTCGAGCTTCTGGCAGCCACAGGAACCCGCCTGATCGCACTTCGAAGCGCGGGCTTCAATCACGTCGATCTCGAAGCCGCGAGTCGCCTCGGGATCCGGGTCGTCCGCGTCCCCGAATACTCTCCACACGCCGTGGCCGAACACGCCTTGGCCCTGATTCTGTCGCTCAACCGCAAGATTCACCGGGCGCACAACCGTGTGCGCGAAGGCAACTTTTCACTCGAGGGTCTGGTGGGTTTTGATCTGCATGGCAAGACCGTCGGCGTGATCGGCACCGGAAGAATCGGGGCAGCCTTTGCACGAATCCTCAGCGGCTTTGGATGCCGAGTACTCGCCTACGATCAAACACCGGACTCCGAGCTCGAGAAGCTCCCACAGCTCCGATACGTCGATCTGCCTGAACTCTTTCGAGAGTCCCAAATCCTTTCGCTTCACGTTCCATTGACGCCGACCACTCGACACCTGATCAACGAAAAGGCCATTGAGGAGATGCAGCCGGGAGTCATGCTCATCAACACGGGGCGCGGCGCCCTGATGGACACGCGAGCCCTGATTCAGGGACTGAAGTCGGGCAAGGTGGGATCAGCAGGCCTCGACGTGTACGAAGAAGAAGAGGGCGTTTTCTTCGAGGATCTCTCCAATGAGGTGCTGCAGGATGACATTCTGGCCCGCCTCCTGACGTTTCCGAACGTTCTCATGACCTCGCACCAGGCCTTTCTCACGAACGAGGCACTTTCAAACATCGCCGAGACCACGTTGAAGAACGTTTCGGAATTTGAAGCAGGCCAGCCGCTCACCCATGAAGTGACGGCCACGGCAAATATCCGCAAATAGGTAGCCGAAGATTCACGAAGGAAGTGGCAAATCTATTGCAGCCTTCAAAGATCTGGGCCGAGTGCTTTTTTAATCCGCTGATGTACAAAGATAGCGAATGAAAACGTTTCACGCTCATATCTACTTCACTCCGGAAACCCGCCCTCTGGCAGAAGCGCTCCATGCGCAAGTTGCCGGGGCGGGTCTTCCTCTTCTGTATTTTGGTCGGCTAATCGATCGCCCGATCGGTCCACACCCTCTGCCGATGTTCGAGATCAACTTCACAGAACAGGCTGCCCCCGCCGTCGAAGCGCTTCTCAGGACGCATCGACAGGAGCTGTCGATCTTGATTCACGAGGTCACGGGCCGCGACAAGCGCGACCACAGTGAAGGCGCCCGTTGGCTCGGAGAGCCGCTGGAACTGGATTTTTCAAGTTTTGAGACCTAGAGCCCCCGTTGAATTCACCGGTTCAGACAGAATGGCCCAACCCCCGTGCCAGAGTGTCCCAATGCCGAACTCCAGGCTGGACTACCGAAAACGGTATTATTAAACGATTTCGAAATTTTACGAGAACCACAGAGATTGGCCCGGCGTGTGCTCGTGCGTGGCTCTCATGGATATCCTCAAGGTTGCTTATGATGCGCCCGATGCTGCCCGCCAATTCGCACTCTCACTGAAGAACACCGGATTCGCAGTTCTCACGAATCACCCGATTCCCCAGGACCTGATCGAGGAGGTGTTTCAGGAGTGGGCGCATTTCTTCGCGGGCGAGGACAAGTGGACCCACCAGTTCGATCCGCGCAAGCAGGAAGGTTACTTTCCCTTTCGTACCGAAAACGCCAAGGGATTCAGCGCCAAGGACTTGAAGGAGTTCTTTCACCTCTATACCCGCACGCCGACCCCGGGGGGCATGAGCTCGAAGATTCGTGAGCTCTATGATCGCACCCACGCTCTGGCCACCGAGCTTCTAAGGTGGATCGAACAGGAAACTCCTTCGGAAATCCGGAAACAACTGTCGATGCCACTTCCCCAGATGATCGAGGGAAGTACCGAAACCCTGATGCGTGCGATTCACTATCCGCCACTCGACGGAACCGAGGAGCCGGGGGCCGTGCGGGCCGCCGCTCACGGCGATATCAACCTGATCACACTGCTGCCGGCGGCGACGGCCACCGGACTTCAAGTGCAGGACCTCCACGGAAACTGGATCGACGTTCCGTGTGATCGCGGCTCGTACGCCATCAATGCCGGCGACATGCTCGAAATGGCCACCCAGGGCTACTACCAGTCGACCCTCCACCGAGTCATCAACCCCGTGGGTGAAAGCGCGCGCACCCCGCGCTTTTCGCTGCCACTCTTTCTGCATCCGCGCCCGGAGGTTCGGCTCTCTGAAAGGCACACGGCAGGCTCTTTCCTCAAAGAAAGACTGGGGGAAATCGGCCTGATCCAGTAGTGGTGGGCAGTGTGCCGATGCCTCCGCTTCTCAATCCCTACGCTGACCTCGTACAAACGCTATTCGCTTCGAAGATCGATCCGGAAAGTCTCGAGGCATCGCGCAAGAAGCTGATCTGGGCCTACTCGTGGGCGATTCCGTCACCCGAGGCCATCGAGAAAATCGCCCGTCACTCGCCCCTGATCGAGATCGGAGCGGGAACGGGCTACTGGGGCTGGCTCCTGCGCCAGGCCGGCGCGCGAATCCACTGCTGGGATGCCAATCCCGGCGCTGGTCCCCACTGGAGCGAGGTCGAGTACGGCACTCCGGAGATGATGAGCGAACTTCCAGACCTGTCCGAACGCACTCTGCTGCTGGTCTGGCCACCGCTTGATGAGCCGATGGCCGAAGAGACACTCGCTGCGTTTTCCGGAAACCGCGTCATCCATGTCGGCGAGTGGCGTGGACGAACCGGATCGACAGGATTTCATGATCAGCTCGAACGCGACTATCGACTCGAAACATCCCTGGAGATTCCACGATGGCCGGGCTTCTCCGACGACGTTCGTATTTTTACGCGCTGAGACGCGAGCCTGATCCTCTCACCCCCGACCCTCAACCCCGCGCTTCGACACGGGCCGGCCAACCCGGCATGAGAACCATGCCACGCCCCAGCCTCTCATCGAACGCAGGCTCCCGCCACGAACCATCCTCGAGGCGCTCCAGTCGAGCAAGCTGAACCGCATTCGTACTCGATGTGAAATGCGAACAGAGCTGTGAAAAAAGCTGCCGGTCATCCAGAAGCTCCGTCGATCCGGACGGCTCGCTCACCCGCCCCATCCAGCGTTCCTTGCCGAGCACGACCCAGGCTCGCGGGCCCGACGTCCCGAAGGCTCGCCGATCAGCTCCTAACAGCTGCTCGAGAGACGCCTCGCCTTCCCACGAGATCCACCACCCGCGCTCATGCCTCGGCGAGACTTCAGGCGGCGGGGCCACATTTCGCCAGTCCCACGCAAGGGGATAAAAAAGCCTGCCCTTGAAAAAAAGGCGCGAACAAATCTCATCCGAAAATCCAAGCCCAGCGAGGCGCTCCTGGGTCAGCGGGTACCGGGCGAGCGGCAACTGCTTCTGCAGCGAAAGGGCGAGCTTCCGATCCAGGCGATCAACGAGCGCCTGCCCCACGAACGCATCGGCTCGCACCGCCTGCTCCGGCGTCGGAGCAATGCACATAAAGAACTTCACTGCGGCTTCCCAGTGTTCGATGCCCCCCTCCGGCCATCGGAACACGAAATCGAGTTCGCCCCGCGTCTCGCCCCCCTCGCGGATGGCAAGGCCGTGAACGAGTTCGCTCACTCCGAAAAGCCGTTCGAGCCAGAACTGGAGCAGAGATTCGAAAAGATTGCCGAGACGGCGGGACTTGCGATGCTCGAGGAGAAACCTTTCCAGATCGGCCGGATCCGACTGGAGCCGCGCCCATTCTGATCGGGCGCGGTCCAGAAGGTTCGTGCATTCGGAGTCCGCAACGACGGGCGCCGCACCTTCCGCCAGAAGGTTCGGGCTCTCCATGACCCACAGCAGATTTTCGAGATTCATGACGCTTTGAGCCGCCAAAAAGTACCGGATACCCTCTTTTTACATCCGCTCGGGAAGCGGGATTCCCAGCAGGCCAAGGCCCTGCGCAAGGATTCTGCGTGTGGCTTCGACGAGCATCAGGCGCGAGCCAGTGACGGCAGCGCCCTGTCCCAGGACGTGGCACTCCCGGTAGAACGAGCCGAAGGCCTTGGTCACGTCGATCAGGTAATGGGCGAGCTGGCTGGCCTTGGCGAAGGTCAGCGTGCGCTCAAGATGCAGCGGAAACTGCCCCAAGGTCTTGAGCAGCGCGATCTCCTCTGCCTTCTGGAAGGGCGCGGGCCCTTCTCCCTTCTGGAAGGACGCAGGCCCTTCTGCTCCTCCGGCCAAGAGCTCGGCATTGAACACTACTTCTCCCGAAAGCTCGCCGCTTTCGCGGGCCTTGCGCAGGATGCTCAGGCAGCGCGTGTGGGCGTACTGCAGGTACGGTCCCGTCTCGCCCTCAAAATCCACCACTCGCTCGACATCGAACTCGAGATCGCGGGCGGGATCCGAATGCAGGTCATGAAAGAACACGGCCCCAACCCCGATCGCTTCGACCATCGATTCCGTCTCGGACGGCGACAGATTCAGACCCTCGCGCGACGCCAGGATCTCCTTCACACGGTCGCGGGCCAGCTCAAGCACGTCTTCGAGCGTAACGAAGTTGCCCTTGCGGGTGCTCATCTTCGCGTCCTTGAAGCGATACAGGCCCGTGGGCACATGCTCGCACTTGGACTCCCACTCAAACCCCATCTTGCGGAGAACGCCAAAAACCTGCTGAAAATGCAGGCGCTGCTCACCGCCGACGATGTAGCTCATGCGATCGAATGCAAAATTCTCAAACCGATACTTCGCCGCAGCGACATCGCGCGTGGCGTAGATGGTCGCACCATCCGACTTTTCCAGAATGCACGGAGGCAGCTCCTTGCCGTCGCGATCGGTCACCGGAACGACCCAGGCCCCTTCGCTCTCGACCAGAATTCCACGCTTCTTCAGGTCGGCGATCATTGGAGCAAGGAACTCGGTGTAATGGCTCTCGCCCCAGATATGGTCAAACTTCACGCCCAGGCGCGCGTAGAGGCGATTGAACTCACGAAGCGAGATGTCGACGCACTTTTTCCAGAGCGCGATCATCGCCTCATCACCCTGTTCAAGCTTCAAAAAGGCCTGACGGGCTTCATCTTCGAGCGCCGGATTCGTCTCTGCGGCCTTGTGAAACTTCACATAGATTTCGACCAGATCATTGATCGAAGGCTGCTCTGGAAGATCCCTGCCGTACTCACGGAACGCAATGGCCAGCTTGCCGTATTGCGTGCCCCAGTCCCCGAGGTGATTGATCGACACGACATCAAAGCCACGGAAGCGGCCGATGCGATCCAGCACTGCCCCGAGAATGGTCGTTCGCAGGTGATAGATATTGAAGGGCTTGGCGACGTTTGGGCTCGAGTATTCGAGAACCCACCTGCCGCGCGTCTTCGCCGGAAGCGAGCCGTAAGTGCCGAGTCCTGAACCCGCGAGAATGTCGGAGAGCAGCGCCGAAGCAATCGCCTCCGGCCGCACCGTGAAGTTGACATAAGGACCCACCGCACGAACCGAAATCTCGGCGGGAAGGCCCGTCACCTTCGAAGCGACTTCGGCCGCCACCTGAGGCGGCCCCTTGCGAAACTGCTTGGCGAGCTTGAAGCAGGGAAATCCAAAATCCCCCATCGTGGGATCAGGAGGCGTCTCGAGGTCTGCCGCCGTCAGAGGCATTTCGAGAGCGCGCCCCAATGCCTCAGCGGCAACTCGCGCAAACCGTTCCATCTCAGGCCTTCACTTGGGCGCGGGCCAGCTCACGATTCA
>CAYSOA010000054.1:0-12177 GCA_964432565.1 uncultured Bacteriovorax sp.
GATCCGGTCGATCTGGCGGGATGGGTACAAAACTGGGTTCCTGAATATCGGCGGGGATGAGCGCGACCCCAAACAGAAAGAGTGCGGGTGAGGTCTTGGGTGATCTATTGATCCACTCTTGGACTGATGTTCGAGCCTTGTTCGTGGGCAACCTGGTCAAAGACAGCTAGTCTAGCCTCTATTGTGGGGCCGCCATTCTTCCGTTTCTCGCTGGGTTACGAGGCCATCCAGCAGAGCCCGTTCCTCTCACTCCTGGCCCATTGACCAGCCGGCTCCAGAGAATGCGCTTTGACGTCCCTATACTTCGTTCTTCCCGAATGAAATGACAAATCCCTCGGACCTCAGATGCTCTAGCAGGAGGGTCCTTGCTGCATCATCCGAAACCAACCCCGACTCAGGACAGGGATCAGTATGTCCGCGAATCACACCCGAATCGAGCTTTCCGGACAGTAGGTCGAGCCGGCGCCACAAGTGGCACTGGATCAGCGCCACCTTCCCAAAGCCAAAGAGCGGAGGTCCAGGATTGGTCATCTGCGACAGGTGCCCACCCAGGCCCTTCAATTTGAATTGTCGGTACTGAAATTGATCTACTGTGAAGATCGGCCGCCCAGCCGCCTTTCCAGTGCGCAACTCGGATTTCGAAAGCGTACTGAAGACCGAACGTCCATCCATCCAGTCCGGAACAGGTAGGCCTACGTATTCCAGCAGGGTGGGCGCGACATCGACAAAAGAAGTGTTCCTGACGACCCGCCCTCGATTCTCGCCCCGAGGGAAGCGAATCATCAGGGGTAACCGATAAAGGCTACTCCATTCGGCAGAGTGGTCCGAGCTGACCACGACGATCGTTTCATCCAGGAGCCCCTTCATCCGAAGGTGATCGACGAGTTCCTCGATCCGGGAGTCGGCATCGCGGATGAGATTCAGGCGCCCGAGCAGCTGTCGACGACGCTCCCCGCTCATCTCACTGCCAGCTGGAATCTGGACCTCCTGAAAATGCGCTCCTCCTCCTTCGTAGGTGCAGCAGTGGGTCGACATCAAATGGAGGTGCATGAAAAAGGGGCGATCACCTGCCTCATCGATGAACCGAATTGCATCGCGAATCGTTTTCCGGTCCTCCTCCGGACCGAGTCCGCGATTTACCTTTACCATCTGGAAAGGGTCCAGCATCGGACGCACTCCGAGGATATGAAGGAGCCTTGAGGCCAGGCGTTCATAAAGTTGGAATGCGAACTGAATTTCGGCATTGAAGACGTAAATCAGCGGCTGCATCAAAGGACCAGCATCAGCCAGTGCAACCGTGCGTCCATTCGCCCTTTCAAACCCTCCCTGCATGTTCATGTCAGCAGAGTCGGCGTAATGACGAATGGACTGCTGAAATCCCGTGTAGCCATTGGCTCTCAGGATTGCAGGAAGGTGACGATAGGCCAGGGCCTTCGGCATGACCTGGGGCGGATAGCCCAGCTTTGAACGGGTAGGAAGAATTCCGGAGAGGAGAGCACTCGTAGAGCCCGTGGTCTTCGCCGCGGGAGCGAACGCATTCTCAAAAAACATCATTTCACGGGAAAAACTGCTCAGAAACGGCGTTGTCGGTATCGGGTAACCATAGGCGGAGAGAACTTCGGCCTCCAGGCCGTCTGCCGCCACAAAAACGATATTGGGCCTTCGAATCTTGGCTGTGACTGCCTCAGGACGCCAATTCGTCCACGATGTCGAAGTCCACTCCAGGACGGCCATCGAGGCACCCAGACTCAATACGGTCAGCGCCAGTCGCCGCCGCCAGGGAGGCAGTCCATGATGTCGAATCCGTTCCAGATGAACCTCGACAAGGTGAACCGAACGCCTGAACAGCCAAACTAGAAGAAGGGAATAAGTCAGGCGGCCCCAGCCCCCGGAGTTCACCACCCCGACCTTCAGGATGGAATAGATGAAATTATCGATCAGAAGAAAAAACGTCGCAACAAACCAGAATACCGGCAGGAGGACTAATGGGTCGAACCACCTCACATTCTTCGGCTTCAGGACCCGGTCAATCACCAACGATAGCACCCAAGAAATCAGAGAAAGAAGCAGTACTGGAATGAAGAGTGCTCCCCACTTGGAAAGCCAGGACAAGGAGTCCATAAAAGACCCCTTGGTCACGAAAAACAGCCACTCCATCAGGACATAAAATCCGACCGATTCGACTAAGAGGGCTCCATGAAGCAGCACTCCCGGTCGCGCCCCCCCTCCCTTGCTAACCAACTTTTTCATATGCTAGGGTTCGCGTAACCATCAGACATATTCAACGAGAAACAGGAGCAAGTCCCATGCGAAACCTCATTCTGATCTGTGCCACTCTTCTGGCATTTGCTCCGTCAGCCCATGCCTATATCGACCCAGGAACCGGAAGCCTGATCCTCCAGGCGATCCTGGGTGGCGTGGCCGGTGCCGCATTTGTACTCAAGCTCTATTGGGGAAGGATCAAGTCCCTCTTTGGGCGAAAGAAGCTCTCCGAGTCTTCCAACTCCAGCCCCAACGATTAAGTCATGACCCTGCGATTTGACGAAGGCTCATTCAAGGATCCCGCCGGGCGCGTCTTCTACCATTCAGGAAACGTCTTTCGCTCCCTCGCGCCAGAGGTGGTCGACGAGTTCAGGGAGTTCGAAAAATCCGAGCTCTTCGACGAGCTCCGGGCTCAGGGCCTGCTGATCGACTCGCAGCTACTTTCTTCCACAGAAGCCTCCCTGCCTCGAGAAGCCGGAGAATGGGTCATCAAGCAGTCCCGAGTGCCGGTTGTCACTTATCCCTATGAGTGGTCCTTCGACATGCTTCGAGATGCGGCATTGGTCACTCTCGATATTCTGGAACGCTGCCTGCGCAAGGGCTACGTCCTCAAGGACGCGACACCGTTCAATATTCTGTTTCACGAGAATCGCCCGGTTCTCATCGATATTCTTTCCATCGAAAAACGCGCAGAAGGCGAGCCATGGGTCGGCTACGCTCAGTTTTGTCGGGGCTTCCTGTTTCCGCTGCTCATCAACTCCTATCTGAACCTTGATTTCCAGCCGCTGCTTCGCAGTCACCTCGGCGAAATTCCACTCGCGACCGCGCGCAGTGTTTTTGGATATCGAAATGCATTCCAGCCTGGAATCCTGAAGGATGTCCTGCTGCAGTCCAACCTCGACCGCGGCTTTTCCGGCAACCCGGGAGCCGTGAAATCCAGCGCTGCGAGCTTCCTTTTTTCGACTGAGATGATTCTTTCGAACGTCCGCCGACTCCGAAGGATCATTCAATCATTGCGCTACCAGGAAGGCCTGACCACCTGGGGCAATTACACCAGCTTCCACAACTACACGGATCAGGACGAAGCAGCCAAACGGTCGTTTGTCGCGGAATCTCTCGCCTCCCACCAGGGGAAGGTCTGTGTGGACCTGGGATGCAATACCGGCGCTTACTCCGAAATTGCACTCGCGGCTTGCGGTTCAGTCATTTCCGTCGACATCGACCCCGAGGCAATCAATCGAATGTACCTGGCCACCAAGGGTCGGTCCGAGCAGCGATCTCTTCTGATCGCCGACGTCGCGAACCCCTCTCCGGGCATGGGCTGGGCACTCAAGGAGCGGAAGGCACTCTTCGATCGCGTTCAGGGAGATTTCTTTCTCGCGCTGGCTCTGATTCATCACCTGCGGATCTCCGCAAGCATCCCGCTGGAGTCCATCATCTCCCAGCTCGCTGAGCTGGCGCCGGATGGGATCGTAGAATGGGTGGACCGAGAGGATGGAATGGTCCAGCGGATGCTCACGCTTCGCAAAGACGTCTACTCCGACTACAGCTGGCAGCACTTTCAGGAGCTTCTCCAGAGACGGTTTGAGATTCGGAAGGTGGTCGAGACCCACTCGGGAAATCGAAAGCTGTGCCTCATTTCGAGAAGGGCTTAGATCTGATCATCCTGGAACATTCCGGTATTCGACATGGGAGTTTCTGGGCTGCGCGAGCTGCGGCACGCTCGAGAGGAAAACGCGAAGTTCAAGCGAATCGTTGCCAAACTGACGCTCGACCAGCAGATGCTCTCCGGTCAAGCCGAATAAAGACTCAACCTCGCCTCTGGATAACGTTGCGCGTGAGCACGAGGCGCCCATCAGACTGTTTTTTTGCCCCTTCCGCCCCCAAACTCAAAAAAGCCGCAAGCGGACGATAGGGCAACGGCAGTGCCACCCACAGGGCCGCCACCGTGACGACTGCGCGCCGCCAGGGCGAGCTCGGCACTGAGAAGACACGTCCCAACGTGAGGGCGAACCATGGAAACAGTAATGCGAGGCTGTAGTTGAAGGCGAGCGGGGTGATCGACACGCTGAGGGCGAGTGCGAGCGACACCCGTTCAGGCGTACCCGCCAGCCGAGGGGCGCTCTTCAGATAGGCCGCCAGCGCCAGCATCGCCGACGGAATGGATGCCAGAATCTGGAAGCGCATGTCTGAGAGCGGCAGACCGAAGGTTCTAAGCAACAGCGCGGGAAGGCCGTTGTGTGCTCCGGCCAGATTGGCGCCGCCGCTTGAAGAAGCAATAAAAAAGCCTTCTGCCAGAAACCGAGGGGAATGGCCCGGGGTGCCCAACAGGGCTGGAAGGCTCAAAGCGGCGCTCGCCACGGCGAGAAAAGCCAGAAGACGCGCCGTAATCCACGACCTGCTCCATCCGAGCGCTGCAAACAGGTGAAAGACTTTCGCGCTCAGGGCGAGGATGCCCGTCGAAACTCGAACGAGTGCTCGGGTTTGTGCAGGGGAGCAATCCATTCGTCCCTGCTGGTCGCGTTCGGTGAGAGCCGCCCAGTACGCGACCGCCGTCAGCAGCAGGCTGATCTGGCCTGTCATCACGTTGAAATTCCAGACGCCCATCCACCCCGCAAGCAGCAAAGCCGCGGCAAGCCTGCCTCGAGTGGGCAGAGGCCGCGAGATTCGAAGGAAAAGCCAGCCCAGTGAGGCCGTCTGCATCAGTCGCCAGGCGATTCCCGCCCACTCCTCGGGCAGGAGGGCAAACGGTGCAAAGACGGGAGAAATCCAGGGTGGGTACTTGAAGCACTGTGGGCCGTCCGCTGCGACGTCGTAGATCCAGGCGCCTTCGAGAAGTCGGTGCCCCGTCTTCCAGAAGATCGAGAAATCGGGGTGCCGGGCCAGCACCGACGTGCGAACCAGCGTGGCGAAGACAAGAACGACGAGCAGGGCGATCAGGCGCATGGGTCTTTCGGTCGTAGCAGTTCGTCAAGAATCAGGGCAAGGCTCGGTCGCTCGTGTTGCCTCGATATCTCGGTGTGATACGGTCTCGGCACCATGTCCCAGCCAACCGACTCGATCGTTGAACGCCCGAACAGCGCCCCGCTGACCAAATCCTTCGAGCCCCAGGCTTTCGAAGGCTCGACCTACCAGTTTTGGCAGGACAGCGGATGCTTCGACTCTTCCGACACCAACGCCCCCGACCAGCAATCCTTCTGCATGGTCATTCCACCTCCCAACGTCACCGGTGTCCTGCACATGGGGCATGCCCTGACCAACACCATTCAAGACATTCTGGTGCGCTGGCATCGCATGAAGGGGGACAATACCCTCTGGCTTCCGGGCACCGATCATGCGGGAATCGCCACCCAGGCGCAGGTCGAAAAGGCCATCGCCAAAGAGGGCAAGGGGCCCACCGGACGGCCGCTGACTCGTCATGACCTCGGTCGCGAGAAGTTTCTCGAGCGCACCTGGCAGTGGAAGGAAGAACACGCCGGGGAGATCACCAACCAGCTCCGGCGCCTCGGCTCGTCGCTCGACTGGAAGCGCGAGCGCTTCACGATGGACGAAGGATGCTCGAAGGCCGTGCGCGAAGTCTTCGTGCGCCTTTACGAAGAAGGGCTGATCTACCGCGGCGAACGCATCATCAACTGGTGCTGTCGCTGCCAGACGGCGCTCTCCGACCTCGAAGTCATTCCGACCGACCGCAAGGGTCACTTCTGGCACCTGCGCTACAGGATCGTCGAAGCCGATGGCACCCCGGTGAAGAACGCCGACGGAACACCGGCCGAACTCATCATCGCGACCACGCGCCCAGAAACGCTGCTGGGCGATACGGCCGTGGCTGTTCACCCTGAAGACGAACGGTACACCCATCTTCATGGAAAGCACGCCGTGCTGCCGCTGGTGGGCAGGCAAATTCCGGTCATCACCGACGAGTATGTCGACCGGGAGTTCGGTACCGGTGCGCTGAAGATCACTCCCGCACATGACTTCAACGACGCCGATCTCGGCAAGAAACACGACCTGCCGGTGCTTTCGGTCATGGGCAAGGACGGCACGATCACCGCCGAGGGCGGCCCCTATGCCGGTCTCAAGTTCGCCGAGGCCCGCGAGAAGGTGCTGGCCGACCTCGAAGCGCAGGGCCTTCTCGTCAAGAAAGAGGATCATGCCCAGAAGGTGGGCCTCTGCCAGCGCTGCGATTCGGTCGCCGAGCCGATGGTCTCGAAGCAGTGGTTCGTGAAGATCGAGCCGCTGGCCAGGCCCGCCATCGAGGCGGTGGAGACCGGCAAGATCGAGTTTTCGCCCAAAAACTGGGAGAAAACCTACTTCGAGTGGATGCGAAACATTCGCGACTGGTGCATCTCGCGCCAGCTCTGGTGGGGGCATCAGATTCCGGCCTGGTATTGCTCTCAATGCGATGCCGTGACCGTGACCCGCGATCTTCCGCAGGCGTGTTCGGGGTGCTCGGCCGACGCAGGTCATCTGGTTCGGGACGAAGACGTCCTCGACACGTGGTTCAGCTCAGCCCTCTGGCCGTTCGCCACGCTGGGCTGGCCCGAAAAGACTCCGGCCCTGCAGACCTTCTATCCAACGGCCATTCTCGAGACCGGCTTTGACATCATCTTTTTCTGGGTCGCCCGAATGATCATGATGGGCATTCACTTCATGGAGGAGGTGCCCTTCAAGAAGGTCTACCTGCACGCCATGGTTCGCGACGAGAAGGGCGAGAAGATGTCGAAGTCGAAGGGCAACGTGATCGACCCGCTCGTCATCATCAACGAGCATGGTGCCGATCCGCTGCGCTTCACCCTGACAGCCATGGCCGGGCAGGGACGCGACATCAAGCTCTCGGTCGATCGCGTCGAGGGCTACCGGGCTTTTGCGAACAAGCTTTGGAACGCGACCAAGTTTTTTCACCTGCAGTTCGATGAGGCGCAGGGTGGTCCGATTACCGAGCCGAAGGGGGGGGCGGAGGCCTGGCTGCACCAGCATCAGGGAAGCTTGTCTCCCGCCAGCCGCTGGATTCTCTCGCGCCTGCAGCAGGTCACTCAGACCGTCGAGCGCAGCTTCGCGCAGTTCGAGCTGAACGAGGCCGCAAACGCCTTGTATGAATTTGTCTGGAAGGAGCTCTGCGACTGGTACATCGAGTTCTCGAAGACGCCACTCAGGCAGGGAGGAGCGGAGCGCGAACAGGTGCTCGTGACCCTGGGGCATGTTCTCGATCAGACCTTTCGGCTTCTGCATCCGATCATGCCCTTCGTGACCGAAGAGCTCTGGCAGTCGCTGCCGTGGAAAAAGGCGGCCAATTCGCCCGCCCGCGCTCGCGACGGAAAGCACGCCGTCATGACGCTGATGTTGCAGTCCTGGCCGAAGGCGCATGAGTCGCTCATTGATCTCAAGGCCGAGCAGACGATTGCTTCGCTTCGAGGCATCGTCGAGGCCATTCGAAACTTTCGCGGCGAGAACAATCTCTCGCCCAAGGTGGAGTTTCCGGTGCGCTACACGACCACCTCGGCCGAGGTTCCGGCCTTTCTGGCCGAGCATCTTCCCGAGATTCTGGCGCTCTGCCGCATCCAGTCGCTCGAAATGACGACCCCCGCTGCCGAGGGTGCCGCAGAGTTCGAGGCGGTGATTCCCCTCTCTGAGCCTCAGCTCGAGCTGAGAATCTCGCTTGCCGGTCTCGTCAACGTCGACGAAGAGCTCAAGCGCGTGAAGAAGGAAATGGACCGGGTCGAAGCCGATCTGGAGTTCGTTCGTGCAAAGCTCTCGAAGGAATCGTTTACGGCCAAGGCGCCACCGGCACTGGTCGAAAAGGAGCGGGCGCGAGAAAAAGAGTTCAGCGAAAAGCTGACCGAGCTCTCGGGCTCGATGGAGAAGCTTCAAAAGATGGCAGGGAGGTTGGGATGAAGGCGATTCTGGTAGGTGCGGCTCCTTTTCGTGGGCGGGAAGCACGGGCTCGTTTGAAGGCGGCACTCGAAGCGAAGGATGTCGTGAAGGTGGCCGTCGACGGTGGACTCGATCTGTTGAGGGCACTCAAGGTGCAGCCCGATCTTTATGTGGGGGACCTCGACAGTGTTCGGCGTGTGTCACCCAAAATCCCGGCTGTTTTCCTTCCTCATGAGAAGAACTATTCCGACCTGAGGGCTGCTCTTGAGATCTGCTCGCAGATGGGGGTTCGCCAGGTCGAAGCCTGGGCTGTCACCGGCGGACGTGCCGATCATCACTGGGCGTCGATCGACGAGCTGAGTGCCCTGGTCATCGGGCTGGAGTCGCTAGAGGCCCACGGAGAAGACGGCGCCTACATCTGGGTGACGCCCAAAGCGCCTTTGACGCTCAAGACGACTCCCGGGAACGTGGTTTCGCTCTTTTCGCTCAAAAACGCCTCGGGAGTGACGACGCAGGGGCTGGCCTGGAACCTCAAGTCTGAAGCGCTGGTTTCGGGTTCGCACGGGTTGAGCAATCATGCGCGCGCGAAGACGGTGAAAATGAGCCTGAAGCGTGGGATGGCGCTCGTGATTGTTCCTGCTTCCCAAAGCCGAGGCTGAGCCGCTACACTTTCGTGAATGGCTGACAGCTTGCGACTACCGGTGCCCGACGGCCCGACCATCACGACTCCACTCGAGCAGTTTTCGAAGCTTCGACCTCGGGTGCTCGAGAGCGTGGTGTCGCGCACGCTAGGCGATCTGTCGTCAAACTCTCTCGACCTCCTGCTGGGAGAGGCGCTCTACCAGGAGCGCCTTCGAATCAAGCGTGGGGGAGACAACCTTTTCACTCGTGCCCGAACCAAACGCGACCTGCAGATGCTCTCGCAGGTACAGTCCGGACTGTTGCGTCCACCGGGCCAGTCCGACCGTCGGGAGCTGCTTCGCAATCTGGTTTCGCATTACGCCCAGGAAATCGGAGGACAGTTCAATCCGAAGGTGTACCAGTTTGCCACCAACGCGCTTCCGATCTTCTTCAACTGGCTGCTCAACGCCGCCAGCGTCAAGCAGTTCGACCCGCGAAAACAGAGCGACCTGATTCACAGCCAGATGGTCATCAACGGCGAGGTGGGACACCTGCGTCGACTGGCTCGAAACGGCACGATCCTGCTTGTACCCACGCACCAGAGCAATATCGACAGCGTGCTGATCGGTTTCATCACCTACCTGCTTCAGCTTCCGCCCTTTGCCTACGGCGCCGGGCTGAACCTGTTCAACAATCCGGTGCTGAGCTTCTTCATGAGCAATCTGGGGGCCTACACCGTCGACCGACGGAAATCGTCAGCCGTCTACAAGCAGACGCTCAAGAACTACAGCACGGCGATCCTGAAAGAAGGCGTGCATTCGATCTTCTTTCCGGGAGGAGGACGCTCGCGCAGTGGCGCGATCGAGAGCCGGGTCAAGCTCGGGCTGCTCGGAACCGCACTCGAAGCCCAGACCGAAAACCTGATGCTCGGCGCGGCTCGTCCCAACGTGTATGTCGTGCCAATGGTCATGAGCTATCATTTCGTGCTCGAGGCCTCATCACTGATCGAAGACTACCTGGCCGATGCCGGCAAGCACCGCTTCATCATCACTGATGACGAATCGTTCCAGCCGGTCAAGGTGGCTCGATTCTTCTGGCGTCTGTTTTCCTCACACTCGAAGATCACGGTTCGAATCGGAAAACCCCTCGACGTATTTGGAAACTTCGTCGATGAAAACGGGCGCTCGATCGGACCAAACGGCACCACCATTGATCCGAGGGCCTGGCTCACGACCCGGGGAGTGCTTTGCAAGAATGCGCAGCGCGACCGCGAATACACCCACGCCCTGGGGGCGCGAATTTCGGAAAGATTTCATCGCGAAAATACGGTGCTGTCATCGCACCTCGTTGCCTTTGCGTACTTCGAAGCCCTTCGAAAGCAGTATCCTGAGCTCGATTTGTACCGCTTTTTGAGGCTCTCCAGAAGTCAGCGCATCCTGCCGATCGACGCATTCCTGCCTTTTGCTCGACGACTTCGTGAGGCCGTACTCCGGAAGGCCGAGCTGGGCGAGCTGCATGTCTGCCCCGAGCTTCAGCTCGATGAGCCTGCCGGCGAGGCGTTTCATGGCGAGCGTGTGCTGCCGGGCTGGATGCGCGAAGGGGTGCGCCAGTTGGGGCAGCTTCATGATTCCGCCGTCGTTCGAATCGAGGGCGACGAGGTGGTCACCGAAGACATGACGCTTCTGTATTATTATCGCAACCGACTGGCCGGCTATGGTCTGTCGATTCGAGCCGACGAGCTCAAGGGACAATTGCAGGGAACCCATGATCGAAAAGGATTTTTGGCGTAAATCGCGTGTTGCCGTCATCGGTGGCGGTAGCTTCGGAACCGTTCTGGCGCAGCTCGCTGCCAGCAATTGCAACGAGGTGCGGCTCTGGCTTCGGGATGAAGCGCAGGCGCGCGCGATTAATTCGACGCGTTCAAGTCCTCGCTATGCGGAGGGGCTGACGCTTTCGCCCCGAATTCGCGCCGTGACCGAGCCCGCAAGGGCGCTTGCAACGGGCGAAGGTGGGGTCTCGGTCGTGGTCTGGGCCCTGCCTTCGTCGGCTGCCCGCGAGCAGGCCAGGGTGTTTGCTCCGTTTTTCTCGGGGCGCGAGCTGGTCATTCATTCCACCAAGGGCATTGAGGCCGGCTCGCTCAAGCGCATCTCCGAAGTGCTTTCCGAAGAGCTGCCGTGTGCACGAATCGGCGTGATTTCCGGCCCGAACCTGGCGACCGAGATTGCGCGCGGTGAACCTGCCGCTGCCGTGATTGCCTCGAATTTCGACGAAGTGATCGAGGCCGGGCAGGAAGTGCTGAGCACTGCAAACTTTCGGGTTTACTCGTCAAAGGACATGATCGGCGTCGAGTGGGCCGGAACCCTCAAGAATATCCTCGCCATTGCGGCAGGGGCCCTTGATGCGCTCGGGATGGGCTGGAACGCGCGGGCCATGCTGATCACCCGTGGACTGGCCGAAATGGTGCGCTTCGGAGTGGCCATGGGTGCTGAAACCCAGACCTTTCTCGGGCTCGCGGGCATGGGTGATCTGATGGCGACCTGTGGGAGCCCGCTCTCGCGAAACTACCGCGTCGGTGCGGGACTGGCTCGGGGCGAACCACTCGAAAAGGTGTTGGGCGAACTCGGAGCCACGGCTGAGGGCGTGCGCACGGCCCAAACCGTCCACGAGTTTGCTAGTGTGCGAGGCCTTTCGATGCCCATCTCCGAGGGCGTTTTTCAGCTCATCAGCGGCAAGTCCACTGTTCAGCAGGCACTTCAGGCACTGATGGCCCGGCCCCAGGTTCCCGAGTTCTAAAAAAAGGAGTATCCGGTACCTTTTGGCGGCCCAGTGCGTTACTTCGTGAGCATGTTCACCGGAATCGTCACTGCTGTGGTGCCGCTCGTGCGGGCAGAGCCTCTGCCCGCGGGCACGCGTCTCGTCTTCAGGAATCCCTACGGAAAGCTGGAAATAGGCGAGAGCATCGCGATCAATGGCGCCTGCATGACGGTCGAGGCCTTTTCGGAGGGCCTTGAAGGTGAGATGGCCTTTTTTGTCAGCCCCGAGAGTCTGAGAAGAACCAATCTGGGGGCACTTCAAGCAGGAGGCCTGGTCAATCTCGAGCGCGCGCTGCTCGCCTCACAGCGCCTCTCGGGTCACATCGTCCAGGGGCATGTCGATGGACTGGCAATGCTCAGTCACCTCTCGCAGGAGGGCGAAGCCTGGCGGCTGGAGTTCGAGCTGCCCGCCGATCTGGCCCGGTACTGCGTGGAGAAAGGCTCGATTTGCCTGGACGGGATCAGCCTGACGATCAACCAGATTCTCGAGCCCGGCAACCGGCTTTGGATTCAGGTGATTCCTCACACCTGGCAGAACACGAATCTGCACTCTCGCAAGGTGGGCGATGCCTTGAACCTTGAAGTCGATATCCTGGCGAAGTACATCGAG
>CAYSOA010000055.1:0-5105 GCA_964432565.1 uncultured Bacteriovorax sp.
GGGCCCGCTGTCCATCACGCGAGAGGTGAGCTGTCCCGAGTACTTCGCGGACTGGCGGGAGTAGATGGCCGCCATTTCTGAATCGGACAGGGCCGCATTCCAGATCGCAAGCTCGTCCACCGAGGCAGCAAAATTACCGGCACCAATCGGACCCGTACCGTTCGAGTTTCCGTAATTGCCGAAATACGAGCTAAAACTCGAATCCACTGTACTGCCATTGCACGCTGCGATCGACACTGAAGAGCGAAGAATGCCGTCGACAAAGATCTTCATCTTGTCGGCGCGATCGATCACATATCCGATTTGATGCCACTGACCGTCGTTCATTCCCGTCACCGATGGCGAACAAATCGGCCCTGCCGCCGGACAGGCCAGACCAGCCCAAAGACCGGCCTGGCTGTCGCCGCAGTCCTTGGTTCCGTAACCAATCCACCAGCGTGTATTATTGCCTGCAGCAATGGATTTACCGAAAAGCGAGTAGGCGCTATCGGTCGTCTTTATCCAGACACTCATCGAGAGCCCGCCGGTTCCGAGATCAAAACGATCTCCGAAATCGAGGTAATCATCGATGCCATCGAACTGCGCTGCCTGTGAACCGATCTTCGAAGCGAGAGTAAACGTCGGCGAGCCCACGACCGACGGAACGACAGCGCCCTTTGAGTCGGTCCAGTTGCCGTTCATCGACCAGTAAGAAACTAGATTGGACCACTTCGGCGTCCAGCTGGCGTCAAGCCCCGAGCAATTGGTCGTCGTCGCATCGCATCCGCCCGTATTGGCGAGCACGACCTTCGAGCCATCCCATTCGGTTCCGACGAAGGTCGCTCCACCGAAGCCTTTTAAATCGTCGTCGTCATCAATCAGGTCACTCACGAAATCCTCGACCATCACATCGACGACCGCCGTACTCTGAAACTCGCCGTCATCCACCGCAAACTCAAACGAGTCCGACCCAGAAAAATCCAGATTGGGCGTATACGAAAACGAACAGTCCGGATTGACGACGACCGTTCCGTCCACGGCATCCGCAACGAGCGAACAGCTCAGCACATCTCCATCCGGATCGGTGCCGGAGAGGTGCGGCTTGCTCGAACCGTCAGACTCGTAGGACTCATTGAAAGCGACAGAAATCGACTGCGCGTCGGCTGTGGGCGGATCGTTTTGTTCAAAGACCTCGAGCGAGATTGTCGTCTGGGCCATTCCACCAGAGTTCATCGCCGTGACGACAAAGTCGCCCATCTCGAACACTTCTGTCGGAGTGCCACTGATCACGCCGGTCGTCGTGTTGAAGCTCAGCCCGGCAGGAAGCTCCTCGGGGTCGATCGAGTAGCTCGATGGAGTGCCAGCCGTGGTGCTGGGCACGTTGTTGGTGATGACATTCCCAAGGACGTAGCTGGCCTCCATCTCGGAGTACGTCAGGTTCGTTGGGGGGGTTTCGTTCGAACTGAACGTCGTCTCGACCGGAGTCACGCCCGCCAGTTCCTCGGGGTAAACCACGCTCACTTCCCGGTCACCGTAGTAGGTGGCCCGCAGCACTCCCTTCACCAGCCCCTTGCGATCAGACCTTTGGGTCGGCTGCGTCCAGACGTTCCCCTCGCCCGTCGCGGCAAACTCAACGGTTCCCGATTCGGGATAACCCGAAAGCACGTTACCCCAGGCATCGCGAACCCTGAGAGTCACGGTGATGGCGCTGCGACCATCCGCCTTCGCCCGAACGCTGCTCGAGACGGTCAGGCTGCTGCCCTCCGGAGACGCGGCCCCCGGAAGCACCGTGAAGCCGGCACTGTTGGCCTTGCGAATTCGGGTTCTTCCTCGGCGGTCCGATCCGACGAGGGGCGCAGACACCTGAATCCGCTTATTGACGCTTGCCAGACGAATCGCCAGCTCTTCGTTCGAGAAGTCTGCGACTCCTTCCACCGCCGACACGGTAATCCGACCGTTTTCAACCGTACTTCCAACGAAGGTGCCCGAGCGCCTGGCCACCTGAAGAGTGACCTCTGCCGTCGAATCCACCCCGGATGTGACGACGTTTCCGTAACGATCCTGAATCTCGATGACCGGCTTGACGGCGAGCTCGTCGTCAGCAGTAGCGCCTTCGGGCTGAGTCGCGAAGACGAGCTTCGCGGATGGCCCATGAACGATCGCAAACGAATCACTGTCAGCCGTGAAGGTTTGTCCGTCCGACTCGACCGTCGCACGAAGCGTGTAAGTGTCACCGAGCTGGAGCATCCTCAGGCGGTTTCTGCCCGGCATGATCAGGCCGCCTCGTCCCGTGACTGTTGTGGTTCCGAGAAGGACGTCGGCGTCTCCGACCACTTCGAAGCTGGCCACGGGAGCTGCGTTCACTCCGGTAGTGATGCGATTTCCGAACTCGTCCTGCACTTCAAGAACGGGCACTCTTGCCCAGCCGACTCCCGACACATAGGACTCTTCTGGCTGGGTGGTGAAGGTGAGGGTCGCGATCTCGTCTTTCGGCAGTACGTTGAAACGAGGAGACGAAACGCTCAGCGTTCGTCCCGCTGCGGTCGTCATCGTGGCGCGAAGGATTTTGGGCCCGGCAGTCTCCATGAAAAGCCCGACCGAATCGAAGTCGGCAAGGCCATCCGCCGCCGACACGGTGATTTCTCCGGACGATCCGTCGGTTCCCTCGAGGTCGCCGGTACCTGAAGCAAGAAAGAGCGTCACCTCTCCCGTCGAGTCATCGCCCCCGTCGTAGGCCCCTACGACGCGGGCGCGACGGCTGTCGAGAATCTGCACTTGAAGCGACGCGCATTCATCCCAACTGAACGTGGCGCCGGCCTCGATCGCTCGGGGCACGCAAACAAACGCCAAGCGTGCGGCGGGGTTCGAACTCGTGGCTGAGGCAAGACCGGCGTCGTCCTTCTGGACATCAAAAAGCCCCGCCTCGGTGAGGCCCAGCCACTCGCCTGCCTTGGTTCCGCATCCCGTCGCCGTGAATGTAAACGACGCCACCAGAGCCCATGCTCTCGCGAGCGCGCTCCAGGACGTCATTTTCATCGTCCTCACGGGTTTGCGTCTCAAGACGCCTCCTTCCACATACGTTCCGCTACTTTCCCTCAATCCTTTCGTCTGACTCTTATTGTCTCCTAAGCAAATTCTGCCGATAGATGGGTCGTTCTCGACACATCTCGGGGCGAGACAAACGCACGCAAACTCATGCAGAATCAAGGAACGATGAGTCCGCTTCGCCGCATTCCGCTTCCTACGCTTTTGGCGCTTCTTCTGGTGTTCGGTGGGCTACTTCTCAGCCTGGGCATGGCCATTGAACAGGAGTCGCGCCAGAGGGACGCCTGGAGCGCCCTGAGGGACGCGATACAGAAGCGAGACAATCTGGTCGCGAGCCTCATCTACGAGATCAAGACCGAGAGCCGCTATCCCGACGTGCCGGGCGCGGCCCAACTTTATGCGACCCAGAAAACCTGTGCCGAGGGCGGGCTGGCAAACACCCTCAATGTGCTGTCTCTTTGCGTGGTGGAAATCGAGGGTCAGATTCGCGGCCAGCAGTCGGCACTCTCTGAGATCGGTCGCACCGGTGCGACAGCCGACCGACGCAGGGTCCTCTTTCTGGCGCTCGATCGTTCGCTGGACGAGATTCGCTCGAGCTGCCAACGCGTGCACGAGCTCTGGCTGCGTCGTCCGCTCTTCGGCCGCCCCTTCTCGTGGCTACTGGCCCGGCACGACTGGTCGGCCGCGCGGGTGTGCAAGTAAGAAAAGAGAAAAAGAGTATCCGGTACCTTTTGGCGGCCCAACGCGTCACCGGCCCTTCGGGAGGAGGACGGCGCCATCCACCCAACGGGCTGGTGCGTTTTAGGCGCCTCCTCTAGACTAGGGGCATGATCAATCGTGTTTCTCCCCTTCCCCTGATCGCAGGGGCCCTTCTGATCGTAATCGGTGGTTCCGGATGTCAAAAACTTGCCGACCATTACATCGAGGATTATCTCGAACGGAATGGCTCGAAGGTCATGGCCAAGCTGCAGACCCGTCAGCGCCAGCAGGACAGCCGCCAGCAAGAGGCGCAGTTCGAGCAGCAGCTCAAGAATCCCGTCCAGATTCCGGTCGGCAATAGTCCCACTCTCGGTCCCGCGGATGCCCCGGTGACCTTGGTCGAGTTTTCAGATTTCGAGTGCCCCTTCTGTTCACGAGCCGTTCCGACGATCAAGCAGCTCCTCTCCGAGAACCCGGGCAAGATTCGCGTGGTTTTCAAGCACCTGCCCCTCCCGATGCATAAAAATGCCAAGATCGCTGCCCAGGCTTCGCTGGCTGCTCACCAGCAGGGAAAGTTCTGGCCCATGCATGACAAGATCTTCGCGAACTTTCGAGCGATCAGTGCCGATTCGCTTGAGCTGTGGGCGAAGGAGCTGGGACTGGACCTGAAGCGTTTCAAACGCGACCTGCAGTCACCCGAGATTGTCGCTCAGGTCGAAGAAGACCTGAAGCTCGCCGGCCGAATTGGCGCCCGAAGCACTCCGACGTTCTACATGAATGGCGCCCAGATTCGGGGCGCCCTGCCCATCGAGCAGTGGCGAAAGTTTCTGGCGAAGGTGAAGTAGGAAAAGGAAGGCGTATCCGGTACCTTTTGGCGAAGACCTCGGCATCGTCATGAGTCGCTTCGTCCGGGAAGTAACGAAGCGCCACAACCGATCAACGGGACGAAGCGGTCATCTGTTTCGAACTCGCTACAAGTGGAGCGTGATTGAATCGACTACCTACGCTGGCCACGCTCTTCGCTACGTGTATCGAAACCCGATTCGAGCGGGAATCATCAGCGACGATCGCATTCTGGACTATGCTCCGAGCACGCTGCCGGAGACGGTCGGACTTCGCCGCCCCACGCTTCGGCTGTTTCCGATGGAGCCGGCCTATATTCCAGAATGCCCTAGCGAACTTGTGAAATGGGTTCAGCAGCCGTTCTCACAAAAGCAGAATCAAGCTCTCAGCCAGGCGATCCGCCACCCTCGGTTCGTGATTCCGAGAGATCGTGAGACAGGATACTCTCTAACGTTCGGACTGCCGCCAGATCTCTGGTAATTCTGGCATCACTCTTGCTCAAGGGATCCCCCGCCTGACCAGGCAGAGGTGATGGATCA
>CAYSOA010000055.1:5205-11213 GCA_964432565.1 uncultured Bacteriovorax sp.
GGCATCACTCTTGCTCAAGGGATCCCCCGCCTGACCAGGCAGAGGTGATGGATCACCCTCCTTTCCCCAAAGAAAGGGGGTGACCCTATGAAACGCAAAACATGTGAACCATGTTACTGTGCTCATCGGGAGCGGCTGGAAAGAACTTTACTAAAGAAATGGCTTCTCATCGTCCTGGCCAGATTTTTGGTTGTTCTAGCCGCATTGTTGGCCCACATCTAGCGACGATCGATAGCGACAGTCAGCGGGAGGGATCCGGGTACAGCGTAACCGGAGTCTCCCGAAGACGGGAGCTGCCTGGTCGGGTTATCCGTCACTGACAACCCCACTCCGAGCAAACGCAACTGTCATACTCCATCTAGAGTGAGCAGGTGTAACTACTGGAGTCCCAATAGTAACCACTCGAAGTGTCGCAGTACTCGCACGAGCTTGAGTTCCCATTCCAGAAGTAGTAGCTCGACGCATTCTCTGTCTGGCATGAGCTGTCGTCGTACGCTCCTCCCCCTCCGCCACAAGAACCGCAGTCCGTGTCGCAGGTCGAGCAATCCTCACCTACGCCCGAGTCACAGTAGCCGTCGCCGCAATAGCCCCCGCCACCGCAGTCACTCGAACAGTTACTGTAGTCTTCGCCAGAGTCACAGCTACCATCGCCGCACCAACCGCCACTGCCGCAATCACTCGGACAAGTACCGGAGTCTTCGCCAGAGTCACAGACCCCATCACCGCAGGAGCCACCACCTCCACAGGAGTAGTCGCAGCTTCCGTTGTCCTCGGTCGCGCTTGGGTCGTAATTGCAGGCGGTCGAATCCATGCATCCGCCGCTGCCTCCACCACCGCTCTCAGAGTACTGGCAGTAAGAGGACCCGCTATCCCAACTGTAGTTCGACTCGCCGCAGTAACAGGTCGAAACCGCGCTGTCCCAGTAGGGCTGACCAGGGTCGCCGTTCTGTCCGGCGTTGTAGCAGGTGTACTCGTCCGCACCCATCACGGTCACGTTGAAGTGCCGCTCGACCGCCGTCAGGCCGTCACCCACACGAAGCCGAATCATCGCCGTGCCGGTGGCGCCATAGACGGGCGATCCGCTGATCGTTCGACTCGATCCACTTCCGCCCAGAGACAGACTCGAGGTCTCGATCACCGACTCATTGAGCGACTCGACCCGCACGTCCGTCGAATCAAGGCTGGTGTCAGGGTCTTCGAGCGTGAACGACAACGGACCGAAGCTGGAATCCTGCTGAATCGCCACATCCGAGATCACCGACATCGCTGGGGCACGATTCGGCCCTTCCGGAATCAGCGTTACCTCAGAAATCGCCGGACCATGCGCGAGCGTGGTCGAATCGGTTTCGAGAACCGCACGATACTGCAGGAAGCGAGAATAAAGTGCGCCAAACGTGCCCGAGGCATTGAACAGAAGATCAGCCGGACCGCTTCGGAACATGCCGACTGCATTGCCGAGGTTATTCAACTGCCAGTTGTTCTGCAACTCAGAGAAGTACGTGTTCGAGGTACCATCCGGACCCTTCCAGCCCGAGTTGCCCGAGCACGTCGAATCGGCGCATGCACGGACCTGGAAGAGCGCGCGGCTCGCACCTCGGAGATAGAGCTGCTGCACCTCGGTCGGGGTCAGCGCCCGGGTCCAGAAGGCCGCTTCGTCCATCAGGCCCCGGTAGTAGCGACCATCGCGGTGTCCAATGTCCAAGCGAGTACCGGTTGCGGCCGTTCGAATACCGGGGCTACTCAAAGTTTTCGATGCCTTCTCGACGCCGTTGACATAAATCTTGTTGGTCACGCCATCCGAGACGACCGCAATATGGCTCCAACGGTTCATTTTTACAGGATTGTCGGTTGTGATCGCGATATTTCCGCTCACTGCACTACCGGAGGGAGTGGTTTCAAAGCTGATGTTTCCGTCGATACCGTCAAACCGGATTCGCCAGACTCGGTTACTCCCTGAGGCAACCCACCGGTTCATGATCGGGTCTTCGTCCAAAATTCGAGTTGGATGCACCCAGATCGACGCCGAGATCGTTGAAGCATGCTCCATCAATACATTTCGGAGCACATAGGCGTAACGATTGACACCATCCAGCTCCATCGCTCCACCGATCACGCCAGGATTTCCAAAGACGGCGCCGTTCTCAGCCGCGTGCAGGCCGTTGCCCGAATGGTCGGCCAACCCTATTGTCGCCCCGGCGATGATCACCTGGCTGGCAAAGGATTCATTCATGTTCCAGCTGCCCACCAGGCCCGTGAGGAGATCGTCATCCGATGTCGACTCGGTCGAACCGACGAGCTCGGGGTAGTTGGCCGAAGATTCGCTGCTGCTGGCGCCACCGCCCGGCAGACCCTTGCCGAACGGCAGGCTTGTGCGCCACGACAGGCCTTCCCAGCTACCGCTATTTCCGAGGTCAAATACACGCGAGAGGAACGTGCCTCGATGAGCTACCTGAGAGCTCTGGGCCGCGTAAATCGCCGCAGCGTCTTCGGCAGTGAGTGCGTCATTCCAGATGGCCACCTCATCCAAAAATCCTTGAAAGCGCTCGCCCGGGCCCGACGCGCCAAAACGCACCGGAACCGCGCTCGTATCAATCAGATTGCCGACATAAAAGTCAGAGGCATTGAGCTGTCCGTTAATGTAGATCGAGCGGACCGAACCATCGTACACGGCCATGATGTGAGTCCACACATTTCTGGGAATAGCGGCCGTGGACGCGACATAGGAGTAGGCGCCTGAATTGGTGTAAAAATGAACGACACCGCTGGATAGCCTGAGAATCCATCCTAAACCGCTAGTGGTGGCATTGGCAGCGCCATACTTCGAAGCAACCGTCTGAATCCCCGAAGTTACGGTTTGCAGTACCCACCCCGAAACGGTGAGCTTGTTGTTCTTCTCGTTATAGTCGGAGCCCGTGCCGATGGTCACGACGTCGTTCGATCCATCGAGGAACAACGCCTGATCGACTCGACCATCGGCATAGTACATTCCCGAGCCACCGTTCGACGCCGTTCCGTTCACCCCGACGGCCGCAGAAACGGTCGCTGAATTCGAAACGTTTCCACTGCCATCCAGCTTCCAGTAACCAGTGAGCGTGCTCCACTTCGGCGTCCAGCTCGAAGACAGCGCCTGAGCAGAGACCGCGCCAGCACTTCCGATCTGGAGATATCCCGACGAGTACTCGGTAGCCGTGTGCGTTCCACCGCCAAAACCGCTTGAAGAGGAGTCGTCATCCACCAGATCCACCGACCCCTGAATGGTCAGAGAAACCGTCGCATCGGCTGAACTACCGGCCGAATTGCTGGCTACAAGGGTATAAGTACCGGAGGCAGCCGACGACGGTGTTCCGCGAATGGCACAGCTTACCGGATCAACGGCAAGCCCCGAAGGCAGCGCCGCCGTACCCGCTTTGATGCCGCACGATACCGCGCCACCGTTCGCGAGGTAAGTCGTCGGCTCCACCAGCATAAGCTCACCGGTACGACCCAGAGTGCCAGACGCACCCGCAAAACTCAGGACCGGTGCGGCCACGTAAGTCCACGTCACGTACTGCACAGACGAAACCCTACCGTCGTTATCGATCGCGCGGATGGCAATCGTATAGCTCTGACCCGCCACCAGGCCTGAAAGACCAGACGCTTGGAAGCTCGTGGACGGTGTCGTGGTCCAGTCGCGAAGACTGGTGACGAGATCTCCCTCGCGTCCGGAGCCCACAGCATACTCATACCGAGCAATGCCCACGGTACCTGCACTGGCGTTGGCCGTGTAGCTGACCATCGGGCTCGACGATGAGCTGGTGCTCGTCGCGGCAGCCAGCGTGGGTTGGGCTGTCCAGACCGGGCCGTTGCCACTCGGTTGTCGACCATTGAGGGTGTAGCCATACATCTCGACGCCAGTGACGAGGCCGCCCCCCGCGCTCCACACACACTGGTGCGACGCATGCTTGAGTGGCTCGGAGTCGTTCGAAGCGAAGTGCCCCTGATAGGCCCCAAAGTTCGGCGAATAGACGCAGGCCTCACCCGTCTCGCAGAGCCCATCCTCATCACCCACTTCATCGCCAAAAATCTCGGTGGCGTTCTTCAAGAAGCGCTGCACGCAGGTGGTGCCACCTGAGGCGCACGCCGAGCTCGATCCGGCCGATGCAAAGCCATTGTGACCGGCAGGCACATTCACCGAGTAGGTGTACGGCCGCGTTTCCACCCACTCGGTGCCTGCCACCGCTGCGGGGCAGGCCTGCCCTGGGACGAAGGCCGCATTCTCGGCTGAGCCATCGCCGCTTTTGTTTCGAAGTACGGTGTCCGTGGCCCCGAGGGCCCAATCCCAGATCCTGGCACCAGCGCCCACCAATACGAGTCCACGCAGAGAGGCATCCAGAGGGATATCGATTGAGCCCACTTTTCCCCAGGTGCGAAGCGGATGATCAAAGTCAAAGGCATTGGTCGCGCTGCCAAACGTGGTGGTCCCGGTGCCAGCGCCGGAGACTCCGTCATCCGGGTTGGCAGCGTCGCCAGGAGCAGCGATTCCGCCAACAAACGAACCCGCCAGCGAGCGATCGAGCCGAAGCACGGCGTTCGAGGCCTGGCCAGTATAGGTCGTGGTGCCGTCGGTGGCCGTACTGGCACAAGTGGTGTTGATGAGCCCCGCAGTACCCCCCTGAGAGAAACACTGACCCGAGGAGTTATTACCCACCATCAAGACACCGGTAAACGCGGCGTTCGATGAATCCGCCACAACGACAATTCCATGTCCCGAATTATTCGTCGCCACCACGTTGTGAAAAGTATTGGCTGAGCCAGAGTTCACTCTCAAACCGTGACTTGGGGTCAGTGGCCCATTGTTGGCCAAAACGAGGCCATTGAAAGTATTCTGCGAGCCCAGCAGGGTGACTCCATAATTGGCGTTATTCGTAAAAACGGCGTTATTCATGACCATTCCAGTGATGGACTGAAAATACGCCCCATGAAGGTTGTTCGCGATCAACGCATACTCGGCAATCGTGAACCCGGTCGTCGTTCCGCTGGTCTGATAAAGACCCACGTGGCTATCATTTGCCGCAACCAGAGACCGCAATCGGATGTTATTATTCGTGCCGTGCAGCACAAATCCGCCATTTGTGGCCACAGCCGGAGACCGATTGCCATTGACCACCACACGTCCAAACTGAAGGTCGCTCACGTTTGAAACTTGAATACCACCCGAGGCGTTTCCACTGGCCTCCACGTCGGAAAACCGATGCGCAAGTCCCGAGACTGCCATCCCCCAGCCTGGAGATGCATTGACTTGAATCTTTCCAGTGAAAATGTTTTCACGATTGACCACGCCACCGTTGTAGAAAAAGAAATTACCAGCTGAATTTCTGTTTGCAGTGATGGGTCCGAACGTATTTCGCCCCACCGGATCCGCCACTGACCCATATTGTGAGGAAATCACCACGCCAAAGTGAACCCAGCTACCTACACCGCGATTGTCATTTGCCGTAATTTCACCAAAAGTGCAGTCTCTCGGATGGTCCAGCCACACTCCGGCGGCTGCGTTCGAGTTGGCAGTCAAACTTCCGAAGGTCGAGTTCCTCGGGAAAACCGCAATTCCATGACTGCCGTTTCTCTCCGCCTGAATCTGCGAGAAGGAGCACTTGCTACAAACGACGTTCCCAGCCCCCGTCATTCCAGCGCCGCCATTATCGTTTGCCGAAATCAACCCGTCGAAACGGAGCGCAGTAGAGTATCCCGTCATGTAAATACCATGGGCCGATGAACCGGTATTATTCGAAGACGTAATCGGGCCAAACCGCAAATTTTTGAGCCCATTGAGATACACGCCATAGGCGCCGTTATCTACAGCAGTGATCTGACCGATATCGCCACTCTGAATGCCCAAAAGATAAACGCCATGGCTCGAATTTCTTCGGCTCGTCATCGAAGCCGCAGTCACATTAAACCCATCGATCTGTACGCCAACACCGAGATTATCTTCTGCGATGATACTCTCGATGACTTTGAACCCCGAATTT
>CAYSOA010000056.1:0-10609 GCA_964432565.1 uncultured Bacteriovorax sp.
TCCAACTGCTTTGCGCGACTCATAACCAGTGGAAGTCGGATCGACTGCCCGGGGGTGGGAACGTCCGAAAATGAAAACGCCCGGGGATGGCAACTCCCGGGGGTGGGAACTATTAGAAATCGCTCCGACGTCGGAGCAACAAGCGCAAGTCGATGCCAACTCCGACGTCGGAGCTGGAAACGCTAGTCGGAGCTCAAGCCCTACTCGTGGTTGAGTGCCACATAGGCGCCCCCCAGCACTCCAGCGCGATTCTCGAGCGAGGAGACAACCAACGCGGGCATGAAATCCACCCCGTGCCGGCGGCGCACGAGCAGCTCTTCGAGCCGCGAACGAGCACGATCCAGAAAAAGATCGGACGCGTTGGCGAAGCTTCCCGCCAGCACGACGACCTGCGGAGCGTAGAGCACCACGAAATTGTGAACGGCGACTGCGAGCAGATCGGCATACTCGTCAAAAAATGCACGCACCGTCGCATCGCCTTCGCGAGCTCGGCGGGCCAGCTCGGCGCCGGAGATCGTCGGGAACGAAACAGCGTCGCCACTCGCGCCAGCGCCACTCCGCGCACTTGCCTCGCCACCCGAACCCAGCCGCGCCGCCGCGCGCCGCTCGAAGCCGCGGCCGGACAAATAGGCCTCCACGCAGCCCAGATTTCCGCAGCCACAGGGCGCCGACTCGTCGCCTGCGCGCAAAATCACGTGCCCCCCTTCGGTGTGCAACCCGCGTCCGGCGCGAACCAGCCTTCCGCCCACCATCATTCCGGTTCCCACACCGGTTCCGAGCGTGATGATCATGCAGTCCTCCACACCCCGAGCGGCGCCCACCCAGTGCTCGGCCAGCACCGCAGCAGCGGCGTCGTTTTCGAGAACCACTGCAAGCCCATTCAATCCTTCGGACAAGGGCTTCGAGATCGGCACCACTCCCCAGGTTTCACCGGAGGCGCTCGCGAAGTTCGTGGGATCGAGCAGAAGCCCGCGCGCCGGATCAAGCGGACCCGCCGAGGCAACTCCCACGCGACTCACTTCAGGATGTCGCAGCAGCAGGGTTCGACCCGCGTCAATCCACTGACGAAACACGTCCTCACGACCGTGCGAAAAATCGACTGCCACTCGAATTTCATCCAGCACTCGTGCCTGCTCGTCGACCACTGCCGCGTGCACCTTCGTTCCGCCGATGTCGTAAGAAAGCACTTTCCGCCCGGAAGAGTTTTTCTTCTGCATGTTGGTGTTATCCCAATCTTTTCGTGTGTAGCATAGTCCTTATATGGACCTTCGAACTCCCCATCGCTCCGCAGCATCTGCGAACTTGAGATCCGGCCTTTCCAAACCCTCCACTTCCGGCAAGGACCTCAAAGCCGAGTTCGGAAGTGTGGCATTGTTTGCACTGGCACTCTTCAGCCTTTTTGCGCTGCTCACCTACTCACCGCAGGATCCCGGATTCTTCAGCTCTTCCAACGCTCCCATTCTCAACGCGTGCGGGAAAGTCGGCGCCTACCTCGCCTCACTGATGCTGCAGGTCTTCGGCCTCGGATCGTTTCTACTTCCGGCGGCCATCGGTTTCATCTCGACCAGCGTCTACAAGCGCGAGGGCTGGATTCGGGTTCTCGCGACCGTGGGCGGAATGACGATCGCTGTCGTGGCACTCACCGTCTTTTTGAGCATCCAGTGGAAGTATTGGCCCTATGCCGGATCCCTGCTGCTGACGGGTGGCGCCTTCGGGGTCTGGGTGGCCGAACTTCTGCTGCAGCAGTTCAACAGCCTTGGCTCTTCGCTGGTCTCGCTGCTGATCTTCTGCCTCGCATTGGCCTTCAGCACTCCGGTCAGTGTCTCGCGCGTGGGCGCAGTCGTGCTCAGGCACTTGTGGAAGCTCACTCGAATCGCTGCAACGACCGGCGCCTTTCTCGCAGGAATGCTGGCCATGCGACTGATGCAGGCGCTGGCCGGATGGACGATGCGACTGATGGAAAATGCCGCTGACAGTGCACGTGACGGCTGGGAATCGCTGCGACTGGCACGCGAGGCTCGACGTCAGGCCCGCCTCGAAGCGAAAACCGCCGTCGAAAACGGACTCGCCGCCCTCAAAGACAACGACGTCATCGAAATCGGCCCCCAGTCGGACGAACGCGACACAGAAAATACGGATACCGAAGACTCGGGAGACTCCCTACTGAAGCGTGCAAAGGCGACACCGCCCCGCAAACCTCTCGACATCGATCCGCCGCAGGGCCCTGGCATTCAGCTCGCGCTTCCAAGCCCTCTCGTCCACTCCGAGGCTCCGAACGCGTTGCCTGAGCTGGAACAAACGGGCGCTGCAGCTCTCGCCTCGCTCACCTCCCAGGCTCTGACTTCGCAGGTGCACGCAGGCACCCCTACCAACCCCGATGCGACGCTTCAGATTCTCGCGCACGATGACAGCTCGACGGGAGCGGCTCAGGCACAGGTGACGACTGCCGTCACGGCAAGCGCCGGCACCACAACCCTTCCGAAGGCGGCCGAGGCGGCGCTCAAGCGTCTTCGGGCCGGCAAGCCGCGCCGAGTGGGACAGTGGAAGCTGCCATCACTCGAGTTCCTGAAGAAGCCGCCGAAGATCGAGTCGAACATCGACAAGCAGCGTCTTATGAAGAACTCGGAGATCCTCAAACAGAAGTTTCTCGACTTCGGAATCGAAGGGGAAATCACGGCCGTGCGACCCGGCCCCGTCATCACGCTCTATGAGTTCAAGCCCGGACCGGGAGTGAAGCTCTCACGCATCGCTTCGATGGCCGATGATCTTTCGATGGCCCTCTCGGCGCAGAGTGTGCGTATTCTTGCGCCGATTCCCGGAAAGTCGGTCGTCGGTATCGAGATTCCTTCGGACCAGCGCGAACCGGTCTTTCTTCGCGAGTTTCTCGCCCACAAGGACTTCTACGGCGATCGCCATCAGATTCCGGTCGTCATGGGCAAGGACATCGGCGGACAGACGGTGCTGAGCGATCTCGCCCGCATGCCCCACCTGATGGTGGCAGGACAGACGGGATCGGGAAAATCCGTTTTCATGAACGGCCTGATCTGCTCGCTTCTGTATCGCTTCACGCCCGAAGAACTGCGGCTGATTCTGATCGATCCGAAGTTCATCGAGTTCAACGCCTATCAGGACATCCCCCACCTGCTGCTTCCGCTGGTGGATGATCCGAAGAACGCCAGCACTGCTCTCAAATGGGCGGTCCGCGAGATGGAGCGGCGCTACCGGATTCTGCAGCTTCTGGGCGCCAAGAACCTGGGGAGCTACAACCAGAAGGTCGACGAGATGGGCGCCGATGTCGTTCGCGACCTGCTGATGGAAGAACAGAGCCAGGCCGAGGATCAAAACGGCCAGCAGACGTTCATCAGCGGAGGGGACTGGATCGAAGCGTTCGAACTCGATGACGACGAACAGCCGCGAATCGGAAAGCTTCCCTACATTGTCGTCATCATCGACGAACTGGCCGATCTGATGATGATCGCCAAAAAAGAGGTCGAGCACTCGATCGCACGAATCGCCCAGAAAGCTCGTGCCGCCGGCATTCACCTCGTCGTCGCCACGCAGCGTCCGTCGACCGACGTGGTCACCGGACTGATCAAGGCCAACCTGCCCTCACGCGCGTCGTTTCAGCTGGCCAGCTACATCGACTCGAAGACGATTCTCGACAAGGCGGGTGCCGAACGACTGCTCGGACAGGGCGACATGCTCTTCATTCCTCCGGGAGTGGCGTCGCTGCTGCGACTTCACGGCGCCTATGTCTCTGACGGAGAGATCGAGAAGATCACGTCGTTCCTGCGATCGCAGGGTAAGCCCGTCTATCGTGACGAAATTCTCGTCGACGAAGAGGCCGAGGCCGAGAATGGTGACGGTCACGGCATGGGTGATGATGCGCTTTACGACCAGGCTCTCGAGCTGGTTCGAAGCTCGGGACATGCCTCGGCAAGTTTTCTGCAGCGCCATCTGAAGGTGGGCTACAACCGCGCCGCACGCATGATCGAAGTCATGGAAACCCGCGGCATCGTGGGCCCTGCCGAAGGCTCTCGTCCGCGCGAGGTGCTGATGCGATGAATCGGATGCTGACGCTCGCACTATCGCTCGCCACGGTACTCGAGGTTGCCACAGCCCCTCTGCTGCCCGATGCGGTCGCTGAGGATTCTACTGCCTCGGTGACCGGTCCGGTGCCCGTGAGCAGCGCCAGCCCGAGCCCCCAGCCCCGAAAGCGCCGCGCCATCCTCGGCTCTGCCACAAAAGATGCCGAAGGAACGGCCGCACCCAACCGCTTTGAATCGGAAACCGTCATCAAAAGCCAGTACACGCTCGATGGAAAACCCCTTGAAGTGGATCCGGACTGAACGCCCGATGCCGCTGCCGGCACCGGTGCGCGAGACGATCGCGAAGCTCGACGCCGCGGGCTTTGTCGGTCTAGTGGTCGGGGGCTGCGTTCGCGATCACCTGCTCGGACGTCCCACCAAGGACTACGACATCGCAACCAATGCCCTGCCCGAGGATCTCGAAAAGATCTTCCCCCATGCGCTCGAAGTCGGAAAGGCCTTCGGAGTCTTCAAGGTTCCGGTCGAGGGCGCTCCGAATGACGGACTCATCGAAGTCGCAAGTTTTCGAGAAGATCTCGACTACAAGGATCATCGCCACCCCTCGAAGGTGCGGTACTCGGGACCGAGTGAGGATGCCCACCGCCGCGACTTCACGGTGAACGCACTGTTTTACGATCTCAAGACCCAGCGCATCCTCGATTGCGTGAACGGCCTCGACGACCTGAAGGCGGGCGTGCTTCGCGCGATCGGCACACCCGAAAGGCGTTTCAAGGAAGACGCCCTCCGCCTGCTTCGTGCCATTCGTTTCGTGCATGCCCTGGGCTTTCAGCTCGACGACAAGACCCGATCGGCGATTCAGGCCCAGGCCCGGCTGATCCAGAAGGTCAGCCACGAACGCGTTCGCGACGAGATGACCCGCATGCTGCTGGGACCGAACCCGCACGCAGCGGTTCGGATGCTGTCCGAACTCGGACTGCTCCAGTGGCTTCTTCCCGAAGTCGAGATTCTGAAGAAAACCGAACAGCCCACCTATGTGCAGCGAAACCTGTGGCTGCACACCCTGCGAGTGCTCGAAACGTGTGCGAGGCAGAACCCCGAACGATCGAGCACGCTGGCGTGGGCGGCACTGCTTCAGGAAATCGGAAAACCCATCGCCTTCCGAAAGAGCGGCGAAAAGAGCTTCGCAGGCCATGATCGCGAGGCGGCTGCCGCCGCACTGCAGGTCTGCGAGCGGCTCAAGTTTTCGAGCGACGACGCCCATCGCATCTCAATCCTGGTTCGCGATCATCTGAAACTTCGTGAAGTCTTTCACATGCGTGAGGCGACCCTGAAGCGATTCATTCGCCAGCCCGAGTTCGCCGAACTGCTCGCTCTGCACCGCGCAGCCGCCTCAGCCACCGACGGAAATCATGCCTGCTGGGAGTTTGCCCGTTCGCGCCATCTCGACTGGCTCAAGACGCCGCAGATCGATCTGTCGAAGATCTTGAACGGCGAAGACCTGATTCAGCTCGGAATGAAACCCGGCCCTCGGTTCACAGAAATTCTGCGTGCCGTTGAAGACCAGGTGCTCGAAAACGTGATCACCACCAAGGAGCAGGCACTGGAGTTCGTGCTGCAGCACTTCGTGAAGTGAGCGCGTTTCACTGGTTCTCTTATTGGTCGCTTCAGGGGACGTTTTTGTCGTTCCCCAGTTCCACGATCGAAGGTCGGCCTTCGGCGTCCCGCTCCACCTTCCCTTGAGGCTTCGCGAGGCGTTTGGCCCCTTCGGCCTCGATGGCCAGTGCAAGCGAAGTCGACTGGCTCTGCGCTCCACCCGGACCCGCAAGACCATCCAAACGAAGATCGGCCACGAGTGATCCGGCAACTCCAGAAGGCACTCGAACCACCACTTCGTGCTCGGTCGTCTCGCCGGGCTGACAGGCCCCCAGCAAAGTCCATTTTCCTCCCGATACGACGATCACGCCGCCCATACCGCGCACCCGAGCACTGAGCTCTTCGCACGGGCGGTCCACCCGAAAGCGCAGCGTGACGGGCTGATCGGCATTCACAGGCACGGGCCCCTCGAGATCGCTCTCGAGGCTAACCGGCAGTCGCATCTTTCCCCCGTTCCACGGCACTCCCTGCTCGGGAGCAACCCGAGAGCTCTGAACAGAATCAGCCCCATTCCGTGCAACGACCAGAAAAGCGACGAACACGATGCCGCCCGCAATCAGCCCGGCAACGCCCGTTAAAAACCCGACCCGCTTTCGCCTCTCTCGGCCCGTGGTACTCATTGCACTCTCACCTCAAAGCTCGACACTTCACCCTCCCAGGCACTGACGACGACGACATAGTCGACTCCCGTCTCGGCCGTGAACGTGACCGTCGGACAACCCGACGAGCTTTCGTCCTGCTTGACGATGTCACCGCCCTGAAGCACGTAAAGATCAAGGGCGTCCCGACTGCAGCCTCCGGGAATGCTCGGAACCGAGACCGTCACCGATTTCGTCGCACCGGTATTGCGGTAATGATACCAGCGGTTGAGCCCCATCTCGTTGCCGTCCGAATCCGAATACTCGCGCTTGGTCTGGCTATGCTCCGAGCTGTCCGGTATCGGCTGATAGAGATTCCAGAAAGCCTCTGGAAAACTCGCTCCCTGATAAGCCGGATAGCGCAGGGAACTGGCGTAGCGAGCCCCAAGATCCTGATCGAGATCAAAAAGATCCCGAGTACCGGAGCTTCCGCTAGTCGGACAGCTCCCCACGCAAAGCGCATTCCATGGCGAAAAAAGCGTCGTCGACCAGAGATTGAAAAGACCGTCCTCGGTTCCAAAGCGGGCGCGATAATAAGCGGCAAACGAGTGCATGCTCGTCAGGGCAGCGGTCGTTCGATGATCCTGGGCCAGCACGGTGTGAATGCGGTCAAAGTTCCCACGGTTCTTGAATAACTTCCACAACACGTGCTGCACGGCGAACTCGCTGTAGACGCTTCGGTAGATACTGGAGGGTGTGGAACTCGAGCCCGGATCGACATTCACATCAATGGCAAATCCGCCGATCTGATCTTCACCTGCCGTATCGATGTAAACCGAATCATCAAAGGTCATCGCAGAAATCGCATTTCCGAAACCTTCGCCAAAGGCCACTCTCGGATCAATCATCTCGCCTAGAAAATGGCCGCCGCCGATGGAATCCGAACGGTAGAGGTTATCTTCGAGATAATGGCCGAACTCATGGGCGACGACATGATCGTCATACTCATCAGTATCATTGTCCTCTTTTCCGAGGATGTAGATGACGGGAACACTCGAGCCGATACCGGACACGTTCTCTCGCGTATAATGCGAAGTACTGATCTGCCCCTGGCTCTTGGTTCCGGAGATCGCCTCGTTATTGACCGACCAGTGCACGAGCACCAGTGGCAGCGCAATACTGGCATCAGCCTGACAAACGAGCTCGATCTCGCGAAGAATGGTGTCGAGCAGCGCAAAAGGGGCCGCAGCGCGATCGGTATACACCCCACCCGATCGGGCGATAGCGGGAGTAAAATTCTGGTTCGAGGCTGCAGCCGAATATACGCTCGAGCTGGTCAGTGCGTACCCGGCACGACTGTTCGTATTATCGACCACTCGAACATCCCACGATGAACCGCTACAGCTTTCGGGGCTGCCAGCGATGCCATCGGGCAGATATCCGGTCGCAACCATCCGGGCATGAACGCGCACCTTCACGCTACGGCCTGCGGGCACGTCGATCCGGTAATTGCCCGAGTCATCGGTCGACGTCGAGGCGACAACCGACGAGTTCACAGAATCAATCGCCTCGACCCGAACGCGCCGCGCGGGCAACTGCTGCTCGGCTGCGTAATCGAGCTTTCCGACCGTTCGATTACCCGAGGACGTTGTGACTGCCGGAACCCAGTCAAACTTCACGTTACCGGTAATGGCGAAGCCGCCTGGTTCGATCACGCCCGAAAAGTGCCCGACAGCGGATTCGTTTCCGGCGCGGTCCCGAGCCTGTACATGCAGGTAGTAGGTCCCCCCCGCGCCCGTCTTGGTGGTGCTGCTAGTGGTGCTGTATCCACCAGAAGGAAGGGTCGTCGGGCTCTGATCGACCCTAAACCGATAGGTGCAGCCAGCCGAGTCCGTATCACTGCAGCTCCAGCTCCAACTCATTGCCGACTTTGGTGTGGCATCACTTGAAAGCCCAGTGAGAGTGGGCGCCGTGTTGTCCAAAAGAATCGAAACGGTTCGAACCAGCGATTCATTTCCAGATCCATCCCTGGCCTGCGCGTGCAGGTAGACGGTTCCGTTGTGGGTCGCGAACGCCGTCGCGCTACTGACTGAGCGGAAGCTGCTGGAGAGACCATCATAAGAAACAGAACCCCATGAAGGCGACGCGCTCGTTGAAACCGCGTACCGCACCTGGCAGGGGATGATCGAGCAACCGATCGACCAAGTTTTTGACCGCACAGGAACACTGCTGTTGGATAGTCCGATCACGGCGATCGCCGGGCTACTCCCTCCGCCGTTCTGCGAGCCCGACCCGTTGGAATCTCGGACAACGGGAGCTGGAGTTTGCGGAAGACAGCCCACCAAGAAAAGCCCCAGTGAGGCGACCAGCAGAAAAGAGCACGCCCCGGACGCCGAGCGACTGCGAGCAGTCCAACGACCACCGCCGCGTTTTCCCCCAGACTTCAGGACCCGCGCACTCATCTCTTGAAAGTGTCTCGCCGCCGGCACTCGAAAGCAACGGAAGGCCTGAAAAGCCGGGTCAAAAAATTGGCGCTACCTGCGTCCTTTTCGACACCCACCCAGAAATCAGCTACCTAGGGATCGAAGCAGAAGCAAAAAACCCGAGAAGTCTACTCTGACACAGTTTTGTCATCACGTTCACGCGCCGATACTAGTCAAGAGGCAGGGCCGATGCGGAACGTATTCAGAGTCTCTTCAATGACCGAGCTTTTGAAACGACCATTAAAAGGACTGAGCCGGCAAGTTCGTTTGTCGGCTTCGCGGCTTTCGAGCGCCAAGATCGGGATGGCCAACCTGGCCCTGTCAAGCTTGCTGATCGGCGCTTCGGGCTGCTCACTCACCCCGCCCTCGCATCCGGTCAAGTTCGTCATCGATACCTCGCAGCTCGAAAAAAACTTCGATCAGGCCAAAGCGTCGTCGAAACTGTCGAGCGGCACTTTCAGTGCGGCCGCCGAAACGAGCGTACCCCCGCCGCAATTGGACGTTCCGACGCAGTTTTTCGCGACCGAGATTGAGGAAGACTTCTCCAACGGCTTTAGCTGCCTCGCGATCAATGTGACGGGCGATGTGGTTCCGTCGCGCCCGACGCCGAGTGGAATGGTTTTTCATCCCAACTATTCCCCCAAGCGCTTCTCAAGCCTGATTCAAGTGATGAAGCTCGACGATTCGAAACGTGAGATGGACGTCGAAATTCAGATGCCTGCCCTGGGACGTGTGCACGTCGCGATTTGGGGCCTTCAAAGCAAATCGGGCGAGTGCCCCGACCCGAGCCGTGAGGACGATAGCAGCACGAGTGACGGGGAAGACGCCAGTGGCAGCGGTGGTGACGGCGGTGGCGACCCCATCGAAGTTTATTCGCTGGCCGGCACCTGGGTCGACCTTCAGGCCGGCATGACCGAAGTGGCGCTGGTCTCTCGGGCGGTTGGCGGCACAAATGGTCTTTCGGCGAACGATCGAGTCTTCATCGAACAGCCGAAACCTCGCTTCTTTTTCTCGCTGAATGACGGCTCTGCCCTCGATGCCGAGCCGATGGGGCAGTTTACGTTCTCTTCAGGTACGACCGGCTCGATCTACTTCCACAACCTCGATCCGAGCCGGTTTCCTGTGCAATCGGTCGCGGTGATGGTGAAGGACACCAACGGAACTCTGGTGGCCGCCACTCCTGGAGTTGTCAGCTGTGAGTCCATGGAACAAGCTGCGATCAATTCTCCTGAGTCTTACGAGCCGCTTCATTGCACAATTGACATGACGAGTCTCGCCGGTAGCACGAGCTCCTACACGTTTTACGCTCAGGTGAGCTTCATCGGGGCTGGTGGATCGGTGCAAACCGAGTCGTTCCCCGTGACTCTCAGTACGGGGACGACAACGGGCGGAACGAGCGGTAGCACGGCAGGAGCGGGGGGCACTTCCTCTGGAGCGACCAGCCTGACCGCGCCAACCAATCTGACCGCCGCACCGGCTGCGCTCCAGAGAGACGACCCTACAGAGCTGTCTTGGCAGGGCTCGCTCGGGGGAGCTTCGGACGGGACGACGAGCTATTTTTTCAAAATTAACCCTTTAAACATCAACACACCCGCGAACACCTTCACCTGGAACCCAAATGAGGAAGGCACCTACACGATCGAGGTACTCAGTTGCCAATCGGTGTCAGAAGTCGAAACCTGCTCAGCGCCATCGAACTCCATTACGGTGACGGTCTCTGCCGCCGACGGAAGCTCTGTTGGCACCACCACCGCCCCCGTTCTTCAAACCCCAACAAAGACGCTCTACTTTGCCGGTGCCGATCAGCCAGCCATCTCGCCTGCTGACACCCTTTCACTCTCAGGCA
>CAYSOA010000057.1:0-10485 GCA_964432565.1 uncultured Bacteriovorax sp.
CGTGGGAGTCGCGCCACTGGCTAACCAATGCCACACTCTTCAATCTGGGATTGCATCCGCAGCACCACCTTCAGGCGGCGGTTTCTTATGACCGGCTGGCCCCTCTGGCCGGATCACCACAGCTTCCGTTCGGTTATAGCGCCGCACTGCTCGTCGCCTTTGTGCCGCCGCTTTGGAAGGCGATCATGAATCCTCGAGTCGACGCCGTACGGACGCCGCAACTGCAGCCGACTGCCGCCGAATCTCCGCAAGTCGAATCGTCGAAACTCAGCGCGTGAGTCCGAGCCGAAATCCGGCCGTCACGACATAATCGCGATAGGCCAGCGTCTGCGCGACGACGTCCGAGAGATTGCTGATCTGATAGACGTAGTGCCCGCCCAGGAGCAGTCCCACTCCAGCAATCAAGGGCATGTCGATCTGCATGCCTCCCATGAGCCCATAGGCGGCCGATTTCACGCCGGCAGGCACCGCGCCCGATCCGATCTCGTAGTAGCCTCCCAGTTCGAGCTTGAAGGAAGGGGCGAAACGATAGCCAAAAAGCAGAGGAAGCACGATGGCGCCCCGAGAGGGCATCGCAGTCGACTGGGTCTTGCGAGTGAGCAGCATGCCGCCGGTCCGCAGGTTCACGCGTGGGGTGAGGCGTCCCGACAGAAGCAGGGAATAACCGATGCCGACTCCGTCGGCGTTCGAAGTCACCGAAGATTCGCTCAGGCGACTCGAGGTTCCGACCCCCAGAAGATGCACGTCGATGTCGTCGGCGTACGCCGTCTCGCACGACGAGAGCCCGATACCTGCTCCCGCCATCAGCAGCAGCGACCAGAATCGAACGATGGGTGAAGTCTGGCTCGACATGTTTACCTCCCGGGTTGCCCGCTGCTTTCCATCATGATGCAATCGCTCGAGGACGTCATGAAACTTCTGCGAATCCTGTATCAAAGCGACACTCTGGTGGCGGTACAAAAACCGGCGGGAATGCACGTGCATCCTCCCGAAGATCCACGCCATCGCATCGCTCGCGACCAGAACTGCCTGAAACTGCTTCGAGAGCAGATGGGACGGCCCGTCTACCCGGTACATCGACTCGACCGTGCCACCTCAGGGGTGCTGCTTTTTGCCCTCGATGCCGAAACTGCTGGAATACTCGGCCGCCAGTTTCAGGAGAGAACCGTCACGAAGAGCTATCTTGCCGTGACCCGCGGCTGGATTCGCGGCGATCTGACCATCGATCGCGAACTCAAGGACGCGGGCGCTGCCATCACCGAGGTGCGACCCGTAGCGGTTGTCGAATTTCCGTGGCCCAATGAACGGTTTTCGAGCAGCCGCTACAGTCTTGTCTGGGTGCATCCGCTGACCGGGCGACAACACCAGATTCGCCGGCACCTCGCGGGGCACGGACATCCCCTCGTCGGCGACACCGTTCATGGGGATGGCACGCATAACCGCCTTTTCGAGCAGCGGCTCGCTCTGCGCCAGCTCTGGCTTCATGCCCACCAGCTGGAGTTCGATGAGCCGAACTCGGGCAGGAGAATGGCGGTTCGGGCCCGGTTTCCGCCGGCCTGGCATCAGATTTTTGACGCTTTTGGTGTTTGCCCCTGGATGAGTTTTTCGGAAGACTAGAAGGCAGGGAGGCCGAATGATTCGTCGTTTCATCATCGCCATGGCCCTGATCGGCACCTGCCACGCCGCCGACGGCATTCGCTCGGTGTACGGGCCCTCGCCCCTCACCCTGCGAGGCCTCGAAACTTCGACGCTGCTCGAATGGGGCCAGAACCTGCGTCAGGCTTGCGGGAGAAAGGGCTGCGGCGCCAGTGCCCGCGCCCGCGAGACCCAGGTTCGACTGGAACGCGAGATTCATCGCCGTTTCGAAGAACAGACCGGACGTGCGATCACGGAAATCGGCCTCGCGGACTGGAGCGCCGAGCTGGCCTCGCGCTCGACTCCCGAACGGTGCCGACTGGTGCGATCGGCCTTCGTGCTGTCGCTGATGCGTGAGCGAAATCCAACGTGGAGGCTCTTCACCCACGAAAAGCCTCGCAAGCTCCTGGTCGATCTCGGACATCAGGACCGTGCCCCATTGAGAGGTGGCGCCTCGCCCATCTGCCCGGACTATTTTTTCCCGGAATCGGACGTGCTCGAACAGGCCCTCGACCGCGGCCGACGCCTGTTTCGAGGCCAGCCCCTGGGCAGGCGTGAACTCGAAGCACGGGTTCGACAGCTTGAAATTCGCTACCTGACACGTGGTGCGATCAATCGTTCGCCTGCCGGCTGAACCTCGCCTCAAGCCGCCTTCGCGGCTCCCCCGCGTTTTCTGGGGCGAGCTTCTACTGCCTGGCTGCCTTCAGTTCGCACGACCCAGACCGGACAAGGCGCCTCCCGCGCCACGATTCGACTCACGCTTCCCAGAATCAAGGCACTCCAGCGTCCCGATCGCCCGGCCACGGCAATCCAGTCGGCCTTGAGGCGCCGCTGGCAGCGCAACAGGCCATCGGCCGCACGAGCCGACGCCGTATCGACTTCGGCAGTACAGGCGATGCCCTTTCGAGAGATCTGGGTTGCCAGGCGATCGAGCTCGCTGCGCCGGGCATCCACATCCGACTGCCACGCCGACAGGGTGGTCGGAGCGACAGGTCCGCTCCAGTCTCCCGGAAAGATATCGGCCGTCGGACGGTAAGCGACCGAAGGATACGGCGGCGCCGAATGGTACAGATGCACCCGCGCCTTGAGTCGCCTGGCCCAGTCGGTCACCTGGCGGATCAGGGGCTGGGGATCGGCTTCGAGATCGACTCCCAGCACGATCCGTTTGGGAACACGCTTGCGAAGGGCTCTACCCCTCTTCTCGGGATGGCGCCCGACCACCAGCACCGGAATCTCGGACTTCAGCAGCAGGGTTTCGGCAAATCCGCCGATTTTTCGGGTTCGCCGAGCCCCCGAATGGCGTTCGAGCACGAGAATGCCGGCCTCGTTTTCGCGCGCATACTCGAGCAACGCGGCGACCGCTTCCGAACGGCTTCGATAGATTTCCGAAAGCACGATGGGGGGCAACAGGTGCGGCACCTTCAGCTTCGAAACGATGTTTTTCATCCGATCTTCGGCCTGGATGGCCACCTGCATGATCCAGGCAGCGTGAATCTCGGGATTGAACGCCAGCGACCCTCCGCTCAGGACATGCAGGGGCTGAATCGGCGCGCCGAGGGCCTCGGCAAGCCCGAGTGACCAAGCAGCGGCCTCGGCGGCGTCACGTGGTTTTTCGAACGGATCGAGTAGCCAGAAGATTTTTTGCACCCCGGTGGAGAGTGCGAAAATCAGGCCGTCGTGTCTTCAGCACGTCGTCCCCAGACGAGCTTCGAGACGAAGCCCCGTCGCGACCCTACGTCGCGCGCTCCCGCCGCGGCGAAAAGCCGGTTCAGCGGCTCATCAATGTAGTTGCGATAAAAAGGCTCGTGAAAATCCTTCGGAAACTGCTCGAGAACGGGCGCCAGCTCGGGGGCATCGTCGCGCTGAAGGCTGTCGACGGCCGCCAGCACGCCCCGCGGCTTGAGCACGCGAAGCGACTCACGCAAGACCGCCTGACGCACTTCGAGGGGCAGTTCGTGAAACAGAAACACCGAAACGACTGCGTCGAACTGCTCGTCCTGAAACGGAAGCTGCTCGCCCGCACACTGCACGAAGTCGAGCCGGTCGGCCGAGGCCAGCCGGCGCCTGGCACGCTTGAGATACGGATCACTGAGCTCGGTCACCGTGAGGTGGGCCTTCGGATACAGCAACCGGATCATGCGACTCGTTCGTCCGGTTCCGGCGCCAATTTCAAGAATTCTCAATCCTCGGCCATCACCCGCGTCGGAACGTCCGCCAAAACACTCGATCAGGGGCTCGAGAATCATCCGGCGCATGGCATCCGCAGCGCCGCCAAAAAGAATCTCGACCTGGTGCTCGTAAAGATCGGCTGACTCCTCAGACAGGTAGCCGTCCTTCTGAAAGTGAAAATTGCGGCGATAATAGCGCGGCAATTCGTCAGCGAAGTCCCGCGCCTGATCCGAGAACTCGGTGGTCCTTCCCTTTTTCTTCTGCCGCTGCAGGCGAAGTCCGTCTCCCAGCAGTCTTCCCACTCGAAGCCAGTGCTCGATCGGGCTCTCGGGGGTCAGCATGGCCAGGGGATATTTTCCTTCGGCAAACTGCTGGGCGTCATGATCAAGACACTGCTTCAGGGCGTCGAGAATTTGGCGCTCGAGTGCGGGATCCTCAAGCCGGGTGGGAAACTCACGCGAATGAACCAGTCGAGTCAGCAACTGCAGTCCGCGAAGCTGCACGAAGTAATGTGCTGCACGACCGTAGATGAACGCCTTCGCTCCCAACCCTCGCAATGACTCGGCAACCATGCCTGAAGGAATATCACGGCGGGCCGAGAAACGGTATCAGGTGCCTCTTTGCTGCTGCTAGACTCAAGACATGAGTGCTTGGCTCGTTCTGTCGGATCTTCCGCCCCAGCTTCTCTCCCGCAAGGATCGCTGCCTGCAGACGACTTCGGGAAGCACGGCACTGCGCTGGATCGAGGATGCCTCCCTGCCGCTGCGAGGCATCCTGCTCTCCCCGCACAGCTGGGATCAGGATTTCGGCACACTGCTCGAAAAGGCTCGCCGCCTGCGACCGGGCACTCCGATTCTTCCGCTGCTGGACGATTCGTCACAGGCCGACCACCTGCTCGCCCAGCCTCCGATTCGAGCCAAGCTCGGCCTGGGTCCGGTATTGAAGCTCTCCGAGCTGGGCACCTTTCTGGACGCTGATCTCCTGACTCGCCCCGAACGCCTCGAAACCGAACACCTCAAAACCGAACGACGCGAGCGTCTGCCGATTCTTGAGGACGGAGAGTTCGTGGGAGTTCCGATTCGCGATTTCGAGAACGTGGGCGAGCTGCACTTCGACCTGCATCTTCGCCTGCCCAGCGGAAAGTTCCTGAGGCTGATCGAAGCACGTGAGATCGATCCCTGGCCGAGACTTCGCAAATACTCGCTTCGAGGCGTACGCCATCTGTACATCCTGAAGGAAGCCCATGAGCGAAGCCTCGTGGCGGTGCGCCTCTTTCGCGAAAGCCTCGGCGCGCTGCCCGCTGAGGGCGATGCAGCGGCTGGAGAACTGCAGGCCGCACAGGCCATTCATCGGCTTTCCAGCCTGACCTCTCGTTTGGAGTCGATCGACGCCGTGGATGAGCGACTCTGGGAGGCCGGAAGAGACGCGGCCATTCTGCTTCATCGCAGTCTTGCCGGTGCGCAGAAAGCCACCTGGCTCCGCCGCAGCCTTCTGCTCGAACACTCGCTTTCGGTCTTCGTTCTGTCGGCGCTGCTGGGAACGCGCCTGCACTTCAATCGTGAAGAAGCCTACCTGCGCCTGGCGATGGCCGCACTCTTTCATGACATCGGTCTTCTTGAAGTCGAGAATCCCCCCGAGGACGAACGTCCCGAGGGACTCACCGGAAGCGAGCTTCGACACTTTCTGGAGCACCCCGAGCGCAGCGCCAGGCATCTCGAGCAGACCCTGAAGGCCGACTCGCTCGTCGTGCAGTCGGTGCGCCACCATCACTGGCGACGCGACGGCAGTGGCCTTGCCCTGCCCGAATCCCGTTCGCCGGCGCTGGTGCCGCGTCTGGCCGAAATTCTGGGCATTGCCGAAGAGTGCACGACGTTCATGCGCCGAAATCCCCAGTGGGAAGGCTCGGCTCTGGCGCAAAAATTTCTTCCGCGAATGAATTTGAAATTTTCGGCCGAAACAGTGGAATCTCTGCAGTCGATTTTGATACACCCTCGGGCATGACCTGCCTTCTGGTGCTGGGCGACCAGCTTTTTCCACTGAAGCAGAGCCCCCTTTTGTCGAGCCATCCTCAGGCACCGGTCTTCATGGCCGAGGTCGAAGAGCTCTGCACCCACTTTCGCTATCATCAGCACAAGCTGGTGCTCTTTCTTTCAGCCATGCGTCACTACCGGGACGAGCTTCGCGCAGCCGGCCGCGACGTTCACTACCAGGAGCTTTCACACCGAACGCCGCCAGCCGAAAACGCGGCCTACGAAGCCCGGCTCGAGCAGTTCCTGACGCAACAGCGCATCACTTCGGTGCTCTCGTACGACGTGTCAGACCGATTTTTCGAAGCACGCCTCGCTGCGCTCTTCGAAAAGCTGGGAGTGACCTGGCAGAGACTGCCCAGCCCCGGATTTCTCACGTCTCGCGTCCAGTTCTCGGAGTATCTCGCGTCGACTCGAAAGCCCTTCATGAAGACCTTTTACGAGCGTCAGCGCCGCCGTCTTGAGGTGCTCGTCGATTCAAAGGGGGATCCCGAAGGCGGGCGCTTCAGCTTTGACGAAGAAAACCGTCAGAAACTTCCCAAAGAAGTCCGTCTTCCCGGAATCTCAACAGCGCGCGAGTTCAAGCCCGATACCGTCACCCAGGAAGTGATCGGCCTCGTACGAGAACGGTTTTCGGATCATCCGGGAGATGCCCGCGAATTCTGGCTTCCGGTGACGCACACGGGAGCACGAGGCTGGCTGGAGGAGTTCATCCAGAGCCGCTTTGCCGAGTTCGGTCCTTACGAGGACGCCCTCAGCACGCGCGATCCGTTTCTGTTTCATTCGGTCCTGACTCCCTTTCTGAATACCGGGCTTCTCACGCCGCGCGAAGTCCTCGACGCAGCGCTTGCCGCCTATCGCCGCTCACGCGGGCGCATTCCGATCGCTTCGGCTGAAGGATTCATCCGCCAGGTCATCGGCTGGCGTGAATTCATCTTCGGCATCGACCGGCATTTTGGCGAACGGCAGTTCGAGCTCAACCACTTTGCCCACGAACGCCGCCTCACCGCGCACTGGTACGAGGGGACGACCGGCCTCGTGCCGCTGGACGAGGTCATTCGAAAGGCCAATCGCTGGGCCTATGCCCATCACATCGAAAGGCTGATGGTGGCGGGAAACTTCCTGCTGCTTTGCGAGATTCATCCGCACGAGGCGCACCGCTGGTTCATGGAGCTGTTCATCGACTCGGCCGACTGGGTGATGGGGCCCAACGTCTTCGGCATGGCGCTCTTTTCGGACGGTGGGATCTTCGCCACCAAGCCCTACATCTGTGGATCGAACTACCTGCTCAAGATGTCGGACTACGGCAAAGGGCCCTGGTGCGAAATTGCCGACGGCCTGTACTGGAGCTTCATTGCCCGCCACCAAAAGAGCTTTATCAAGAATCCACGCATGGCGACCATCGCCCGGGCGTATGATCGCCTTGCCGCCGACCGAAAGGAATCCCTGCATCGGGCGGCTGAGGACTTTCGTGCGAGGGTCACTCGATGATCGGACGCGCGTCGACCGGTTCGTTTTCCGTGGGCATCAGCCAGCCCCGCGGCCTGAGCCCCACGCAGTTTCTGCTCGATCGTTCTCGTGAGGCGCTCTGGCGTCAGGTCGCGCTCTCGGAATGGGACCTTCTGGAGCTGCTTGAACTGAGCGCTCGCGATGTCGAACGAGTGCGAACACAGCTTGCCTCGATTTCGCATCAGATCGTGATCTCGGCGTCGGCTCTGTTTTTATTTAAAAATCCGGACGCAGCCCCTGAAAGGCTCTCGATCCTGCGCGAACTGACCGAGTCGCTTCGCGCCCGCGCCGTGCTCATTCGCATGGGAGCGCAGCAGGTCGAGCAGGCGCTGCCCTGGGCCCCCGAGCAGGCAAGCCCGGGCCCGCTCGAACTTTGGCTGGATTACGGCAAGGAGTGGCCCGCACCGCTTCCGCCAAGCCCCCTTCGTTTTTCGGGAACAACGCGCCTCGTACGAGATCCGCTCTGGCATTCGCTGAAAACAGCGTCGAACCAGGCCTCGGCTGTCTACAAGCTGCATGGCTGGCACCCCTCGCGGTGGATTCGGTACTACGGTGCCGAGCAACTCAAGCAGCTGGCCCGACTCTGCCGACGTCACCCGCCGGCCGCGCTTTTGTTCGCCCACTCGATGCGAAACGAAGAAGGGGTTCGGTTTGAAAGACTCTACGCCGACACGGCTCCGATTCGGCGCGCCAGCACTCCCTGAAGTCCGGCCGACTCACCCTGCTGCAGGGCTTCGAATCCGGCCTGTCGCAGCCACGCCAATACGGCAGTCGGTTCGTGATCACGAAACCCCAAAAAAAGCACCCCGCGGGGCCTGAGCCCCTGAAAGCCGGTCGCCAGCAGGCGCTGCACCCGTTCGCCGTCCCACCCCTCGGGAAGAGCCTCAACAAAGAGCCCATCGAGCGATTCTTTGGGCAGACTCAAGAACTCGAGGCGCTGGGCGGGGTCGTGTGCGCGGGCACTCCAGCCCAATGTGCGAAAACCCTGAATCGCGGGCTCGGCCACACTCGAGCCGCCAACTGAACCGATGACCAGCACCTGAGGTGGCTCGCGCCCGGTATCGGATAACTCCTGAACGATCTGACGCGAAAACAGTTCCAGCACGGCTCTCATGATGAGCGCTAGTCTACGGTGCCATGCCGGACGATGAAACCGTTAATTCCGGTTCCAAACCCTGCAATCGACTTCGAGCGAAAGACGGCCGTCAGGTTCCCGGGAAGTGAGCCCCCAAGGTAAACGCCCGACTCTCCATCAACGGCCAGTGCCTCCAGGACATCGGCGCCCGTCGTTCCGCCAGAACTGAGCCCTAAAATCGAGCCGGTGGTGGGAGCGAGTTCCATCAGAAAGACATCGGCGACTCCATACGAGACCACTCTGAAGCCCTCATCGGCAGCCACCAGCGCCGAACCGAAAGCTGCCGCCGAAAATTCTCCTGCGACCATCACGCGGCCCGAAGGGGTCACGGCAAGACGCATGGCGGAATCGTGACTTGTAGCTGAGGCGACTCCATCGACTCCTCTTCCAAATGGCATCACCCAATCCGGAAGACCGGTATCGGTCGAGTGCTTCGCGACGAAGGCGTCTTTTCCACCGCTCGAATCAAATTCATAGTTGGAACCCGTATTCGGAAAGACCGCCTGCTGGTCTGTCGTACTCTCAAAGTGTCCGGACCAGTAGACCCACTGCCCATCAGGAGACAGGGCTACCGCGTTGCCGATATCTTCAGGCGTCCCGCTGTCATCCTTGTCCGCACCGGCGGTATAGACCCACGAAAAATAGCCCGTCGAATCGAGCTTGGCGAGAAACGCATTCTTCGACTCTCCGGCATATCGAGTGCCGACGACGAGCTCTCCCCCGTAGCGCTCCGGGAAGTAGGTCTCTTTTCCTTCAGCTGCATAGCCACTGTGAAAGCCCGTCAAAAAGACCGATCCTTCTACCGCTACGGCGATCGCCCGTCCCTCATCAGCCCCTGCACTTCCGGCCTGCTGAGCCCAGACGAGCGCACCGTCGCTGTCGAGCCTGGCGATCACGATGTCGGTATCCCCGGCACTAATGAGCGTGGTGTCCCCCCAGGTCAGGGTTCCGGTAAAACTTCCCGTGACGTAAAAATGCCCGTCTTCGGCCGCGACCAGAGCCGTCGGTAAAAACGTCCCGCCCGGAAAGATCTCGGTGATCGCCTCGAGATCGAGGGTGGCGGGATCGTAGCGAGCCAGAAACGGGCTATTGATGTTGGCGGCGACGCCTGCCGGTACAGTCAGGTTCGACGGCGCTTTTCCCAGCAAAAAGAGCTTTTGATCGTGAGTGCCACCTTGTGCCAGTGCCAGACCATAAACCTCGTCGGTTCCTGCGCCCCCCAGCGAAACGGCTTTCGAGTAGGTTCCTTGAGAACTCTGTTTCGAGAGGAAGATGGCCGTGGTCCCAACACCCGCCAGCGTATCCGATCCCAAAGTCATTGGTTCGTTTGAGAAAGTCCCCGCTGTGAACAGATTTCGATCTCCGTCGACGACCATGGCTTTCACCGACTGGGCGTGCGCCCCGGCGCTATCCTCTGCAATTCGGTGCGTTCTGCTGAACTCCAAAAAGACTTCAAAGGGTTCACTTTCAGCCGTCAAAAGTGCCTCGGTCGAGTCCGCGTCGCCAAAATAGGACGCTTTGAGACGGTATTTTCCCCGCCGGCGAAACTGCGTGCCCGAAAAGGTCGCAACACCCGAGCCATCAGGCGTCTGGGTGAGCTCGGCGACCTCGGTGATGACACCGGCAGACTCCTCTCGAAAGGCCGTCAGCGAGGGTGCTAATTCCGCGAGTTCATCCAGTAGCTCGAGCTTCACGCTGCCGATCGAAACCGGATCCTCATTCGAATCGAGTGCCGTGACCGTGATCTCGAGCGCTTCTTGAATCGACGTGAAGCCCGAATTCGGAAGACCGCTGATCGTCAACGTGGCGGGTGGCGCCTTGACCTCAATGACAGCCGACTCCCACGCCGAAGCGAGCTGATTCCCTCCCCAATCCAGAACCGACGTCTGAGGCATCTGAACACGAAACTGACCGGGCCCGGTGCAGCCACTCACCGTAATCGTTCGGGTGATGGTGGCAGATGGAACCTCAGGAGCATCAACAGCGCTGACTTCGCAGCCCTCAGGAAAA
>CAYSOA010000058.1:0-1527 GCA_964432565.1 uncultured Bacteriovorax sp.
CAGGCAAAGCAGCTGGAGCGTGCTGAGATTCTCGTGGATCGCAGTAGCGGAGCGGCGATGGAGGTTCAGAGAGCACTTCCGGTTGAAGAATCCTCAGGCTCAGGCTCAGGCTCAGACCCAAGCGGTAAAACCTCTTCCTCAGCAACTGCCAGTGCCCCCTCCGCCGAAAGACCCTCCGGGCTATCGGCCGGCCAGGTCATCAACAACTTCAAGTGGAACAGTGGCGCCGACTTCGATGTCAGTGCCCGCGCCGGCGCTGCAGCTCCGGGACAGATCAACGAACTCTCCGCCCAGGCAAAAGAAAAGCACATCAAGAGTCTGCTCAGCCAGGCCGGTCAGGAGATTCGAAAGGAGCAGTCCGGCGCCCAGAGAAAGGCGAATGACCAGGGTCTTCTCTCGTTGGTAACGGGTGCCGGCCAGTTGATGATGGGTGCCGCCCACCGCAGTGCCGCCAAGTCGATGCGGGGTGCGGCAGAGGAGATTCGCAACTTCGAGACCCAAAATCCGGCAATCGTGATGCCGAACGTTGCCCCAGGAAACCCGTCCTCACCTCAACAGTTCGGAGGAATGAATCCGCCCGTGATCTCGGGTGGGACAGGCGGAGACCCTGGAGCCGAAGAGACCTCCTCCCCCGTGGATGTCGTCGAAGGGGATGACGAGGAGCAGCCTCTTCCGCTCGGCCTTCCGGACGGCAGCTTTCAGAACCTTCCCACGCCGGGCCCCCAACTGGCCATGGATGCCGGGGGTACGGACTCGGGATCGCCCCAATCGGTCGCCGGAAACGGCATTTCGGGACTGGGCGATTCGAGCCAGGCTCAGGCCGGTGGAGGCGGTGCAGTACTTCCGAATGAACGCGACCCTCGTTACGGCGGCGGGGGTGCTGGAGCGGGAGCCTACGGCGGTGGAGCCCGTGGAGGGAGCGGTGGCGCAGGAGACGACGGTGACCTTTCGGGCATGCTCGAAAAGCTGATGGGAGCTGCCGGCGGAAAACCCGAGGAAGCGCTCGAAAAACCCAGCCTCGAGGAGTTTGGGCGGATGCCGGCTTCCGAGATGCCCTACTCGTTTCTCGACAAGAGCGTCGACATCTTTCAGCGGGTGCATGAGAGCTACCAGTCGAAGGCCCGCGCGGGCCGCGTGGCATTGTTCTGATTCGAGTTCAGACCGGGGGATGAAAGAATGAAAAGCGATTCAAAGACCCTTTTTGGAGAGACCGTGGGCCACCGAAATCGAAATGGGCATTCGTTCGCTGCCCTGCTGGTGATGCTCGCATCAGGTGTCGCAGCTGGCATTTCATCGAGCCCTGCCCTGGCCGAAGAGGCCCCCATGCAGGATCCGACAAAACCGCAGGAAAAAGCACTGGTTCGTACCGGTGATCCGTGCACCCAAAAAGACGGCATGCAGGCCAAGGCCCTGCAGATGACCGGAGAGTACTGCGCCGCCGCCGATGCGGCCGATGAGGCGGCCAAGAATCAGGAGATGCTGATGGGCGTACATGCCGGGGTGGCCGCCCTGTGCATGATTCCGTGC
>CAYSOA010000058.1:1627-5453 GCA_964432565.1 uncultured Bacteriovorax sp.
AAAAATGTCCTGCATGACCGCCGCGGTCGAGGGCGGAATGGCGGTGATGAACCACATGGGCGCTCAGGACTCGAAGGAAACGGCCGAAGAAAATCGCAAGCTCGCTGCAGAGGTCGTCGACACTGCCCTGGCTCCCCTGCCCGGTTTCCTGGGCTCGGCGGCTCCGGCAGTGGCCAGGGCCCCGAGCTTGTCGGGTGGAGGCCAAACCGGCTTCGGCGGCGGAACCTCAGTGCCGGGTGGCGTGAACGCGAATGATGGGGGCAACCTGCGTCCGCTGCTCAGCAGCGCGGGCTCGTGCACCGGGGGCTTTGCCAACCGCCTGAACTGCGCCTCGGCACGAGGGGTTCAGCTTCCCCCGGCAGCGAGAATGCCCGGGTTCATTCCCGCACTCGAAAAGGCCAGCGGGCTTCCGATCGATCAGCTGATGTCCCGCGGCGATCCGGGCTCGATCATGGGGGCGGTCACTGGCGGTGCGCTCGGCGGTGAAACCGGCTCGGCCGTGCAGGCGGCGATGGCCCAGGCTTCCCAGAACCTTCGCGATTCCCGCGGCCAACCGTCTGCTGCCACCTACGCCGGCGGCGGAGGCGGCGGTGGGAGTGCTGCCAGCGATGACGGCATGGGTGACCTGACCAAGGCCTTTGGAAATCTGATGGAAGGCATGACCAAAAAGCCCGAGGACGCCGACACCGCACGCGGTCACGAAGAGGAATTCGGAGACCGCAAGATCGCTTCGAATGGACGCCCCATCGAGGAGGATCGCTCGATCAGTCTTTTTGACCGCATCAGCCGCCGCTACCGAGCGTCGCAGGAGCGCATGGCCGCCTACCGGTTTACGTCGGCAACGAACCGCGCCCTCAGCCGGTAGTTCGGTCGCTCACTGGGTCGCTCATAGGGGTCGTCGAAGCCGGTTGAAGCCCATCGGATTTCGAGCGACCTGAAAAAGCCGCTTGCAAACGGCAACGGGCGTCGCTATCTCTCAGGGCTCTCGGTTTTTGAAATGGCGTGGGGCTATAGCTCAGTTGGTAGAGCGCTACAATGGCATTGTAGAGGTCAGCGGTTCGACCCCGCTTAGCTCCACCATTTCAGAACGATTCTCATCTACCTCGTGTAACTCACTCCAAACCCGACCACCCAGCGATTGAACGTAAACGCGCCCGACAGGTTCGAGGTGTTGGCCGTGTACGAAAAATCCCCCAGATACGTCCACTGAGCCGAGACGGGCCGAGCCCACGCCATTCGCATCACGAGCGTCGTATCGTTTCGAACCGGGTCGGCCAGGGCGTAGTCGGTTCGGATGTAGTCGATACCGGGAGTCAGCTGATGATCGTTGGGCAGGCGCAGCAGGTTCGACAGCGATCCCGAAAGAGCCGTCGATCGAAAGCTCGTGTTGCGCGTTCCCGAATGATCCCAGCTCGCCGAGGCCACCGGGTTGAAGTAGCGGGTGGCCCCGTCGCGTCGATACGACAGGCGAACGCCCATTCCCGTTCCACCAAAATCGGCCTGGGCAAAGTTGATCAGTGGCCGGTACGAGGCATCGAGCTGAAGCTGCAGATTTTCAGACTGCACCCACTTGAAGCTCGGCCCGAAGTCTCCCGCCAGCGTGAACGAGCGGTAGCTGTCGGTGGAGTTTTGAAACGAGTGCGTGAGCTCGCCCTTGAGCGCCGCCGAAAACCGCGCCAACGGGCGCCAGTTCATCGCCAGCGCCAGCGTATTGCTCGCGTATTCGAAGGACTCGAGGTTCGAGCCAAAATTCTTGTTCGTGTTGAAGCGATAGCTCGGCACGAACTGAACTTCAGACAGGGGTGAGCCCATGTAGCCGAAGCCCGCCAGAATCGTCGTCTTGGGAGTGGCTTCATTCGAGCCCTGCTGAACCGAGGCGCTGGTCGGAAGCTGCAGGATGTTCGAATCGTACTGAGCCAGCACCGACAGATTCGTAAACCACTGCGACTTTTTAAACGGATCGAGCACCTGATTGATCGGACCTGAAAGCTGCTGCGACATCGGCAGCCCGGGATTTTCGCGCGCCAGCCTCTGGGCATCGAGCATGTAGCCTGCCCCCAGGGCGCCACTTCCGCGCTTGAAGTTGATCAGACCCAGATAGTACGAACCCGCCAGCTCCATCTCGGTACTACCTCGCGAACGCACCGTCCGCATATGGCCCTCGGCACCCCCCATGTCGGCATCGTTGAAGGCGATCATCCCGGCCAGAAGACTGGCAGGCACGAGATTGAACCCCAGCTTTGCAGCCCCCTCGAAGTGTCGGCGCGCCTGCTTGGCGTCACCGAATTTCTGATACAAAAGGCCCAGCTCGAAGAAGACCGCTCCCCGCTGGTTTTCGGGCTTTGCCAGAAGCACCTGCCGCAGAACCGGAATGCGCTCGCGCTCTTTTCCCAGCTCCTTGAGGTTCAGAGCCTTGAGCTCGAGCGCCTCGATGTGCTTCGGGTTTTTCTGCAGCAGCTCGTCGATGATCTCGTTCGAGAGCTTGAGCTTCTTGAGATGGTAGGCAATGACGGCCTCAGAATAGGCTGCTTCGGCCTCAAGTCCGGGGTGGCTTTCTGCCGCTAAGACCAAGGATGAGAACCCGGTTGCCGCAGAAATTGGGAGCGCCAGAAATACAAACCCCTTTCGCAGAAAGGAGGCCAGAACCCGCTGCCCCCGACGCCCGGACACAGGAAAAGTTGAACAAGATCCGGACGATGAAGGCAGGCAAAGCGGCGGCATACCCCAAGGGTAGCACCAGTTTTTGGACCCGTGTCGAAGAAAACCCCCGTGTCCCAGCCGATCCATTGGCCGCGGCGGGCGCCGACGGTACCATCAAATTTATGACGCTAAAGGAGTTCAGGAGAGGTCGCTCATTCAGGTGGTCCGCTCGCGAATGGGGATGGGCGCTCACCTTATTCCTGCTCCTTCTTCCGGTCTCGGAGGCGGCGGACCGAAAGTTGGCAGGCCGAATCGTCAGCGTGAGTGGCAAAGTGATGATTCGCCAGGAGAGCGGCAAGAAGGCCGTCGAGTCCCGCCCGGCTGCGCCCGGAAAGGAAATCTGGGAGGGCGATATTGTTTCGACCCCCAGTGACGGGAAGATCAAGCTGCTGCTCACCGATCGCTCGATCATGGACATCGGTCCTTCGAGTCTGTTCAAGCTCGACCAGATGAAGAACCAGGGAGGCGGCCGCCGCACGGTGGATGCGACCATGGCTTATGGAAGCCTGCGGGCCGGAGTCACGCAAAAACTCGAAGGCCGCAGCCACTTCAAGGTTCGAACGGCGAGCGCCACCATGGGGGTTCGTGGAACCGAATTCGTCGTCAAATCGGAAGTGACCGATCTCAGGAGCATCAACCAGGTGTTGAATGCCCCTCCGGGTGAGATGCCCAAAATGGACAAGACCGCTGGCGCGGGCAAGACCGAAGTCACGGTGCTGCAGGGTAAGGTGGAAGTGGCCACTCCCCCACCAGCCGTACCCCCGGCATCTCTCTCCGGCGGCGGGCGTGCCCCCGCGGCCGCTCCTCCGCCCACGACGCTTTTACCCGGCATGCAGATGGTGGCAGGCCCCACGACCGGCTCTCCGGACGCGGGTGCAGGAAATTCGGGCGGGCGAACGGAAGTGCGACAGCTCGACACGCAGGCCTTGACCGAAGTGGCGTCGTCGTCGCGCACAGCCGACTCGACCTTTGACCAGGCGGCCAGTATTCAGGGAACCACCAAGGAAGAGGAAGCCCAGCAGAAGCGAGAAGAAAAGCGAGAAGAAGCGCGCGCCGATCGTGCCGTAGCCGCTTCGGAGCGGGCGCCGGAAACGGGCTCGGACTCCGGAAAGGAATCGGCCCCAGA
>CAYSOA010000058.1:5553-10024 GCA_964432565.1 uncultured Bacteriovorax sp.
CTTCGGAGCGGGCGCCGGAAACGGGCTCGGACTCCGGAAAGGAATCGGCCCCAGAAACGATGGCATCGGCGGAAGGACCCAATGAGGGGAACCGAGAAGGGCCCAATGAAGGTACCAGTGAAAGCACCGCCGATCGCGGCAAGCGCATCGAAGAGCGTCGGGAAACGCCGACCGCCGATTCGGCGGTGGCTTCGAACGAGCGCAAGGAAGCCCCCGCCGGTAACCGAACCCCTGCAGCCGTCAGCACCATGGGTGGCGACGTCTCGCGCATGATGGCCGGTGCCGTCGGCACGAATATTCAGACGGCGAGCAACGTGATCAGCACGGTGCAGGTCGTGAACCAGATCCAGGGAGCGATCAACACCAATACCCTGGTCACGCCGACGTCAACGGCACGCACCCAGCAGATGCACTCGCTGATGATTCGCTTCAGGGCTCCTTCGCCCTGAACGCTTCATGATTCGGCATCACGACCACGAGTTCGACGCGACGATTCTGGGATCGCGCGATTCGGCTGGTCTCACGAGTCACAGGAAGCGAGCTTCCGAGCGCCGCCACTTCAGACGAGTGGGCACGAACGGAATCGAGGCGCTCCCACTGACTTTGCATGAACCGTTCGAGCCAGAGAGCCCTATCGGCCGAAAGCTGCCATGAAAGCGACTCGGCACCCTGCACCTCTCCGGCATCAACATGCCCCTCCCAGCGCAGCTTCAAGTCTGGAAAGCGAGCCAGAACCCGGGCCACCTTTCGAAGCAGCGGCCAGAAGTCTTCGGGCACCTTCTCGCTTCCGGGAGCATAAGAGTCGACGACGACCCAGCGCACTTCATCGGCGCGCTCCGAGCGTGAGCGCTGGATGGATTGCTCACCCAGGGCGGCCTCGTCCAAAAGCGATCGGAGCTCGGAGAGAACGGACGCTCGAGAACCCGCACTGGATCCTGCCGACGCCGCAACTTGAGCCCCCCGAACTCCACCGGACAGGGGCGCGCCGGGTGCCGAAGCTGCGAACGGATCGGCCTTCGGCTTCGAAGCGGGCGTTTGTGGCGAAGACATTGCCGTCGCCAAATCCTGTCCTGAAATGGCCTGTCGCAGGCCCCGCTGTATCTCGCGAAACTTCTTCAGGTCGGTCTGCGAGATGGCAAACATCACCACGAAGAACGCAAAAAGCAGAGTCACGAGATCGGCATACGACACCACCCAGCGTTCCGCCGGGCTGGAGTGGGCGTCGCCGGAAGCCCGCCCCCGTCGACTGCTCGATCGGTTCCTTACCCCCGAAGAGGTCATGTGGCGACGCTCGCAGAGTGCGCCGCCGACTTCGATGGGGATGAGGCGCTCGACTTCCGAGCCCCGTCTCGAACCCCGGCGATCCACTCGAGCTTCTCGGCCAGAAACTGCGGATTCATTCCTTCCTGAATACCCAGCACCCCGTGCAGCGTCAGTTCGCGAAACCGAAACCGCTCCTCCGCCAGGCGTCGCAGCCGACTGCTCCAGGGAAGAAAGACGAGATTGGCAAAGGCGACCCCGTAAACCGTCGCGACGAACGCCACGGCAATGCCCAGTCCGATCTTCGACGGATCCTCGAGCTTCGAGAGCACCTGAATCAGACCCAGCACGGCGCCCAAAATGCCGATCGTGGGAGCGTAGGCTCCTGCCGCCTCAAAGACCCGGGCACCGGTCTCTTCGCTCTCGCGAGCCGAATCGACCTCGACCTCAAGCGCCTCGCGAACGGCTTCGGGGTCAAACCCATCCAGCACGAACTGAACACCCCGGCGCAGCATCGGGTTGGTGATCGACGATTTCTGGGTTTCCAGCGCCAAAAGCCCCTCGCGCCGCACCAGATTCGCCACTCGCAAAATTTCGGTAATCGGCTTCCGAAGCCCCTCGTTCTCTCGCCGATAGACCAGCGGCAGTTGTCTCATGGCGAGCCGAAGCTCCTCTCGTGGAAACGAAAGCAGTACCGCCCCCACCGTTCCGCCGAGTACGATCCAGAGAGCCACGGGCTGAAAGAGCTGCCCTACCGTTCCTCCCTCGAGCCATTGTCCGGCCACGACCGCCAGGACGGCCAGCACGGTGCCGATGAGCGCGCCCCTGTCCCAGCTTCGCTCGGACTTTCCGCCTTCAGTCGCCGAGCCCGCCTGCAATTCATTCACCTGATCTTCGCTCATTGTGCTTCCAGTGTAGGGGCAAGGCCCGGTAGAATCCAAGCAGGATGACCAAGGAAACGGGCTCCGATCTGCACCTCTCGGTTCGAGGCCACGGCTCGTTCGTCGGCCGCCCGAGGCCACGCAAGCGCCTGCTCGCGCTGCTGACCGATGTTCCCCTGCATCTTCTGGCCCCCTTCGTCGGGATTTTTTTCTTCAACCAGAGCCCGCTGCCGCACCCGCTGGTCGCGGGACTCTGGATCCTCTGGGCGGCTCTCGTGCACTTCGTCCAGCGCCGCTTTTTTGGCCGCACCCTGGGTGAGCGCGTCTGGGGGCTTCAGTATTTCGAAGGCCGTGGCCTTCTTGAACAGCAGCCGGCAGATGGAGGGGTTCAGGCCGCAGCCTTCGTTCTGACCGGCTCGGCTCTGCTGGTCGCCACGCTCATGCTGCAGACCATCCTGCTTTTTCACCCCGTTCTGAGACAGGCCTCTCCAGCTCTTGTTCCAGGATTCGCTATCACGAACAACGAATCCACCGAGAATCTGGCTCAAGAATGGACGCGTCTACCCTTCTATTTCGCCACGGGGGACTTTCCGGTTTCCGTCGACGGCAGTCCGGTCTGGTACCAGCTTCCCTACAGCCGCGGACTCCCCGAGCGTTTTCCCTTGAAGGTGCGAATCCGGCTTCCGCGCGAGGGAAGTCAACTCCTACTCGAGGCCCCAAGAACTCCCGAGGGGCTTCGAAAACGACGCCACGAAGTGCGAAACTGCCTCAACTCGGAGCGAATCTGGACCCGTCTTTCGTTCGACTGCCTGGTTCTGAGGCGCGCGCTTTTGCGGCGCCACACCCTCGAGATGAAACCCGGAGGCCGAAGTCCGGTGCGCTGGGAAATGGATTGGTTCGAGGCCGACAGGCCGGATCTTTCTGCAGACGAGAGCCCGATGGGGGTTCGACTGACCGCCCGAAACGGAAACGAACTGGTCCATCGATTCATCCTGCTGACCGCCGACGGGCAGCACCAGGCAGTGACCCTCGAAACCCGAGCCGATGCGCTGAGACCCGATGGAGACTTCCCGCTGCTCGAGCGCCTGATCGGAAGCCTGAGTCTGCAAACCAACCTCACGGCCTCGCGCCAGCTCATCACCGAACGCCTCGCCAGCCTGCAACCCCAGGTGCTGCGCTCGGCGGGTGAGATCGACCAGCTGGGCCACGCGTCGGCCCTGTTGATCTCGAAGGCGACCGTCGAGCCGTCCGATCCCGATATCTATTACGAGCTCGCCGGCATGGCGATGACCCTGCTTCGCAGGAGCGCCTCGACCCCTGCGGCCGAACTCGTCTCGGCCATCGCCCGTCCGCAGGCCATCGCGGCACGAAAAATGTTGCAGGACGTCGCGCCGAGCGACCCTCGAAATGCGCGACTGGAGCAGCTACTTCTGGACCTTCAAGAATTCTGATCGAAGTTCTTGACCTCCGCCTCCCGCGGGAAAAAAGTGTCGCCTCGCATGGCATTAGGAATGATCCCTCCCCCGTCTTCGCCCTTGGCCGCGCTCAATGAGCGCCAGCGTCAGGCCGTGCTGCACGGAGACGGGCCCCTGCTCGTTCTGGCTGGCGCCGGCAGCGGCAAGACCAGCACGATGACCCATCGAATCGCCCACCTGATGGCCGCTCGAGGCGTTCCGGCCGGAAACATCCTGGGGCTGTCGTTTACCAACAAGGCGGCCCGCGAACTCAAGGAACGCGTGCAGAAGATTGCGGGCGGCCAGCTCGGCAAGCGCGCGACGCGGGGACTGATCATCTCGACCTTTCACAGCCTCTGCGTGCGCATGTTGCGGGCTCATGCCGAGAAGATCGGCTTTCAGCCCAATTTTTCGATCCTGGATTCGTCCGACCAGCGCGACATCCTGAAGGACATCTTCAAGCGCGTGAACATCGACGATCGGCGCTTTGACCTCGATCGCCTGCTCTTTGAAATCGGCCAGGCCAAGAACCAGTTTCTGCAGCCCGAGGATGCCGAGCGCTACTTTCTCGAGAGCGGGCGGCTTCCCCACGACTACTCGATCGCGGCGGCCGCCGCCTACACCCACTACGAAGAGCAGCTGCGAGCCCTGAACAGCATGGACTTCGATGACCTGCTTTTTCGGGCCGTCCAGTTGCTCGAAACCCAGAGCGAGGTGCGCGAGCACTACAACGAGAAGTTTCGCTACCTGCTGGTCGACGAGTACCAGGATACGAACCCGGCGCAGTTTCGCCTGATTCGGCTTCTCACCCAGAGAACCCAGAACCTCTGCGTCGTGGGCGATGACGACCAGTCGATCTATGGCTGGCGTGGGGCG
>CAYSOA010000059.1:0-9837 GCA_964432565.1 uncultured Bacteriovorax sp.
CTTCTCATCGAAAGGAAACCCGATCCCATGAAAACTCTGAATCGACTCTCTCTTGCTCTGATCCTGATGAACCTGCCCTCGCTGGCCTTTGCCGCAACCGTCGTCGAAGTCTCCGAAGGCGTCTTCGAAGGCACTTCGACCCTCCATACCGCGCTCGAAGACGGTGAAGACGTCTGCTGGGAAGCAGAGAGAGAGGCCACAGCTGCCGCAACGATGGAATGCTCTCGCAAGTACGGTCTGAGCGTCTACGCATGTCATACGCTCGCCACGCAGAAAGTGGCCTGGGGGCCTCTGAATCCACCGAGACCCAGCAACGGAAGGCCGTTCATCAGCTATTGTACGGCCAAGGCAACGGTGCTGGCGACTTCGGTCATCCGGGTGCCAACGGCCAAGCTCAACGAGGCTTACATCGGTACTCCGCAGCAGGGCTGCTCACGGGCCCATTACTCACGTCTTGCTCAGATCAGCACCGCGGGCGTTCAGGTCGGCGCGTTCTGCAAGCCGGTCAGTCATGGCTACCAGCAGCTGACGATCCAGGTGAACGTCGCTCCGCACGTCAAGGCTTCGCCGACCGGCACCGTGCCCGTCGGAAATCTCGAATTCACCGAGATGAGCGCCTGCCAGAGTTACAGCACCCTGTTCAAGAACATCGTCCAGCCGGACGGCGGCTTCTGGTTCGGTGGCGAGTGCAAGAAAACCGGCGGCGCGTTCTCGAAGAAGGCCGTCTGGGAAGCACTCCTCTACGTTCGCCAGTAAGAACACCTTTCAGGGAGGCGGAAGTCTTTCAGGGTTTGTCTTCCGCCCAGGGTGGAAGGCCGGGTTCAGGGACCCGGCCTTCTTTTTTAGGGTGCGTTGTCGCGCCGTGCATGGACGAGGCGCACCTGCACGGCTACGATCGCCGAAATGAAACTCGCAAGGCTCATCCTTCTGGTCTTGATGCTTCCAAGCGCAGCGCAGTCGTCCGAAGCCTCTCGTGGGCCGGTAACCCTAGGACAGATCGTCGATGAGATCGAGGCGATCGACCAGATGCGGGCGGGCCTGGCGGCGGGAATCGTCGCACTCAATCAAAGTGCCATCACGGAAAAGACGTTTGAAGCCGTCTGCAAACCCGTTGGAATGCGTCTTCAGCAGTTTGCGGCCAAAAACGGACTTCGTGCCTCGCAGCAGTCCGTGAAGAACCGCAATCCGAAGAACGCTCTCGATCCGAAATGGAAAGACGACTACCGACGTTTCGAGAAAGACTCATCGCTTCGAGCCATCACTCGGTCCGACGGAACGTACCTGCGGCGAATCCAGGTCGAGGCGGCGTGCCTGAAGTGCCACGGCGAGGCGAACGATCGGCCCGCCTTCGTTGTTCAGAAGTACCCTGAGGATCGCGCCCACGGGTTTCGCGCTGGTCAGTTGCGGGGCCTGTACGTCATCGAAGCCCTGGCGAGGTGATTCGGTAGAGTTCGCTGCCGTGGAATGAGTGCAATCGCTCAGTCGTCGAACTCTGCGATCCACTTCTGCACCTCGATCTTCTTCAAGTCGGCTCCGAGAAGGACCTGCGAGTGGATCCGGCCCTTGGTTCCGAGCTGTTCGGCCGGAGCCGAGATGTTGACGAGGTAGGCGAGGGTTTCACCGTTCCAGACCCAGGCCTGCACATACTCAGCTGTGGCGGGGCCCTTTTGTTGAACCTCGCCCTCGAGGATCGTGTCGGGCAGATTCTGGTGCAAAATCGCGCCTATCGCCTGTCTTCAGGCAGCAGGATGGCAAGGCCTACGCCGCGAGTAGCTGGTGCTCCTCGGTCAGGTCGTCCGGCATAGCCAAGATCTCGCTCGAAGCGGCATTTTTTTGGGTGGCAAGATTCCGTTTTAGTATTTAAAATGGAGAAATGACTTCCATTTCAGAAAAGTCCGAATTCACGAGGCTTTTCACCCCGCCACGCCAGAAAAGTTTCTTTCTATTCGGACCTCGGGGCACCGGAAAGTCGACTTGGATTCGGCGGCACTACCCGACGGCTCGCATCGTCGACTTGCTGGCTGCTGACACCTACAATCGGCTGCTTGCCCGCCCCCAAGACCTGCTGAATCTCGTACCGGGGGCATCCACCCCGGAAGGCGGCCCGATTGTCATCGATGAGGTACAGAAGATTCCCGCGCTTCTGGATGAGGTCCACCGTCTGATTGAAACCCGCAGGCTGATCTTCATCCTGACAGGTTCGAGTGCTCGAAAGCTTCGCAGGCAGGGGGTCAACCTACTTGCGGGGCGGGCGCTCACGCGACATTTCTTTCCTCTCACTGCTGCCGAACTCGGAGATCGCTTTGACTTGAAGGAGTGCCTCCAGCTCGGCACGCTTCCGGGTCGTTTTTCAGAGAGCGACCCCGGCGAGTTTCTGCAAAGCTACGTCGCCACTTACCTGCGCGAAGAAGTGCAGCAGGAGGGACTGACTCGGAATCTCGCTGCTTTTCGGCGTTTTCTCGAATCAGCAACCTTCAGCCAGGCCCAGCCCCTGGTCGTGTCGAATGTCGCCCACGATGCACAGGTCGAGCGCAAGACGGTCGAAGAGTATTTCCAGATCCTCGATGACCTGATGATCGGAACGACGCTTCCGGTCTTTGCTCGAAGGGCGAAGCGCGAGCTGCTGAAGAAGTCGAAGTTCTTCTTCTTTGATGCAGGAGTGTATCATGCGCTTCGACCGCGAGGCCCGCTGGACTCCGACACCGAGGGCGGTGGAGCGTCGTTTGAGACGCTGGTCTTTAACGAGCTGCGAGCGCTGAATTCCTACAAGAACTTTGGGTATACTTTCTATTTCTGGCGCACCAAGAGCAGGCACGAAGTCGATCTGGTACTTTACGGCGAGCGAGGCCTTCTGGCCTTCGAGATCAAGCTCTCGCCTCGGGTCCGGCGCGAGGATCTCGCGGGCCTTCAGGAGTTCAAGAAAGACTATCCCATGGCTCGCTGTTTCCTTCTCTACACGGGCGACTCTCCCCAGCACGAATCAGGAGTGGAGGTCCTTCCTGCTCAAGCCTTTTTTGCGGGTGCATCCGAGATTCTGGAGAAGGGCCAGGTCACCTAGCGGGCGTCCCGCTTCTGGCGGTCGAAGCGTTGTTCGGCAAGGCGAATCTCTCGGGCGATCTCGCGGTGGGCCGGCAGTTCGATTTCGGCACGGGATGCCTGAATCAGCAGCCACTCATTGAGCCACGGCAGTTCGAGCGGTCTTCCGGCTTCGAGATCCTGCAGCATCGAGTTGCGGTTTGAGGCGGTCTCGAGGCAGGTGCGTTGAAGATCGCTCCAGGCCGCTTGGCGGGTGATGCCGCCCAGCCCCAGGGCTTCAAAAACGAGGAACGCCTCGTCCTGCAGTAGCCTGGCTCGCGACTGCAGTTCGGAAGACGCGAGCAGGGCCCCGTTGGTCACGCCGGCGAGCGCGACGACCGGATTCAGGGCAACGCTCGTCAGGGCTTTCTTCCACTCGATGATCGTGTTGGATTTCGGGCCCTCGGTGCGATCAAGACTGAAGCCCGCTCGCGAGAGCTGCGTTTCAAGGGCTTGGGAGAGCGGACCAGCCTCGCTCGAGAGAGTCAAACGCCGCGGCGGTGGGCTCTCGATGAGCTGGGAGTTTTCCCAGCGGGCCCCGAACCAGGCGACCACTCGGCAGAAGGGAATAGGAAGGCGTGCGCCTTCGATCAACGCTGTCACTCCGAGCCCGTTCTGCGGTGCCACCAGCAGGGAGCGTTCAAGAACCTCGGGTGTCGATTGCCGAAGCAGCGGAGCCAGCACTTCCTGCACGAGGCTTTCGAGCTGCGAAGCCTTGCAGGTCAGCCAGAGGAGGCTGGGGGCCTGAAGTTTTGCGGGGGGCTGGGGGCGCCAAAGAGAGGTGAACTCTTCGCCGCGAGGAGGTCGGGGCCCGAAGAGTGAGACGGGCGCATCGCTTCTGAGGTGGCGGGCAAGGGTGCAGCCCAAAGCGCCGGGGCCGAAAATCAGGGTGTTCACGCCCCGAAACTATCCAGTTTCTGGTCGATTTGACTAGTTTTGAGACAGTCCTTTCCGACACTTTTGACGCAACGCGTCTTTTATCGATAGTCTAGTGAGACGGGGTGGTTCAGGTGTGAGCCTGAATCGAACAGCTTAGGTGTCGGGGGACAGTCGATGAAGGTTTCATTCTTTCGCTCCATTCGCTCACTGGTGGTGGTCCTGGTAGCTGCCCAGTTGCTGCAAGGGGTGTCGCAGTCCGTTGCCGGCGCCGCCGGTGACGGGTACCAGCGCAATTCGGGATTTCAGCTCGGGTCGTCTGAAGACCTCTGCCGCACTTCTGCCGAACTGAGACCCGAGTGGGGATGCGACGAAACCAAGAAAAAGATCGATCAATCGAAGGTGTCGCATCAAGCGGCTCTGATTGGAGGAAAGACCGCTGTCGATTTGAAGGGGGCTGGGGCGGCTTCTCGGGCAAACCAGGAGGGAACTCAGAGTAGTGCCTTTGAGGGAGCCGCTGAGACGGCCAGAACGACGGGGCAGGTGTCGACCGGTGCCGGGCTTTTGAATCTTTTTCATTGGGGAAGGCTGAGCAAAAAAGCGCGCGAACATCGCGAGCAGGCCGAAGAAGCTCAGGCCATGAAAAGCGTGGAAGTTCAGGTCGACCCCACAAGCGGCGTGGCCTCGGCGGTCTCGGGGGGCGGCAAACCTGCAGCCGTTGAATCGACTCAGAAGGCAATCGACCAGTTTAAAATGAACCAGGCCGGCTCGTTCAATGACGCCGTCGCCAAGAAGGACCCCACCACCCAGCAGATGATGCCGACCTACAACGACCCATCGCGCGAATCGAAGAAAACACACGTTGTGGAGCTGATTGGCGAGGTGGCAGGCAAGGTGGATGGCGAACAGGATGAGGCCGAGAAGGCGGCAAAAGGTCAGGCGACCGAGGCGCTCATCAACGGGCTTGCCCAGCTGCTTCAGGGGCTGAGCGCCATGGATACGGCCGAGCAGATGGAAAAGGCCGCCGAAGAGGTTCGAGATTTCGAAACCCGGGCTCCCGTGGTTCAGATGCCGCGCCTCGAGCCGGGAAATCCCATGGCACCCGGGAATTTTGGCGGGATGGCTCCCCCTGCAATCATCGGGAGTGAGCCGCCGACGGTCGATGACGATTCGAGCAGTGCGGTCGAAGTGGCCGATGCGGATGACGACGAAAAGCCCCTTCCGGTCGGACTTCCTGAGAGAGGCTTTGGCCCTCTTCCGACTCCCGCTCCTCAGCTTGCGGGTGATGCCGGTTCGACCGATGCGGGATTTCCGCAGCAGGTGGCGGGCGCTGGCAACTCGGGCGGCGCTCCCCAGGCGCCCGCGCAGGCGGGCGGGTCGATTATTTATCAGGAGCGTGACCCTCGGTATGGCGGAGGGGGCTCTGGTGGTGGCGGTGCCTATGCCGGAGGCGGTCGCCGGGGAGGAGGAACGGGAGGCGGAGAGAACGATCTCTCCGGGATGCTCGAGAAGCTGATGGCTGGTCGCAAGGGGGAAGTGCCCGAGAAGGCCAGGCTCGAAGAGTTTGCCCGCACTCCGGCTTCGGAAGTCGAGTACTCGTTTCTCGACAAGAGCGTGAACATCTTTCAGCGAGTGCATCAGGCCTATCAGCAGAAGGCCAGGAACGGGCGAGTGGCGCTGTTCTGAGTCCCTTAGTTCGAATGCTTGGCGTGACTGTTTCGAGGCAACGCGGCCTCGTTCGCAGTCTCCATGGTGGTCGGTTCGGACATGTCGAGCTCCGGCGGGATTCGCTCGCTTGAGGGTTCGTTCCACTCGCGAAGCTCGGCGACGCGACGACCGTTTTTCGTGAAGGATACCTCGCCAGAAAGCGCCGGGCGAATCCACACGAAGGGCTTTCGTCCGAAGGGCTTGGTGCATTCGAGATCGTGAAATCCCGGAGACCAGGTGCCGCTATTGAGCAGCTCCACCCCGTCCTGCAGGCGATGAATTTCATGGTGGGTGTGGCCGTGCACCACTCGCGAGACCTTGGCCAGCCTGCTGCTGACCGACACGCTGCGGGCCGGGGCCTGCACGACCTCTTCGTCCAATTTGCTGGTGATCGACTGGGCGTAGAAAATAAAAAACGGCATCGTGCCCATGATCGGAACCAGAATCCAGAACACCGAAATGTCGGCCACCAGCTTGACCAGCGAGACGAGCTGAAAGCTGCCGATGAAGATCAGCAGAAAGAGCAGGGCTCGGTCGACCCAGAGTTCCTGCATGATCTTGATCGGATTGAAGTGTGCCGGATGCACGTGAATTTCCTTCAGGGCGCGCACGGTTCGAGGCGATGCGTTGGATTTTTGGGCAATCTCGTTGATGCGCCGCTCGATGGTCAGCGGATCCTTGATGGCGGGCATGAAGCCTTCGAGCAGCGAATGAAAGAGCGTCGCCATGGCGCTCCAAAACCAGGTGAAGATGATCCCCGGCTGGATCTTGATCAGGTACTTGAAGAAGAATCGAACGTATTCCTTGAAGCTCATGATGTACTGTGACGTGACATGCGGATTGAGCATGCCCATGCCGTTGATCATCAGCTTGTTGGCAATGTCTCCGAAGGGCATTCGAACCACGATTCTGCGGCCCTTCTTGATCAGCGGATGCACGGGGTTCGCGCAAAGGCAGTAGGCATCGTACTGGTTTCCATGCTCGAAAAGCGTGTCGTGATTGCTGATGTAGAACCACTCGCAGAAGCGCACGCTGGATCGGTGCTCTTCGGGAAGCTTCAATGCTTCGATGATGGTCTTTTGCACCCCCGGCCAGTGGAGCTCGATGTCGTGGTTTCCGATGATGAAGACGACCCGGTGTCCGCGCAGTAAGAACTCTCGCAGGGCGGCCACCCAGCCCTGATGGTCCTGCAGAATGACCTCCATCTTGAAACGGCTCTTGGCCTCTTCGGCATTCAGTCCGCGCAGTTTTTCGAGCCAGTCGGTTTTGAACTGCTTGGGGTCATCCGGAAGGCGCATCACGGAATCAAAGTCAAAGATGTCTCCATTGAGGATGAGTTCGATCTTTTCGTCGGGATTTTTGTCTGCCCCGGCGAGGCTCTGGATATGGTCGAGAAAGACCTTGAACGTCGTATCAATGAAGAACTTTCGGGTCTTGTACAGCTTCCAGATCGGCTGCTTCGGGTGCTCCGGCTCGGCCTCGGTGAGGTGCAGGTCGCTGATGCTGAAGGTGTGTCGGGCTCGTCTGAAATCGTTTTTCATGAGGGATGCTGTTCATTGTAGCGGGTTCGGCCGGCAGGCGCAGACTGATTCTGCTTATTTTATTAATATCAGGGCTTTAGGGAAGTTTTCCAGCTCTCCCGTTGTGGCCGCTGAAGCTTAGTGCTAGCCCAGTGTTATGCGCACCTACCTCAATCTCCTGCAGCATGTGCTGGACCACGGCACCCGGAAGGAAGACCGGACCGGCACCGGTACCCTGAGCGTGTTCGGATACCAGATGCGCTACGACCTTTCGGAAGGCTTTCCTCTGGTGACGACCAAGAAGGTCCACCTGCGCTCGATCATTCATGAGCTGCTCTGGTTTCTAAAGGGCGACACGAACATCGGGTACCTCAAGGAAAACGGCGTTTCGATCTGGGACGAGTGGGCGGATTCGGAGGGAAATCTCGGGCCGGTCTATGGTTCGCAGTGGCGCTCCTGGCGGGGGGGCGACGGTGTGGTGGTCGACCAGATCACGCAGGTCGTTGAGCAGATCAAGAAGAACCCTGACTCGCGCCGATTGATCGTCAGCGCCTGGAATGTGGCCGAGATTCCCAACATGAAGCTGCCGCCCTGCCACGCTTTTTTCCAGTTCTATGTCGCCGATGGAAAGTTGTCCTGCCAGCTCTACCAGCGCTCGGCCGACCTCTTCCTCGGCGTGCCGTTCAATATCGCGAGCTACGCGCTCCTGACGATGATGATGGCGCAGGTGACGGGCCTGAATCCGGGCGAGTTTGTGCACACGCTGGGTGATGCGCACCTGTACCTCAACCATCTCGAGCAGACCCGCGAGCAGCTCTCGCGCGAGCCCCGTGCGCTTCCGAAGATGAAGATCAATCCCGACGTGAAATCGATCTTCGACTTCAAGTTCGAGGATTTCGAACTCGTCGGCTACGACCCACATCCCGCCATCAAGGCGCCGGTGGCCGTATGATGATCATCTCGGCGTTCGGAGCGATGTCGCAAAACCGAGTCATCGGCAAGGATAACGATCTCGCCTGGGATCTTCCCGCCGACCTGCAGCGCTTCAAGCGCATGACCTCGGGGCATCCGGTCATCATGGGTCGCCGCACGTACGAATCGATGGGCAAGCCGCTTCCGAATCGTGACAACCTGATCGTGACCCGCCAAATGGACTACTCGGTTCCGGGCTGCTTGGTGTTTCCGACGGTCGAAGCGGCGCTTGATTGGTGTCGCGAAGGTCAAGCCGAGGGGCGCAAGGGCTTCGAAGAAGTCTTCGTCATCGGCGGAGGAGAGATCTGGAAGGCCTCCTGGCACCTGCTTGATCGCCTGTACCTCACGATCATCCACCGGGACTTCGAAGGGGATGCGTTCTTTCCGGAGTTTGACTGGAAGGAATGGCGCGAAAGTTTTCGCGAAGACCATTCCGAACCGATGCCGTATACTTACTACACGCTCGAACGCATCTCGCGCACCTGAGTCAGGGGGCAGCGCCCTCCGAAGGACATCACATGAAAAAGATCCGCCTGAAGGCCAAGCATGACCGTCGTTTCCGAACCGGACATCCGTGGGCCTACTCCAATGAGCTGCAGGATTCGCCCAAAGGGATCGAACCGGGCGAACCCCTCGAGATGCTCGATCCGACAGGTAAGTTCATGGCCTGGGGCTATGGTAATCCGGCCTCGCTGATTACCTTTCGCGCCGTCTCTCGCGACGAATCGGAACAGGATGCGCTGGCTCCCGCGGGAGTGGCGCGCAGGCTGGAGGCCGCCTGGAAGCTCCGCCAGTCGCTTGGCTTTGAAAAGGTGAGCCATCGCCTGTGTTTCGGCGAGGCGGATCGCCTTCCGGGGCTCATCGTCGACCGATACGTGCTTGCCGATCAGGCTACCGTGCTGGTGGTGCAGGCGCAGACGGCCGGGGCTGATCGTTGGACGCGTGACTTTGGGGGTGTGCTGGCCGAATGGCGCAAGCTGAATCGTGACGGCTGGCTCGATCGCGCCATCGCCATCATCAAGAACGACTCGTCGTCACGGAAGATTGAAGGATTGCAGCAGGATCCGGCTCGAATTCTCGGAGACGCGACCGGGCGTGACCTGCACCATGCGCGAATTCTGGTGCGTTCGGCAGACCTTGCGACTCCCACTCCTCTCGAATTCACTACCGATCTGATGGGTGGCCAGAAGACGGGCTTTTTTCTCGATCAGTGGGCAAATATTCAGCTCACGATCGAGCGGCTCGAGAACTGGGCGTCGGCAACGGGGCGGAAGACGATCCGGATCCTCGATCTGTGCTGCTATGTCGGCCAGTGGAGCGCGCAACTCGCGCGCCATTTCGCGAAAAAAGGAATCACCGTCGAGGTCACGCTGGTGGATGCTTCCAAGGCGGCGCTTCAGCAGGCGGAGAAAAACGTACAGGCAGCGGCAGGATCCGCTCGCATCGAGACCGTCGAGGGCGACGTGCTTCACGACCTCGGTGGCCTGCCGGACAGGGCTTTCGATCTGGTGATTTCGGACCCTCCGGCCCTGATCAAGGGAAGAAAGGATCTTCCCGTCGGTACGCATGCCTACCTGCAGTTGCACACGCAGGCCGCGCGGCTCGTGGCCGATCATGGGGCCTGGGTCGCGTGCTCCTGCTCGGGGCTTCTTGTGGAGGAGTCCTTCGGCGAGACGCTCGCCAAGGC
>CAYSOA010000060.1:0-9776 GCA_964432565.1 uncultured Bacteriovorax sp.
TCCAACTGCTTTGCGCGACTCATAACCAGTGGAAGTCGGATCGACTGCCCGGGGGATGAGGACTCCCGGAGGTGGGAACTTTTAGAAATCGCTCCGACGTCGGAGCTGCAAGCCGTCTCGAGTCGTGCGCGAACTTCGAAAATTTCGACGCCCGTCAGTTCTCACTCCGACGTCGGAGCCTCGGGGCGATCGTCAGATTCCTGACGGCGAGCCGATAGAGCGAGGGCTGGCTTGCCTACTGGCGTCCAGAGTACTGCCCCGATCGCCGAGACCTTCACGATTTTTTCTTTTTACAAGCACTGCGTCCCTCTTTAGCCTGCTGACATGAGAAAAATCTCCCTTACTTCTCGGGCCCGCCTGCTGTTCGTTTTATCCGTCCTTGCCTTGGGGATGACACCCGCCTTGAGCGGCTGCAACGTCTTTTCGTTCATCGACAAGCCATCTGGAGACGAACAGATTCTCTCGGCTGCGCGGGCCTGCTTCGATCAGGCTGACTACGCCTGCGCGCGCGAGTACTATGCCCAGCTCTCGGGCAGCTATGCCGACATTCGCGCCAGCGAAGAAGCCTTTCTGATTCTCGCCGAGAACGGCGCCACGATGGCCGACTTCATGGAGACTTTCGGCAGTGGTGGTGGTGGAGAGGCGCTAACCGCGCTGGCCGAGCGCATGGCCCCCGGAAGTGTCGCCAAACGTTTGAAAGTGCAGAATGCGTTTCGGAAGTATGACGAGATCACCGGAAATCCATCCTTGAAGGCGCTGGTTCGCTTTGTCGGATCGGTGGCACTTGCCGCTGAGTTCTTGGCCGAGGAGATTCCGTCGGCAGGAGGTCAGCTCACGAAGGAGAGGATTGCGTCGGGTGGGGGGAGTTGTAGCTCGGGCACATGCGCCTCTGATGAGAATTGCGGGGCACCAACAGTTCCTGCGCCAATAATCGCCGATGGGATCTTCGGGAACGGTTTTGACTTTCTAACGACTGACCTCCCCGAATCGATCGATCTTGGTCACTTCAAGTCCGCGATGACCGAAATGAGCAATGCTCTCTCCGACCTCAGTGCTTCGGGAGGCTTCGGTGATGGGGCCGGAGGAATGTCGGACTCGATTGAAAACGAAACTCTCAACGGAACCCCAAGCGCCTATCAATGCTTTCGCAGCAACATGCTCAGCCTCGGCATCGGTCGCTAAAAAGGAACGGGAATCATGATGAACTCACTTGCGATCTTCCGACACAACACATCCACTTCCCCCACTCGCAATTCCCGCCGAACGGTTGGTGCAGCTTTCTCGGCGCTCATGGGCTTAGCGGCCCTGACGGCCGGATCGGCGCAGGCGCTGGAGCCGATTCTAAAGCCCTATCAGAGTGCGCGAAGCTCGGGCATGGGCGGGCTCAAGCTCACGACGGGCCTCTATGACGACAACTTCTTTGGTAATCCGGCGCGCGTACTGGCCAACCCCACCTGGAAGGTGACGGTTTTCGATCCCATGGTCGAGACCAGCAGCTCAACCCTCAGCAATGTCGGCTCGATCGCCTCTTCGGGTGACGATGCTCTTTCAGCCATCGGTGGCACTGCCGGAAGCAACAATCACGCGCGGGTTCAGTTTACGACTCCCGCCGTCTACTTTCCGCGTGGCAATCGGAGCTGGGCCGTTGCTGTTGGACTACTGACCAGCGCCCAGTTTGACGTGGCTCTTCGCAACAGCTATCAACTCTCGCCGGCGACCGTTGTCGACATCGGCCCGGCCGTTACCTTTGGAAAAACCTTCTTCGCCGACGCCCGCCTGGGCGTGGGCATCACCCCTCACCTGACCAGCCGCCTGGCGACCGACGCCAACTTTACGCTCGCCGACCTCATTAGCGGGCAGTCGCTCAGCCCCACTGAGAGCGGCGGCGCCGGGACGCACTTCGATGTCGACCTCGGAGCAACCTATCAACTGCCGTTTCGCTGGCGCGAGTTTGACTTCGATGCCGCCGTAGCGATCAACAATGTGCTGGGCGGAACCTACTCCAACCTTTCCTCGATTCGACTGGCAGAAACGGGCGCACTGCCGCCGGCCCAGCCCCGCACCTTCGGATTCGGCATGGCCGCCCGCCGCGACATCTGGGGCAAGTTCAACAACACCGTCTTCGCGCTTGAGGTTCAGAACATCGGCAACAACCCCAATGGCAGCGTCTTTCGGTTGATCCACCTGGGCGGTGAAACCCACTGGAGGCGCATCGCTCTTCGGGCAGGGCTCAATCAGGGTTACCTGAGCGGCGGCGTGGGACTCGATCTTTGGGCCATCAAGCTCGATCTGGCCACCTATGGCGAAGAAATGAGCCTGAATGCCGGGGGACTTCAGGATCGCCGCTATGCCCTACGGCTCGGCTTTGAAATTTAATTTTTGCGCAAACAACTGATTCGAAAGAACTGTTAAGACGCTCAAGTCTGGCAGGTTGCCTGTCCGTTTTTTGACCGGGTATCCTGAGAGGGATGTGGCAGTCGAGTACCAAGAAGAAGTCGAGTAGCGGAACCGTGCACTGCACCCCGCTTCGCAGTCATCGTGATTTTCATGTCAAACGCATCCCCTGTCGACTGACCTTCCGGGAGCAGATGACGGAGGCGGCATCTTCTGAGGCGGCATCTTCTGAGGCGGCATCTGCAGAGGCTACCCCGCCCACAGAGACGACTGTCGACGCGTACCTTCTCTTGAATGACCTGAGCCCATCGGGAGTCGCACTTTTCACGGCTCACTGCATACCGCTCGGATGCGAAGTAACCTTGGAGCTCGACCATCCCGAGAAGCTCACCCTAAATGCACAGGTCGGCTGGTGCCAGATGAGGCCGCCCTCCGCCAAGATCCTCAGTGATCGCAACTCGGTTACTCGTCGGCTGGGTCTGGTGTTTGATACCGGAAACGAGGAACAACAAAAGACGCTCCAGGCCTTTTGCGAGCGAATTGCCGCCATGTACCCGGGAATGGACCTGACACGGGCTCCCTACGCGGCCTAGTCGACCGCGCCCCCGCTGACCAAGGTCAGCCGAAGACGGCGACAAATTCGTCCCAGTGATTCCTCAACTTGCCCTTCAGGCGCAGGATCGCCTGGGTGTGCAGCTGGCTGACGCGTGACTCGGTGACATCCAGCACCTTCCCGATTTCCTTCAGATTGAGGTCTTCGTAGTAGTAGAGCGACAGGACGAGTCGCTGCTTTTCCGGCAGGTCGTTGATGCACTCGGCTACCAACTGTTTGAAGTGCGCGAGGTTCACCTCGGCAAACGGGGTCGCCGACTTCGTCGGAGTTTCGCCAAATCCATGGAGGGCGCGCTTGTCCTGCTTCGAAAAGTTGCTGATGTCGTCATAGGACAAAAGCGAGACGCTGCGAACCTGGTTGAGCAGGTCGTGGTACTCCTCCTGCGAGATTCCCAGCTCGGAGCAAACCTCTTCATCCGTAGCCTGCCGTCCCAGCTGCTGCTCGATCTTGGCGTAGCAGCGTTCGAGCTGCTTGGCTTTTTCGCGCACAGAACGAGGAACCCAGTCCTGCGCTCGAAGCTCGTCAAGAATCGCTCCACGAATGCGGAATTCTGCGTAGGTTTTGAACTTGTTATCCCGGTTCGAGTCGTACTTGTCGATTGCGTCCATCAGGCCGATCACACCCGAAGAGATCAGGTCGTCGAGCTCGATATTGGCAGGAAGGCGCGCAGCAATCTTCTGCGCAATGTACTTGATCAGCGGTGCGAACTCGAGGATCAGCTTGTCACGCGAGCTGTTGGTGGGAGTGAAATCCTCCTTGACCAGGCTCGACGTATGGGCCGACTCGGCGACGATCTCCTGCTCGAGCTCCTTCTGCAGCTGTTCCTCTTCCCTGCGTTTGAGCTCAGACTCGGCGAGCTCCTCGACGGCCTTCCCGACTTCGTCGGCCGACCGGGCCTGCAGTGCCGCCTGCTTGCGAGCGATGCCTGAACCTCGCTCGTCTCCAGAGTTCTTGCGATATTTTTGGAGTCCTGCATTCACGCTCATTCTGTCCACCCCATCCTAGGTCGTTCCAGTGTAACGAGTCGGCGGCCACATCGCAGCCGGCATTATTTTCCCGTGTTCGCGTCAAAGATCCATGACAAGTGCCGCAACACGATCCCTGCTGGCCTCTTCGATGTCGTCCGGAACCTTCTGACCGGTCGTGAAGTAAAGCAGCGGAAGTCGAACCTTCTGCGGAACGTTGTAGAGGACGCCGTAGAGCGTGGTTTCGTCAAGCTTCGAGAAGACCAGTCCCTGTGGCCGAAAGACCGAGAACCGCGTGGCCATGTCATAGAGTTCGGCGTCCCTCGTCGTCGCAGACAGGACGAGCACGGTTCGCATCGAGGGTACGCTGTCGAGCATCGACTGAATCTCACGGAGCGATTCGGGATCACGCTGGGATCTGCCAGTCGTGTCGACGAGCACCAGATCGAGGGCCTGGAAGTCGCGCACTGCGAATGCCAGATCCTCCACCGAGTGGGCCGAACGAAACGGCACATTCAAGACCCTCGAAAAGGTCGCAAGCTGGTCGAAGGCGGACGCCTTCACGTAGTCGAGATTGATCAGACCGACACGAAGGCCGCGACGAATCGCCTGCGCGGCGATTTTGGCCAGAGTGGTGGTCTTGCCCACCCCGGTAGGCCCCACGAGGGCCATGACCGTCGGCGTGCCTGTCCCCGCACGAACGCCTTCGAGTGGTGCCGAAACTTCGATGTTTCGAATGATTTCTTCGGCAATCTGATCCTGCACGTGCTCGAGGCTCTTTGAAGCTTCGCTTCCGAGCTCGAACCCCGCCTGTCGGATCAGGGCCAGAGCAAACCGCTTGTCGACCCCATTGACGACCAGCTGGTCGAACGCCTCCTGGAGCGCTGGCGTGGCAAAGGCACCGACCTCGGTCGAGCCCCCCATGGGGGTGGCTGCCGACTGATTCTTGAGTTCCGCCTGCTGCTGCCTGAGCTCCTCGAGCATCCGGCGCAGGGCGAGAATCTCCTCGTTCGGTGCCGCCGATGGAGCTGCCTGGGCGGAAGCAGAGGCAGGTGCGGCCGCACCGGATCGCTGGATCTGCGGCGAGTACACTGACGCGTTCGATGGGTTGACCTTCGCCGGAGCCGGCTGGGGAACCTTGTCTGCGTCGATCTCGGCATAACGCATGACGGTTCGTGGACGCGGGGTGGACGAGGAAAGCTGAACCGAGTCCTGCGTTCCCTCAATTGCCCGCTCGAGGGCGCGATCCATCATCTGATCCTGAAGGTCGGCCTGTTTTGATGCCGAGAATCCTGCGAATCGTGCCACGGAGTCGGTCGACATCTTCGACTCGGCGACCTTCTTCTTCGTCACCGCCCTCTCCGACACTGCTGCCGTCACCTCGACGGAGGCCTTGGACATCAGGCCGAATCCCCTCTTGTACTTCTTTGTCTGCAGGATGATCGCCTCGGGACCGAGCTCGCGCTTGATCGTTTCAAGAGCTTCCTGAAGGGTCGGTGCCTCGTACTTCTTAACTTCCATATGCCAGCCTCACTGTGCCAAAAGCCCGAATCGATACATTCGGGCTGATCTCGTTGTGCGAAAGAACCACGATATTCGGGATGAATCGGTCCACCAGCTGTTTCACGTGCTGGCGAATCAATGGAGAACAGAGCACCACGGCCTGGCTGGCCTCTGACATGACAGCCTGTGCCTGCTCGTTTAATCCAGCCACGAACTGCCGAACAAACTCGGGATCGGCCGAAAGCTGCTGACCCTGGTCCGTCTGAATGATGCTGCCGGCGAAGGCCTCTTCGATCTGGCGATCGAGGGTGAGAAGAGTCAGCTGCCCCTCGGAGTCGACCAGCTTCTTGGTGATCGAACGCCCCAGAGCCGCCCTGACGTGCTCGGTCAGCATTGCGGGATCCTTGGTCATAGAAGCGTTGTCGGCCAGAGTCTCGAGTATCGTGCGCATGTCGCGAATCGAGACGTTCTCCTTGAGCAGGTTCTTCACCACCTTGAGAACGCCACCCAGGGGCAAAAGCCCGGGAATCAGATCTTCGACGACCTTTGGCGCCGTCTGCTTGAAAGAATCCAGAAGTGTCTGCAGCTCCTGACGTCCCAGCAGCTCGTGCGCATTGGCTCGAATCAACTCGGTGAGGTGGGTGGCAATCACGGTCGAAAGATCGACCACCGTGTATCCCGCCATCCCGGCTTCTTCCTTGAGGCGCTGCGGAATCCAGATGGCATCCAGTCCAAAGGCGGGTTCCTTTGTCGGCACTCCCTGAATCTTCGGGTAGACATTGCCCGGATCCATCGCAAGAAGATGACCGACCATCAGGGAGCCCTGGGCAATCTGAACTCCCTTGAGAAGTACCTGGTAGTCACCGGGCTTCAACTCGAGGTTGTCCCGAATTCGAAGCGGCGGCACGATCACGCCCATCTCGAGGGCAAACTGCTTGCGGATATTGGTAATACGCTCGAGTAGATCGCCGTTCTGTGACGAGTCGACAATATTGATCAGCCCGTAGCCCACCTCGAGCTCGAGGAGATCAACGGGTAGCAGGTTCTCGAGCTTCTCCGCAGTCGGCTTGAGCTTCTCTGCTTCGTCCTTTTTCTTCTTGTCCTGCTCGTCCTTGGTCTGCTTCTGACTGAGCTGGTAGGCGAAACCGCCGATGGCCGCGGCCAGCAGAAAAAATGGTACGGCAGGCATGCCCGGAACCAGTCCCATGAAAGCCAGCACTCCGGCAGATACCGCCAGGGCCTTGGGATGCATCAGTAACTGCCGCGAGAATTCCTGTCCGAGATTCGTTCCCGTCGTCGTACGGGTCACGACAATACCGGCTGCAGTCGAAATGATCAGTGCGGGAATCTGTCCCACGAGGCCGTCGCCGATCGTGAGAAGCGTGAAGACTTCGGCGGCTGAACCGATGGCCATGCCCTTCTGCAGGGTTCCAACCAGGATTCCACCGACAATATTCACCACGACGATCAGGATGCCGGCGATGGCGTCTCCGCGGACGAACTTCGAAGCACCGTCCATAGCCCCATAGAAATCCGCTTCCTGGGAGATCTCCGCGCGGCGTCTCTTCGCCTCCTGCTCATTGATGATTCCGGCATTGAGATCCGCATCAATCGCCATCTGCTTGCCCGGCATCGCATCCAAGGTGAACCTCGCGGCCACTTCGGCCACGCGACCCGCACCCTTCGTGATGACGATGAAATTGATGATCACCAGGATGATGAAGATGATGATGCCGACGGCATAATTGCCACCAACAACGAACTTTCCGAAACTCTCGATGACATGGCCGGCAGCGGCAGTTCCCCGCTCGGCACCACTGAGCAGGATCACTCGAGTGGTGGCGACGTTGAGCGAAAGCCGAAACAGCGTACTGATCAGCAGCACCGAAGGAAAAATGCTGAAGTCGAGAGCCTTGATCGTATAGATCGAAGTGAGAAGAAGGATCACCGAAGCACCGATCGCCATGACGAGGCAAAGATCGATGAAGAACGTCGGCATCGGAATGATCATGACGGCAAGGATGCCAACAAGCCCGAGAGCCAGCGCGAGATCCGAATTTTTTGTCAGACGGTTGAGGATTCCTTCCATGGAACCGGTACTCTCCCTATTTCAGTATGCCCTAGAATCTTTGGTTTTTAAGCCGATAAACGTAAGCCAGAACTTCTGCCACCGCCTGGTATAGAGATCGTGGCACGGACTGGCCCACCTTCACGCTCTTGTACAGCCCACGCGCCAGTGGAACATTCTCGACGAGTGGGATTCCGGCCTCTGCCGCCACTTTTTTGATTCTTTGCGCCAAGAAATCGGCACCCTTGGCAACAACCTTCGGTGCCGACATCTTGTCCTTGTCGTAGACGAGGGCCACGGCAAAGTGGGTCGGGTTGGTCACGACGACGTCGGCCTTCTTCACGGCCGCCATCATGCGCCGACGGGCCATATCGCGCTGAACGGCCCGGATACGGGCCTTGATCATCGGATCCCCGTCGCGCTCCTTGCTTTCCTGCTTGGCTTCCTGCTTGGTCAGTCTCAGGCCCTTGTTGAATTCGCGCTTCTGGAGAATGAAGTCGACCACCGCAAAAAGAAACAGGGACGAGACCAGTGCGATCAGCACCCGCCAGGCGGTCGATCCATAAAGATGAATCTCCGTCGTGGGATCGAGGAGAAAGCGCCCCGAGGCGTTCATCACTTCGGGCTTCACCATCAGATAGGCGATCAGAACTACGACCGCGACCTTGAAGGTCAATCGAACCGCCTCGATCGCCTGTTTCATGCTGACCAGGCGCTTGATACCGTTCAATGGATTGATCTTGTTGAGGTCGGGACTGATCGGCTCGAAAGTAAAGATGGGCCCCACCTGCGAGAAGCTGGCCAGGGCCGAAACGAAGAAGCCCATCAGGGCAATCGGAAGGCCCACAGCCGCCACCACCCTCAGCGCCTTCATCATCGTCGACGACAGGACGTGGGTGCCGGTGAGGTCCATTCGAGAGCTCAGGTCGGTTCGAAATACGTCGCGCATGAAGTCGAGCAGGCTTTCTACCATCGAGGGTCCGGCCGCATAGATCACCGTCGCGGCCGCAATGAACGCTACCAGCGACGTCAGCTCGCGGCTCTGCGACACCTGGCCCTTGCGCTTGGCTTCTTCGAGCCGGTACTGGGATATCTCTTCGCCAAGGTCTTCTGATGATCGGTCCTCGTTTTCAGCCACCGCCCACCGTCCTTGCCACGGCGATCATCCAGTCGCCGACCTTCGAGAAGATCTGTGCCATGACACCCTGAAAATCAGCCATCGTCACCAGCATCACCATCAGTCCAACGATTGCGGTGACGGCAAAGGAAAGCACCAGCACGTTGACCTGGGGCATGGCCCGGGCAACGACGCCAAAGGCAACGTTGACGGCGAAAATGGCAATCCCGACTGGGGCCGCAAGCTGCACTCCGTACTTGAGCACAAGCCCCGTCAGCTCCAGAATTCGACCTCCGAAGGCCCCAGAAAGATCGATTCTTCCCAGAGAGATCCAGCGGTAACTCTCTAGAGCGGCCTTAAGCATCAGGTGATGTCCGTCGAGTGCAAGAAAAACAAGCATGGCCAGGGCAAGATAAAACTCTCCCACCACCTGACTCTGCATTTCGTGGTGGGGATCATACATGGTTGCCGCCGAGAAGCCCATGAACGTACCGATCAGATTTGATCCGAAAGAGATCGTGTCGAAGACCAGCTTCGCAGTGTACCCCATGACGAGGCCGACCAGGGCCTCGAGGGCAACGACGCGCCCGATTCCGAGCGCGGTAAGTGACCACCCCTGGGCCTCGGCGGGCACAACGAGTCCGGTGCGAACCAGAGCTGGAAAAAGCACCAGCGTCACGGCCACCGAAAAGAGCACCTTGACAGGCATCGGCACAACCTTGTCGCCAAGAAACGGAAGGACCGCGACCAGAACGCTATAGCGCACGAGAACTGCAAAGAATGACAGCATTTCGTTCTGGTCGAAGTCAAAGGGCATGAACTACCTGATCCATTCCTGCATGTTTCCGAGAATGTCGGAAGTATACTGCTTCATGATCTCAAGCATCCACGGCGCCATCACCATCAGGACAACGACAATTGCGATGATCTTGGGGATGAAGGTCAGGGTCGCCTCGTTGATCTGCGTGATCGCCTGCAGAATGCTCACGACGATACCGATCACCATCGCAGTCACGAGAAGCGGACCACCGATGTAGATCATGACCTTGATCGCTTCGGCTCCCAGGTTCATCACCATTTCTTCGGTCATCCATCCCCCTTACCCGAAACTCTTTA
>CAYSOA010000061.1:0-9629 GCA_964432565.1 uncultured Bacteriovorax sp.
TGATCGAGACACTGAAGGCACTCGGCGCCGAAGTGCGTTGGGCATCGTGCAACATCTTCTCGACCCAGGATCACGCCGCCGCTGCGATTGCGGCGGGAGGTACCGCAGTGTTCGCCAAGAAAGGGGAGACGCTGGCCGAATACTGGGATTATACCCACCGGATCTTTGAGTGGCCCGATGCCGGCTTCAGTAACATGATTCTTGATGACGGCGGCGATGCGACTCTGCTTCTGCATCTGGGGGCCAAAGCCGAGAAGGATCCTTCCGTACTGGCCAAGCCCGGGTCCGAAGAGGAACACGCACTTTTTGCCGCGATTCAGGAGAAGCTCAAGGTTCACCCCAACTGGTATTCGAAGCGCCTTCCGCACATCAAGGGAGTGACCGAGGAAACCACTACGGGTGTTCTGCGCCTGCAGCAGATGTTCGCCCGCGGCGAACTCAAGTTTCCGGCGATCAACGTCAACGATTCGGTCACGAAGTCGAAGTTCGACAATCTCTATGGCTGCCGCGAATCGCTGGTGGATGCGATCAAGCGCGCGACCGACGTGATGGTGGCCGGCAAAGTTGCGGTGGTTTGCGGCTACGGCGACGTGGGGAAGGGCTCGGCCCAGGCGCTTCGGGCACTTTCGGCACAGGTCTGGGTAACCGAGATTGATCCGATTTGTGCCCTGCAGGCGGCGATGGAGGGCTATCGTGTCGTAACGATGGAATATGCGGCCGACAAGGCCGACATCTTCGTGACCGCCACCGGAAACTTTAACGTGATCACGCATGACCACATGATCCGGATGAAGGACCAGGCGATTGTCTGTAATATCGGCCACTTCGATAACGAGATCGATGTTGCTTCGCTGGAGAAGTACCAGTGGGAGGAGATTAAGCCCCAGGTTGATCACGTGATCTTCCCGAATGGTAATCGCATCATTCTTCTGGCGAAGGGCCGTCTTGTGAATCTGGGGTGTGGCACCGGTCATCCGAGCTATGTGATGTCCTCTTCGTTTGCCAACCAGACGATCGCCCAGATCGAGCTCTTCATGCAGACCGAGAAGTACCCTCTGGGTGTGTACACGCTGCCGAAGCACCTTGATGAGAAGGTGGCGTTGCTCCAGCTCAAAAAGCTGAACTCGCAGCTGACCCGCCTGACCGAAGAGCAGGCCCGGTACATCGGCGTGAAGGTTGAAGGTCCCTTTAAGAGCGATACCTACCGGTACTAGAAACCAAACAGCCCTCGTTTCGCTTCGCTGAGCGAACGGAACGAGGGCTTTTTTCGTTTACTCGTATCGCTCCGGGCTGAACGGTTCGGTCTGGGTGATCGGGGTCCTGCCGAGAATCAAGTCTGCAGCCAGGCGCGCCGAGCCGGGGGCCGTTTGAAGTCCCAGCATCTGGTGGCCCGTATTGTAGAAGAGATTTGAAACCTTCCTTGAGAATCCGATCATCGGAACGCCGTCGGGAGTGCAGGGACGAAGTCCGCACCAGATGTCTCGTGCACGGATCGGCCCGGGATCTGCGGGAGAGCCCAGATCGAGGTATTCCTGTGCTCCACGGTAGATGCCTTGAAGGCGCGAATTCGAGATACCGAAGTCCTGGTCGACCAGCTCGAGAGTTCCGGCAATCCGCACGCGATCGCTAAAGGGAGTGACGGCCACCTTGCGGTCGACGATCATGATCGGTGTCTTCGGTTTTGCCGTAATGCCCTCGAGCGTCATCGAGTAGCCCTTGCCGCCGAGGATCGGAACTCGAACCCGAAGTTTTTTGGCGAGCGAGGGGGACCACGATCCCGTGGCGAGGACGACCAGATCGGCTTCGAAGGGGCCGTGCGAGGTGATGACCCGAGTGATTCGTTTTTGATCGACCTCAAAATCGGTGGCCTCTGCGGGCGACACGATCTCTCCTCCAGCCGCTTCGAATTCTCGGGCCAGAGCCTGCGATGCCAAAAAAGGTTCAAGCTGGGCTTCGTCGGGAAAATAGACCGCCCCCCGAATGAGCGGTCGAAGCGTGGGCTCGAAGGCGAGAGCCTCGTCGCGCGTCAGGACTTGACCAGCAATTCCGCGCTCGGCCATCAGGTTCAGCTCGGCGCGTGCCGCAGCAATTCCTGCCGGGGTCGCGCTCACCATCAGCAGACCTTTTTTTTCGAAACGCAGGTCGGGATGGCGCAGGCCGAGGTCTGCGTAAACATCCAGACTGTACCCTGAGAGAGCGGTCAGCACTTCGATCGAGCGCAGCATCTGCGGGCGGTTCATCGCTCGAAGAAAACGCCAGAGCCAGTGCATCAAAACGGGGTTCAGGCTGGGTTGAATATGCAACGGGCTCGACGAGTCGAGAAGCCAGCGAACCGATTTGAGAAGCATGCCTGGCTGCGACAGGGGCATGGCGAAGCAAGGAGTCACCCAACCGGCGTTGGCATAAGAGCATCCGGTTCCAACAGGGGCGCGATCGATGAGAGTGACTTTTTGTCCCGCGTGCTGCAGTTCGTTTGCTGTCGCCAGACCAATGATTCCGCCGCCAATCACTACGACACTGCTCTTCATTTGCCGCGTCCTCGCAAGATTTTTTCCGTTCCCCAGTGTATCATCAACCCATTCGACAGGAGAAAATTCGATGAATGCCGCACATGTGCACCTGATCCTGACCCATCTTCCGATCGTGGCTGTGCCCGTGGCACTGATTTTCTTGATTCATGCCCTGAGGAAGGGGGATGTCGTCGGACGCCGTTTTGCGTATCTCGTTTTGGCAGGGGCTGCGCTTCTGGCGGTTCCGGTTTTCCTGACCGGGGAAGAGGCCGAAGAGGTGGTCGAGCACCTCCCGGGGGTGCTGGAGTCGGTCATTGAAGAGCATGAAGAAATCGGCAAGGTCGCCATGATCTTGTCGGTGGTGACCGGAGTTCTCTCGCTGGCAGGGTACTTCGTTGACCGAGTCGCTTCAGCCCGAAGCGGGCTGTTGCGCCGGGGCGTCGTGCTTTCAGCCATCGTGACCGTCGCCGCCCTGGGTTTTACCGGGAATTTGGGCGGTCAGGTTCGCCATACCGAGATTCGAAGTGGCGGCACCGCAGTCGACCACGATTCTCCGGATGGGTCCGCTCAATCGCATCACGAGAGCTCCGAAGATCACGATGACTGAGCGTCTGCCGCCCGGTGACCTGTCGGAGGAACGGTGACTTCCCGGGCAGTTTCGTTTGAATCTCTCTCCGGTATTCCGGCCAGGGCGGGGGGGCTCCATCAGGACGAAGTTGAAAGACAGCGGGTCCGTTTCGGAGCGAACGATATTGTCGAGATTTCCGGACATCCGCTGCTTGAACTCGTCCGGGACACGCTTCGGGATCCGATGGTCTGGTTTCTGCTCGGGATCGCGATCGTGTTTCTGCTACTTGGGCAGAAACGGGACGCGATCATCCTGTTCGTCGCGCTGGTTCCTCTGCTGCTGATGGATCTGCTTCTTCATCGGCGAGCGCAGGCATCGACCCGAGAGCTTCGCGGACGACTCGCCTCCAACTGCTTCGTCCATCGAGGCGATCAGGTGATCGAGATTCCTGTTGCCCGGCTTGTGCCCGGTGATCTGGTGAGGCTGGAGCCGGGACAGAGTCTTCCCGCTGACGGGATTTTTCAGAAGTCGCGGGGACTGCAGTTGGACGAGTCGTCGTTGACGGGTGAGTCACTTCCCGTGGGAAAACAGCATTGGGAAGAGCTGTTGCGCCTCTGGCCGAGCGGCGGCGAGCGACTGGTGCCGGAGTCCTCACTGGGGTTTGCAGGAACGCGGGTGCTGACGGGCGAGGGTGAGCTTCGAGTGACTCAGACGGGGCGATCCACGGGCTACGGGCAGATTGTTCGCTCGGTTTCGGATCTCCCCCATGAGTCGACCCCTCTTCAACAGGCGATTTCGCGACTCGTGTCGCGACTGATCGTTGCAGCGCTGGCTTTTTGCGTTCTTCTGGCCGGCATTCGAATGGTTCAGGGACACGGCTGGCTGGATGCCCTACTCAGTGCGGCGACACTCGCAGTGGCAGCCATTCCAGAAGAGTTTCCCGTGGTTTTTACTTTTTTTCTGGGAGTGGGCGTCTACCGTCTTGCTCGAAGGAAGGCCTTGGTTCGTCGTGCCGTTACCGTGGAGAATATGGGCCGCGTCGACCTCATCTGTACGGACAAGACGGGAACGCTGACCGAGGGTGTTCTCACGTTGAACCATCGTCTTCCTGTTTCCGGCGTCAGCGAGCAGGAGCTTCTCGAGGCCGCCGCATGGGCTTCTCGTGCTGAATCGCTCGATCCAATGGATCAGGCCATTCTGGATCTGCTGAGCATGGAGAGGGGCGATCTGCAGCCCGACACTCGCCGGGTTCTGGCTGTTTTTCCGTTCACAGAGGACCGGAAACGAGAAGTGGTGATTCGTCAGGACGGATCGCGACGACCGGAATCGTGGATCAAGGGGGCTCCCGAAGAGGTTCTTCCTCGAACGACTCTCTCTGATGCCGAGAGAAGGGAGTGGAGCGAGCACGTCGATCGGCTTTCATCCGAGGGGCACAAGGTTCTGGCCTGCGGCAGACTGGAGATGCACGATCTTGAGGACGGTGTGGGTGAGGGGTCAAGCGAGCCCCAGAGAGGGTATCAGTTTCTCGGGCTTCTGGCTTTCGAGGATCCCGCTCGTCCTGACGTCGCTTCAGCGGTTCGAGCCTGTGAGGAGGCGGGAATTCGAGTGCTGATGATCACCGGCGATCACCCGAACACTGCGGCAGCCATCTGTCGCGACATTGGTCTCGGGGGAGGCAATCCCCGAGTGGTGAGCGCCGAGGAGCATGCGGCGCATCTGGTTCCCGAGTGGCTCGAAAGCAACCCTTCCTGGCTGGATGGCGTTCATGCCATCGCCCGGTGCAGGCCGCTTCAAAAGCTGGCGGTCGTGCAGGCTTTCAGGCGCTCTGGCAGAGTCGTGGCGGTGACCGGCGACGGAGTGAACGATGTGCCTGCGTTGAAAGCCGCCGACATCGGCATTGCCATGGGGCTTCGGGGAACCAGGGGGGCGCGGGAGGTGTCGTCGATCATCCTATCGGATGATCGCTTCAGCACGATTGTTGGTGCAATCGGCGAGGGGCGGCAGCTTTTCGATAATCTGCGACGAAGTTTCGAGTATCTGCTGCTGTTTCACATTCCCTTCGTGGCGACGGCGGCCATCGTTCCGCTTCTGGGTTACCCGCTTCTTTACCTGCCCTTGCACGTGGTCTGGTTGGAGCTCTTGATTCATCCGACGGCACTGCTGGCATTCCAGCAGGAGGCGCGTCCCGGAATTCCACCGGGCGCACGGGACGGGGATTTTTTTTCGAACGCTCAAGCCAGCCGAATTCTTCTGGTCGGCCTGCTGATGGCTCTGCTGGTGGCGGCGCTCGGCATTCTGACACTGAACTCGGGTGGGTCGATCGAGCTGGCCCGATCTCGCGTTCTGGTTCTTCTTGGAATCTGGAGTGCCGTGCTGGCTGCCTATTTAAGCAGGCTTCGCACCCGTGCGGCTCGATGGATCGTAGCCCTGACCGTGCTTGCAAGCATGGCGATCGCCCTTTAAACGGTGAGGAGTCGAGCGATGTCATTTTGTTTTCGTGAGCAGGTCTTGAAGGAATTGCAGTGCATCTCAGAAGATTATGCCCTCGAGAAGATCCATTCCCATGAGCTGGATCTTGAGCTCGGCTATCGGATCTCGAGTGTCGAGGAGGCCGTGGTCGCAGCCGGACCGGATCGGTACCCCGCCCGGCAGCTCTGGCAGCATCTTTCTTCAGATGCGTTTCAAACACCCTACTCCGAGCTTCTTCGCATCCTGCGCAGTCTGGCTCCCGCCCCTGGAAGTCGGGTCGTGGATCTCGGTGCCGGGTATGGGCGGTTGGCGTTTATCGTCGAGTCCTTTTTCGAAGGAGTGGAGTTTACGGGCTATGAGCTGGCTGCAGAGCGAGTTCAGGAGGCGAGGCGAGTCTTCGAAAAGTGGGGACTCGATCGTTCGGTCATGATCGAGACGGATCTCCAGGCGCCGAATTTTCGACCCATCCACGCCGATTTTTATTTTCTTTACGACTTCGGCACTCGTCCGGGAATCGAAAAAGTGCTCGAAAATCTCCAGCAGATCGCCCGCGTTCGGTCGATCTGCGTTACCGCCAGAGGCCGCGCCTCCCGGGATGCGATCGAACGGGGACATCCCTGGCTTTCACAGGTCCATCCGCCTCGTCACTTCGCGCACTATTCGATCTACTCGAGCTGACTACTTGAGCGTCTTGTGGGGCAGGCTTTCGATCCTTCCCGCCTGGGTGACTTGCACGTAGTTGAGCTTGCGCTGCAATTCGCGAATCGAGTTTGCGCCGCCGTAGGTCAGGCCCGAACGCAGTCCGCCCACGATGTCGGCAAGAATCTCTGCGTGATCGTCGCGGTAGGGAACTTCGGTTGAAACGCCTTCGGCTGTTTTCCAGTCCGACATGGCGCCTGTGAAGTCCTCCTGTGCTTCGCGGCTGGCCATCCCACGGTACATCTTGACCTTCGTTCCGTCGTCCTTGACGTGCACTTTTCCGGGGGTGGGTTGCGTGCCGGCGAGCATTCCGCCGATCATGACGAAGTCCGCACCAAAGGCCAGGGCCTTGACGACATCTCCGGCGGTTCGAATTCCGCCGTCGGCCACGACCGATCGGTCAAGCCTGCGGCAATCCAGCAGGGAAGTCAGCATCGGAACTCCGAATCCGGTTTTGATGCGGGTCGAGCATACCGAGCCGCCGCCGATACCGACCTTGATCATGTCTGCTCCGCAGGAGACGAGGTAGTCGGCCCCGGCATAGGTGGCGACATTGCCGGCCATGATGCAGCCATTTTCGCCCAGCATGTCGCGCATCTGCTTCAGGGTCTTTCCGACGTAGCGGGCGTGGCCGTGAGCGACGTCGATGACGAAGTACTGGGCTCCGGCGTCCCGAAGAGCCTCGACGCGTTGCAGTTCCCGTTCGCTGGCTCCGATCGAGACGAAGGTGGGAGTGCGGCATTGCTTGAACAGGGCCACGTTGTCCTCGATCGAGCAGAATCGGTGCAGGGCTCCCATTCCTCCCTTCGAGCCCATGAAGTTGGCCATCTCGCTTTCGGTGATGGTGTCCATGTTCGAAGAAATGACGGGAATCTCCAGCTTCAGCTTTCCGGTCTTGTCGGTGATGGCGGTCTCCACCACACGTCGGGATTCATAATGATTGTAGGCAGGAACCAGTAGAACATCGTCAAACGTGATGGCAGTGGTGGCGTGCATATGGCGCACAGCGCTATCAGAGCTGCCCGAACATTTCTACTGTCCTCGTCAACAGGCTTACCCGGGGCCTCGCGCCTCTCGAGGAGCGGCGGCATCCTGCGGGCCGTTCATGCTAGGATGAACCCATGACGTGGCAGATTCGAAAAAGTGGCGAACGGGGACATTTCGACCATGGCTGGCTCAAGACGTGGCACAGCTTTTCGTTTTCGCAGTACTGGGATCGAAAATGGATGGGATATCAATCACTTCGAGTGATCAACCAGGATATCGTCGCGCCCGGTGAAGGGTTTGACCCCCATCCGCACGATAATATGGAGATCGTGACGGTGATTCTGGAGGGCGAGCTGAAGCATCAGGACAGCATGGGCAACGGCTCGGTCATTCGTCCCGGCGATATTCAGCGGATGACGGCAGGAACCGGGGTGGTTCACAGTGAGTTCAATGCCTCGCCGACGGAGCCGGTGCACCTGCTTCAGATCTGGCTCCTGCCTGAGAGAGAGGGATTGCCGCCCTCTTACGAGCAGAAGCACTTTGCGCTGGAAGACCGTCGCAATCGACTCCTGCCAGTGGTGGTGCCTGCCGGAGAGGCTCAGGCTAACGCCTCGGCCGTGATCGTGCACCAGCAGGCGACCCTCTTTGCGAGCATTCTCGATCCCGGGAGTGAAGTGGCCCATCAGCCGTTGCAGCCCCGGCACTACTGGCTTCAGCTCGTCAGTGGACGGCTTCGGGTCAATGGCGGAGAGGCGCTTGAGCCCGGAGATGCTGCCTACACGACTTCGGCCATTGGTGAGACGATCGCGATCCATGCCGACCGCGAGAGTCAGTTCCTGCTTTTTGAGCTGTAGCTCAAACCACCTGTCCGGCCGCCCAGGCCGAGGCCCAGGCCCATTGGAAATTGTAGCCGCCGAGCCACCCCGTAACGTCCACGACCTCACCGATGAAGAAGAGTCCCGGAACGCGGCGGGATTCGAGAGTCTTGGAGGACAGTTCGTCGGTGTCGACTCCTCCTCGTGTCACTTCAGCTTTCGTGTAGCCGACCGTACCACTCGGAATGAAGGTCCAGTTCTTGAGCAGCTCGCAGAAAGATTTGAGCGCCTTCTCGGAAACCTGGGGCAGGGGCAGCTCCGAGGAGAAGTGCAGCGAGCAGAATTTTTCGGCAAAACGCGCGGGAAGCAGCTCGCACAAAAGGTTCCTGACCTGGCCGCGAACGCCGGCCTTTTTCTTTTCGATAAAGAACTCGAATGGATCCAATCCGGGCAGAAGATCCATCTGCACTTCATCACCCGGGTGCCAGTGCAGCGATGCCTGAAGCGCCGCAGGTCCACTCAGGCCCGCATGGGTGAAGAGAATGTTCTCTCGAAAAGACTTTCCGTTGCAGCGAATCACGACGTCAATCGAGAGCCCCGCGAGTTCCCTGAGACTCGCCGTCTCGGCGTCCGCAAAAGTAAAGCCATCGAGAGCCGGCGCCCGATCGACGAGCTTCAGGTTGAACTGGCTGGCGATCGCGTATCCCATTCCGGTGGCGCCGATCTTTGGAATCGAAAGACCCCCCGTTGCCACGACCAATGATTCGCAGTCCACGCTGTCCTTCCTGCCGTCGCGCGAGACGTGCACCCGAAACCGAGGCCGGCCTGCCTCTTCGGACAATCGTTCGACCTGGTCAATCTTGGTGTTCATCGAAAACTCGGCACCCGCCCACTCGCATTCGGTGCGCAGCATGTCGACGATGTCCCTGGCCGAATGGTCACAGAACTGCTGGCCCAGCTTTTTTTCGTGGTACGCGATGCCGTGCCGCTCGACCATCTCGATGAACTTCGAAGGGGTGAAACGCGACAAGGCCGACTTGCAGAAATGCTCGTTTTTCGAAACGTAATTCGCAGGGCCGGCACCAAGGTTGGTGAAGTTGCAGCGGCCACCCCCCGAGATCAGAATCTTTCCGCCCAGTTTCGAGGCATGGTCGATCAACAGGGGGGCGCGCCCCCGCCTGCCGGCTTCGATCGCGCACATCATGCCGGCGCCACCGGCTCCAAGAATGACCACGGGATGGGGTGTCATGCTCTTTGGGCTTACCTTAACGGGGTCTGAATGGGCCACTCCAAAGGAAGCAGCGAAGGAAGTTGTGCGCGACCGGCTTTGCCCTCTAAACTGAAACGGCGAGATGCTGATGCAACGAAAGCTCATGCAAAGGACCACGTTCGGAATTCCACTCTTGTGGGGGCTGCTTTGTCTTGTCGAGCCAGCGAGCGCTCTCGCTTCCTGTGGGGTGATCGACAAGGCGCAGAACCTTCCCGTCTACGATCAGGGGACGACCGAGATGTGCTACTCGTACGCCTCGGTGCTGGCCTTTGATGCGATGCGCTCGGCACGGGGGCAGAAGGTTCCCCCGC
>CAYSOA010000062.1:0-9184 GCA_964432565.1 uncultured Bacteriovorax sp.
TCGGAGCTTCTCCGGCTGGAACTGCTCCAAATAGGCATTGACCTTCTCGCCAATCCCTCGAGCCGCCCAACCCAAAGTCACCTCGAGCAGCTGCCCGATATTCATTCGAGAGGGAACGCCGAGCGGATTGAGCACCATGTCGACCGGAGTACCGTTAGCCATGAACGGCATGTCCTCGACCGGAAGAATACGACTAATCACACCCTTATTACCGTGACGACCCGCCATCTTGTCGCCGACCTGAAGCCGCCGCTTAATCGCGATCTGAACCTTGACCATCTTGATGACGCCAGGCGCAAGCTCGTCGCCCTTCTTCATCTTCTCGATCTTTTCCTTGAATACAAAGCGAACGCCCTCGATCTTCTCGCGAGCGGTCTTCATCAAAGAGGTGATCTCCTGCTCCAACTCCTCCTTAACCGGAATGAAGCCCAAAAGATCAAAAGGCACCTGGACTAGAGTGTCTGCATCGAGCTTCTGGCCCTTCTTCAACAGCTCCTGAGAGCCATCCTCAGATAGGAGCTTTCCGGTCGTCGTAGCCCCAGTCAGCAGCCTGCCGATTTTATTGACTGCAGACTGGCGGATCGCTTCAACCTCAATCCTCTCATCGCGACGGATCTTCCCGACATGCTCCTCGAGGATGGCCTTGCTCCGCTCGTCCGGTTCAGTTCCCTCACGGGCAAAAACTTGAGCATTAATAATCGTACCCTGAACGCCTGAGGGAACCCTGAGCGAAGTATCCCGGACGTCACCGGCCTTCTCACCAAAGATGGCTCGCAGGAGCTTTTCCTCGGGAGAAAGCTGAGTCTCTCCTTTTGGCGTCACCTTCCCGACCAGAATATCCCCGGGCCTAACCTCAGCCCCGATACGAATAATCCCGCTCTGATCGAGGTCCTTCAACGCCTCCTCACCCACGTTAGGAATGTCTCGAGTGATCTCTTCCTTGCCGAGCTTGGTATCGCGGGCAACACACTCAAACTCTTCAATGTGGATCGAGGTGAAAGTATCCTCCTTGATCAGACGCTCCGAAATCAAAATCGAGTCTTCGAAGTTGTAGCCACCCCAAGGCATGAACGCCACCAAGACGTTCTGACCGAGGGCAAGCTCACCCGCATCTGTTCCAGGACCATCAGCAAGAACGTCACCGGCCTTCACTTTGTCCCCAACGCGAACAACCGGGCGCTGAGTGACGCAAGTATTCTGGTTAGATCGCTGATACTTCGTCAGGTTAAAGATATCGACATCCGACCCAACCTCATCAGCCTTCACATCATGCCGACGAACCACGATCTTCGTTCCATCGACCATGATGACTTCGCCATCATGACGGGCCAAAATAATCTGTCCAGAGTCGCGCGCCACAACGCGCTCGATCCCAGTCCCAACCAACGGCGCACTCGTGCGGAGCAGTGGTACGGCCTGTCGCTGCATGTTCGAGCCCATCAGCGCTCGGTTGGCATCATCATGCTCCAGAAACGGAATCAACGAGGCTGCGATCGACACCAACTGATTCGGGGACACATCCATCAGCTCAACGTCATCACCATTCACAAGCGCAAAGTCACCCTTACGTCGAGCGGAGACGAGATCATTTTCCAACTTGCCACTGCGAAGCGCCTCAGGAGAGACCTGAGCAATGATCCGATTCTCTTCTTCAGTGGCAGTGAAGAAACGAATATCCTCCGAAACTGACTTACCCTCCACGAGCCGGTATGGGGTCTCGATAAAGCCAAACTCATTGACGCGAGCATAAGTCGAAAGGCTCGCGATCAATCCGATGTTCGGTCCTTCCGGCGTCTCAATCGGACAAATACGCCCATAGTGCGTGTTGTGAACGTCTCGAACTTCGAATCCTGCACGCTCCCGGGTCAACCCACCGGGCCCCAGAGCGGAGAGCCGCCTCTTGTGGGTTACCTCGGAAAGCGGGTTCGTCTGATCCATGAACTGCGAGAGCTGGCTGGAGCCAAAAAACTCCTTCACTACCGCCGAAACTGGCTTCTGATTGATCAGGTCGTGAGGCATCAGAGTTTCAATCTCCTGAATGCTCATCCGCTCCTTGATGGCGCGCTCCATGCGCACCAAACCAATGCGATACTGATTCTCAATCAGCTCACCGACAGCCCGAACGCGACGATTACCCAGGTGGTCGATGTCATCAATCGCGCCACGGCCGTTATTGAGTTCACACAGATAGTACAGTGTGGAGAGAATATCGCTCTTCGTCAGAGTAGTGGTCTCGACCGGAATCGCATTTTCGGGAAACTTATAATTGAGCTTCAACCGCCCCACACGCGAAAGATCATAGCGATCAGAGTTGAAGAACAGGTTATCAAAAAGCTGCTTGGCAGCCTCAATTGTCGGAGGGTCTCCGGGACGCATCCGCTTATAAATTTCGATCAGTGCCTCTTCGGGGTTGGACACCTTGTCCTGCACAAGCGTGTCTCGAACAAACGAACCGTGAGTCAGATTATCCGTGTAGATCACACTAATCTCACGAACCCCGCGAGCACGAAGCTCCTCGATCCTCTGCTCACTCAACTCCTGGTTCACCTCAAGGAGAACCTCACCGGTTTTCTCGTCGAAAATATCCTCAGAGGCAACACGTCCCAAGACCATCTCAGCGGGCACTTCGAACTTCTTGATGCCAGCATCCTCGATGCGCTTGATAACCGCCTTCGTGAACTTGCGGTTGCGCTTGACGATTACGTCACCGGTCTTCGGGTCAACAATGTCCTCTTCAGCACGCTGTCCCGACAGAATGTCCAGATCAACGAGCTTGGAGTACTTCCCATCCTTCTCGAGGATGAGCTTCTCACTGCGATAAAAATATCCAAGAATCTCCTGAACCGAAAGACCCAGCGCACGCAACACGATAGTCGCAGGCAACTTCCTCTTACGATCGATCCGGGCATGAAGAACGTCTTTGTGGTCAAACTCAAAATCCAACCAAGAACCACGATGGGGAATCACGCGGGCGGAATACAAAATCTTCCCGCTAGAGTGGCTCTTGCCCTGATCATGATCGAAAATCACTCCGGGCGAACGATGAAGCTGGCTAACAATGACCCGCTCCGTTCCATTGATAATAAAGGAACCAGCCTCCGTCATTAGGGGGATCTCCCCCATGTAGACTTCCTGCTCCTTGATATCGCGGATGTTCTTGGTCCCAGCCTCCTCGTCTACTTCGAAGACCACCAAACGAACTGTAATCTTCAAGGGGGCAGCAAAGGTCATGCCCCGCTGACGACATTCCAGGACGTCGTACTTCGGCCGCTCCAGGGTGTAGCTCTCAAACTCCAAAGAGGCCGTCTTATTGAAGTCCTCAATGGGGAAAACCGACTTGAAAACCGCCTGCAGCCCGACCTCTTCCCTCTTGTGAGCCGGCACTTCCGCTTGCAGAAACTTCTCGTAGGACTTCCTCTGCAAATCGATCAGATTTGGAATCTCGACCGGACTAGCAATACGGGAGAAATCTTTACGAATACGCCGATTCTCAGAGAAAAGAGAGGCCATGCGGGCTCCTTAAAAAATCAGCCGGTTTCAAATTACTGAGGCGAGTGCCCCTAATGGAACGTAGGCGTCCCCACCGCACCATCTCACTACCCTGTGGACCGGAACACAGAGCAGCTCATCATCTTCTGTATTGACGAGCCCCCGCACCGCATTAACTGGAGAAGTTAAAGCTGAGCGTGCGCCCTTCAACCTTTCTGACACCCTTTACTGGGACCACCCAAGACTGCGCAACGAAACACACATCCGCCTTGTCAGCGAATAAGTCTTGCATTCACACCCTTAGATTAAACCAACAGAGGATCACCAAAACTGAACCTTTGCAGATAAACAGAGATCTGCGGATGCGCAAGCCCTTTTCTCAAAGAGCCCGAAAGTCGCATCCGCAGACCAGAACCAGAGGTCCAATTCAGCAGAGTCGGCAAACTTACTTGAGTTCGACCTTGGCGCCGACAGCCTCGAGCTTCTTCTTGATTTCTTCTGCGTCAGCCTTGGCAGCGCCTTCCTTAAGAACCTTAGGAGCCCCTTCAACCAGGTCCTTCGCTTCCTTCAGGCCAAGCCCGGTGATCGCACGAACTTCCTTGATCACCTCAATCTTCTTGTCACCGGCGGCAGCAAGAACAACATTGAATTCCGTCTTGGCCTCAGCAGCAGGGGCCGCTGCGCCACCAGCAACTGCAGCTACCGCAACGGGCGCAGCAGCCGAAACACCAAACTTTTCTTCGAGATCCTTAACAAGCTGCGAGAGCTCAAGAACAGACATGTTCTCAATAAAGGAGATCACGTTTTCCTTAGTAATAGTCGACATGGTTATACCTCTTACTTCAAAGCCCGGAAATCCGCTTCTAATGCATCGCCCCGGGGCTATGGTCCCTCTGGTTCTACAGTTGAGACCCGTTCGCCCTCGGCGTCCTTACCGAGGGTCTAACTCGAATTACGATCGCAAATCAGGTCTCGGACTTCTTCTTTTCGATCGCAGACAACACATTCACCAAGCTGCGCGGAACTGCAGCCAAGACACCCACGAAGTTCGAAATCGGCGCATTCAAGGTCCCCAGAAAACGGGCCAGCATAACCTCGCGACTCGGAAGACTTGCTAGAGCCTCCACATCACTGGCGCTAAGACGCTTGGCACCCATGAGGCCATCCTTAATCTTGAGCGCCTCATTATCCTTCGCGAACTTATGAAACACCTTCGCCGCCGCTGCGGGGTCACCATAACTGAAGGCCACCAACGTCGGGCCTACAACCTGCTCCATCAAGACCTTACCCTCTTCACCGAGAGCACCCTCGTTGGAAACCAAGCGAGCCACGTTGTTCTTGAGAACCTTGACTTCGACCTGCTGGCCGCGCATCAAACGCCGCAACTCATTCGCCTGATTAGAGCCCAACCCCTTATAATCAGCAAACAGGGCTACCTGAGCTTTGCCGAACTTTTCCTTCAGACTGGCGGCCAATTCAGCCTTTTCTGTGCGATTCATAACAACCCCTTATCGAGTGAAAAGATTAGCCCGCAACCTGAACCACTTCTACCGAGTCAAGAAGGATCCCAGGACTCATCGTGGTCGAAAGAGTGACCTTCTGGACGTAAGTACCCTTACTGGTAGGCGGCTTAGCGCGAAGAATCGCAGAAGCGACGCTTGCGAAGTTCTCTCTGAGCTTCTGCGCCCCGAAAGACTTCTTACCAATCATCACGTGGATAATACCGGTCTTTTCGGTACGATACTCAACCTTACCCATCTTCTGCTCTTTTACGGCCCGAGCGACATCCATGGTCACGGTGCCAAGCTTGGGGTTGGGCATCAATCCACGAGGACCGAGGAGCTTACCCACCTTTGAAACAGCGACCATCATATCTGGGGTCGCGATCATCTTATCGAAGTCCAGCCATCCACCAGAGATCTTCTCAATGATGTCGTCAGAGCCCACAAAATCAGCCCCAGCCGCCTCGGCTTCCTTAGCCTTCTCACCCTTGGCCAAAACAACAATCCGAAAACTCTTCCCGATCCCATGAGGAAGAACGAGAGCCCCACGAACCATCTGGTCCGCATGCTTGGGGTCAACACCCAACTTAAACGCTACATCAACGGACTCATCAAACTTCGCGAAGGCCACCTGAGGCAGAAGCTCGAACGCCTGCTCAATGGAGTACTTCCGCCCAGCTTCAACTTTAGCCAAGGCGTCAGCGTATTTTTTTCCGTGACGACCAAAACCACCAACCTTGTTCTCAGACATGTTTCACCCCGTGGTTCAAACGCCCAGCAGACGACGCAAGGCTCCCACTCGATTCAGTCGAATTATTCCGAAACAGTAATCCCAGCACTACGAGCAGTGCCAGCAACGGTCCTCATAGCCGCCTCAACGGAGCCAGCAGTGAGATCAGGAAGCTTCAGCTTGGCAATATCCTCAAGCTGCTTAGTGGAAACCTGCCCAACTTTAGCCTTATTTGGGGTGCCACTACCCTTCTCAATCTTCGCAGCCTTAAGGAGAAGAACAGAGGCAGGCGGCGTCTTCGTAATGAAGGTGAATGACCGGTCAGAATAGACCGTAATGATCACCGGGATAATCGTTCCCTTTTGATCCTGCGTCTTGGCATTGAATGCCTTGCAGAACTCCATAATGTTGACACCACGCTGTCCGAGCGCTGGGCCAACGGGAGGCGCCGGATTCGCGCCGCCACCAGGGATTTGCAACTTAATCTGACCAACTACCTTCTTCGCCATAAGGGGCCCCTCTTAACACAAGGCTTCAAATCTTTTCAACCTGAATAAAATCCAACTCCACAGGCGTGGAGCGACCAAAGATACTAACAAGCACCTTCACTTTTCCCTTGTCGGGATTCACATCTTCAATCGTGCCGCTAAAGTTAGAAAATGGGCCGTCGACAACGCGCACATTCTCACCCGTACTAAACGAAACCCGAGGACGCGGCTTTGCCTGCCCCTCAGCAATACGGTTAGTCATCTTTTGCACTTCAGCTTCCTGAATCGGGACGGGACGAACCTTGTCGCCCACGAACCCTGTTATCTTCGGGGTATTCTTAACGATGTGCCAGGTCTCGTCGTTCAGCACCATCTTGACCAGAATGTACCCCGGGAAAAAGCGCCGCTTACTGGTACGCTTCTGGCCCTTTACCAGCTCGACGACATTCTCCTCAGGCACGATGACCTCGCCAAAGAAGGCTTCTCTTCGGAGAGACTTCACGCGCTCCTCAAGTGCCGTCTTGGCCTTGTGCTCGTAACCGGAATAGGTGTGCACAATGTACCAATTCATCGCGGACTCGGGTGAGTCGACAGATTCTTGCGCAACTACTGATCCTGTTTCTTCGGTCATGCTCACATCCCCCGGTTTAAATGACCCACTTCAGCAGCACAGTCCAAAAATAATCCAGAAGCCCCAAGAAAAGCCCCGAGATGAGCACCATCACGATCACAAGTATGGTCGCCGCACGAGTCTCCCTCTGCGACGGCCAGGAGACACGTGAGAGCTCCACCACCACCTCAGACATGAACTGATTCACAACGTCACTTCGGTAGAGGAACAGGAAAAGACCCAGCCCCAGGGCAATCGAGAGCCCCTGAAGGATCAGTTCCGCATGACGCATTCGAGCCTCAAGATCATAGAAGCCCGCGATCTGCTCCCCAAAGCTGAAGATCAGGAACGCCACGAGCGCTGATGCAGCAAGAAAGCTCAAGGTCACCCATTTTTGTTGCTGATTTTCCATAGTGCCTCAGATTGCTGCGCGGCGATACCGCGGCACAGAAGTGGCAGGCCAGGAGGGATTCGAACCCACAACCTACGGATTTGGAATCCGCCGCTCTACCATTAGAGCTACTGGCCTACTCTAAAACTAAAGAGCCTACTTCCCTTCACGATGAGAAGTATGCTTCCGACAAAACTTGCAATACTTCTTCTTTTCCAGCTTGTCGGTGGTCTTCTGCTTATTCTTAGTCGTGCCGTAATTCTTGCGCTTGCACTCAGTGCAATCCAAACCAACAATAACTCGCATTTTACTACTCCAAACTTGATCTCAGTCACGACATCGAAAGAAGACTAAACAGGCCCGACAAGGATCTAATCAGTCACAGAGCCCATGTTCCAACAGGGAGGGGGCGAACCCCCTCCCTTCCAGGAACAACTAACGATGCTAGAGTCAACATCAACGCACGGGACCCTAGAGCCCCATGCGACTACTTCAATTACTCGATGATTTCAGCAACCACGCCGGCACCGACCGTGCGGCCACCTTCGCGAATAGCGAATCGAAGTTCCTTTTCCATGGCGATCGGGGTGATCAACTCGACTTCAACCTGAATGTTGTCACCAGGCATCACCATTTCGACATTCGGAGGCAGGGTAACCACACCCGTGACGTCCGTCGTACGGAAATAGAACTGAGGACGGTAGCCCTTGAAGAACGGGGTATGGCGGCCGCCTTCCTCCTTCGTGAGAATATAGGCCGAACCCTTGAATTTCTTGTGCGGCGTAACCGATCCGGTGTGAGCCAACACTTGGCCACGCTCTACGTCTTCCTTCTTGGTTCCGCGCAGGAGAGCACCGATATTGTCGCCAGCCTCACCCTGATCGAGCAGCTTGCGGAACATCTCAACACCAGTGACTGTCGTCTTCTGGGTAGGACGAAGACCAATGATCTCCACTTCCTCACCAACTTTAATCACTCCGCGCTCCACACGACCGGTAACCACCGTTCCGCGACCAGAGATCGAGAAAACGTCTTCAACCGGCATCAGGAAGGGCTTGTCCTTTTCGCGAGTAGGCTGAGGCACATAGGAGTCCACTGCCTCCATGAGCTTCAAGATCGCACCCTCACCGATATCAGAGGTATCCCCCTCCATGGCCTTCAGAGCCGAACCCTTGACGATCGGGATCGAGTCACCAGGGAACTTGTAGCTGGAAAGCAGCTCGCGAATTTCCATTTCAACGAGTTCAGCAAGCTCAGGATCAGCCATGTCCATCTTGTTCATGAACACGACGATGGCAGGAACGCCCACCTGACGGGCAAGCAGGATGTGTTCACGGGTCTGAGGCATAGGACCGTCGGCCGCTGAACAAACCAGAATTGCTCCGTCCATCTGAGCGGCGCCGGTGATCATGTTCTTCACATAGTCGGCGTGTCCAGGGCAGTCGACGTGCGCATAATGGCGATTCGCGGTCTCATATTCCACGTGAGTGGTGTTAATCGTGATGCCGCGCTCCTTCTCTTCTGGAGCGTTGTCGATCTGATCATAACCACGAGCTACCGCTCCACCCGACTTCGCGAGCACCGTGGTGATCGCAGCGGTCAGGGTCGTCTTGCCATGGTCAACGTGGCCGATCGTGCCGATATTGCAGTGAGGCTTCTTGCGGTCAAATTTCTCTTTCGACATGACTCTACTCGTCCTTCCTAGTTTCCCTAGTTCTACTGCTCTCCACCGGACAACTCCGATCAGAAAGCCTGGTTACGTTGGTTAGGTTATTACCGGAACCTAAAACCGGTTTTTTACTGGAGCTCTTGACGGGACTTGAACCCGTGACCTCTCCCTTACCAAGGGAGTGCTCTACCAACTGAGCTACAAGAGCGCCGAATAAATTTTTGGAGCGAGAGAAGGGTCTCGAACCCTCAACCCTCGGCTTGGAAAGCCGATGCTCTAGCCAATTGAGCTACTCTCGCCCGCGA
>CAYSOA010000063.1:0-1064 GCA_964432565.1 uncultured Bacteriovorax sp.
CGATCTCGTGCCCACCTCCCCAGGAAAAGGGCATTCGGTGATCGACCTGCAGCAGGTGCGTGCGCGTGCAGCGGCCAGTTGAAGCCCCCGTTGAAGTGCCAGTTAAAGTGGCGTTTGTAGCGCCCGTTGAACTGCCGTTTAAATCGCCGCTTAATGAGGTCTGGAAGCGGTGCTCGCAGCGTCCGCCAGCACGTGACCAGACCTGACGTCGGATGGCGGCTGGAATGTGACGGCTTCGTTGCGCGTGAGCTTCCGCGCCGGAGTGATTCGCGTGAGCTTCCGCGCCGGAGTCGTTCGCAGCTTCTTTTGGCGAGCATTCCACGACGATTTTTGAATCTCCTTTTTTCGCCGTTCGAGCGCCAGTGAGTCGGGCCAGCACAAAGTCGGCAAGCCACTCGATCTGTGCGGCCAGTGAGGGATTGGGATCGCGGTGAGCAGTTCGGTCGCGCAGGCGCTGGAGCTTGAGCTGGAGGTCGCGATTGAGAGTCAGCGTGACCTGAACGGAGTGGTCAGTGCCGATGGCGCGGGGACGCTCGAGCCTTCGAGCGGAGAGATGCTGCGCCACTTCGGGGGCTCGAGCGGCGAGAAGCGCCTCGGTCTCGCGAGTGGATTTTCCTTCGATCTGCGAGACGAGCTGGCGCACTTCGGTTGTCGAGGCTGCGGTGCCGGTGAGTTTCTTCTCGGCGCGAAGAAAGTTCTGCACCTGGCTGACGGACGAGAGGGTGAGGGCGCCCGATCGCAGACGGTCCTCGATTTCTGGAACGGTGCTCATGAGGCGCATGGCGCTGATGCGTCGATGGGCAGCACCGTCGGAGTAGCCCAGTTCGCGAACGACGTACTCATGCAGTGATCCATGGTTGGCGGCAAAGAGCTTGCGCCGATCGATCTCGCGCAGGTGATGCAGCAGGGCGACGCCGGCGCGTCGTTCTTCATGGGCGAGTTCGCGCGCTCGAGCGAGGAGGTCGTGATTGGTGAGGGTTTGGAGATTTTTCGAAAGCGCGAATGTGTTCATGAGTGGACGCATAACACGGGTTTTTGAGGTGGATTTTTGACCTCTAGATGGC
>CAYSOA010000063.1:1164-8887 GCA_964432565.1 uncultured Bacteriovorax sp.
AAACCCGCTTTATCTTCCCGAAACCACGACGCGGTTTCGTCCGCCGGCCTTGGCGGCGTAGAGCGCCTTGTCGGCGGCACGAAGCAGGGTCTGTGCCGACTCGATCGATGAGTCGAGCTCGGCCACGCCCATGCTCAGGGTGACGGCAATCCGCTTGCCCTCGTAGATGTAGAGATTGCTCTCGATGGCCGAACGAATCTTTTCGGCGTGCTCTTCGGCGGCAGTGGCGCCCGTATTCCCCATCAGGATGACAAACTCTTCGCCGCCATACCGGGCAAACACATCCTTCGGGCGCACTGCCGTGCTGTAGATCAGTCCACAGGTTTCCTTGAGGACGAAATCGCCGGCATCGTGACCGTAGGTGTCGTTGATCTTCTTGAAATGGTCGAGATCAAAGAAGATCACCGAAAAGTCCGAATGCAGGGCCTTGTGGCGCTTGAATTCGGCTTCAAGTGCCTCGAGCAGAAAACCCTTGTTGTAGATCGAGGTCAGGGGATCGATATGGGCGGCATCACCCAGGTTTCCGTAATAGAGGGTTTCGAGCTGTCCGGCGGGAAGGAACTTGAACTGCGTTGTTCCCATTCCGATCATGTCTTCCTTGGCGAGCACGACCGGCGTATTGGCGGTGCAGGGCTTGCCGTTGACTTTGGTTCCATTGGACGAGCCCAGGTCCACGAGCATGACCCCTTCACCCTGTTTGACGAGCTTGGCGTGCCTGCGAGAAATATTCGGGTCGGACGTGATGGCGATGTCCACCGCCGGATCTCGTCCGATGATGGTCTCTTCCTGGTTCAGAAAATAGCGATGGCCCTGCGGAGAGCCGCGCACGACGATCAGGCAGGCGGGCTGCTTGGCGGCGTGCTCAAGTTCCTTCTGGATGGTCTCGGGATCGCCCTTCATCATTGCCGTCTTCTCGCCGGCGTCGGAGGGGGCTTCGAAAGGCTTCTTGGACGAGTCAGATCCTGAGGAAGTCACAGTCTTCTAGACTAAGTCTCGCTCGCTGTTGCGTCAATCAGTCACGGCCCCGCCGGAGTCGATTGACGGGTGAGTTTTCGTCGTCGTCAGAGGCCGAGCGTGCGGCGACGGCGTCATCGCGCTGACGTTTCAGGCTTTCGCGGGTGTAGACCTTGCCTTCTTCAACGCCGGGCTGATCAAACGGGTTGATCGCCCAAATCGCTCCAGTTAGTGCGGTCAGTACGCTCCACGAAAAAAGGAGTGCACCCACGGCGCGCTCATCGAGCGTGTCGAGCTGAAAGCTGACCTGCGGTCGCTGCGACCGACTCAGGACGAGCGAGGTGGCCTGCATTTCGGTGGCCAGAAGGCCCTGCAGGGTGTGGCCTTCGAGAAGCGCAAACGAGGCGTATCGGCCGCGTGATGGCGAGACGGGGGCGGTCGGAATGCGCCCTTCGTCCTCGACTTCGCCAATGCCCACGAACCAGGTGATCTTGTCATTGGGGCCGTCACGCAAAAGCTGCAGGATGCTGTGCTGATCAGTGGCTCCGACGGCTGCCACGGGAGTGAAGCCCTTGCCGTCCTTGCCGAGGCTTTCGCCCCAGAGCTGCACGAACCAGTCACCCACCGAGCGCAGGCGAGTCGAGTAGGGCATGCAGACGTGAATGGGATGCGTGTCGGCGCGTCGGACGAGCTCCTGCGCGAGAATCGCCAGTGCATTGCGCTCGAGAGGCTGCTTTTCGCAATAATCGAAGACCTGCGAAGCGCCCTTGAGGAATGCCGCAGTATCCAGTCCGGCCATCTCCGAAGCGAAAAGCCCCACCGGACTGAAGACGCTGAATCTTCCGCCGATCGACGGCGCGATCTCGAGCGTGCGAAGACCGTGATCCCTTGCGAACTGGCGCAGGTCGCCGTTCTTCGGGTCGGTAATGGCGACGAGATGGGAACTCCAGCGATCGCGACCCAGCCAGTCGAGCGCGATCAGAAGCTGGGCGATGGTCTCGAACGTTCCCCCCGACTTCGTGACGGCGCAAACCAGCGTCGAAGCCGGCGAAAGCTGCTGCAGGGTGAGCTTCCAATCGATGGGGTCGGGATTTTCGGCAAAGTGAAACTTCAGCGAGGTCTTGCGGCGGTGTTCGAGGGACTGGAGCAGGCAGACGGGGCCGAGAGCGCTTCCGCCGATTCCCAGAAACAGCACGTCCGTGAAGCGATCCTGCGCCAGCAGTTCTTTTGCGAGCTGCTGGGATGCAGCAAATTGTGAAAGCTCGTCCTGGGTCACGGCATGGTAGAAGCCCACTTCGTCACGCGAAAAGAGTCCGCGCAGGTGCTCCCAGGCTTCCTGGGGCGTGCGCGTCGCCTCTATGGTGGTACTGGGGCGCCCATTTCGCGCGGTCTCGACTGCGAGTCCCGACCAGTCCATTCGCAGGGGAGAACTTCCGAGTCGGGTTGCAGTGACGTTGGACATCGATTCTCTCCTAAAATTCTCGGGTCTGATGAACTTCGCGGCCGATCACCATTCGCTGGATCTGGTTCGTGCCTTCCACGATCTGCAGCACCTTCGCCTCACGCATGAAGCGTTCCACCGGAAAGTCCTGGGTGTAGCCGGAGCCTCCGAGGATCTGTACGGCGTCGGTCGTGACCGCCATCGCCATGTCGGTCGCATAGAGCTTGGCCTTGGCGGCAGCCGTCGAGAAGGGCTGGTCATTGTCCTTGAGCCACGCGGCGCGCTGGACGAGCAGCCGTGCGGCATCGAGCTTCACGGCCATGTCGGCCAGCATGAATTGAATCCCCTGCTGCTCTCCGATCGGTTTGCCGAACTGCTGTCGCTCTCGTGAATGGCTTGCGGCCACTTCGAGGGCGGCGGAGGCGAGTCCCAGACCCACGGCGGCAATGGTGATGCGGCCGCTGTCGAGCGCTGACATGGCGATCTTGAAGCCATCGCCCTCGCTTCCGACCAGATTCTCTGCCGGAACGCGCAGGTCGTTCAGTACGAGCTCCATCGTGTGGGAGATGTGCATGCCCATCTTTTTTTCCCGCTTGCCCATCGAGAGGCCGGGGATTTCAGTTTTGCCGTTTTTCTCGATGATGAAAGTGGAGATTCCCTTGGGGCCGGGGCCGCCCGTTCGCGCCATGAGGAGGATCACATCCGCGCTGTCGGCCTGGGTGGTCCAGAGCTTCGTGCCATTCAGAACATAATGGTCGCCTTCGCGGCGTGCCGTCGTGCGAAGCGATGCGGCGTCGGATCCCGAAGAAGCTTCCGAAAGGCTGAAGGCTCCGACGGCGTCGCCGGAGGCCAGACGGGGAATATGCCTCTGGCGCTGCTCTTCGCTTCCAAAGGTCGACAGAATAACCTGCGGCAGTCCGGTCACGGCGACACTGATGGCATAGGCGGCGCTCACGCGTGCCAGCTCCTCGATCGTGACGATGTAGTCCTGGTAGCCGAGGCCCGCTCCTCCGTAGGCTTCGGGAACCGGAATTCCGGCCAAACCGAGCTGGCCCAGCTCGCGAATGATCTCGGGACGGAAGCGCTCGTCGTGCTCGTCCCCTTCGACGGTGGCAGCGATCGATTTTCGGGCAAACTTTCGGGTCAGTTCACGCAGTTCCTGCTGCATGGGGGTCGGTTCGAAGTTCATGGTGCTCACCCGTTCGCTGCGTCACCGAGCATCTGCCGGGCGATGATCAGGCGCAGAATTTCGTTCGTGCCCGCACCGATTTCGATCAGCTTGGCGTCGCGCATGAAACGCTCCACCGGAAACTCGCGGATGTAGCCGTAGCCGCCGAGAATCTGGATGCACTCGAGTCCCACCTTCGTGGCCATCTGGGCGCTCGTGAGCTTCGCCTTGGCCGCCATGGCCGAAGCTTCCTTGCCGACGAGTTTTCCGTCATCCCACATCCGAGCGCACTGGTAGGTGAGGGCCCGGCAGGCGTCGTACCAGGCCGAGGCTTCGGCAAGACGCTCCTGAATGACTCCAAGCGAGGCGATAGGCTTGTCAAATTGCTTGCGGTCACGCGCATAGGTGACGGCAGCGTCGATGGCGCCGCGAGCGATTCCGAGAGAAATTCCAGCGATGGTCACGCGCTCGAGATCCAGGTTGCGCATCATCATCTTGAGACTCTCGCCTTCTCCTCCGACTCGCTGAGAGGAATCGACCACCACGTTGTCGAAAACCAGCTCGCTTGTGGGGGATGCGCGCATGCCCATTTTCGAGAATTTCTTTCCGGTCGAAAAGCCCGCCATCGAGCGGTCGATCAGGAAGGTGGAGACGTCCTTCTTTCCTTCACCGGTCTTGGCGTAGCAGTAGAATACGTCGCCGACCGGGCCGTTGGTGATGAAGGTCTTGGTTCCGTTGATCGTGTAGCTGCTGCCGTCGGCCGACTTGACGGCCTTTGTGCGCATGCCGAGGGCGTCCGAGCCCGCACCGGGTTCGGTCATGCCCATCCCGCTCAGCCATTCCCCTGAGATCAGCTTGGGCAGGTACTTGGCCTTCTGCTCGTCATTGGCGTTGAGTGCGATCTGGTTCACGCAAAGAATCGAGTGGGCCAGATACGAGAGGGCGGTCGAAGCGTCGACAGCCGCGATCTCCTCGAAGGCCAGGGTTGCCGCAACGGCGCCCAGTCCGGCTCCTCCGTCCTTTTCGGGGACGGTGATTCCCAGCAGACCGAGGTCTCCGAGCGTGTGAAAGGCTTCACGGTTAAAGCCTTCCTCTTCATCCAGTTTTTCGATTTTCGGGGCAAGGTGATCGCGCGCAAATTGACGCACGGTGTCCTGCAGCAGCTTTTCTTCGTCCGAGAAACCGGAAAAAAAAGACATGAGAGCGACTCCTTTGATTTTTATTTGACACATGTAATACTTGATCGCGTGTTGGGGATACAGAGAAATCAGCGACCTTCTTCGCCGCTCCGAATTGCGGTGAACTATTGGGAATTTCGTCCGACTGTCTTGGTCGAGCGATTGGGGGAACTCCTGTCCAAGGGGGTCACCGAAGTCGTTTCGTTCGTTCCCTGGCAGGCGATCGAGGGCGATATTTCCCACCTGCTGCCCCGCTTTCTGCAGGCTGCGGCCGAGAAGCGCATCGGGGTGACGCTGGTCGTTTCGCCAGAAGTGGGAGTGGCCCACCCGAACTCTGGAATTCCCAAGGACATCCTGGCCAAGCCCGAGTGCCTGGCTCTGGACGTCGATCATCGGCCGATGATCGTGGCGGCGCCGCCGCAGGCGCACACGGTCCCCTCGCTTTTGTCACCGGAGTTTCAGAAGCGCTATCAGTCATTTTTGCAGCGAATTGAGCACTTTCTGCAGGACGCAGCCAAGCGTGGCGGACCGGAAGTTCTCGATCGAGTCAGGCTGGTTCTGACGGGGAGTTATTGGAAGTATTACCGCTCCGCACGGTTCAGTGCGCTGTCGGCCTTTGAGGGGCCTGCAGGGGATTTTTCGTCTGCAGCCATGCTTCAGTTCCGCGCGCGAGTTGAGCAACGCTACTCGGAGCAGGAGTTCTGCGAACCGACGCCATCCTCGGCCAATCGCTGGAAGGTCAAGTCGATGGAGGAGGTCAATCGGCGCTGGTTTTTTCAGCAGGCCGAAAACCAGTTTCGTGACCGGGCTTCGCGATTCTTTAATCGGCGCTCGTTTTCGGTGCCCGTCGAGCAGGTGGAGCTTTTCACTCCCGAGGCCGACCCTTCCTATCTGTATTCTCGAGTTCTGATGCATCTTTCTGGCGGAAGGGCCGACTTCTCGAGGCTCGCGGCACAGATTGACGAGGCGGCACTCCGGCATTCCCACGTGGATGGCGAGGCTGCCGCTCCATGGGTTCACCTTACCGGAACGGGAGCCTTCACTTCGCTTTCACCTCAGGAGAAGCAGTTTCTGATTCTCAAGACGCTACTACTTCTGGGGTCACAGTCGGGCGGAGTGGTGGTCGACCTCGAAGACTGGCTCTCGCTTTCAGCATCCTTTCGCCGACGAACCGAAACGCTGGCTCGCTCGCTTTCGCAGGGCGATTACCGGCTTCGCCAGCGAGCCTATTACTGGAACTCGCATCTCTGGAGCTCGGGAGGCGATCTTTGGAGTGAACTTCGGGCTCGACTGGGCGTTTCTTCCCGCATGATCGCAACGAGTGAAATGCTCCGCGGAGAAGCGGCCATGGATGCGGATCTGCTCGTGGTGGATCCGACCGTCGTTCTGACCCGGGATGAGCTCGTGCATCTGGTGGCTTGGACACGCGGCGGCCGGGTGACGGCCATTCCTCGTTCGTTGCTTTATACGGAACGGGCCCGTCTCGAGCTTCAGCGCATCCTGCAGTCTGACTCGCTGAACGGCGGGCGCATGGACCTGCATGTGGGTATTCCCTTCGAATTGCATGCGATGGGCGAGGGGAAACTGGTGGTTTACGATGCCCATGCTCTCGAGAAGTCGGAGACGAGTGAAGCATCCCGTCAGTTCATTCAGTCCCTGATGGGACTCGCCGCCATCAAGCATCCCTGCACGATGAGTGATCCACGCCTTCAAGTCATCGGTCTTGAGCGCCGGGGTGGTGGCCGGGGAGTCTTCATCCTGAATCCGCAGTCGCGCGTACTGGATTCTGACGTTGTTTTTCCAAACGAGGTCACCATCGAGGATCTTGCCCAGCAGTTGCAGTCCGATGGGTCGCCGAGTTCGGAAACGGCCTCCCACGACGCGATGTTTTCGGCCCAGCGCTTTCATCTCGAGGTTCCCGCTTGCGGTGTTCTGCCGCTGCAGGTTTTGGATGTTCAGTGGGAGAATGAGCTGGAGCGGCGGCAGGCCGCGCGACTCTCGGATGAGACGCGGTTTTCGGTCGACGATGTGGCGGGTGGTCTCCCAGGGTATTTCGGCGCGGATTTTCCCGGCGGTCCTGCTGGGAATCGCGGGATGGAGGGCCAGGCGTGGAACTGAATCAGGACTGGCGCAAGCTGCAGAACACGTTCTTCTCGTCCAGCTTTTTGACGAAGACTTCGGGAGCGACGGCATCGGGAGCCATCTACTGCATTCATGACAACGGAAGCCTCGTAGCGTTGTTTTCGGAGGGCGAAGACCTTTCGGAATGGGTGGGGGCCTCGATGTCTGAAGTGCGCGGCCAGTATCCGAATCGAGTGTTTTTCGAGTTGCCGCTTCGGGATGTCGAGCAGTCCCTGCTGAACAGCTTGTCCGAGCCGCATTTCGAGGCCCAGGTGGCGGCCTGGCGGCGCGACGCGCGCGAGAGTGTCCTTCCCGAGGGTGCCGCTACTGGCATGACGGGGAAGTCGGCCAAGCGAGTGCGTGCCGAGCTCGATCGGTATCTCGTCGCACATCGGCACTTTCTGCTCGATGCCGTAAATGAATCGTGGTGGACGCGAGTGCTACCGTCTTCGTTCGGAGTTTTCCTTCGGTTTGAGGGCAATTCGGCGGCCGGTCGTGATTTTCTGCTCGTCTACCGGAAGGGCAAGCTCGAGCAGTTCGGGGTTCCTGACTTGTCGTTCATGGGTGCCGATCGACGGAAGGATCCCGCCGAGGTGGTGAAGTACCTCTCAGATCGCTGCATGGTTCCCGTGCAGGGCGTTTTGCTTCGGGATGAAGACTGGAACAAGTGGTCGGCCGAGGCCAGTCCCTGGCGCGAGATCGCCTGGGCCATTCAGTCGAACCGCGTGCAGCTCGTGCCGTTTCGCTGGAGTCTCGTCTCCATCATTGCAGCCCGCGGGTTGCTCGGGTTTTAAAAAAGAGAAAAAAGAGTATCCGGTACCTTTTGGCGGCTCAGTGCGTCACCAGGGGCCGAGGCAATGT
>CAYSOA010000064.1:0-8842 GCA_964432565.1 uncultured Bacteriovorax sp.
GCCTTCTTCTTCGGGGCGGCCTTCTTCTTCGGAGCTACTTTCTTTTTCTTGGCCGGTTTTGCGGCCTTTTTCTTTTTCTTTGCCATGACTGGGTTTCTCCTGAAATCGTTGAAAATCTGAGACTGATTTAGCCGGGTGAAAATCCGAAAAGCAACTGCGAACTCGAAGCGCACCGTCAGCCGGAGTCAGTGCTCAATCACCGAACGCAGGTCGTCCAGCTCGGGCACTCCCGATCGAAGTGGGGTGCCGCCATTGAAGAGCGATTGAAACGAGACCAGCTTGACGCTGTAGCCCACTCGGCCATCGCTTCGGTTGGGCGCATGGTTCTCGCCCGAGTACCACGGGCGGAGTGCAGACTCCGGAAGTCGCGGAAACCCCGGAATGCGATTGCTGACGTCGTTACCTTGCACATCGCGCATCGGGTCCATGATGCGAACCACGTTCAGGCCTTCTCCGGCTTCGCCTTGTCCCTGCTGAAGCTTCGAAAAGTAGAGTCGCAGGTTCCGTTTGAGCAGGTTGGCGATTCCGGTCACTCCGCCGGCATCCTCACCCGACAGGCTGGCCTGCAGCATGCCAGCAATCACCGACTGTCCGCCATCTCCCCCTGGGCCGACCGAAAGCGGGGCGTAGAACGAGTAGAAGTTGCCACTTCCGGTTCCGAAGTACTCCTTGAAGCGCTCGGCGGATTGCGGGCCCAGGTCATCGGTCGGAATGATGTATCGCCCATACTCGGCCTGGTTCGGAAGGGCGGTGACCCCTTCGGCCTCGATCAGCTTGTCAGGAGTCAGGGCACCTGGACCGGCGGCACGGAGATAGCCGGCAAGCTGGTTGTAGAGCTGAAAGTCAAAGAGCCCATTGGCATTCGTGGGACTGAACTTCATGGTCGGAAGACCCTGGCCGATAGGGCCCGCGTAGCCGGCCATGGCAAAGGGGTTGGGCTTTTTATCCGGAATCACAAACTCGGCCGCAGTCGAACTCGTGCTGGTGGGGCCGAGCCGGCTTCCAAACGGTTTGGCGGCCGCATAGGCCTCGAGAGCCAGATCGCCAAAGGGATTGAAAAGCAGCTTGGGGGTGCCGCGAAGTCGTACGGCGTAATAAACAGGAGAGGAGTCCTGTTTTTTGGACACCCCGACCGGCAGGGCTTTGACCGGTACGCCGAAAAGCCGCTGCCGGCAGTCGCCACTTCCTTGACTCTCTTCGGCGATGAACGTGGCGTAGGTCATGAAAGTCGCTTCGAGCGTTTCGAGACTGAGAAGCCCTTGGTCGCCCTCGGGAAGCAGCTCATCCATTTGAACCGAGTCGTTGTCGAAAAGCGCCTCTCCCAGAGTGCGATGGGCCGATTTGAACGCCTGAATGGTGCGCTCGTGCAGCATGGGGGTGTTCGAGCTTTCGAGGGGAGTGATGGCATCCATCGTCAGGCGACGACGTGGAGCCTGATTGACGAATTCGGCCAGGGTCTGAATGCGCTGATTCAGGAGCAGATTTCTCGGAACAAGCCCCAGCCCTCGGGTGATCGCGGGAAGCGTGCTGAGAGCGAGGCGGGTTTCGTCATCATTGTAGAGCGAGTCCAGCAGACCGCCCGATCCCTCGGGGTCGGTATTGTAGAGCCAAAGGTAAAGGGCAAGGATATTGGCTGCCGACAGGCTACTGCAGTTTCGTTTTCGAATTTCTTCGAGTTTGTAAAGGCTCTCCTTCAGAGCCTGACCGATCGCATCGAGAAAGCTGGGGCTGTTTTGAATCGTGACGGGTTGCAGATCGTAGATGCGACAGGGGTTGTCGTTGTCCTTGAAGATCAGGCAAACTGCCGGAACGCCGAGATCCTGAAAAGTTCTTGTTCCCCTCTTGAATGCCCCGAACTGCTTGGTGCCGCCTCCGCCCGGAGGGTCGGGCCGATAGAAGTTGCCGTACACGTAGTAGCGAAACAGAAAGCGCTTGTACTGGCGCCTCATTTCGTAATTGAGGATGCCGATTTTTTCGAGCTGCCGGGCCTGGGTGGCGGCACCGGCGTAGGCGGCCATGTCGGCAGCGTTCTGCAGGTTGATCTTCGCGTGCACGAGCATGCCGGTATTGACCACGAAGGCGAAGAACAGAAAAAAGGTCGTGGCCATGAGAGTGGCTGCGACGATGCTGATCTGGCCACTGATCTGGCCACTGATTTGGCTGCGGATCGCCTTGTGTGAAGCTGCACCCCTCATGCGTTCTTTGAGTGTCGCAGCGCGATGAGGGGCTGTCCACCTGTCCAAAGGCTTTACAGTGGCGGCACCGTGCTTCAAGAAGCTCTGGATCTGGCCGGTTCGGATTTTCTGCAAGATTTCAATGAGATCAGGGGTTGTGTCCTGCTTGACGCATGGTGGCATCCCTCCTGCACTAAGGGCCTGCGTGGAACGTTTACTGTGGAAATCCCCCAATCCCTCATCCCCCCGGCACCGATGGCTTCCCCTGGTCATCGGTGCCACCCTTCTCAGCGGTGCGGTCGCGCGCGCCGCCGTTCCGCTTTTGCCCGACTCGATTTGTGTGAACTGCACCGTGCCCCAGGTGACCGCCGTCGAGGCCATGGGACTGGACTCTCAGTTTTTGGGCCTCGGCAAGGCCTTCGGCAGCATTCAGCCGGGCGGAGGGATTGCCCCAGCTCGAGCCGCCTTCGAGCTTCCTTCGCTGATGAGCCTTTCGGGCGGGGCGACCCCCCCGGCCACCCCTTCCTGGACAGATCGGGTCAGTGCCGGCTTTCTTCCTGCCGACTTCAGTTTTGCTCCCAAGCCTCTGGTCGACCCTCAATCGGTCGTCTGGAACTGGGGAGACCTCGCGGGACCCTTTGGGTCTTACAACCCTCAAGCGGCCCTGTATTCGTTGTGGAAGTCGCCCAGCTCCCCGTGGTTCGGGGCCGCTCAATTTTGGAGCGGGGGAGGTCTGCCCGCCCCGGATTTAACGGATTTGCCGCCCTTCGTGACGGCGTCCCCCGCGCGGTAGCGAGCGATTTTTAAAAGTTCCGTCCGGAAACCCCGGACGGCGTCTCGCGAATGGCGATCCCCCTCCCATTTGCGAATCTCTCTCCCTCTCTCCCCCCGAGGCCTGGTGCGAACGACTCGCGTCAGGCCTCCTTGAATTGAGGCTGGCATTCTCGGTGCAACTCCAAAGAAAGTCCGCAGGATGCGGGCTGACTCCTCTCTCCTCCGTCAGATCCGCCGGTCGGTGCCCCCGATCGGCGGGTTTTTTGTTTGCGGGGGGTGGGGGGGCGCACTATAACGGCGCCACTCCATGACTTTCTTGAAGGAACTGCCCGTCATCGTAGAAGAAGCGCTCGGCCCGGCGCGTCCCTTGTCGCCCTCCCAGGCGGCCAAGATTCTTCAGTCGCGCAAACCCGAGTGGCTCAAGATTCGTCCGCCGGGCGGCGAGGCTTACACCGAGATCAAGCAGATGCTTCGGGAGCGCAAGCTCCACACGGTTTGCGAAGAGGCCCATTGCCCGAACGTGTCCGAATGCTGGGCGAGCGGCACGGCGACCTTCATGCTGGGCGGAGACACCTGTACGCGTGCCTGCCGTTTTTGCGCGATCAAGACCGCGCGCCGCCCTCCGCCTCTGGATCCCAACGAGCCCGCGATGATCGCCGAGAGTATTGCCTCGCTGCGCCTGCAGTATGTGGTGCTGACCTCGGTCGACCGCGATGACCTGCCGGACGGTGGGGCGGGGCATTTTGCCGAGACCATTCGTGAGATCAAGCGGCGCGACCCCAAAGTGATCATCGAGGCGCTGGTTCCCGATTTTCGGGGCGATACCGAAGCCGTGAAGACGATTGTCGACTCGGGCCTGGATGTTTACGCGCACAATATCGAGACGGTAAGGCGGCTTCAGTACCGCGTGCGTGATCCGCGCGCAGGCTACGAGCAGTCCCTGGCCACGCTGCGCTTTGCCAAGCAGTGGTCGATCGAATCGGGTCGCTCGAAGCTGTACACCAAGAGCGCGATCATGTTGGGACTGGGCGAAAGCGAGGCCGAGCTCGATCAGGCCTACGACGATCTGATCGCGGATGAAATTGACGTGCTGACGCTGGGCCAGTACCTGCGCCCATCGCTGCAGCATCTGCCGGTTGAGAAGTACTATTCGCCGGAGGAGTTTGATCAGTTGGGCGAGCTGGCCCGAAAAAAAGGGTTTTTGTATGTGGCCGCAGGACCGATGGTTCGGTCGAGTTACAAGGCGGCCGAGTTTTTCATGAAGGGCGTGGTCGAGCGCGACCGCAAGATCAGTAGTCACAAGAAGGCCGGCCCAGAAGCCGGCGCATCGAGCTAAGGAGACGACATGGAATTCAAGCTTCCGGAATTGGGTGAAGGCGTCCACGAAGGCGAACTCGTCAGTTGGAAGGTCAAGCCGGGTGATCTCGTGAAGGACGACCAGATCCTGTGCGAAATCATGACCGACAAGGCCACGATCGAAATTCCTTCTCCCTTTCATGGCGTCTGCAAGGAAATCCGCGCGAAGGAAGGCGAGACCGTGCATGTCGGCCAGGTGCTGATCACGTTCGAAGACGGCAAGAAGGCCGGCGCGAGCGCTCCCGCAGCAACGGCTGCTGCGCCTGCTCCCGCGGCCCATGCCGCGGCAGCATCAATGCAGGCCTCGGCCTCTGCGCCTGCAGCGGTGCAGGCGAAGCCTGCCGCCGCCCCAGCTCCTGCGGCCGCCAACCTGATCACCGGCGGACTTTCGCCGGAATCCCGCGTTCTCGCTGCTCCCGCCACGCGCCGCATGGCTCGTGAGCAGGGTGTGGACCTCTCTTCCGTTCCGGCCTCCGGCCCGCACGGTCGTGTGATGCGCGAAGATGTCGAGAATTTCCTCAAGGGCGGAGCCTCGATGGCGCACGGGGCCGGTGCCGTCGCCGCTGCAGCTCCGCAGCTTGCGAAGACTTTGCCATTCCGTGCTCCCGTCCTGGGCGCGCAGACCGAAGAGCGCATCGCCTTCAAGGGACTCCGTAAGAAAATTTCAGAAAAAATGCGCCAGTCGAAGGACAAGGCCGCCCACTTTACCTACGTCGAAGAAGCCGATGCGACCGCTCTCGTGCAGCTTCGCGCTTCGGCCAAGGATCTGGGCGCTCAGTACGGCATCAAGGTGACGTTCCTGCCGTTCGTGATGAAGGCGATGGTCGCGGCTCTGCGCAAGTACCCGATCCTCAACTCTACGCTCGATGAAACGACGAACGAAATCGTTCTCAAGCACTACTACAACATCGGCCTGTCCATTCAGACGGACGACGGCCTGACGGCTCCGTGCGTGAAGGATGTCGCCAACAAGTCGGTGCTCCAGCTCGCGAAGGAAATCCAGGACATCGTGGATCGCGCTCGCGCGAAGAAGCTGACGGCGGAAGACTTCGCCGGAAGCACGATCACGCTGACGAACGCCGGCTCGATTGGCGGCCTGTTCGCAACTCCCGTGATCAACTTCCCGGAAGTGGCGATCCTCGGATTCAACAAGATCTTCCGCAAGCCGGTCGTCAAGACCGTGGGCGGCAAGGAAGAGATCGTCATCCGCGACTGGACCTACTTCTCGATCTCGCTCGACCACCGCATCGTCGACGGTGCGATCGCGGCCGAGTTCATGAAGACGTTCATCCAGTACATCGAGAACCCGAGCCTGCTCGTTCTCGAAGGCTGATCGGCAACCGACATCGAAAGGAACTCAGCAATGGCAACGTCTCAGCATGATGTCGTCGTGATTGGTGCCGGCCCTGCCGGTTATGTCTGCGCGATCCGCCTGGCCCAGAACGGCCGCAAGGTGACCGTGATTGATAAGGCCGAAGTGGGAGGCGTGTGCCTCAACCGCGGATGCATTCCCTCTAAAGCACTCATCTACGCCGGTGGAATCTTCGATCGCGTCTCGCACCATGCCGATGAACTTGGTATCGAGCAGGGCGGCAAGCCGCTGAAGGGCCTGAATGTCAACATGACCAAGCTCAAGGCCTGGAAGGATGGCGTCGTGGCCAAGCTCACGGGCGGCGTCGGCCAGCTCCTGAAGGCCAACGGCTGCACCGTGATTGCGGGCGACGCGAAGTTCACCGGACCGAAGACCCTCGAAGTGAAGACTGCGAAGGGCGTCGAGACGATCCAGTTCAATGCGTGTGTCATTGCCACGGGTTCGCGCCCGACGGCGCTGCCGGGCTTTGTGGTGGATCAGAAGAAGGTCCTCGATTCGACTGGAGCCCTCGACCAGACCTCCGTTCCGAAGAGCATTCTTTGCATCGGCGGTGGCTACATCGGCCTCGAGCTGGGCACGTTCTTCTCGAAGGTCGGTGCCTCGGTAACGGTCGTCGAAGGCGGCCCCGGACTCCTGGGCGGCGTCGATCCGGATCTTGCCAAGGTCGTGCACAAGAAGCTCGAGAAGCGTGGCGTGAAGGTCTATGTCGGTCACGGCGTGAAGGGAATGAAGGATCTTGGCGCCAAGGGCGTCGAAGTGACCTTCGAACCCCGTGCAGGCGGCAAGTCGATCACCGAGATGTTCGAGAAGGTGCTGGTCACGATCGGCCGTACTCCGAACCATGAAGGCATCGGCCTCGAGAAGGCTGGCGTGAAGCTCGACTCCAAGGGATTCATCCTCGTCGATGCCCAGCGCAAGACCAACGTGCCGGGCATCTACGCCATCGGCGACATCGCCGGACAGCCGCTCCTCGCTCACAAGGGCTCGAAGGAAGGCATCGTCGCTGCTGACGCCATTGCAGGCAAGAAGGCCGCTTACGACGTTGTAGCGATGCCGGCCGTGATCTTCACGGATCCGGAAATTGCCACCGTCGGACTGACGGAGGCGGAAGCTCGCGAAAAGGGCGTTCAGGTTCAGGTCGGGATGTTCCCGTTCGCAGCCAACGGTCGCGCTCTTTCGGTCGGCGAGCCGGAAGGCTTCGTGAAGATGATCGGCGACGCGAAGACGGGCCGCCTCCTCGGCGTGCACATCGTCGGAGCAGAAGCCTCGAACCTGATCTCGGAAGCCGCGCTGGCCATCGAGATGGGCGCTCATGTGGAAGACCTGGCCCTGACGGTGCATCCGCACCCGACGCTGCCGGAAACGTTGATGGAAGCCGCCGAAGCCACGCTCGGCCACGCCATCCACATCTTCCAGAAGAAGCCCGCTGCTTCGGCGCAGGCTCAGGCCCGAGTCTGATTCTGATCTGGTTCCGATCCGGCGTGGGCCGGATTCGCGGGCCGGATATCTAAGGGACCTATGCAGTTCTGGTCGCTGAAAAATCTGACACCGTATTCGGACGCATCCGAGCTTCAAAAGAGGCTCGTCGAGCTGAGGGCTCGGGATGCGATTCCGGATACGGTGTTGTTTTTGGAGCATGAGCCCGTCGTCACTCGAGGGCGCGGACTTCAGTGGGTGGGCCAGCCTCGCGAGCGGTCGATGCCGCTTCCGGCTCCGCTGCCGCCATCGATCGCCTTCTGTGAGAGCGAGCGGGGAGGCGACCTGACCTATCACGGTCCCGGCCAGCTCGTCGTCTATCCGATCGTCAAGCTCGATGGCTCGGGGTTCGGTCCGGCGAAGGACGTCACCGCCTTTTTGCGCAAGCTCGAGGGAGTGTTCATCGACTGGCTCCGAGCGCTGGGGCTTTCGAGTGAAGCGCGCGAACATGCGACGGGCGTGTGGGTCGACGAGCCCCAGGGGGCTCGCAAGGTGGCCTCGATCGGCATCGCCGTGCGCAAGTGGGTCGTGTGGCATGGCCTTGCCATCAATGTCGTCAACGACCTCAAGCCCTTTCACCTGATTTCGCCCTGTGGGTTTTCGCCTGAAGTGATGGCGTCACTGGGTGAGCTGCTCGACGCGCATGGCGCTTCGTGGCCGCGCGATCAGTGGCGCTCGTGGTGCGAGCGCGAGATTGCGCGGGGGTTCATGACCGCGAGCGGTGGAGGGCCGGTCTCTTCGCCGAATCAGGTAGGGATCCGGGTGCTCTCGCTCGAAGAAGCCATGAGCGAGTGCTGAGCCGATTCGCTATTCCAGAATTCGTCCGGCCTCGGGCTCCCTGAGGAACCGCTCTACCGGAAGCGCCTGAACGTGCTCGGAGATCCGAAGCGTCTCTGAGCTCTGATGGACGATGAAGCCGCGGTTCAGTTTACCGCTTTTCGCGGCCTCCAGAAGCGATGTGGCAGTTTCTCGGCGAAATCTCTTCCCGGATTTGAACGCGAAGCCGATGGCCCTTCTGCCTTTCGTCCAGATCAGATCGATTTCAGAGCCTGATGGAGTGCGCCAGTAGTAAAATTCATTTGGTGTAAACCATGCCAGCATATTTACCGTAATAATGCTGGTAGGGTTGCGGTGCGCTCGGTGCTGTCGAAACGCGGTCTTTAGAACCACCAGGTCAGAATCTGCTGCAGTTCGCCGTCGAGGAGCCCAATAGGATTTCGGCGCGTTTCGACGAGTTTCTCCGGGAGATCGGAGGCTTGCATCCTTTTCCCAATGTGGCGATGATTCGGATAATTTCAAACCCCACCTCAGGAGAATCCATGACTTCAGAGCACGAAACGTCGATCAAGCGCCTGTATGAGCTCTGGCACGCGGGAGACGTTGCCGGAATCGAGCGCGAGTTTTCGCCCAAGCTGACTTTCGAGATCAAGGGCAAGACCCTCGTTTCCGGCAAGCACGACCGCGCTCAGTTCGCGGCGCTGATGGCGAAAATGAAGGAGCTTTCCGGCGGCACCTTTCAGTCCGAAATTCACGACATGCTGGTGAGTGATCGGCACGCCATGGTGCTTGCGACGCACAGGCTGACCCGTGGTGGCGCCGCCTTGGAATACCGAAGCGTCCAGGTCTGGCGCTTTGAAAATGGGTTGCCCATTGCAGGATACGAGTACCTTCGTGATCACGAGCAGTTTCA
>CAYSOA010000065.1:0-4177 GCA_964432565.1 uncultured Bacteriovorax sp.
CCTTTGCCGCCACGTTGGCGCTTCGAATCGCATCGAGCAACGAGGTTTTGCCATGGTCGACGTGGCCCATGATCGTGACGACCGGAGGGCGTCCCTGTAGGCTCTCTTCGGCATCAGTGGCCTCTTCGATGAGGTGCTCTTCCTTGAAGGCCGTATTGCGAACTTCGTACTCGTACTCGGAGGCCACGAGGGTTGCCGTATCAAAGTCGATCGACTGGTTGATCGTGGCCATCTGCCCCATTCCCATGAGCTTGCGCAGAATCTCGACGGCCTTGACTCCCAGCTGGGCGGCGAAATCCTGGATGGAGATGGAATCTCCCATCTCGACGATTCGCTTCTGGGCCTTCTTGGTCGTGATCTCCGTCGATCTCGTCGACTTGCCGATGGGAAGTCGCTTCTTCTTTGGAAGAAAGACCATCTCCTTCTTGCGGTAGTCGGCAAAACGAACATCCTCCGGCCTGATGATGGCTTCTCGAGGGCCGCCGGGACCGCCACGCTTCTTGGCGGCCTCTTCCTCGGCCATCTTGTCGATGCTCTCCTTGGTCATTCGAATGACCCTGAAGCCATCCTTGTCTGTTCCAGGGCGAGCGGGAGTTGCTGCCCCCCGCGGGGTGATCGGGCTTGCCGCAGGTGCTGCCGGCTTGATCATCGGACGGGGAGGGGGGGCGGTGATCTCCGCAATCTTCAGGACGCTACGGCGAGGGGCCACAGGACGTGGAGGGAGCACGATCGGAGCTTTCTTGGGCGGCGCTGCCGGTTCTGGAGCGGCTTCCGCTGCAACCGCCTCCTGAGGGGTCTCTGCTTCCGTAGGTGCGGTGGTTTCCGCCTCAGCGGCGATGCCTTCCTCTACTGCAGGTGCCTCAGGTTCGGTCCAGATCGTTTCTTGGACTTCTTCATCGGCTTCCAGCGCGGGACGAAGGACGCCTGCAGGAGCAACGGTTTCGACCTCTCCATCCGCACGAACGCGGCGACGGATGACTCCGGCCGGCTTGGCTGCTGAGGGCTCCTCTTGCGGTGCTTCGGCGTCCACAGCAGGTGCCACGGACTCTGTCACCTTCCGGCGAGCTCGTACCGCCCCAGTTTTGGCGGCTGCGCTCTTCGCGGTGGTGGACCGAGCTGGCTTGGATAATTTTTTCTCGCCTGCGCCCTTGGTGGAAGCGGGCCTGGGGGCAAGCCCCTCTCGTGCGGCCATCACGTCCTTTTCTGACAGCTCGCTCATGTGGTTTTTTACCTTGATGCCCAGGCCACCCAGTTTATCGAGGAGGGACAACGAGTCCATCCCCAGTTCCTTGGCCAGTTCGTACACCTTTAGTGGTTCACGCTGGGTTGTCTGTTCCATAGAGTCCTTCGATTCGGTCATTCCGTTTCCTTAGTGTCGTGCTCCGAAGCTGCGGAGAACGCTTATTCCGTCGTCTTTTTGTCTTCTTCGCGCATCATTTCGCGAAGCCGGGCTTCAGCCTGGCTCTTAGCGTCGTTTCCGGCAGCTTCGATCGCAGGAGCCGGAGCCATCGACGCCATGATGGTTTCCACCTGGTCAGCCACCGCCGCGGCACCGTCCTTGAGCTTCTGGGCCGCTTCGGCCGTCTCGTAGCCCGGAATTTTCTGCAGCGCCTCAACGGCAGCTTCAGCGACCTGGCGAACGCTCATGTAGCCTGCGCCGTAAATCGAGTGCGCCATGGTCTCCTGGATGCCTTCGATGTGCTTCAGTCCGAAAATCACTTCTGCCGTACGCTTCTGAAGCTTGGACTTCGAAATGATATCGAGCTTCCAGCCCGTGAGCTGGGAGGCCAGACGGACATTCTGTCCCCGGCGACCGATGGCCAGCGAGAGCTGATCGTCTTCGACCATGATCTCCATGGCCTTGGTGCGCTCATCCAATCGCACCGAGGAGATCTCCGCCGGCGCAAGCGCCGAGCGGACGAACATCACCGGGTTGTCCGACCAGGGAATGATATCAATTTTTTCGCCTCGAAGCTCCTGAATCACGCTCTGGACGCGAATTCCCTTCATGCCGACGCAGGCGCCGACCGGATCCACATCGCGATCCTTCGAAACCACTGCGATTTTCGCTCGGGCGCCCGGTTCGCGGACGCAGAGCTTGATTTCAACGATTCCATCACGGATTTCCGGAACCTCGACCTCGAAAAGCTTCATCAGGTACTTGGGCGAAGTTCGTGACAGGTAGATCTGTGGGCCTCGAGTCGTGTGGGCGACGTCCATCAGGTACGCCTGCACGCGATCTCCCGGCTTGAAGATTTCTCCCGGAATGATTTCGGTGCGGGGCAGGACGGCGTCGGTCTTGCCGAGGTCGATGATCAGGTTGCCTCGCTCCACGCGACGGGCGATTCCGGTAATGACCTCTCCCTTGCGGTGGATGAATTCGTTGTAGATGATCTCGCGCTCCGCGTCGCGCACCTTCTGAAAGATGACCTGCTTTGCCGTCTGTGCGTCGATTCGACCGAATCCGGGGCCGTCGATCTTGACGCCGAGTTCATCGCCGATGCTGCATTCGGGGTCGAGAATCCGGGCTTCATCGAGGTTGATTTCTTCGGATTCCTCGAGCATTTCGGGTTCCGACTCAACCACCTTCTTGAAGAGGAATAGGTCGATTTCTCCGGTGTCGGTGTTGTAGTGGGCTTCGAGGATGGCGTTCGGGCCGTAGCGCTTCTGAGCGGCCGATAGCATGGCCTGTTCGAGAGCGCTGATGATGATCTCGCGCTTGATTCCGCGATCCTTGCCTACCGATTCAATGACTCGTGCCAGTTCAGAAGTATTCATGTTCTTCTTCTCCCTGGGGGCGGTGGGGTTCTACCCTCTTGCTCCGCACCCTTGTTCCAGACCCCTTCCTTCGGGGTCACTTCTTCTTCGAGCGGCCTCCAGAGCCGCCTTGTTCTTCAAAGTCAAAGTCTGGATCAAGGTTCGCCTTGGCCACGAGGGCCAGGGGAATCCTGACTTCGACTCCTCCAATGCTCGACTTCAGTCGCACCTTGCCTGACTCAAAACCCAGCAGTTCTCCCAGGTAGTTTTTCTGACGAGGGTTCTGAGCCGCATAAGCCGGATTCTCCAGTTCCTCCGAGCCGAGCGGTCGAAACGTATTCAGTCGTACTCGTCTTCCCGCAAACCTCAGGTAGTCTGCGGCTTTGCGAAGCGGACGATCGACGCCCGGAGAGGAAACTTCGAGTTCGTAGGCGGCATCGCCGAAGATCTCCTTTACTTCCGAAACAGCGTCGAGCGGCTCATCCAGGGTCTTCGAGACGAGCGCGCAGTCCTCAATCCCGATGCCTCCCTTTTCTTCGTCATGGGAGCGGTCGAGCTTGTCGATGAAGAGTCTAAGAACCCGGTGTCGCTGCGTTTGCACTTCCAGGTGAACCAGTTCGTATCCAAAAGGAGCGAGGATTTCGTTGAGCCGGATCAGAAGACGGTCATCTGCCTTTGAAGCCGAAAAGTCGGACTCGACGGCCTTCATCGGGGGGTTCTGCTGATTCTCAATCTCCGCGCTCATGCTGGTTCCGTGCTGTTTCCGGCACTACTCCTCAAGGCCCGGTCCGTGTGGAGCAGGGCAAAAAAAAAGGTGGGTTGTGGCCCACCTATGGTGATCCGAATTGACCCTGTGTCTAGCACAATGGGGTTCCCCCCCCAAGCGAAAATCGAATCCTTGAACGAGCCTTGACAGGCTGTCGAGGCCCGGCCTTAAATGGGGGTTCATGCGACGATTCCTGAATCATTTTGGGCTGCTGGCACTTTTGCTTGCTGCGGTCGGCTGGTCTTCCAGAGCCGCCGTTTCGGCCGCGGGGGGGCAGGTTTCCGTCGTCTTGAAGGGAACCGAGGGCACCGCGGAACGTCTGCTTCGGCAGATTTCAATGCAGGAACTTCGGGCGATGGCCGTCACGAAGCTTCGGGAAAAGGGACCCGGAGGGACAAAGGCGGCCGAGTGGCGCGGCCCTCAACTGAAGAGCATTCTGGATGCTGCAATGAGCGATCTTTCCGCCGAGTCGCGGTCCCGCATCGATTTGGTGGTCCTAAGAGGGGCGGACGGAACCGAGGCCTGGATTCCCCGCGCATTCCTGATTCGATACCCGGTTCTTCTGGCGCTTCCCGGACTCGAGAGCATCGTGCCGGAGAGTAGTCGGCCACGGGTTCGCGGCGAGTGGGTGCCCTACGGAACCTATCAGCTTCG
>CAYSOA010000065.1:4277-8571 GCA_964432565.1 uncultured Bacteriovorax sp.
CTGCTGCGCTACTGGTCTGCGTATCGCTCCCAGCAGCAGGGTGGCACCGACCCCGAAAAGCGGTAGCGAACGGCTCTTCCTTTCGCTACATTTCATCGATCATGTCGAATCCCCAGCAGGCTTCTGAAGTTCGTCTTCGTTTTGCACCTTCTCCGACCGGATTTCTTCACATCGGGGGAGTGAGAACGGCGCTTTTCAACTGGCTCTACGCTCGGCAGCAGGGCGGGAAGTTCCTGCTGAGAATCGAAGACACCGATCTCGGGCGCTCTGAGCAGCGCTTCACGGACGACATTCTGGCCTCGATGAAGTGGCTTGGTCTGAATTGGGACGAAGAACCGATCTACCAGAGCGGGCGCCTGCAGCTGTACCGCGATCGTGCCGAAGAGCTGGTATCAAAGGGCCTTGCCTATAAGTGCTGGTGCTCTGAGGCCGAAGTCGAGAAAATGCGCGAAGAGCTTCAGGCTGCCGGAAAAAAGCCGATGTACGATCGGCGCTGCCGCAATCGCACCGAGCCCGGGCCCGTCGATGCACCCTACGTCATTCGCGCCGCAATTCCACTGGATGGGGCGATTGAGTTTCACGACATGATTCGGGGTCCCATTCGATTTGAGAATGTCGATCTGGACGATTTTGTCCTGGTTCGATCCAATGGGGCTCCTACTTACAATCTTTCGGTGGTGGTGGATGATGTCGAATCCCGACTGACCCACATCGTTCGTGGTGACGATCACATCAATAACACCCCGAAACAGATGCATCTGTACCGCTTTTTCGATTACCCGGTTCCGAAGTTCGCTCATTTGCCGATGATTCTGGGGGCAGACAAGAAAAAGCTGTCCAAACGCCATGGGGCGGTCTCGGCAAACGTTTACCGGGGGAAGGCTATCTGCCCGACGCGCTGCTGAACTTTCTTGCTCGTCTGGGCTGGAGCCACGGCGACCAGGAGGTGTTCACGGTCGATCAGATGATCCAGGCCTTCTCGTTCGAGCATGTTCAGGTCAGTTCGGCAGTTTTCAATCTCGAGAAGCTTCAGTGGCTCAATGCCACGCACATTCGTTCGTCCGCACCATCGCGGCTGGCAGGGATCATCGTCGAAGATTTTGCAACTTTCTTCGCGCCCGAATCCCTTGCCCGCGTCGACACGACGATCGGTCACGGGTTGATCACGGCGCACCTTTCCAAGGTGAAGCTCATCCAGGAGATCGCCGAACCGCTCGTCACCCTCTGCACTCCCGGCGCGATCGAGTTCGATGCCTCTCTGATCAAGTGGGGCAAGACTCCCGAGGCGAAAACTGCCCTGAAGAATGCGATTGCCAGAGCAGTCGAGCAACTTTCGGCGAAGGTTCAGGCGCATGGTCCGGTAGCCCGAGCAGGGCGCGATGCAGCGTGGGGCTCGGTTGCCTCGCTGGCCGATCTGGGCATGGGGCACGGCGATGTCGACGGGTTTTTCAAGACTCTTTGCGAGCAGTTTGGCGTGAAGCTCGGTGATCTGATGGCTCCGATGCGCGTGGCGCTGACGGGCAAGACCGTGAGTGCCTCAGTCTTTGATCTGGTGAGTTTGTTGCCATGGAACGAAATCGAAGCGCGCCTGAAGAAGCTGGAGGCCGTGTGAGTACTGAAAACGCAGGTCCGCATCGAGGTCCACCAATGGATGTGGCCTCGGTCCTGAGGCAGGTTTACCGTCCGGAGCGAGCAGTCGTCACGGCGGGGATGCCCTACGCCAATGGCCCGTTGCATCTCGGGCACCTGGCCGGAGCGCATGTGCCCGCTGATACGTTTGCCCGTTGGATGACCCTGCTCATTGGTCGGGACAACGTGCTTTTCGTGAACGGGACCGACGACCATGGCTCGACGAGCGAGGTCGCCGCCATGCAGGCCGGCAAGTCGATTCGAGAGTTCATCGACGGAATTCATGGGCGGCAGCAGGAGACCCTGAAGCGCTACTCGATCGGAGTGGACTGCTACACGGGGACGTCCTCGCCCGAGACCTTTCCGGTACACAAGGAGCTTGCCCAGGATTTCATTCGAAAGCTTTACTCGAACGGCATGCTCGAGAAGCGTTCGAGTCTGCAGTGGTTTGACCCGAAGCTGCAGCGATTTCTTCCCGATCGCTACGTAAAGGGCAAGTGCCCGAATCCTCAGTGCGACAACGAGAGCGCCTACTCGGACGAGTGCGATCGCTGCGGCATGCAGTACGAGCCCGGCAGGCTGATCCATCCCAAAAGTGCGATCAGTGATGCCGTGCCTGAGATGCGCGAGACCGTGCATTGGTGGCTCGACATGTGGAAGGTCTCGGATGTTCTCGCCGAGTGGCTCAAGGGCAAGACGGAGTGGCGCAAGCCCGTTCTCGCCGAAGTGCTGGGCACGGTCCTGCCGGTCTGCTCATTCGATGCGGCGAGCGAAGCGGCCTACAAGGAGATCAAGACCCAGCTTCCGAAGCACAAACCGCGGTATGCGCCGGGCAAGAAGATCGCGCTACAGTTTGAATCCAAGCCCGAGATGGAGCAGGGAAGAGCGGCCCTGGCGAAAATCGGAATCACCACCGAGCTGGTCGACGGCTGGGCGCACCGATCCATTACCCGCGACGTGGCCTGGGGGATTCCGCTTCCCGTGGATCTTGACCCCGATATGGCAGGCAAGACGCTCTACGTCTGGCCGGATTCACTCATCGCGCCGATTTCCTTTTCGAAGGTGGCGCTGAAGCAGAGTGGACGGGATCCGGAGCGCTACAAGGAGTGGTGGTGTAACCCCAACGCGCGCGTCTACCAGTTTCTCGGACAGGATAATGTGTTTTTCTATGTTCTCATGCAGGGGGCCATGTGGCTCGGCACGCAGACCGATCCGATGCGGATGCCGCAGCCCGGTGAGTTGCAGTTGACCGATATTTTCGGCTGCTACCACCTGCTCGTGAACGGCGAGAAGATGAGCAAGTCTCGGGGGAATTTTTTCACGGGCGATCAGCTTCTGGATCAAAAGGGCTACTCGGCCGATCAGATCCGGTATTTTCTGTCGACGCTGACGCTGCCCGAAAAGGCCTCGAATTTTGACATCTCGGCCCTGGATGAGCGCAACAAGTTCCTCGCCGGACCCATGAATGCCTCGTTTGAGAAACCGATTTCGGCCTGTCATTCAAAGTTTGGGGGCAGGATTCCGGAAGGGGTGGTTTTGGAGAAGGTCGAGCAGGAGACGCTTCAGATCGTGCGGCGCTATGTGAAGGCCATGGCGCGGGCGGATTACGCCAGTCTGCTGGGGGCGATCGAGAACTACGCGCGATCGATCAATAGCCTGTTCACCCAGTTCAAGCCGCATGACGACCGGTTTCCGGAAGAGGCGCGCCGCAATGCGCTTTTCTCGAGCTTCTACGTCTTGAAGAACCTCATGATTCTGCTCTGGCCCTTTGTTCCCGAAACGATGGATCGCCTGCGGCAGTCGCTGAATCTCGACCCGTCGGTGTTCAGCATTGACGAGCTGGGCAAGCCCATGAAGGCTGGCCATGAGATCGGCCAGAAGGGGCAGTATTTTCCTGCAGTGGCGGGAGAGGGAGCATCAACGGATCAAGAGACTTGACCACCGGAATTGGGCTGCGCTATGACAGCGGCCTCTCCTGCTGGGGAATCGTCCAATGGTAGGACTCCAGACTCTGACTCTGGCTATCTAGGTTCGAATCCTAGTTCCCCAGCCATTCTTCAAGTTCCGGCAAGTTGGCAGCTCGGTTTTGGGTGCAGAGCCTCATCGGGGCGCGCGCTCATGACGGTAGTGCTCCTCATCTTACAGCGATCAAAGATTTATTGAGGCCACAAAATTTCTCGTACAGGATCTGGTTTCTGGGAGTCTCGAAGAGACCTCCAAAACGGATGCGGTCGAGAAGTTGGATATTATCGACAATCTGCAATGCGGCTCTGAGGTTACGTTGCCTGTCGTAGTGTCCCAGTCGGGTCACAAGCAACAGAGCAGCTCGGGCCCTTCGGGGTATCCAATGAATAAATGGACAGAGAAAGTGCGGCTCAATTGGGAAGTGGTAATTGGGAGTCTGGACCCAGTATCGAACTCCGATCCGTTGAATTTCCCTCGCCATTTGCACTTGCCGTTCATAGGGCCCTACGTGCTCAATGACCGAGTTACTGAAAACAATGTCGAACGAGGCATCTGCAAATTGTGGCATGTTGCAGGCGTCGCCCGTCACGCTCCGAAAATTCGAGGGTAGATTTTCGTACTGGATGAGATTGACCAGGGTGATGAGGTGCATTTCTGCTTGGGGGATGGTTTTCCAGAAGTCCGGTGTGCCCCCGACATC
>CAYSOA010000066.1:0-8466 GCA_964432565.1 uncultured Bacteriovorax sp.
CGGAGTTCACGGCATCCAGTACCTCCGGAAGCCGCGACACGTCTCCAGCGACGTCGCAGGACTTCGAAGACAGCGATCGCGGCGTTGACTCCGATCGCGGCGTTTGAGCGACGGCCCATTGCAGCGGAAGCACGCCCAGCGCGAGCTGAAGGATCAGCCCGCAGGCCATGGCTTGCTGCAGTTTCAGAACCCCGATTCGCACCGAAGACACCTCTTCATTAGCGTATCGGTGGATTCTTGACGGGCTCCAGTGTGTCCGAACGGCCACGCTGCCTCGCGCGAGAATCAAGCCGCAGTGCGTTAACCGCAAGAATATCCCCGGTTGCCAGTCCTGCGCCGCCGAGTTAAGCCCGCTCGTCATGCTGATGACCTCGTCAACCATCACGCGCCCGAAGCTCGGCCTGCTTCTGCTCGTGGGCATCCTGGCCGTCGACCAGACTCCTCCGGCCAACGAACGCCAGCAGCACAACTGGAATTTCCGGCACACTCCGCGCGACCTGCCCTCGCTGGACTGGGCAGCCACCCCTCCCGCTCCCGAAAAGCGCCTGCAAAAACGCCCTCTCGACATGGCCTACCCCGAGGTGGCCAGCCTTCTTGAAAAGCGCATGGCGGGCCGAGAACGCTCCGAAAAGATTCGCGCTACGGCGGCGCAGATCATTCGCCTCTGCCACCTGCTCGACTTTCAGCCCTCCTTCATTCTCGCGGTGATCGACCACGAAAGCAGCTTCAAGCCCCAGGTCGTGTCGTCGGCAGGGGCCGTTGGCCTGATGCAGCTCATGCCGGCTACCGGCCGGGTCGTCGCCCGAGACCTCGGGATCCCCAACGCGGCCATCGAAACGCTGCTTCGTGACCCGGTGGCAAATGTCACGCTGGGCATGCACTATCTCGCCCAGCTTCAGGACGATTTTCGCACGCTGGCGTCAACGCTGGCTGCCTACAATCTGGGGCCGCAGCGCTGGCTGCACTACCTTGCCAAGCCGGGCAGTCGGCGTCCGCAGGCCGTAGCTCGATATGTCGCGAAGATCGAAGCGACAACGAGGCAAATTCGAGAAGCAGGAGCCCAAGCCTGGACGCCCCGACTTGCCGCAGGAACCCCTCGCACCTCGAGCTCCCGTTCAGTCACGCTTCAGTAGACGGTGGGCCTTGCGCAGCTCTGAACGCCGCTGGCGGCCGCTCAACTAATCAAGCGAAATTCCGTGTCGAACGACTCGAAAAGAGCGCTTGTCCGCCGAGCCCGAGCCCCCCTGCCGAACTCCGAGCGCTTCGGACTCGATCACCAACTCTTCGTCGGCATGAATTTGGTGCGCGTTGGCCTCGACCCACTCGAGCAGTTCGGGAGTGCAGGAACGACGAAACGTTCCGCTTCGGTCCCGCGGTGACCATCCCAGACGCTGGGCGCAGCTTTGTACGCCGTCGATGAAGTCCCACATCCGTTGAGGGTCATAGATGTCGAGGAGGCGATTCTCGACGCCCCTGTGACGCCACGCGACTCCGACCCTGCCCAAAAGAATATCGAAGACCGAAACGCGGTACCGCTCCCCGCTTGCTCGATCCCGCCTGCCGATCAAGGCCTCGGAGACTTCAAACCGTCGCGTAAAGAAGCGTTCGAGTTGCGGCGTATGCCGATCGAGTAGTTTCAGGAACGACACCCCGTAGGCCGTGCAGCCTCCGCCCACCGGAACCCCGCGCTCTCCCGAGCGCACACGCCTGAAATTTTCGAGCGGCTCACGAATCGGAAACCCGTAATAGAGAATCTGATCGGGTCCTCGGCGACGCCACTCGCGAAGGGGTACTGAGCCGTCATAAGAGCGACTTCGATAGAGGGCCACGTAGTCTCGAATTTCTGAGCACTGTTCTTCAGAAATACCGACGCGCAAAAACTTGGGCAGAAGGCGTCGACGCGAGAGGCCCTCCCACTCGGCGCGTCCCGGATTCAGGGCCACCTGCTCGCGAGAGGTCCGGTCATCGACCAGTTGCCCATCGGCGTAGAGCTTGAAAAGCAGTCCCATCCCGAGCTGTTTTTTAAAAAGATCCTGGTCATCCACTTCGGCGTCGTTCTGCCCGGTCATTCCGACCCAGCCGGTTTGCCGGACCCCGTCGAGATCGGTGCAGTTGTAGTGAACCACCACATGACCCAGCGCCGTTTCGCGGGCACCCACCGTCGTGTCCATCTTGCTCGCCACCGTCGACCGAATGGTCGACCAGAGCAGCCCCCGAGGCGTCGACCAGTCGATCCGGCGAGCCGAAGGATTCACAAAAAGATGAAGCGAGCCCGAATCGGCGGACGCGGCCTCGAAGCCCATCACCGCCAGAATTCCCACCACCCAAAAGAGCATCCCGTGACGACGCATTGTTGGAGTGTAAGGGCAAGAGCCCCTTCCGAATAGGGGAAGAAGTTGCCGGGTCAGACGCCCCGGTGCTCGACAGAGTCCTCAATGTCGTACCCGACAAAAGCAAGGACGAGCGAGATCCAGATCAGGTTTGCCACGAGCAAGTGCACCAGCTGAAGCGCCAGAGGCGCGGCAAGCAGGACATTGGCCGCTCCGATGACCAGATTGAGAACAATCCCCTTCAACCCGCGCCTTCCCCAGACAGAGGTTGATGACTGAAGCCACGGCAGCGCGATGATCAACCAGAGTACGGCCAGTGCAGGATGCAGAACTCTCAGGCGCTCGAGAAAGTGGGCATCGGCGGCCCAATCCCGCACCCAGCCCTCACGAAACGAGCCCACCTCAAAAAGCGTGTCCCCCAGGGCCGTCAGTGCTCCCAACGCCGCGAGAACTATAAATCCGGCAAGCACCATTGCTCCGCGAAGCCGGTGATCGGAAGGGGGCGGAAAAATGCGGCCCCCGGGAAGCTCCAGATTCGGGGAGGACAGACACCGCCCCACTCCCCAAACCAGCAGCGTCAGGACGCCGACCAAGAAGCACGTGTTTACGAGATGGAGGGAAATCGATACAGCCCGATCGAGCGACTGGTCGTGCTCGACCAGCCGAAGCAGCACTAGGGCCGCGCCGATCAGGGCCTCGATCACGATGGCCACCATCGACCACAGGGCCAGACGGCGAATCGGATGGCGCGGGCCAAAGAGACGAAACGCGAAGTGCCCCACCGTAAAAACCAGAAGCAGACTGAGGCCCGAGCTCAAGCGATGACCAAACTCGATCAGCGTCTTCTGGCGGGCGAGGCTGGGAAGCATTTCGCCGTTGCAGAGCGGCCAGTGCTCACCGCAGCCGGCTCCCGACCCCGTGGCGCGCACCAGGGCACCCCAGAGAATCACGCCCACGACAAAGGCCAGCGTCGCGACGCAGAGACGATAAAAGCGAACCGGAGTCATCCACGAGTGAATCGCAATCCACGCTGCACGGAGCATGAAGTCTTTATAGCTGTTTTGAGGTAGATGTATAGGCGTGGCAACCCTGATCGAAGCTTCTTTCTTTCCCCTCGAAGGCGTCGTCTTCTTTCCGACGGCAACGCTGCCGTTGAATATTTTCGAACCTCGGTATCTGGCGATGACCGACCAAAATCTGCAGCACGGCCTGCCCCTCGTCGTGAGCGATCTCGATCCGACCGAGCCCGGCTCGTGGAAGGACTCTCAGCCGCTGATTGCCGGGATGGGAACCGTTCATCTTTTCGAACAGCGCGACGACGGGACCCGGGTGATTCTGGTTCAGGGAACCACACGGGTTCGGCTGGTGTCGATCCTGCACGAGAAACCGTTCATCCGCTGCCAGGTCGAACCGCTGGACACCGAAACGACGCTGCTCGACTCGAATCGGTTCTTTCTGCAGCGTCTGAGACAGGGATTGATGAAATGGGCAGAAGAGACACTGCCTGATGGTGAGTCACGAACCGCCTTCGAGCAGGGACTCGAATTTCCGCAAAAGGTCATCGAACTCTACGGGCACTACCGTATTCCCGACGTCGACATTCGGCAGCAGCTTCTCGAGACGGGCAACCTGAACACTCGTCTGGAGATCCTGCGGCAGACCCTCTAACCAAGGGTAACTAAATGAAATCATTTTGAATTTTTCCGCAAGTTTTCGGCTTGAGTTTTATCCCTAGAACCGACATAACGCGTCGCATTATGCCGTTTCTGCCCGACTCCTCCCAGCTGTTCATGCTTCTGGGCTTCGCTGTTGCCGCCTACTCGATCGTCGCCAATGACTCGATCCAGACCTTGGGAACCTTTCTCAGTTCGAACGCTCGGCGCCCCTGGTGGGTGCTCTGGGGCTTTGCCGCGACCATCCTCAGCGCGGTTTTGATTTACGGCTGGGCGACCTCTTCGGGAGACCCTGCCTACGGGCGTCTCGCCCAGATTCCCCTTCCCGACACGTTTCACTGGTGGCATCTGGCTCCGCCAGTCGTGCTTCTGATGCTCACCAGCCGGGGCATTCCAGTCAGCACCACCTTTCTCGTTCTCAGCGTCTTCACGCCGGGAATGCTGCTGGCAAAAATCGTCATGAAGTCGCTGGTGGGTTACGCCATTGCCTTCGGCGCCGCACTGGCGATCTGGTACACCTTCTCGTCCGTTCTCGAAAAACACTTCCGCAGGGGGGCAGACCGCACACGCCGACGCTGGGTGGCGCTGCAATGGATCTCGACGGGTTTTCTGTGGAGCCAGTGGCTGGTTCAGGACTTCGCCAACATTTTCGTCTTCCTTCCGAGACAGCTCGATTTCAGCCAGCTCGTCGGGTCACTGGTGGTGATTCTGGGCCTGCTTGCCCTGATCATCCGGGCGCGGGGAGGCGCCATCCAAAAGATCGTGGCCAGCAAGACCAACACCACCGACATCCGCTCGGCCACCGTGATCGATCTGGCCTACGGCCTGATCCTGCTTTACTTCAAACAGCTCAACAATCTGCCCATGAGCACGACGTGGGTCTTTCTGGGGCTTCTTGCGGGCCGCGAGTTTGCGATCAACCACCGCATGAAGCGGGGCCGCTTCAAGCGTGTTCGGTTTCTGACCCTGCGCGACTTCGGCAAGGCCGCTGCGGGCCTGGCCATCAGCGTCCTGATCGCCCTGTCCATCAAGACTCTGCTACTGGGTGAATCGCTGGCATCCCCTTGATCCGGTCGAAACAAGCTGGTACGCCTGTAGCTCGTTCCGAGTCGCGCACTCATAGCTCAATTGGATAGAGCATCAGACTTCGGATCTGAGGGTTAGAGGTTCGAGTCCTCTTGAGTGCGCCATTTCAAAACAAAAAAGCTGCAGAGCTCGTCTCTGTGGCTTTTTTGTTTTGAGCCGTTCACGAGAGAGGACTCGAAGGCGAGCCAGCCGGCCCGCAGCGCGGGCTGAGCGAGCGTGATGCGAGCGAAAGGCTGGCGAGGTGGCCAGGCGGAGCTCGAGCGGGACGCGAGAGCGAGCGCTTGGCCGAGTCCTCTTGAGCGCTCCTCTCGCTTGGAGTGGATCAGGCACGACCTGAAATCTCAGCCGGTGGTTTTCAGCTGGCCATCACGCAAGCTGCCGGAACATCTATCCAATAAAATCTTCTATCCAATATTTAACGTATAGCTTATCCTATTGGATAGATGCCCCGCTCGAACCTCCTGCCAGCAACCTCCGACGTGCCACTGGCCGACCCATTCACAAAAAAGGGCGCACTGACTCTGTTCTGGCTGCTCGCTCGTCGAGTAAAGCCGAAGTCTGGAGCCCATGACGAGTTCTCGGTCAATCAGGTGGCCCGCGAGCTCGAGCTCAGGCCCCATACCGTTCACCGCGTGGTGCGCTCGCTGGAATACGATGGAATCATTCGAGCCGTGGGCACAGGCACGAAGAAGCGATTCTATCTCGCAGACCCCAAGGCTTTGTTGGTCCGCTGGCTCAAGAACTACCAGATTCAGCGCAAGTGCACCCTTCGTCGTTACGCCATCTCTGATCCGAAGGCCTTCCAATCGCAGCGAGATCACTTTCTAGACGCTGCCGGCGCGCCGGCACTTCACACGGCCGCACGCCTGATTTTTCGTGCCGGCGTCACGAACCTCTCCACCACCGAAGCGTATCTTTTGGATTCTTCCCGGGCCGAATCTCTGGCCAAGAAGTACGGCCTCGTCGCTCAAGAGCGTGGGTACGAAGTGCTCCTCATTGAGCCCTATTACCGGGGAGTGATCGAGCGATTCCAAAAGGATCCCAAAGATCCCGCCTGGGCGGCCGCCATGGGGATCCTGACGTTTCTCGAGCTGTACCATTTTCCACTTCGCGGCATCGAACAGGCCGAAGCGATCTATAGAAAGACGCCCGTCCTCAAGACCATTGCCCCGTGGTCCTCATTTGAATCCATCGAGCCTGCCTGAGATGAAGAACCCTCAGAACGAGCTCATCATTGTCGAACTCGAGAACCTTGCATCACACTTTGGCGAATGGTCGAAGAGTATCGTTCTCGGTGGTGGCGTTGCACTGATCCTCTACGATCGTTGCCTCGCCAAGACGTCCGCTCGACCAGTGGGCACCACCGACATGGACTTTCTGATTCCACGAAAACCAGCGGTGCCCGCCGACATTGCGCCTCTATCGCAGATCCTTGCCGCCCAAGGGCTCGAGGAACTGAAATTCTCGTCGTCCGCCCCGAGGCCTGGGTGTTTCATAAGGGGCTGACCTTCACTCGGCGGAGATCAGGCTCGGCCAAAGTGCTCAAGGATCTCTACGGAATCTGGTTTGTCCTGACGATGTTCGATGACCTTTCTGTCACCACATGGAAGGCACTGAAGGCACTTCAACGCCGTCAGCCGGCGAAATGGCGTGAGACCTTTCAATCAAATCTGCAGAACTGGATTACCCAGGCTGCCCCGCGAGACTGGCAAAAGCTCATCGCTCAGGACCCCGAGAACCGCCTGACCGAGCCGGCCTTCCGCGGACTCGTGGCCCGACTCGGCTCGGAAAATTAACCCGTAGCGCTGGAGGTGGGAATCTGGCCCGCGCTGCCCCTCGCCCACACCGTCGCCGCCATGATCCTGCGAGCGGGCTCCGGTAGCGCCGGATTGCCCTGTGTCAGCTTATGGATCACACGCCTCTGCTCGCCTGAGTCCGGAAACGCCTGATCGAACTCCCGGAGCTTGCGCTCCAGCTCCTGCTGCTACCTGATCTATTGCCGCTCTTCTCTCCGCCGCCAGCGCGCAAGCGCAGGAGTCCACTCCGAAGAGCTGCTTCGTGTTCTCGAACAAGTCCGAGAAGGTCCTGGTCGGCTACAAGGAAATGCACTGGTTCAAGCAGTGTCCGATGGACGTCGTGATCCCCGACTCCGTCGCGACGATCGCCGACTCCGCCTTCTCGAGAAGCGGTCTCACCAGCGTCGTGATTCTCGACTCCGTCACCACGATCGGCGACTCCGCCTTCGAAGGGAACTGCCTTGACTGGAGGAGCATTTCGCTTCCGCAGGCCTTTCAAAGCCACAAGGCGCTGTACCGCATTCTGGGGAAGGAACAGCGAAACAACTGCCAGTAATCTCGAGGATAGTCCTTTCACAGCCCCTCTCCTGGAGCCGGCGGGGCCCCGGACTGCTCTTGGGATAGGGCTGGCTGGATCTGCGAACGAGATTTTTGACCGTCTTCAGGCGCCGCGAGCGCCGCGCGAGCCGCGCTGGGGGCACGCCTCGCCCGCCATGCGGCCGAAAAGGTCGTGCGCCCGGCACTGCTCATCATTTCAGTGCTGCTGCTGGTGCGAGTCTTCAGTAGCTCCTGACTTCGCACTCACCACGGGCACTCGAGTTACATTCGATGTGCGCTCGCGAGCGGTGGCGGCAGCTGCAGGCCTGGGTGGCGATGCGCCCGAGATATCCGCCGAGATTTGAGCATTGGCCGGTAATGGACTGCAGCGCGCGATCCTGGGCACTCAGGCACGCAGCATCGCGGTTGCCTTCCTCGGTCCCGCCGCTTCCGTGAGCCCTGACGATCACGATCCCGCCTGCAGGGGGTCGTGGCGGCCTCGGAGCCGGCGGATTGCCCGGGCTCTCCACCTGGCGGATCAACGTCTCCATGTCATCGGTCAGCATCTGATAACGAGTCGTCTCGTAGCGATAGGAGATCAGCTGGTACCAGCTCGAGCGAGCGCGCTCGTAGGTCGAGCGCAGGTAGCGGTAGTCGATCGAACTCAGCGAGTACTGGAAGGTCCGCGCAAAGCGATTCATGTCTTCCAGGTCATACAGGGCTGTGCCCCGGTCGCCCACGCGGTAGCTGGTATCGACCAGAGCCTGGGTGTTGCTGGCGATCTGATTGGCCAGATACGAGATCGGAAGGTCGGCCCCGGCCTGGACTGCCGTCAGGGCGGCAAGCCCGATAAGAATCGGTTTCAGGGTTTTCATCGTCAAATCTCCTACGGGTTTGACCTGCTGTTACAGCAATGACACGCCGGCCGACAAGCTCGTTCACCTGGCAGATAGGCGAAACAAACCTCTCCTGGAGCCGGCGGGGCCCGTACTGCTCTTGGGCGGGGGCTTCCAGGATCTGCGAACGTGATTTTTGACCGTCTTC
>CAYSOA010000067.1:0-8357 GCA_964432565.1 uncultured Bacteriovorax sp.
GCTTGTAGTGGGCGCAGGCTTCGCGGTCCACGCCGACGAGGAAGGCCTTGTAGCCAAGCGGTTCGACGTTCTCGCGGTAATGGTCGGCGACAAACTTCGCCACTTTCTGGATGCGCTCCTTGCCCTTGAGGAAGTTCTTGAGGTTCACCGCCCGTTCGAGGATCTTGTTCAGCTCCTCGATGTCGGCCACGCCCTCGGCTTCGGCGAGAGAGAGGAACTCCTTGTCCAGCGTCTCGTGTGGGACGAGCATTTCATTCGGCGCGAGCTGATAGTAGAGTGGCAGCGTGGTGCCATCCTCGATGCTGTCGGCGATGGAATACTTGTGCAGGTAGCCCTGGTCGTCCTCGCATCCAAAGGTCTTGAAGGTGCCCTTGCCATACACCGTCTTGTCCACCGGCGTCCCAGTGAAGCCGATGAAGCTCGCGTTCGGCAGTGCGGCCATGAGGAAGTTGCCGAGATCGCCGCCGGTGGTGCGGTGGGCTTCATCGATCAGGACGTAGATGTTCTTCCGCAGGTTCAAGTTCGCCGGCATGTCGCGGAACTTGTGGATCATCGTCACGATGATGCCCCGGTAGTCGTCGCGCAGCAGTTGGTTGAGCCGGGCGATGCTGCTGGCGTGCTCCAGGTTGCCCAGGCCGAGCGCGACCAGGTTTTTGAGCATCTGGTCCTCCAGCTCGTTGCGGTCGATCATCAGCAGGACGGTCGGCTTGTCCGCCTCGGGTGCGCGGAAAAGCATCTCCGACGCCTTGATCATGGTGAAGGTCTTGCCGCTGCCCTGGGTGTTCCAGATCAGGCCACGAGTGCGCTTGGGATCGAGGGCTCGGCCCACGGTCGCCTCCACCGCCCCGGTCTGGTGCTGGCGCAGGATGTATTTGTTCAGCTCCTCGTCCTTCTCGGCAAAGACGATGTAGTCCTTCAGGAAGGCGAGCACCTGCGGGATGGCGCAGAACGTTTTGACCTTTGCTTCGAGATTCCCAAGCCAGTGACTGCCCACGGAAGACACCGAGGACACGGAATCAGAATCCTCTTTCAGTGCCTTCCGTGTGTTCAGTGGGCCATCCAGCTTCCAGTTGAAAATGTTCCGCCGCACCGTGTTCCAGCTCACCCCGTAGGAAAAGCCGATGGCGTCGGTGGCGGTGAAAAGCTGCTGCGACACGAACAGCTCGGGCGTCTCGCGGTGGTAGCGGCGGATCTGGTCCACCCCCAGGGCAATCGCCTCGTCCTTGTTCGCGTTCTTGCACTCGATCACCAACACCGGGATGCCGTTGATGAGAAAGACGACATCCTCCCGCGTGCCGTAGTGGCCGTTGTGAAAGGCCCACTCCTCGGTGACTTCGTAAACGTTGCGCGCCGGATCGTCGTAATCGATCAGGATCAGGTCGCGCTCGCGCTTTTCCTCGTGGTCGAAGAATTTGCCCCGGTTGCGCAGGTGCTCGACGAATTCCCGGTTGCCGTAGATGTCGGTGTGGAGATGGCGGAACTGCCCGAGCAACGCGCCCTCGGCCTCGGCGTAACGTGGGTTGAATTCCCTCACCTTGGCATCGAGCAGATCGTCGAAGAAGAGGGACCCGGTTTTCATCTTTTCGCTTTCATCTTTCATCCTTTCCACGCCTCTCCTTTCCTCGGCTTCCTCGCGGGACACAATCGTCCAGCCGATTTCCTGCGCGTAGGCGAGGATCCGAGCTTGGACGGTTTTGTGTTCGCCGGGCTTGCTCATTCCACGGGTTGGGGCTGGTAACTCGCCTCTCGGGCGATCATGAGGCCGATCTCCTTCTGCGCAGACTTGTCGGCGGGCCAGTCCACCACGTCCGCATGATTCAGGTTGTTCGGCAGCGGCTTGGGCAGCACGCGCAGGCGGTGCTTCGCATACACCTGCGCTTGCGCATCGGCTCGCCCTTGCAGCGTGGTTCCGGTCTCGTCGGCCACCGTCTGCCCTGCCTGCCAGATCTCCGGTTCCTCCAGGCCCAGATGCCGGGTCACCGAGAGTTCCACCCACTTGTAGGGCATGAACGGATCAGGCTTCAGCGTCCCGTCCGCTCGCACATGCTCACGACGCAGGATGTAGCGGGCCAGCCACTCGTCCGCCGTCACGGGCCTTTCTCCAATGTCAGGAATCATGCCGCTAAGACCTGGTGGATGAGTTGCAGCAGATCTCCGGGCACGCGGCCTTGGAAGACTTCACTTCCCGTCCGCCGACTCGTCTCACCCAGCAGGGCCGCGTAGTTCAGCTCACCCGCCGGCCCCACACTGACGGACAACACCCGGCTGGGCGACTGATACCACTCCAGCGTCAGATGGCCGCCCGGCTCCGCGCCCACGCTCGGCATCGGGATGTCCGCAGGCAGATGCTCCACCAGACGATACGCACAGCGGTAGGCATCCAGCGTCACCGGCTCAGCGCCATAGCCATCCCATCCCGGCTTTTCGCCAGCCTCCGCCTGCGCAGCCAGCGCCTGGAAGACCTCATGGCGATTCGCCTGCGCTTTCCCATCAGGCATCTCTGAGGCATGATGTTTGAAGAAGTCTTGCAGCGCCACTTCCAGTAGCCCGTTCAGATCGGTCTGCCCGGATTGGCTGACAAAGCTCCGCGCCAGACTCACGAGTTCGGGCGACAGTTCAGCTTGAATGAAGGTCTTGCTCATGGGGTCAGTTTAACGTGTTGGAAATAAAAGGGAAGCCCCGATTACCCGCGAGGCTGGACGGCAAGCGCCACCACCGCCCGGGCAACGCGCCCTCGGCCTCGGCGTAGCGCGGGTTGAACTCCCGCACCTTGGCATCGAGCAGGTCGTCAAAGAACAAGCTCGCATTCGTCATTCTGCATTCGCCATTCGTCATTGCGGCGATCCCTCGCCGCCATTCGGCTTCCTCGCGGGACACAATCGTCCAACCGATGGCCTCGGCGTAGGCGAGGATCCGGGCTTGGACGGTTTTGTGTTCTCCGGGTTTGGGCATTGTCTTTTACGCGGCTCCTTGGGCGAGCAAACCCTTCACTAAAGTTACAACGGAGGTTCCGAGTACCTTCGCCGCTCCAAGGACAAACGCACTCTTGACCTCTGAAAACTTTGCCTTCCCCTCTTTCGCCACGATTTTATCCATGTCTTTGACAAACGGATCGGCAATTGAGACACCGTAGTATTCAATCAATGTCGGTTTGAGGTGATCTACCCGAACCTTGAAAATCTCGGAGTTGAAGGAGCTATCGAAAAGAGCCCCCTGAGTTTTCAGGCGCCCCTGTATCACGTTTCGAATATATGAGTCTTCAATGATGAACACCAGCCGACCTTTGTCTGCTTCAAACTGGGCCAAGGCAAGGACGTAGAGGAAATCTCTGGCGACGAATCCAGTGTCCTCCGGCGGGTAGCGCAGTTTTGCTTTGTAGCGCAATAATTTGATCGCCGAAACATCCGTCTGAAGGTCGATGCTCAGGTCCTGATTGCCTTTCATTCGAGTGTTTCCATGCGTCTCAAGCAAATGCATCACTAAGATGTCGATATCACGTTTGCCCAGAGCGCCAAGCCCACGCGATAGATACTCCTCAATGAATTCCTTGGCGAAGGCCTCGTGGTCAGTGATTTGAATTTTAGCCATTTATTCTCCTTTTAGGTTAATGATTTTAGCCCTCCGTTTTCTCTGCGGCTCCCTTCAACCGGAACACAATCGCCCAGCCGTCTATATAAACGAATTCGAGGATCCAGGCTTGGACGGTTTTGTGTTCTCCGGGTGTGGGCATGGTGGCTTAGATCAAGTTCAAACGAGACCCCACTTCTCATACGTATCTCGACCGTAATGACCGAGAGAACCGCCCTTCGGTAATTTGTTATGGCTGAACTGCCCAATCGCATCCAACAGCGGTGCCTTCTTGAACGGAATATGAATAACCGACGCGGTCTTGTTGTTGATGCGGTCGGCTAGCGCTTTGGGCCAAAGTGGCCAGAACTTTGCAGGCTCCAAAACGGGACAATAATCAGTGTAGGCGGCAATGATCGGAATCTCATAGAGATCAATTGCCTTTGCGATTTCGAAGGGAACCCAGTCCGTATCATTCTTCGTGGTCTCTCCGATAATAAGAACCATGTTCTTGGAATTTCGAAGGCGTTCGAGGAGTCGCGCTCTTAGCGTCTCTCTCTTGCTAGTATCGCGGACAGCCGACGTTTTTTCGTGGCTGTTAATCATGGAGAAATCGTCGTCCGTCTTGGCTGACCACGCCTTCATGAGGTTGTAGTAATCTATGTCGGACTTTCCCGGCTGATTGGTGCCGTCCGCGTGGAATGCGATGTATGTTCCGTTTCGGTATGCCATGGCTATTCTTCCCAGTGTTTCTTAACGTCTCGCAGATCGAGTTCCTCGAACCGATCAGGGTGAAGGATAATGCGAATTACCTCAGTAATCCTGTTCGCTTTGGTCTCCGTGATTGCGGAGAGAATGATTAAATTGAGCAAATCACGAGCAGGAAGCCCGATGCCCGAAAGGCCGCTCCCGATGAGCGGCACATTCAAGGGATGACCTCCCGCTTCATTTCGTGCTCGTTGCCACAAGCCGTGCATAGCAACCCACATTTTTGTGACATCCGATTTTGCTTTGCAGGCCGCCAGGTCGGCCACGGCTATGGCGACGCAGATATACTTGTCACCATCAACATTGATTAGCGCAGTCGTTCCTATCGGGAACTTTCGTTTTTTGCCGATGGCTTTTTGCGTGTCCTCGAATTCGACGTCCTTCAGTTGATCTTTGAGCTGTTTGTCAAAGTCCTTTGCTCCACCACCAAAGCATTTCTTCAAAAAAAGACCGTGCAGAGATGTTTCAGAAACGGGCGTCCCCAACTCACTTTCGAAGAACTCAGTCACACTGATGCAGCGCACCCCAGTCTGAGAGAACAAATCGCCAAACAACACTTCGATTTTCGTGTTCGTGGTCTTAACCTTGATCACGATACTGGATGGCTTCCAGAATCGATTGAGACCAAATCCGATGCTGACCAAAATTATGATCGTGAGGGCATAGCCTCCCTCGATTGTGACGCCCGGCAGGAAATGGGTAACTCCCTCGGTCAAAGTCCATAGCACGCTGAAAGCAGCGAATGCGTAGGTTAGACTCCGCCATGGGTGGCGGCGTAAGCCGCACCAGGCATCGTGGCATTTGGTTTTTTTTGTGGGTGTCATTGGGTCGGCAGACTTTTCCAAAACCGTCCGGAGGAATAGATCGGACCATTCGGATGTGGGTGATTGAAGAATGGCGGTTGTGGCGGAGTGAGAAAGGACCGCGCCTGCGGGTCGTCTGCAAATCGTCGGAAACCGTTCTCAGCCAATGATGCCTCTGCAGCCTGAATCGATGCGAAGGCGATCCGATCAAAGATGCCGCTTGCATCGCTCACGAAAAAAACCACTGCACGGCTTTCACCCGCATCGATGAGCGCCCAGTTTTGCTGGAGCATGTCGACAACCTTAAACCAGTAGTCGTGGGATTCGATTTTGACGGGATCAGTCATGCGGGGTGTTCTCCGGTTGAAAAGTCCAGTTCGTGAACACGAGTCTTCGCGGTCATCAGTTCGTGAAGGATGGTGCGGAAGAGGTCTTGGAAGAGGTCTCGCTTTCGCAAGTGATGTCCCTCCTTGATGTCCGCTCGATTCAAACACTCGACAATGGTTGCCTGTTCATCAGTGGATGGAAGAGGAATTGCGAGGGCTTTCAATTGGACTTCGGGCAAATGCGCGATGGTGGAAGCTCCAGCCAGTTTGTAGGTATTCCGATAACGGATTGCAAATTCCAACCAATGGAGAAGGAAGTCGTTTGTGATCTTCTTCTCCTTGGGTCGAAGGCGATGCAGGGCTTTCTGATAATAGCATTGTTGCATCTGCCCTCGCCAGATAGCGGCTCGACCGGGCTGCCCTCCTTCACAGACGAGGAGGTCGCCGGGCAAAAGGGTAAACTTTGCTTCCTCGCGCCGGTCGAAATCCATTAACAGCAGGTCCGTCGTGTCAATTTCCCGCCATTGAACATTCTTGTTACGGAGATAAGGCTTGGGATCGCTTCCTGTGCGCGCTTTCTGAGAGAGCATTTTCCCAAGCTGGGTTTCAAACAGCTCTCCAAGCTTCACCACCTCCCAGCTTTCGGGAATGGGGCCGATTTCGGTTTGTTTTTGGGGTTCGTGGCGGAGGCCTTCGGTGAAGAGCTTGTGCATGAGGGCCTTTTTCAGCTCGGTGGTGGTCTGAATGATCCGCTCCTGCGCTTCGATCGCCCGCTGCACCGTCGAAAGGATGTGCGCGATCTTCTTCTGCTCGGGGAGTGGGGGGAGAGGAAGGCTCCGTTCGTTGAGAATTGTGAAGTGCCGATTGTAGCCACGACTGGGGATCTCCAGCGCCAACAGAGCGAAGTAGTAGAACCTCGGGTCGTAGAGTTTCTTGTTCGGGAGGAGAACCTTGGTTCCGTCAGCGCCAAGGATGAATGGGAAGTCGACGTATTTTAAGCAGCGCGTGTGGTCGCCGAAAATAATTAGCGGCAGGTCGAAGTCGATGACCCTGCTTTCGTCATCGCAGTAACCGGCAACAAATTTCTGCCCTTGGTCGACGACCGGGAAACGACCAACCTCCGCGATGTCCTTCGCAGGAATCTGGTTTTGCCGACCGACCTTGTTCTTAACGAACGAATCGGGCACGGCGCATGTTTGCCAGTCGCTCATACCCCAAGTTTCTCCAGAATTTCCTTCAGCGCCTTGTCCGTCTCCCGCGCTTCGGCTTCGATGACCTTCAGTTCCTCGACGATCTCCGCGATGGGCCGGTAGGTTTCGGCGTCGCTGGTGTGGATGTAGCGGCTGGGGGAGATGTTGTAGTCGTTCTTCTTCAACTCCGCGTGATCGACGATGCGGCTGAGTTTTTCCTCTTCTTTCCACTCGATGAGGGTGTCGGCGATGCGCTGGATGCCTTCGTCGGGGATGAAGTTCTTCGGGTCGCCCTTTTCGAAGACCTGGCTGGCGTTGACGAGGAAGACTTTTCCTTGGCGCTCCTTCGGCTTGGCCTTGTTCAGGAACAGCACGATGCCGGGGGCGGTGGTGTTGTAGAAGAGGTTTTCCGGCAGGTAGAGGACGCTCTCGATGAGGTCGTGGTCCACGAACCACTGGCGGACGGTCTTTTCCTTGTTGGTGCCGGCATTGCCGGAGCCACGCGAGGCAGCGCCGGTATCCCAGACCACCGCCGCGCGGCCTTTGTCATTGAGGCTGGCGAGGATGTGCTGGGTCCAGCCCCAGTCGGCGGAGGATTTGCCAGGGAAACCGGCCCCAGCTGGGAAGCGGTCGAGTTCGTCGGCGTCGTAGTCGGCCTCGGTGAACCAGTCCTGGTTCCACATGGGATTGGCGATGGCGCGGTCGAAGGTGCGGATTTTGCCACTCTTGTCCCGGAACTTCGGGTTCTTGAAGGTGTCGCCGATCTCGATCTGGCCCTCCATGTCGTGGATGATCATGTTCATGTTGGCCATGGCCCAGGTCTCGGGGACGTATTCCTGGCCGAAGAGCTTCAAGGGGGCGGGCTTTTTCGCCCCAGCTTTTTCCTCCATCGCGGTCTCGAGTTTGACGAGGAGGCCGCCGGAACCGCAGGTGGGATCATAGACGGTCATGCCGGGCTCGGGAGCCAGCACGCGCGACATGATGGTGCCGACCTCGGGCGGGGTGTAGAACTCACCGGCACTCTGGCCGCTGCCCTCGGCGAACTTGCGGATGAGGTATTCGTAGCTCTTGCCAATGATGTCGGCCTCGACGTCTTCGAGACCGAGGCGCTTGGTGCTGATGGCCTCGATGAGGTTGGAGAGGCGGTCGTCGTCGAGGTCGCGCTGGCCGTGGGTGGTGGCGTTGAAATCCACGCGGTCGATGATGCCCTGAAGGAGCGGATTCTCCCGGGCGATGGCCCGCATCTGAGTGGTGACGCCTTCGCCGATCTTGTCGGAGAGCTTGCGGATGACGGACCAGACCGGCTGCTCGGGATCGTCCGGCGTGAGAGGCAGGTAGAAGCGGACGAGCTTGTGGTCGGCCTTGGCGAGCTGGAAGGCCTTCTTGCGAGAGCCGACTTCCTTCGCGATGCGGTTCAGCTCGTCATCGAAGACATCGCAGAGGCGCTTCGTGAAGATGAGCGGGAGGATGTAATCCTTGTATTTCGCCGCGTCCTTGGCTCCACGGATGGAGCAGGCGGCATCCCAGATCCAGGATTCGAGGGATTTGGATTTTTCGGGGGAGGAAGCCATGGGGAGGATTTTCTTATGCGATCTGAGATAAAAGCGGAGAGTGGGGTTAAAGGCAAGAGTTTGAGACGGGGAGACTGGGAGTGGTGGAGAACTGGAGTGGTGGAGAACTGGAGTGGTGGAGAACTGGAGTGG
>CAYSOA010000068.1:0-8322 GCA_964432565.1 uncultured Bacteriovorax sp.
GGAAGCCCCCGCCCAAGAGCAGTCCGGGCCCCGCCGGCTCCAGGAGAGGGGCTTTGAGCGCGAGATTGCTTCAAGCCGAGACTAAACGGGCCTTCGCCAAGAGATTTGGGCTATACCCCACGGCTGCTGCGGACTGGTCAGCCGCAACGTCACCCCATCCCATTCCAGATAGCGGATCAATGTCTGTCCAATCCGATGAGGATCGGTCGCCTCGGTCACGAAGTGACGAACTTCGCTCGGATGGAGTTCGTACCTTCCGGAGTAGAACAGACAAGAGTCAAGAATGTCTTCCGGCAAGCTTGAGGCCCCTGGTTCGACTGCGCGATTGATCGATGCGGACATCCATCCGCGCTCAAGGATATCACCCGCACCGGCACCCGCATGCTCGTCAGCCGAGTATAGTAGCGTTCCATGCATCGCCCTACCCCAGGGCTGCCGTTCTCCTGGGAGGTTGATGATATCGAAGCTGACGAGCCGCCATGCTCCGCTGAGCCGGAGTGAAGTCACGGTGTTGCATGCCCTTTCTGTTTCGCAGAAGACAGCACCAATCCAGCAATCACCGACGCAACGGCGCCAGCGAGTAGCGTGTATTTGGTTCCGAGCTCAGAGGCCAGCGAGCTGGCCAAGAGTGAGCTGAAGACGATAGTTCCGAGCGAGCTGACCACGGTCAACACGCTCAACGCCGAGGCGAGGTTTTTCGCCCCAAAGCTGGTTTCGGTAATCGCTAGTTTCAGGGTTGGGAAGTACGCTGATAGGACGGCAACTCGCAGCAGCCAGAGTGGAATCGCAGCCCAGGCTGAATCGATCAGGGCAAATCCGGCGTAGAGCACGCTCGACAGAATAAGGCTGATGGTGGCGGTTTTGGCGTGCGTGAGTAGGCCAGCACGACGATACAGGCCGAGACCAGAGAGCCTTGCACCAGTGAGCAGCACCTGAATCGCTCCGAGCATCCAGGAGGCCTGAATTCCAAGCTCGATCACTCTTGGGCGAAACCCGATGCTGGTGGCTGCTTCAGTGATTCCGAAAATAGCGGAGCTGATCAGCAGGAGTTTTCCTGAGTGCTCTGAGGCTACCTCGCGGATGTGGCGATGAATCGAAAGAGACTCGAGGGCAAGAGCGCGAAAACTCGGTATCGACTGAGTCGGGCGATGAGGTGCTGCGGTCTTCAGGGTCAAAGCCAGTGCAACTCCGGAGAGAGCAACGAAGGGAATCCAAAGCGTTTGAACGGGCTCACCCATGAGGCTTCCCAGCGTAGGGATGAGCAGTGCGCCAAGAATTCGTCCACGACCACTCCAGTGCTCTCGGTCGACATACGAAAGCATCAGATTCTGAGGTGCGAGCGCCTCGTTGGCGAAGCTATCGAGCGCCCCGTTGATGCACGAGTCGGCGACTCCGAAGACGATGGCTGCAACGGCCAGCGCAAAGGCGGTGGACGATGAGACAGGAAGGAAAAAGCCGAGTGCAAGAAGGCCAAAGCCCGCCACAAGAAGGCGCTTCGGTCCGGTGCGATCGGCGAGGATGCCTGTCGGAATCTCGAGAGCGATCGAAAGTGTGGTCTCAAGGGCGATCAGGGCCGCGATCTCAGTCACTCCGTAGCCACGCTCGAGGAGCTTGGCTTGCCAGAGGGCGAAGAATGCTCCCGTCAGCGCGCCGTAGGTTCCGAAGATGAGGGCAATTCGCCTGCTCATCTCTTTGAACCCTTCTTGGCAAAATGCGCCCGAGGTCCAAATCCAATGGTCAGGGCGTAGAGATGCTGCCCCTGATTATCCAGATTGCCGATATGCCCAATCAGTCGGTCGATATGCTCTGAAACCTCAACGGCCTGTTTTTCGGTGAGGCGGCGCATGTAAGTGGTGCGGTAGGCAGACTTGGCGGCAAGCTGTTCGGGCTTGATCTGGTCAATGAGCCTCGATGAGGTGTTTTGGAAGTTTCGGTCGCGAAGCGCCTTGAATGCCTCGGTGTTCGGCAGGTGAAAGTACGGCTTCCGGCTCTTGAGCCGGCCTTCTTCTGAAACCACAATTCCTTCATTGCGGAGCCACTCGATCGACTCCTTGACGGCCTTGAGCTCAAAGCCAAGCGCGTTTGACACCTCTGCTTCGGTCGGAGGGGTTACGTCTGAGAAGGACATGATGAACATCAAGGTCTCCCAGAGGATCGGACGCTTCAGCAGGTCGGGAATCTGGCGTTCGGTGAAGATGTAGAAGTTATCGAGGTCGTACTGCATGGTCGTCGGGATTCCACGAACCTCGGCCCCAGGAGTGGGGTCGAAGAAGGCGCGAGTGGCGGCGTCGGGCATCTGATCCTTGGCCCAAACGTGGCAGATCAGCTTCAGTTCGATTTTCAGAATCTTCGCAATGCGGACCGCGAGTTCGATATCCGGAAACTTCTTTGACGCCTCAATGGCCGCATAGTGAGAGTAGCTGACACCCAGCGTATCTTCGTGGGCCGACCAAAATTCCTTCGCAGTTTTATAGAGTTTCTCTCGAGCGGACTGAATGATGGAGGCGATGGCGTAGTTCGATGGGGTGGTACTCATGTTGCGACACTGAATATTCAAAATGAATACTATCGTCAAAATGAAAATTCGCGTTGACGATTTGAATAGCCCTGAATAGACCTCTGTTATCTGTAGGGAATGGAGAGTTTATGAAGAAATCGCTGATTTTGATGCCATTGCTGGTGCTGCTGTTGACTGGAATTGCCGAGGCGAGCTCGGGAGGATCCGGTTCTGGCCACGGAGGCACCGGGCGTGAGGGTGGTCCGAAGGGACCCCGCGCTACTTCTGTAGAAGTGCCGGCACCGGTGGCCCGTGAATTCGGTGGCCACGGCGGCAACGGCTGATCTGAAAGTTCGGTGGGCCTGAATTAAAAAAGGCCCTCAGCGGAAATCTCTCTGCTGGAACAGAGAGAGCGTGAGAGCCCCAAACTCAGTGACGAGTTGACGCTCTTCTAACCAATTTCCGCAAAAACGAAAAGCTTCGAATTCGACGCCTTCTTTTGGGGCTTCGAGCAAGGGGCCTATTTTGTCCGCAATTCTGCGGGGATGGAGGAGTGTATTCTATGCATTCACGACAGGCATTCGTGCGTCTGCTGGTCTGGGGGTTGATGGTTCCTGCGGTGGCTCAAGCCGCCGACCTCGAAGGAACGCTTCGCAATCTCGTCACGGCGTTTACCGGCCGGATTCTTCCGATTGTGGCCATCGGCTACCTCGGAAAGAACATTTTCGCTCACATTCAGGGCGATCCCAATGCCAAGGATCAGACCATTCGCGTGGTCGTCGCAATTGCCTGCCTCATCGGAATCTCGGGGGTCTGGTCATTCATCACGAGCCAGGTGAGGTGACGGATGCGCCAGTATTCGGAGCCCACAGCTCGAAACCTGCTTCGGGCACCCCTTGTGCTCGGAGTTCCACTAGGCGGCATCCTTGCCCTTTCAGTGGTGGTTCTCAGTATCTCGACACTCTCTGGAACGGCCCTGGCGGGAAACCTTATCGCTCTCGGTGTCGGAGTGGTGGGATACCTGGGGCTTCGGGTGCTCGAGCGCTTTGCCCTGAATGGCTGGGATCAGTCGCTTCTGTGGTGGGTGGAGCGCTGGCTCTTCAGACTACCGGCGCCCGAGAAGGGAGTAACGATTCGGGCTCACTCGTTTCCGGTTCAGGCTCCAGACACGTTGGATGAGGCCGATCTGATTCGCTCGAAGGAGGATCTCTCGGACGTGATCAAGGCACTTCGATCGGGAGAGCGGCACACGGTTCTAGCGAAGATGACCGCTCATGGCACTCAGCTCTTTCGAGTCGACTCACCGGGCTTCGTTTCGTTTCGAGGAAAGCCCGATTGGAGGATGCTGTCTCAGGCACTCTTTACTGGGTCTGAACACGTGTACTCGCTGCATTCGTTGCCGGTGTTTACGGATCCTCTGTGGCTCTTCTCTGTTTTGAAAGACCTTCCCACCGACATTCGTGTGCTGACGAGCTTTCGGGGTGTGGACGCCAGAGCACTCAAGCGCCGGATTGAGGTCTCCAGGCGCCGCACCTCACGTGTGGACTCAGGAGCCTCGGCGATCGACTCCGAAATTACCTTTGAAGAGGCGAGCGAAGTACTTCGTGGCATTTCTCGTGGCGATGAGCAGGTCTTGGAGGCATCTCTCGTTATCATCTCGAAGGAATCTCTCGATCTTGATCCAGAGTATTTCGTCCGTGAGAAAACCCCGGGGCTGACGGTCGCTTCGGTAATTGGTCTGCGCCGGAACCTTCACCGGAAGCACGTCGTGCGACTGTCGACAGCCTGCGATCTCATTCCGAACATTCTCGATCCCGTAGACCTTGCCGCCGAGATCTTGAAGACCCCTCGAGGTAACCCCCTTTATTTCTCTCCGAATGATGCCCGGCTCGAGGCCTTGCACTGGCTGGTGGTCGGCGCTACCGGAAGCGGAAAGAGCTTCTTCACGGGTCTGGTCCTGAAGCGGATGATCGAAGGCGGCGAGAAGCTCTCTGTTGTGTTTCTTGATCACAACCGAAGCTTCCGAAGGCTGGTTCGTGCCCAGGGTGGCAGGTATCTCGAGCTGCAGTCGCTGGCGGCGTCTCGAAACGATATCGTCGACCCGATCGTGGCGCTCGACTCGGTCGGGGCCATGACCGGTATCGAGCTTTCTGATCTGAACCCCCAGGACAAGAAGGCTGCGATCCGGGCAATTTTGAGCCAGCTCGAGACGTTCCTGCGTGTTCGCGAGTCGACTCACCCGGTCTATCTGGTTCTCGACGAGTGCTGGAACTTTCTGAGGGACGAGCCCGTGCTGGTACAGAGGGCGTTTCGTGAGTTCAGAAAGCTCAATGGTGCCGTGGTGGCAATCACGCAGAGCCTTTCGGATTTCGTCACGACTCAAACGGGGCAGACGATCTTTCAGAATGCTCCGGTCCGAATTCTTCTTCGGCAGGGCGAGGACCTGTCGCAATTTCGCGGCGCCTTGGCGCTGAACGATGTGGAGCTCAACCGCTTGCGACTGCTTCGGCAGGTTCGGGGCGAGTTCTCGGAGTGCCTGATCAAGACTCCTTACCTCTCGAGACTCGGTCGGCTCTACCCCACAGATGCCGAGCACGAGCTTCTGCGGACCGACAACCTACGAGAAGAGTGGGTTAAAGAACGTCGGCAAATCACCCCTCGCCCGTCGGTAAAAACCGACAAGTGGGCTCGACTGACGGTTTTTCCCTACGTGCTGCTTCTGATGTCGGTATTTGCCCACACCCCCGACGCGCGGGCGGCATTTGGTCTCGAGATGGGGCCGCTTCTGAAGCTCGTTGCTGGGCAGGTCACTGAGATAGAGCGGCTGACACAGCAACTGGGAGTCGCCCGAGAGAATCAGGAGCTACTCTTCGAGCTCAATCGAGGAATCGACAAGACCGTGTCGCAGATCCGCTCGGTCGAGGCCGTGCTGGAGCGCGCCCAAGGGCTGGATCCGCAGGCCGTTCGATCGATCTCTGAGCTGAATGTATATCTGTCTCGCACTCGCGAAGCGAAGCGCGTGGTCGAGGAAATGATGGAGCTTCGATCAGAGGCCGCATCGATCGCGATTCAGCAATCAGCGCTGCAAGGCGAGACCGCCTACCTGATGGGACAGGAAATGATGGCAACGGGGGCCAGCCTGGCCCACGACTCGCGGCTGGCTTCTCCCGGTAGAGCGGCCCAGATCACTGCCGCCAGCAGCTCGGCCCAGATGCTGGCGCAGGGAGTTCAGCTTCAGACCCTTTCTCAAATCGCGCAGCTTCAGGCCATGCAGCTCGAGCTGTTTCGCTCACAGCTCGAACAGCAGCGCATCGAGCGCAAGCAGCAGGACGATGTTTATCGGCAGGTGGTGAACTTGAGGAAAGGGAGAGCAACCAAATGAAGCAGTTTGATATCGCCCTGTTTGTGCCGGCGGGCCAGGTGCTGCTGATGGGCAGCTTTGCCTACGGACTCATTAAGACCATGCGAGAGGAAGATGATTTCTCTCGGGTCATCGAGACGACTCTTATAGGGTTTCTCGCCCTCACCTTCTATCGCGAGGCCGCTGACGGAATCTCGCATTTGTCGGGCGAGCTGATGGCGATGCTGAAGCGACAGGGCGGCGACGCCGATCTGATGAGTCAGCTAGCGGCCGCTCTGGAGGGTGCCATCAAGGAGCGGGAACGCCCTGACGCCACAGCGTTTGTCCTGACCTCGCTCAAAGGAGGGGTCTGGGGAACGCTGATGTTGATCTCGCAGTTCTTGTTCCTGGTGGTGGAGGGAGTCTTTCGACTGTCGCAGCAGGTTTTCTGGAACCTGATTCTGGTTCTGTTGCCGCTTGCGGCCGGACTCTATCCGGCATTTCCCTTTCTCTTGAAGAGTCTTGCCCTCTACGCCATTGAGCTTTCGCTCTGGCTGCCGGTGCTGACGCTGATCAATTACTGCGCGGCGATTGCCGCGGGCTCTCCGGAAGTGGCTCAGGCTCCGTTTGGCATCGGGGTGGCCATGACACAGATTCTGGTCATCTTTCTGATTTTTAACGTTCCCTCGATCACTCATCGCCTGATGACCGGAGCACTGGACCATGCGCTCGGCGTGGGTGCTCCCGCGTTTCAAGGAATGAGAACCATTGGTGGATCGGCCTACAGTGGCTTTCGCCCCAAACTCAACCGGGTGTTCCGAAGAGTGATTCCGGGCAAGCCTCAAGTTGTGATTCCGAGCAAGCGTCCGGGGGTGATTCAGGCATGAGCACCACCCTGACGCATCTGTTGCGATGGCTCGGCGCCGCCACTTGGGTGGTTCTGCACCTTCAGCCGGGCTTTGTGTATCGACTGAGGTGTGACGGAAGGCTTCTGGTGTCGGCTGTTGGAAACGACCAACTGCTTCGACTCGATGCCCTGCCCCGAGAGCTTGGCTGCGGCGCCGTTCTCAAGCCGCTTCAGGCATCAGGAAAGACCAACCTGATCTTGGAGACCTCCGCCGGAACGATCATCCGAGCCGTCGAAATCAGCCGAAGCGGAGACTCGGGCTCCTCCGAGATCCGCCTCTCCGCATCGGGGGCGCCATGATGCGAACCGTGATTCTCGGGCTGACTTTCGTCGTGAGTGTGGAGTCTGCGAGTGGGGCGACGTTCGGAATCGCTACTCAGGAGATCGCTCAGCAACAGCGAGCCCTCGATCAGGCCCTTCAAGGGCTTGGCGTGTCCACCCCGGGTTCACTGGGGTTGGGGCCCAAGAATCCAGACTCTTCGCGGGGCGAGAGACGGCTCTTTCAGGTGCATGCCGAACTGAAGAACCTGCAAGCCCCGGCTGGGCGGTTTCTGTTCGGCAAGGTGATCCAGAAGCTTGTGGTCGGAAGCGATGGCGCTCCGGTGATCGTTGAACTCGCATCCGACCAGGGTGCTCTCTCGGGCCTGAGACTGATGGGAACCGCAAGGCCCTCTTCCAGTGGCGATCGCATCGCGATCGAGTTCGCCCGAATCCTGTTTCGGGGAGGAGCGACGGGGTCCATTCAGGCAGTTGCTCTCGACGAGTCCGGAGCACTCGGTGTGCCCGCCTACGTCATGAGCCAGAAGGCCCTCTCGGTGATGGGTGCCATGGCATCGTCCTTCATCTCGGGTGTCGCAGCTTCGCAACAGACCCTCGTTCCGAACGCGTTTGGCTTTCAGGCCAATCAGCCCACGGGCCGAAATGCCATCCTTCAGGGCCTGTCTCAGACAGCAGCCGATCAATCGAAGCGACTCATCGATGAGGCCACGGCAGAGAAGCCGGTACTGATTCTGGAACCCCAGACCGAGATCTCGATTCTAGTTCAAGAGGAGGTACGGTTCTGATGCGCCTCGTTCCGTTTGTACTGATCGTTGTGATTACCTCCGGGTGTGCGAGTCTGACTCCGCGTGACCGCCTGATGGTGGGTGTCATCGGGGGTGCCGCGGCGGGTGCCGCAAGTGGCAGCGTGCTGAGTCCGAACCCTGAGAGCCAGTCTTTGAATGCCCTGGTCTTTGGGCTCAGTGGTGCCCTGACCGGTGGACTGATTGCCCTCTTCACGGATCGTCCTCCGCAGACCAAGCCCGAAGATCGGAGCCTCAGGGCTCGCGAGCTGGCACCAGCTGCGAGCCAGCAATTTGTCGTGCCCCAATCCGGGCCGCTTCCGGAGTTCGTGAAGAAGCGCCTGACTCCAGTGGTCATCGAGGAGTTCGAGGAGCGCGATTCGATCGCAGAAGACGGATCTCTCCGTGCTCCTCACAAGGTCTACCGGATCAAAAGACAGGCGGAACTCGTGCCAGTTCCCGCTCAGCAGGAGGCAAAGTGATGAGCTTCGACCTGCAATACGAACTGCAATGTCCA
>CAYSOA010000069.1:0-8304 GCA_964432565.1 uncultured Bacteriovorax sp.
CAGTCCTTTATCGAGATCAAGGCCCATTCCGGCCGCAGCACCCGGGCACTTCGAGCATCGGCTCTGAAATCGCTCTACGGCTTCGGGACTAGAGCCGGATACTTCCAGGCCAATCTGGGCGCGTTTCTTTCGGGCGTGAAGAGCGAGTCCCGGCTGGCCGAGCGCTACCTCAGTGAGGACGAAGTTCAGGGCATGCTTCGCGCGTGCGAGGGCAGGCCCCGTGATCTTGCCATTTTTAAACTGCTGTACTCGGCCGGAGTTCGCGTTGCCGAACTGGTGTCGCTCAAGTGGCAGGACCTTCAGGAGCGCGAAGGGGGCGAAGCGCAGGTGCGCATCTGGGGAAAAGGGGGGCGCGAGCGCGTCGTCCGAATTTCCGCCGGAACGCTTCAGGCGATTGAGGCGTTGCGAACCCAGGCAGGACGGGTCGCGCTCGGACACGAGTTCATTTTCGCGTCCGAATACGGAGCCACGGATTTTGGATCGCTTCGGCATCTGTCGGATCGAACCGTGCGCGAGATCGTTCTTGGCGCTGCCCGGCGCGCGGGAATTCCGCGAAAGGTCTCGCCTCACTGGTTGCGTCACGCGCATGCCTCTCATGCCCTGGACCGTGGCGCTCCGGTGCATCTGGTGCAGGCCACCCTGGGGCATGCCTCGGTGGCAACGACGGGTCGCTACTTGCACGCCCGCCCCAAAGAAAGCAGCTCGCGCTTTTTGGACGTCTAGAAGGCGTTGGAGCGGCTCCTTTCGAGCAAAAGCCAGGATCGCGTGGCAGAGCCGATTTGCCGCATCAATCGCAGCGATCCTGGCTGGACATGATCGCCCTTCGTGATCATGCCGGCCACACTCGCCTTTGAGCGAAGCAGCGCTTCGCGCAGGCCCTTGCGGCCGCTCTGAGGAATAAACGTATCCCGCTCGGCCTCGATCCAGAGCACCTGCTGGCTGGTGCGAAGCTCGAGCGCGCTTTCTTCCGGAGGGCGAAGGCCACTCAAGCTCCACGCAAGATGAGCCAGAGGGCGCGCCACAAGCGGTGCCAGCCAAGCCCCGTGTTTCCAACGTTTCTGCCAGCTTCGCTCGAACTGCCAGGACAGGGTTCTCGAGATATCGCCAAACCCGTGAATGAGAATCAGCTGAGAGATTTGCGGCGACCGAGCCGCCGCCTCCAGGACAAGAGGAGCTCCGAGGCTGGCGCCGAGGGCGATGATTCCCGGTTCGATTCGCTCATCCTGCGACAGTCGCTCGGCGAGCAGCACGACTCCTGCGATCGTGTCGTGAAGCATGCGCGTGGCCTCGGAGTACCAGAGCAGGCTTTTGGGAAATTCAAAACGCCTCGGGTGTGTGAACGGGTAGTCGAAGCCGACGAGCACCATCGAATCACTGAGACCGAGGCCGGCCACTTCGTCGAGCACTCGGGCGGCGTTTTGAAACCCGCCAAAAACGAGGACGACGGGCAGGGGAGTGGTGTGCATTTTTTTAGGAAACCGCACGCGAGCTTCGATGGCTCGGCCCGAGGGGAGACTCAGAATTTGCCGTTCTTCGTGTGCTTGTGCCGCTAATGGCCGGACAAAGGGAAGTCCCAGCAGAAGGGCTACTGCAAGCGTGAGCCGGTGAAACCGTCGAGTCCAGCGAGACATGATCCTGCAGACTAGCCAATTTCGGGCAAATCCACCACGGCGTGTACGGTTCGTTCACACCTTGCTCGATCCTCGGGGGCTTGGTATTTCGAGAAGAAACTCAATGAGGGCTTTCTGATGTCCCAGCCGTTCGTTTCCGAAATTCTCTCTGTCGGCATGCATGTTCCTGAGCGAGTCGTCACCAATGCCGACCTGACAACCTTCATGGAAACCAGTGATGAGTGGATCGTGCAGCGCTCAGGGATTCGGGAACGTCGCTGGGCGAACGCCGAAACGTCGACGACCGATCTGGCGCTTCGAGCGGCCGAGCAGGCCATCGAGAAGGCGGGGATCGACCGGCAGGAAATCGATCTGATCATTTTCGCGACGCTCTCGCCGGACCACGACTTTCCGGGAAGCGGCTGTTTTTTGCAGGCAAAACTCGGTCTTTCGGGCTGTGCGACCCTGGATATTCGTCAGGCATGCACGGGCTTTCTGTATGGAATGAGCGTGGCCGATCAGTTCTTGCGCTCCGGCATGTATCGAACCATTCTGCTGGTGGGCGCCGAACTGCACTCGAAGGGGCTCGACAAGACCACTCGGGGCCGGGATGTGGCCGTGTTGTTTGGCGACGGCGCCGGCGCCGTGGTGCTTCGTCGAAACGACAACGCGGGGTCAGCCAGCCAGTCACGCATCCTGTCGACTCATCTGCATGCCGATGGTGCGCACGCCCGAGAACTCTGGCTTCCGGCGCCAGGGATGGCTTTGGGTGCCGAGCGCCTGAGTGCTGCCATGCTGGAGGAAGGACTTCATTATCCCAAGATGAACGGCAAGAAAGTGTTCGCACACGCCGTTCGACGGATGTCTGAAGTGCTGGGCGAATGCCTCAGTGCCAACGGAGTCACGCTCGATCAGGTCGATCTGTTTTTGTTTCATCAGGCGAACTTGCGCATCAACGAGATGCTGGCCGGCGAACTGAAGATTCCTGCCGAGAAGGTTTTCAATACGATCCATAAGTACGGCAATACGACGGCGGCGACGATTCCGATCGGAATGGCCGAAGCCGAACGAGCCGGAAAGCTCCAGAAGGGCATGCTCGTGGCGTCGGCGGCCTTTGGTTCGGGCTTTACCTGGGCCTCGGCGCTCTACCGCTGGTAAACGTCCGATAATAAATATTATGTCATCCAAAGTAGGAGCTAGTCCGCCATTTGGCTCTGGTGCAGCTCGACCGGGCGCCCGGGTCTTCTCAGGCGCATATTCAGAAGCTCGACCCCCGAACTGAAGGCCATGGCAAAATAGATGTACCCCTTGGGAATGTGAAATCCTGCGCCCTCGGCAACGAGCATCACCCCGATCATCAGTAGAAAACTCAGTGCGAGCATCTTGAACGTGGGATGCCGATGCACGAATTCGCCAATGGCTTTTGCGGAGAACCACATCACGGCCATGGCCAGAACGTTGGCGGCCACCATGACCCAGAGAACCTGGGCCATTCCCACCGCGGTGATGACCGAGTCGAGCGAAAAAACCAGATCAAGAAGGGCGACCTGCAGCAGCACGCCCGAAAACGTGGCCACCCCACTGCCTTCGGTTTTGTGCTCCTCGCCTTCCAGCTTGGCGTGAATTTCAACGGTCGACTTATAAAGCAGGAAAAGCCCCCCAAGAAACAGGATCAGCGCCTTGCCCGTGAAGACCACCCCCATCACTTCAAAAAGCGGAGTGGTCAGTCGGGTGATCCAGGAGATCAGCGACAGCAGTAGAAGTCTCATCACGAGGGCAAGAAGGAGCCCTAGTTTTCGGCCTCGCTCGCGCTGCTCGGGTGGCAGTCGCGAAGTCAGGATCGAAATGAAGATGACGTTATCGACCCCCAGGACGACCTCAAGCGCCGTCAGCGTGGCGAGGCTCGCCAGAATGGGAAGGAGTGCCTCGTTCATCGGGTTTCTCCGTGAATAGCTCGCTCATGCCAGGCCTTCGTCTGAACGAACGAAAGGATTCCCTGGGTCGACAGGGTCACCCCCACCCCGCTCTGCCCACGTCCCGACCAGGGCAGTCGGGCACTGACCCGGTCACAGCAGTTCCAGTAGGCCGTGCCGGCATTCACCCTCGATAGAATGGCGCGGGCCCGCTCACGGCTCTTCGAGTAGACCGAAGCCGTGAGTCCGTAAGTGGTGTCATTCATGAGACGCAGCGCTTCGTCGTCGCCCGAGACCTTCTGGATGCCGATGAGAGGGCCGAAGCTCTCCTCGCGCATCACGGTCATTGACGAGTTGACGTCCACCAGGATGGTGGGCTCGATCGTTCCGGTGCTGCGTTTTCCGCCCAGCAGCAACCGGGCCCCTTTTTTCAGGGCATCAGCGATCTGCTCCTCGAGAACGACCACCTGCTGGGGACGCGCAAGAACGCTCAGGTAGGTGTTCTCATCCAGAGGATCGCCCGAGACAAAGGCCTTCACGCAATGGGTGAATGCCGTGACGAATGGTTCGAAGATCTTCTCATGCACATAAATGCGCTCAACTGAGCAGCAGCTCTGTCCATTGTTATAGAAGGCGCCGTCGGCAACCGCCTCGGCCACGCCGGCGATGCCCACTCCATCGGCAACGTCCTCGGCAACATAGACCGGGTCTTTGCCCCCCAGCTCCATCTGTACGCGAATCATGCGTCCAGCCACCGTTTCGGCAATGCGTCTTCCGGTTGCAGCACTTCCGGTGAAGTAAACGCCATCAATGGGTTCGGCCAGGATCGCAGCACCGACCTCACCACCTCCCACTACCACGCTGAAGACCGCAGGCGGAACGCCCGACTCGTGCATGAGACGTCCGATCTCGATCCCGGTCAATGTGGCAAACTCCGAGGGCTTGTAGATCACGGCATTGCCGCAGAGCAGGGCAGGAACAAAGACGTTGGTTCCCACGAACCAGGGGTAATTCCAGGCCGAGATATTGGCGATGACTCCGAGCGGCTCCCACGAGATCGACTCGGTCAACGAGTGCCTGGGATCGGCGAGGACGACCTCGGTTTCGAGCACGCGCGCCGTATTCTGCAGAAAGAAGTCGATTCGTCCGATCACGGCCTTGAGTTCGTTGCGAGCCTGGCTGATCGGTTTTCCTGTTTCGTCGGTGAGAACTCGAGCGAGCCGATCGCTCTCATGGATGACCTTTTGCTTGAAGGTTTCAATGCAACCCAGTCGAAACTCAAGGGGTTTTCGTGACCACGAGTCCTGAGCCGCGCGGGCCTCAGTAGTCTTTTGTCGAACTGAATCGGCGGTGTCTTCGTTTACTTCACGAAGCAGGGCGTTCGTGGCGGGATTCAGGATTTTCATGAGTCTTCCCTCTTTCTCTGTGCGGAGGCTTCAAGCCATGCCTCAAGAATCGGCGAATCATCGGCAAGCTCTGGAACGTCCTGCCGCGCCCCCGGTGCAAATTCGGGATGCCACTGGACGCCGTAGATCCAGGCCCCCTGCCCCTCGACACGAATCGCCTCAATGATGCCATCTTCAGGACAGCGTGCCTCGACGAGGACCCCTTCACCGAGACGATTCAGGGCCTGATGATGAACTGTGTTGACCGTAAAGGACTCCCCCATCCAACCTGAGATCCAGGAATCGGGTTCGCTCCTCACCGCATGATGAAGCCGGTCGTACCTGTCCCAGTCGCGATGCACCCGGGCCGAAGGGCATTGCAGGGCGATGTCCTGGTAAAGAGAGCCCCCAAAGCAGACATTCAGGAGCTGGACGCCCCTGCAGATTCCCAGAACCGGCTTGCCGCGCGCAGCGAAGGCACGGACGAGCTTCATTTCGTACACATCTCTGGGCCGATCCCCCGACCATTCGTTGCGAAGCGGTTTCTCGCCATACGATTCGGGCGAGACGTCCGAGCCCCCCTGAAGCAAAAGCGCATCGAGGCTTTCGGCATAGCGATCGACCGAGTCCTCGGTGCCCATGGGGTCGGGAATGAGAAAGGGCAGGTCCCCGCGCGAGGCAGCCCAGCCTGCCATCGACTGTTCGAGATACAGCAGGGTCTTGCCTTTGAAGATGGCGCGTTGTGGATCGGCGTGAAAGTAGCAGGGAGAGATGCCGAGGTTGAGGGGGGGCCGTTTCATTGGGCGTCTCTGAAGATCTGCTCAAAGGTTTCACGAGTGCAGGCGCGCGGGTTCGACAGGTGACAGCCGTCCTGCAGAGCCCTTTCCACGAGTTGTGGAATCTGCCCTGCGGGAACCTGTGCTGCCGATAGACCTGAGGGAATCGCCAGGATTTTTTTGAGTGTTGATAGCCAGCGCAGGAACCCTTCGGGAGACCTTTCGTTCGCTTCTAGTCCGACCACATCGGCCATGCGAACAAAGCGCTCGGGCACCTCAGGGATATTCCATGCCAGCGCGTGATCGATCATGACGGCGTTGGCAAACCCATGATGAAGGTCTGAAACGGCCGAAAGGGCATGAGCGCAGGAATGCGTGATGCCGAGTCCCTTCTGAAAGGCGATGGCACCCATCATCGAAGCCATCAGCATGTCTCCTCGTGCCTCGAGGTTCTGAGGCTGCTTGGTGGCGGTTTCGAGAGACCGCGCAGCCAGGCGAAGTCCCTCGAGAGCGATTCCATCGCAGATCGGGTGGAAGCCCCGGGCAAGGTAGGCTTCGACGTTGTGCGTGAGCGCATCCATTCCGGTCCACGCCGTAATCGAGGCCGGAAGCGCAAGGGTCAGCTCGGGGTCGGCGAAGACGGCCCGGGCCAGAAGCTTCGGTGAGAAGATGATTTTTTTGACGTGGGTTTCGTCATCCGAAACAACTGCACTTCGCCCCACTTCGCTTCCGGTTCCGGCTGTCGTGGGCAGGGCGACCCAGTGAGGAATCTCGCCGTTCACCGGAAGGGCGCCGGGCTTTTCGTCCTCGTAGTCAAAAAGGTCGCCGGGATGATTCACCATCAGCAGGATGGCCTTGGCAACATCGAGGGCGGCCCCTCCGCCGAAACCGATCATCGAATCGGCCTTTGCAGCGTGGTAGGCGCTCACACCCGCTTCAACCTGCGACTTCACCGGATTTCCCCAGATTCCCGAGAACACTTCGGGTTGCAGCCCCTGTTTTCGCAACAGATCGACAAACTCGCTGAGAACCGGAAGCCCTGCGAGGCCCCGGTCGGTGACCACCAGAGGGCGGCGAAGTCCCCGAGTCTTGAAGTGCTCCCCCACTCTCTCGCGAACGCCTCGACCGAAGTGGATTTCGGTTGGAAAACTGTATCGATACTGGCTCATGGTTCTGCTCCTTCTTCTGGCCGGAAACGTCGGTCTTCAGTCTTCAGATGATTTCGAAGTAGCGCTCCATCTCCCAGCTCGTCACTGAGTCCTGAAACTGCCGCCATTCCCACTCGCGTGTCGCCGTGAAGTGATCCACGAAGGCATCGCCGAGGATGTCGCGAGCAGCACGGGAGTGTTTCATCCGCTGGGTGGCGTCCCACAGGTTTCGTGGAAGGCGCTCGGCCTTATCATGGGTATAACCCGACCCTTCGGTGGGCGGCGTCTTCAGCGTGAGCTTCTTTTCGATGCCGTAAAGCCCAGCTCCCAGAGCGCCGGCGATGGCCAGGTACGGATTGACGTCCGAGCCCGGAACGCGCGTTTCCAGACGAGTCGCCTTCCCCGACCTCGAAGAAATCACTCTGGCGGCCACCGTGCGGTTGTCGTAGCCCCAGGTCACGCGAGTGGGTGCCCAGTAGCCGTCGACCAGACGCTTGTAGCTGTTCACGGTTGGGGCAAAAAGCGGCAGAATCTCGGGAAGCAGGCGCAACTGGCCCGCCAGGTAGTTTTCGAAAAGACCGCTCATTCGAAACCGACCCCGAGCGTCGTCAAAAAGATTCCGTTCTCCGCGCCACAGGCTCTGGTGCAGATGCCCACTGCAGCCGGGAAGTCGATTGTTCCACTTGGCCATGAAGCTGGGCATGATGCCGAAGCGTGAGCCAATCTCGCGCGCGGCGCTCTTGAAGAGAACCGCTCGATCGGCTGCCTCGAGGGCATCCGAGTACAGAATGGCCGCCTCGAAGACTCCGGGGCCCGTTTCGGTATGCAGTCCCTCGAGGGGGACTCGAAACTGCCGAAGCTCATCCATCAGTGCCGTAAAATACGGCTGATTCTGGGTGGTCCGAACGATCGAATAGCCGAACATTCCGGGAGTCAGGGGCTCGGGCCGGGAGTAGCCCTTCGCTGCAAGGGAGGCTGGAGTTTCCCGAAAGTTGAACCACTCGAATTCCATTCCGAAGCGAGGATCGAGGTTCATCGACTGCGCTTTGCCGATGAGGCGCTTCAGAAGACTGCGCGGGCAGATGGCCAGGGGATTTCCGGAGTCGTCCTCGAAGTCGCCGAGCAAGAACGGAAGCCCGTTCTCCCAGGGGATCCGTCGAAGCGTTGCGGGGTCGAGTCGAACCTGGGCGTCGGGATAGCCGGATTGCCAGCCGGTATAGGCAACATTGTCGTAACAGACGTCGGCACTGTCCCACCCCAGCACGACGTTGCAGAATCCGAAGCCGCCCTCAAGCGCACTGAGAAGTTTTTCGCGGGCCAGGTACTTGCCGCGCAAAATTCCGTCGATATCCGTAACGGCCACCTTGGCTTTTTCAAACGCAAGACGTGAGAAATCGGAGGAACTTCGAGCGCGGGATTTTGCCATGATGTCTGAAATTCTATCCCGCATTGGGGGATTGAAAAGGACATCT
>CAYSOA010000070.1:0-7921 GCA_964432565.1 uncultured Bacteriovorax sp.
TCAACTGAGGATGGCAATCGGATTTATCGGCACGGAAGGAAACGTGTGTCCAGATACTCCCACTGTCGGTAGCAAAGCGTCTCAGTTGAGGTAAGGGATGGGGCGAAAAGTCTCACCCCTTTTCGGGGGGCTCGCCTAGAAAAAGGTTGACTCAAGCGATCGGCTATTGAAAAGTGAACTTACTGTTAAGATAATTTAACAGTAACCGGGCTGCTCTCGGCAGTTTTGAAAGGAGTCCCCCTGATGTCCTCTTCCATCGGCGTTTCCCGATCCTCTTCTGGCCTTCCTTCCTGGACGTTTTCGGCAGTGCTGCTGACGCTCGCCACTGTCGGCGTGGGCTGCGGCAAGGGAGGGGGCAGCAGTCTGGTCTCTGGAGCTCGCTTCAGCACAGCTGAAGAACAGGGCGATCTTTTCGGCGATCTCAAGGTTGTCTTGAATACCGGAAACGTGATGCTACCCGCATTTGACGTTCCGATTCTCAATCCGCGAAATCCCGGAGCCATCTACGGCGCGGTCTCGATGCGTGACGCGCTTCCCTACGGAACCGAGATCGGCGTTCGAGTGAATCTTTCAGAGATCGCGGGGGTCGAGGGACTCGACGGCACCACGCTGCCCAACGGTCGCCCCATTCCCGTAGCGCTCTCGCAGGGCGTGCAGCCGTATTCGGTGGCGATTCGAGGGAACTCTCGCGTCTATTTCGCCTTTTCGGAATCCACGGCTCTGATTGGCACTGCAGTGGTGATCTCGGAGATGGATCGCGTCGGATCGTATGTTGGTCCGATCGATCTCTTCTTTCCTTTCGAAGCCGAGAACGGCGTTCGGGGTGCGGCCGGAATCTTCAGTTCCGTTCAGTCCGGGCAGAGTGGCGTGGCGGTGTTCGTCGATGCCAGTTCGGTGATGAAGAGCGTTCCCCAGCAGCTGCTGAATCGCGAGATGACCGTGGCCATGAAGTCTTCGGCCGTCTCGCGGGCCGAAAAGGCCGCGTTCAGGACCGGCCAGAAGCTCTCGATGCGTCAGGCCTATCGTCTGAACCAGGTCATGCGAGGGCTTGGCGCCAGCGGAAAGCGCCTGCGCCTGCAGTAGGTAATTCGCAGGTGATCGGATCGCCCCGGGCTGGTAGGTTTTTGCGCATGATGACCCTCAAGGCGCTCAACCTGTCGGACCGGGGCGAAGTTCTGCAGTTGGTCGAATTTGTGAATCGGTACTACCGCGCCGCCGTTCCTCTCACCGAGACTTCAGTTCAGTCGGGTGGGACTCGGTTTTTTTGGGCCTCAGTGGATGGAGAGCGCGTCGGTGTGTCCGCCTATGTTGAGCGCACTCTCACTCTCGCCGAGACGGTCAAGACGGTCATTGATCCCGCCCATCGAGGCAGGGGTTACGGTCAAATGCTTTCGCAGGCGATCGAAGATCAGGTGCGTCGCGATGGCTATCGTAAGGTGATGACGACCGTGTACGTCGATAACCTTCAGATGATCATGATCAAGCTGCGCCAGGGTTATCGGTTTGAGGGCTTTCACCCGGATCACGAGAAACCGGGCTGGCATGAGTATTCGTTCGGAAAGGTACTTTCATGAATCTGCTTTTGATCGTCGATGATTGGGAGGCGCTCGAGCGTTATGAAGAGAAGCTCTCGCCCCTGGCGGCTGAAATCGAGGCGTGTCCGATGCCTCGAGAGGGGCTTGCCCGTGCCTGGGAAAAGCCCTGGTCCGCCATCCTGCTGGATCTTGTCTTGGAGGACGTGACGCCACAGGAGGCGCTCGACCAGCTCAAGTCTCATCCTCTGACCGAGTCGGTGCCACTCGTGGTGGTTGGATCGCCGGAAGAGCTGGAAGGACTTCGGCTTTCAGAACGGGATTTAGCCATGGCTCGTCCCTTTGAGTGGGAAGTGCTCGGCAGTGCCCTGCGGACGATCGGTTCAAGAGTCGTCAGTTGAACGCAACCGTGTCCGGGACAGAGGCGGATTCGAGGTCTTCGGTTTCCCGGAGCGCGGGAAAGCGGGAGGCGAGCTCGGGGTTCGTGCGCTGCCAGTAGTGGGCCCAGGCTTGGGCGTTCTGCGTGCGAGTTTCGGAGGGGGGCATCAGGTGCAGGGCCTTGATGCCGGCTTCAAGGGTTTGTTGGTGCTGTTCGGGGGAGATCAGCTGCAGGTAGTCCGTAATTCCGGTGAAGAAAAGCGGGGCAGGATGGCGCGCGTCTCCGATGCGGCTCGGATCCAGATACGCAGGAAGCATCTGAAGAAAGGCCTTGAGACTTTTGCGACGGAGGTCGCACTCCGAGCCTGTGCCAAGATCTTCGGGGGCTCGCGTGGGTGAACAGGCCATGGACGCCTCGGCGATGCGTGCGGCGATTCCTGGAATGCGGCAGGCGCGCGACGAGATGCGAAGCTGCAGGATGGAAAGATCACTTCGGCACTGCTGGTTAGCCGGCGATTCACGCAAATTTTCAATTCTTTGACGTGCCTGAAGGGGGCGTTCCTGCCGACTGCGACGCATTGACGAGTGGATGGGCGAGGAGCGGATGGCCGATGCCTGTGAGTCGATCTGAACGGCCGTTTCGGAAACGACCCTTTGAGGCGGTGTGCGGGGGCTGGTGGCCCAGAGTCCCGAAATCGTCAGAGCCAGAAATACTCCCAAAGCTGGGGTGGCGCTAGGTCGATGCTTCATGGAGATCTCGTCACTCCCTGATCGTGACCTGGCTTCCCAGTCTTCGAACCCGGTTCTTCACGTTATTGTACCGGTTATTTCGAACCGTCACAGTCGTGGGGCCGTCGCGCATCGGTCTGATGTCGGCGTCGTTCGAAGACGCCTGAATCGCAGTGATGCAATTATTGAAGGTGTTCCCCTGAACGATTCCACTCGTTCTCGGTTTGAATCGGACGCACCTGGCGCCCCCTTCGAAACGGTTATTGAGAATGCGGATGTTCGTTCCAAAGTTGATCTGGATGGTCTTGTCCCACGCATTCTTGCTTGGAGTGGCGCGAAGGATCGAGTTCTGCACCGTGATGTTGCGGGCACCCGGCGAGCCGATCGTGATCAGGTCTTCACAGGCATGGCCCTGAATTCCGTCGAGAGTCACGTTTCGGGGCCCCTGTCGGGGGCAGCTGTTGCCTTGTCCTGACCCACAGGTGGTGACATGAATGGGGTCGCCGAGGCCATTCGAGCCCATCGAGCGGCCATCTCCAACGAATTTGAAGTTTTTTACCGTGATATTGTCACCTTCGATTCGCAGAATCTGCGGGCCGTTCTCGCGTTCTGCGGTGCAGTTCCAGTTTCGGCCTCTCCAGACATGAATCTTGCCTTTGTAGTCATAGGTGCCGGCATTTCGGAGCACAATGGTGTTCCGGACGTAGACGATCTGCTCCTGGGGGGAGGATCCAGAGCGGGGCTGTGACGTCGCTCCGGGCCGGGTGCTCGAAGTCGAACCGCCTCGAGAAAGGTTGGCAATGATCGATTGCCGGTTGAGAGTCCCCGCCCATCCGCTTTGAAGCGAGCCCACCAGAGTGAGAGTCGAGAGGACCGCGAGCTGAATCGTCGAACGTGAAACCATTTTTTGAGACCCCATGGAGCCGGTTAAAGCAAGGGTCATTCCAGATGGGGGTTTTGTAAATCATTGTTTCCATTCAGATTTACTGGGGCCGTGAGACTCGGCGGTGCCGACTGCGGGCGCACTCGCTCAAATAATTGACACAATGCGTTATATTTTGGTAGCCGCTGAGTGACCGGAGGCGTGCAAATGAAACTCGGCAGTTCCATGGTTTTTTCCTTCCTGATTTTTTCGTCCGCAGCCTGGGCGGCACGGCCCTCAGACCCCAAGGCATTTCCCCGATTTACAGATTCCTTTGCCCAGGTCGATCGAACCCGAGGCATGGGCGAGCTGCTTCGTGAGCGAGGTCAGGGCAGCTTTGCCCGGTCGATCGAGGCGGGCATTCGCAGCCACCTTCAGGCGAGAGTGCCGAGCATTGGGGGAAATGATTCGGTCTTCGGGATCTCGGGTGCATCAGCACCCGTTTCGCTCATCAGTCACCCCCAGTGTTCGGTGAGTGGAGCCACGCTGGCCGAAACCATCGGACATGATCCGGGCTCGAAGACCGTCGCACTCGTAAACGAGTTTGCGAGGCGAGTGAATGAGGCGCGCCACCAGGCGCTTTACTCTCGTTGGTCGAGAGAGCGTCTGAAGGGGTGGGACACGGTCGTCGACCTCTATGCAAAACTCATGGGCTGTCTTGCCTACACCGAATCCTTGAGTACCGCAGACAGCCAGACGTCCTACTCGGTGGCCCGCAGCGTCTCTCCGCAGGGTTACGAAAAGCCGCGAGGCGTGAAATTCTATCTCGACCGAGCTCAGTCCAATCCTGCAAGTCGCCTGAATATCGGCCTTTATCAGTTTTCTCCCGATCCGCGCGGCAATGTCGTAGCCTGCGTTCGCAACTGGAACGCGGTCTGGCCTCGAAACCCGTTGTTTGCCAGCATGACTTCCTCGACCCTGATCGAGCGACTGGGCGATCAGACGCAGTACTTCAATGCCTTTTGCGGGGTGAACAAGCTTGCCCAGATCTTTCACGTTCAGGTGAACACTCAGTCTTCGAAAAGAACCCATCCCTGGAATCGGGTTCACAGCGCTTCAGGTCGGTACCAGGGTTTAAGGCCTTCGGCTGAGCGCTGCGTTTCGCTGCACTTCAACTCGAAGGCCTACAACCACTTTGGACCCTTTCAGAACAGTACACGCCGGAACCTGAGCGAGGTACTGAGCTGCGCCCTGCGATGATCGCAGGAGGCACTCAGTTGCCGTAGGGATTCTGGAAGTTGCCCGCCGACTGAGCAGAGGCTGACTCTGCGACAGGGATCGCCTTCGGCACGGCGACCTGTTCGATCACGCGCTCGCGAGGGGCTCGTCGCTCGCTGACGGCTTGTGCGGGAGGGCAGTGGGCGCCGGCGAGGATGGCCTGAATTTCGGCTTCATTCTTCTCGGCGTCGGATTTGCCGATTCCGCCAAGAAAGCGACCGAAACCCGAGGCGGGCTTGTAGGCGTGGGCCATGCCGGCCTGGCAGTAGGCGGCGTAGCGATACTGTTCCGCCTGCGCCTTGAGCTGCTTCTTTTGATGGTCGCGCTGCTGGGTGACCTGCTTGGTGTAATTTTCCCACTGACTCAGGTCGTACTCCATTCGAGCCAGAACCTGCTGATCCTGCGCAAGGGCGGTGGCCTGCTCCTGCCGGCGCTGGTAGCGCTCGCGCTTGCGCACTTCGTGGGCCTCACGTGCGGCCTGTCCCGCTCCCATGTCCCGGCCTGCAATCTTGTTCTCAGCCACCTGATCAGAGTCGAGCTTCGAGATCAGGCTCTTGCGTTGGCTGATGATCTCCTTCTTGGAGCGAATGTGCGACTTGATCTGCGCAATCATTTTCTCGCCGCGGTCCTTGCCGCTCTGGGCCTGCCGGACCTGGTCGGCCGTAGCCAGAAGGGGGTGTTGCTGTTCTTGTTCTGCAACCGCCGGCTCTGAAGCCAGTGCCTGCGCAGTTGGCAGGGCCGAAGTCGAAACCATCAGGGTCGTGAGTGAAAGAACCAGGGCGTTCAGGCGAATGATCTTGTTCATGCCCCCTGAGAGAGCAGGGTTCATGCCACGTTTTTTGAGGGCATCAGATTCGCTCATCTTTCGGGCACTTGATGGCGAAAAATCCAAAAAAAGACACACCCCCTGAAGTTGTCGCTTTTTTCGACGGATGCCTGCTTTTTAGTCAGAAGCCGAAGCTCGTACCCTTTACGGGAACGTAATGATATCCCAGCGGTCATGTCGCGCTCTGCCTTCTCGTTTCCTGATTTTCGCAAGCTGGTGTCGGCGCGTTTTCTGTTTTCGGTCTCGGTGCAGATGCAGGCTGTGGTCATGGGGTGGCTGGTTTTTGAGATCAAGCGCGATCCCCTGTATCTGGGCTTCATCGGACTGGTTGAAGCCATCCCTGCCCTGGGTCTTGCCCTTTATGCGGGTTACCTGGTCGATCGCAGCAATCCGCTTCGGGTGTATCGTAACGTGCAGCGGGTGAGCTTCACATCCGCTCTGCTGCTGTTCTGGGTCACCTGGCAGGAAGACGCACTTGCCGAAGAGACTCGACTGAGCCTGATTTACGGGGCGGCCTTCCTGACGGGACTTGCCCGGGGGTTTGCCGCTCCCGCCATGTATTCGCTCATGCCTCAGCTCGTACCGCGCGAAGCGCTGGCGGTTTCTTCCGCGTGGCTCGCATCGGCCTTTCAGGTTGCCGCCATCAGCGGCCCGGCCATTGGCGGTCTTCTGTTCGCTTTCGGCGGAGGGCGACTGGCCTTCGGAACCGAGCTCGTGCTTCTCGCGCTCTCGCAAAGCCTGCTCTTCATGTTGAAGCATCAGCCCAAGGTCAACAGACCCGTCGAGGGCGAGGACTTTCGAGAGAGCCTGCTCTCAGGGTTGAAGTACGTTCTCAATCATCAGCTTTTGCTCTCGGCGCTCGCGCTCGATATGTTTGCCGTGCTTTTTGGTGGCGCGACGGCCCTTCTTCCGGTCTTTGCCTCTGAGATTCTTCAGGTGGGCCCTCAGGGGCTGGGCTGGCTGCGCGCCGCTCCGGCCGTCGGCGCCCTCATGATGAGTGCCACGCTTATTCGCCGTCCGATCTCGCGACATGCCGGACGGGTTCTGCTCGTTTGTGTTGCCGGCTACGGGCTTTGCATCATCGGCTTCGGACTCTCGAAGGTCTTCGGTCTGTCCATGGTGCTTCTGGCGCTGAGTGGCGCACTCGACAGCGTCAGCATGGTCATTCGTGGGGCCATCGTGACGCTCTCGTCCCCGGATCACATGCGCGGACGAATCGCTTCGGTGAACTCCATCTTCATTGGATCCTCCAACGAATTAGGAGCCTTCGAATCGGGCGTGGCCGCACGACTTCTAGGAACGGTCTCCGCGGTCGTCTTCGGGGGAAGCATGACGCTCCTGGTGGTGGGCATCACGGCCAGGAGGGCGCCGAAACTGCGAGCGCTGGATCTGGGGCAGCTCTAGCGAATCGGAACCCGCTGAACCTTCGACAGATCGTAGTCCTGCTCCTTCACGCGAGCGAGAATTCCGTTCCACGTCTCCTCGGGCAGCGACTTCTCGCGGGCCATGATCCAGAGATAATCGCGCGACGGGTAGCCAATCACCGTGTAGGAGCCGTCCTCGGCCAGGTCGATCACCAGATACGGAAGCTTGATCGGAATGAAGCCGAGGAACTTCATCTTCACTCGCCATTCCGTATTCACTCCCGGATTTTGAATGATGCCGGTGAAGTGATGCACTTCGCGCTCGGCCTCGAAGGAGCCCTTGCTGCATGAAAACGTGATGGCGACATTTCCGTCATCCTTCAGGGCGTACTGCTCGAGCGCATTGTGGCAGCCCTTCTCGGTCGGGGCTGGAATATTGCCCAGCACATGCCAGTCGCCCATAAACGCCTGCAGGTCGAGCTTTTCGACGGTCTTGAGGGGGGGAGGGTTGGATCCGCCCATGGCGTTGGCCTGCCTGCCGGAGAGCGTCGAGCAGCCCAGTGAGACGACACAAAAGAGCAGTGCCAGAGAGCGCGGGGCATCATGAAGGTAGGAGATCTTTTTGAATTTCATGCAATTAGCGTATCGCGAAAAGGAGCATGGATTCAATGGCCGCAGCTGCTACACTTTTCTGGTTAACCTGCGTTTTGAACCCAAGGAGATCATCCATGAAGCTGAACGTATCCGTCATGATGGCCGTTGCTGCCGTAGTCCTGCTTCCGTTCTCGTTTTCGGCGCGCGCCGATCACCACGAAAAGGGCGAGCATCACGAGCACGGCAAACACTCGCATGCCCACAAGAAAAACTGCGGACATAAGGCCGAGAAGCACGGAGACCACGAGGATTACGAGCACGATGGGCACCATCATAAGGGACACGCCGGTCACGTGGA
>CAYSOA010000071.1:0-7910 GCA_964432565.1 uncultured Bacteriovorax sp.
CGACCCCTGAGTCGACCCCTGAGTCGACCCCTGAGTCGACCCCTGAGTCGACCCCTGAGTCGACCCCGGTGTCGCGCCCTCAGACGACCGTTCAGTCGACCTCTGGATTAGCCCAGCGGCCTCCCCCTGCTTCACGCCCTGCGGATCAAGCTTCTGGTCGCGCCCGCCTGCCTCTCCCCACTCTACCGATCCCCGAACCGCCCAAACTCCCCCCTTGCGTTTCCTTCCCTGCTCCACTGCCACCCGAAGCGCTGCCACGAGAGCCTCGCCATTTCTTCCCTCCGGATTCGAGTGCGCCGTGAGCACCTTCCATTCCTCAAGAAGCTCGACCGCTTCGCCCGTCAGCGTGACCGTCAGTTCGACCTGATCGGGACCACGGATGCGCATCCGCTCGAGGGATGACGCCTGCATTCCGAGTTCTTCGAGAATGATCTTTTGTGACGAGCGCGTCGACTCACCCTCGACCCGAGCCAGAATCTCGAGCTTGCGTTCGGGCTCCACACGCCGGGGATAGGCCTGCCGCGAATAGGTCTGAAGGTTGGAGAGCTGCGAAAGCGTGAGCCTACCCGCAGCGAGCTTCTCACCGATCTCGACACGCTTCTCTTCGGAAACCTCACGAAGCAGGCGCATGCTCTGAATGCGCAGATGCGCCGACCCGGCACAGTAGCCCAGCTCCTGAACACAAAAATCAAACAGGCTCGAGAACCCTCGTTTGAGGTAGAGGCGCCGACGCTCGACTTCGAGCAGAAATCGCAGCACCAGCTGCGTGGCCTCGCGCTCGCGAGCGGCCGCCTCCCGCACTCCCACGAGAAGCTCTTCATCCGAGCGACGACGAAGCTGTCGGGAATCCCGAACCTGGGACTCCATGAACCCCGCAACCCGAGCATTCGACGAACCGTCAGAAAACAGAACCACTTTTCACCTCCGTAAAAAACGAAAAGGTGAATGGAAACGGAATTCATTTGTAGCAGGGAGTCGCGTGAGTCAAGCACGTTCGTCACACCGAAGTGTCCGAAATCACGACGCGTCAAAGCGTCCGAATATCGGACTAATCACTCGCTACCCACGCGCCCATCGGACTACGCCAGCGCCCCTCGGAGCACCAACCCCTCGCCCAGCCGGGGTCACAGCGATTCGGACCCCGGCCAGCGATCAAAGACAGCTCTACTTCAGTTCGGCAAACCAGATATCGATCACCGCACCTTCTTCGATGTCCCGCGCGCCCTTCTTTCGGTAACTAAAGCGTCCTTTCTGCTTGGCTCGGGCACGATCGCCAATCGCAATATCCGAGGCCGTGCTGTATTCGAGCGAGATCGAGACCACTCCCGCCTCCGCCAGCGATCGCAATTCGCGCTTCTGCGAAACACTGTCGCCATTTCGATCGTTCCAGAGCAGGAGATTTTCATAAATCGGATCCTGCTCATCAATGCGTCCATCGCCGTTCTGGTCATGGAGTGCCAGAGCAGCAAACCCATTGCTCGACATCGTGTTTTCACCAAAGAGCTGCGACTCGTCCGTGATTTTGCCATCTCCGCGAATATCATGGGCCAGCAGCCATCCCTGAGATCCCGGCTCCGGCCAACTGTAGCTGGAACCCTCGTTGCCCATCTTCATCCGGCTTACGCCACTAAACGAGGGCATCTTCTCGCCCTTGAAAAAGAGCATCAGCGGAGAGTGAAATCCGCCACAGAAGCCATCAGCCCCGGCAAAGCTCACCGCCACATCAATCGAGTGCGGCTTCACTGCACGCGAGACTTCACGGTGCGTGAGTGGACCATCACAGCCCCCGAAGGCACAGACGCCGGCGTTGGCCGGAACATCCTGAACATACTTCATCGAGACCAACCGCTCGATCGGCCGTCCTGCCGAAAGTCCGACTTTGACCACGAATCGTTCCGGCCTCGAGAGTTCGATGACGGCGGAGCTGTCCGGCGTCCAGTTCACGCCGTCCGTGCTTTGAAAAACCGCCGTCGTCGACGCGTAGTCGGCATTCAAGCGATGTGAGCAGCGAATCTCAGCGGGAGAATAGCGCACTCCCCGATATTGCCGCGAATAGTACCTGGAAGGCTGCTGATGCAGCCGGCAGTGGTGCTGGGTTCCGTTGGCATGAGCAGCGCACGAAACCTGGCCGTTCGAAACCGAACACCGCATCTCGGGCGGGTACTCCGCCGTCGCGTGCGCCGCACCCGAGCAGCGATACGTCAGCGTCTGAGTTGCTGACGTCCCCCAGCCGCAAGCCTGAAGGCCGGCGGGATTCAGGTGACAGGAAGCCCCATCGCTCACGCCGGGTTGAATATTCGGCACTCGCGAACAGGTGAATGCCGGTCCCGACGTTCCCCGCAGCACATTTCCCTTGCGGTCGATGCGTCGCCACACCGAAGAGTCGCTTCCCTCGACCTTGAACTCGTAGATCTGCGAGATCGTCGAATCGGCCGTGCCTCGCGCCGTATTGGATGAGGCGCGATTATTCTGCCCGTAACACTGCTGCGTCGAAGCGAGATAAAAATCCGACGCCGAGCCCGAGCTCGACGGCTCGGCTACTCCAACGGGTGCGGGAATCGACCCCGCCGGAACGACCGTTTCTTCAGCACCAAAGGCCACCGTCGTACCACTCCAGAGCGCAAGCCCCGCCCACGCCACGCCAATCCGGATCCAGCCCACCCGTGCCAACGCCTCTGGTCCCAGACCCGCAGCACGATGAGCCCCCTCTAAACTCCTACTCCCCACACTCTTTCTTCTGACCTTATCCATCACCCTTCCCTCCCTCAGATTGAAAACCCTCATCTCGACACCTCTTGTTCCACCTGAAAGCTGACCAGCGGAATCGACAGACTCGGGCGCCTGAAAACGATTCGAACGACTTTCTTGGCCACCAGAAGCGAGGAGCCCTCAAACCCCGGCAGAGTCGAGCCAGCAGGGGTGCCGCCAGCGGAACCGGTCCACTCCCGACGCACCAGATCGCCTTCCTGCCCCAGATCGTACCGAACCAGTCGCACTTCTCGCAGCTCGGCACGCGAAATCATGTCACCCAGTGGAGGAAGCGTTTCGAGAAAGCTTTGCGGTGTAGAGCCGAAGATCAGCGAAGAATCACTGGGATGCCGATCAGCAAAGAGGCCCCCCGCGAATCCTCCTTTCGTGAGCTGCACCTTCACGAGGTCGCCGCCCTTGCCAGAAGCGGGAATTCCACTGGCGACTCCGAGATAAACCGAACTTCGAAAATACGGCACCTGCCGTGCACCCGAACACGAAGCCGAACAGGCCTGCCGGACGGCGCCGCAATGGCATTGGTCCTGGCCCGCCATCACCACCGGACTTTCGCCCAAAGAACGCAGCAGGTAGAGCCTGCCGTTGACGAAACGATCGGGAAGCGACGGAGCCTGCTCATTGACGACATTTTCCCGGTTGAGGCCAACGTACGACGCCCCCTGAAATGCCAGCGCGGGATCATAGAGGGTTCCGCCCGCCGTGCCTGCATCCACAAGCAGATGCACCGACTGCCCCCGATCCAGCGTCAGCGTTCGAGCACATTCGCGTTGCCCTTCGGAGCAGTCCGATGCCCGGTTCCACTCAAAGAACGGAACCTGTTCCGAATCCGCGGGCACCATCAACGCATTGAACGAGGGAGTGATGCGCATCAGATCTTTTCGAAGCACCTGTCCCACGAGACGTCGCTCGGCCAGCGACGTGAGATCATCAAAGGCCACCTTCTGACGCTGACGAACCTGCTGCAGCATCCACCCGACGGCCAGAAGCGTTGACGTTGCCGCCGCAAGGCTGATCAGAAGCTCGATCAGGGTCATCCCATGACGGTTTTTCATCGCGACACCACCGTAAAGAAGTACTGGCGCGCGTGGGGCGCTGAAGGAAACGCTCGTGGATGGTAAAGCACCATGCGCACCTGGTAGAGCCCCAGATAGTACTCGGTGCGATCGCCCGTCAGACTCGATGTGCAGGAGGTCGAGTCGCTGCATACCTTGAGCTGCTCGATGATGTAGATCGCCCGGCCCTCGCATTCGGCGCACTCTGAAACCTCTCCGAAAAAATTCGGAGACCAGGCATGCGTCCAGCCGTCGTCGGCGCGAGCCTCCTGCATGAGTTGAACAAAGCGATCCAGATCCTTCGGAAACTCGTTTGGATCGAGCGGCGAGAAGCTCTTGGGATACAGTTCGATGCGTGCGCGAATCTGGTCGAGCACCGACTGCACCATCGACGCCTGGGCATCCAGATGGTTTTGACGGCCGACAAACTGCTTCTGCTGAAAGACGGTCTGCGCGACCATCAGCGACAGAGTGGCGAAGACCGCTCCGGAGACCAGCACTTCGACAAGTGTGAGCCCCGACTCATCCCGACGCTCCTGACAGCGCGCGATCCTCACAGCGCCCCCTTCCTGCCCAGAAGCAGCACGCGAAAGCGCTTGAACCAGTTGGGGGCCTGGCAGTTCCAGTTCGAGCCCTGCCAGCCACACTCCGGGTCGATGGCCGTCCAGGTGAACGGAATGGCCCTGCCGCGAACCGAGGCGACCTCGCAGTTTCGGTACTGCTCCTTCTGTGAAGCATTCATCCGAAAGACCGCGGGAGTCGTCTGTCCAGCAGAGGTCGCACCATAGACGGCCGGGCAGGCGGCGTCGTCAGCCGTGCGAAAAAGCCCCGTATCCCGCATCAGCTTCAAGGCGACCGGATGATCGAGAGAATAGAAATGAACCGGCGTCTGCAGGTTGGCGGGAAGATCGAGCTGTCCGATCATGAACGTTCCCACCAGACTGAGCGGTCCATCCTGAGCGGTACGGGGCTCGATCTTCAGGCGGTCACAGGTCATCATTCCGACCAGGCTGCTTACCGAAGGCAGGATGACGCACGTCTTGAGCACCGAGTGCACTTGAAGTCGATCGGTCGATTCGGGGTACCAAAGGTCGCCGGTGCGGCTCGCGACCAGAACGCCCGAATCGTTGTAGGCCGAAACCGGCAGGGATTTATTAAAAATCCACTGGGAAGCCTCAGAAGGCGGGCCCCCCGCAATCACGACGTTCGAGGCGGTTTCGAGTTCGAGCACTTCGGGATTGAACCTTGCCGGCCTGCGAAAATCCCACGAGAGGCGCGCCGTGGCGGCAGCAAACGAATCTTGAACCGACAGCACGTCGGTGCCCCCCACCTGATGGTAGTCGTAAAAGAGGAGCTCGATCGGATCAAAGCTCTCGTCATCCAGATTCGGGCTGTCTCCCAAAAAGGCGGGGGAACCCACCAGACCATCGGTGATCTGCCGATCGATGCTCCACTGAGGATCAATGCGATGCTCGGCGTTTTCTGGAAAAAACGGGGGGACCGACGAAGCCCCTGAGGAAATGTTCCACGACGGCACCACTCCTTGAGGCGGCCGTTCGGTGGGACAGCGCATCGACTGCCAGTAAGGGGTCGCTTTCTTCAAAACCGAAGGGTCTACTGTTACAGGACCGGTGCAGCTTTGCAGAAGCTGGGGAGCGAGATTTGGCGGGAGTGGCGCCGGGGGCGACCCTGAGGGCGCTTCCAGAAGCGCTGACCGATCGAGTACGAACCGCAGCAGATTCGGGCTTTTTCGAAAATACGGGTAATCGACTAGAGGCACCCTCCTCGCGCCATCGTCGTCTCCGAAGATTTTTCCGGCGTGAGTACAACTGACGGGATCATTCGAGGAGAACTTCGAGCAGTTCGGCCCCCAGCTCGTGGCCATCGGCCGGACGGTGCCGTTGCGCAGGCCGTTAGTGTCCACGGCCGCGAGATCGAACACTTCGAACTCGACCTGAAAGTTTCGAAGGGCACTTGGAAAGTACCGGGCATTTCGAACCTCCGCCTGAAGTCGAAGCTGATCGGATCGCCAGTAGTACCGAGGGTTGCTTTCGGCCGAGCCGGCAATCGGCAGCAGCGGATGCCGGTGGGGCACCGGAAACGTCTCGACCCGGACCACGGGAAGAAAATCCCCCGTGGCGCCAGTGGCAACTTCCTCAGAGACCAGCGGCAAGCCCGGTACGCCATCGAAAGCGTAGACTCCCGTCGCCTGACGGAGATTTTTGAAGTGCTGATAGAGCGATCGAAATTCCGTTCGAAGGTGGGTTCGCGCTTCGCTCGCCGTGTTTCGCAGCTGAATTGGAGGATGAATCTCTCCTTCTCGGGAAAATCCTTCTCGCAAGGCATCTAGCGCCGGTCTTGCGTTTGCGACACCGGTCTGGCCTGCACCCGCTTCTGGGCTGGATGCGCCGCCTTGACCCTGAGCGCCCGAGTTGCCAGCCTGCTGCTGCTCGATCTCTTCGGACTCTTCGGACTCCGCTTTCTCGGCCTCAATCAAGTCATGAGTTTTCTTCAACTGGCAGGCCAACTGGCGTAACCGAAGGCCCAGCGTTCCCGCCAACGTCTCGGGCTCGGCCGTCGGGCTTCCCGCCTGTGGAGCCGTAAACGTCCCTTCTTTGCACAAGTCATCCAGCTTGAGCTTCTTCAACGGATGATTGGAAATGGCGGTTCCACCGGATGAAACGCAGGCTCCGTCATGATCGTTGAGGCAAAACAGGGCCTCCCAGGGCGAACCCCCAATCGGCTCGCGAGCAAAATCGATCTTGAGTCGAAATTCGATCCGGTCGCGAATTCCGAGCTCGGTGCGACTGATCACCGACTTTCTTACGCCAGCGTCTCTCACCAAATGCACTCTGAGAATCGGCGTGTTTCGCGTTGATGCGGCACGAGGATCGGGACTCGCAGGATTCGGCGAACTAAAGTCTGCCCACTGAGCCCCCGACGGAAAATGAGTTGAAAGCACTGAGGGTTTAACAGGAAAGGCGGGAGACTCTTGATAGGGCCGCCTCGGTGCCGCACTGGCCGTCGGAGTCGGACTGGCCGACGTGCCCTCAGCTGGCATCTCATCAAAAAAACTCCCTCCCGGCTCGGTCACGACCGGCTGAACGACTGGCAGATCGGTCTGCGGAAAAAAGGCGTTTCGGTCCGACAGCCCGATCAACAAGTCCTGCTGCCAATGGTTCGGCGTGGCGACAACGCTGGAGTGATTCGCCGGACATCCGAGCTTCCGATCGGCAGGAGCGTACGGTCCGTCACACTTCCGAATCATCAGGTCCGACTTTCGGGTCTTGCTCGCAGTGAGATCCAGGGCGGCGAGAACCGCACCGAGCCTGCGGGTGTCCGGCGTCGTCACGCAGCCCGCCGCAAACTGAGGCGAAGCAGCAAACTGGCTTGGAAACAGGCAGTTCAAACCGGCGTCCTTGACGCTGTCCTGAATCACTCCGGCCTTGAGTCCTCCAAACCCCGGAGCGTTCGACAAGACCTGCGTTGTTCGCCCGGCAGGATAAGGGCGCTTTCCTTGAGTGCAACCCGCTTCTGAGCCGGCGCAGGGCACCATCACTTTTCCGGCCTGAAGGTAGACCTCGTCATTGAACTGAACACGAACGAAGGGCTCTGCCGCTGATCCGGGTCGCACTCGCGGATCGGGAAGCACCAGATCTCCGTTGGTCAAAACGGGCCCGTGAAACGAGACCATCGGATCGCTCGCCGCGCCGGATGGAAAGCGAATGATCGAGTCGTTGGCTACCTCGGGGCGGCCCGGTCCTCCACTAAACGCATCACTGGCAGAAAGATCGCCTCGGAAGATGGCGGCATAGCTGGAGAGCGTTCGCGGAAGAATCGCAAACACCTGCTCGCCCGTGAGATCTCGGGACACGAGCGAAAGGCCTCGGCTTTGCTTCGGAACGAGTCGCAGGCTCAGGCTGTAGTACAGCTCCTGCCCCACGGGTACGGGCAGGTGATCCGAGGCCGGGCACGAGGTCTCGTTGCCGCCTCCTGAGGCTGAGCACGCACGCCGCAGCTTCCACTCGATGCAGCCGTAATCCGATTCGAGTTCCTCAAAAAGCAGTCGCAACGGATGCTCATCCGTTCCAC
>CAYSOA010000072.1:0-7579 GCA_964432565.1 uncultured Bacteriovorax sp.
CTCTCTCGGAGCACGGACGCTCCGCTCTCCTACTCCACTCGGAAAAGATCCAATGTGTAGCAGAAAACATCCTCTTCAGCCGATGGCCGCACGACTTCGCGCACTTCTTCGATGGCCTGGATCAGCCTTTCGCGAATCCGGTGCACATCCCGGCGAGAAAGGCTGATGACGGAGGTGTAATGAAGCTCTTCGGAAACCTCATGATCCATCGTATCGATGCACTTGAGCCGCCAGTTGGCGTGATGCTGCTTGAGGGTCGGACTGCCACGTCCGGCATGAAGCGTTTTCGTGAGGGGCAGGTATCGGCCCTGCTCCGCCTTTGCGAGGCCCAGCGAGAGCAGCGTCTGGATCGCCCGATGAATGCGTTCGGGCGGCAGATGAAAGCGCTCCGAAAGAGCCTCCACGCTGCGCAGAGCAGGAACGGTGAGCGCCATATGAATCGCGGCCGGAAGCCACGATTCGTAGTACCGGAGCTGCTCCTCCAGGCTCAGGCTCTTTTCAAACTTCAGTCGCTGACTCAACTCCGTACGCGCCTCGCGAAGCGCCTGGATTTCTCGTTCGTAGTGCTCACGAAGCCGTGGCGTTCCCGCCCGGTCTCGAGACACCAGAAGCAGGAAAAATCGCGATTCGTGGTCGTCGTGTCCCAGAAACAGATTGCACCGATCCGCCTGCTCCAGACTCAGCTGCGCCTCGCCAGCAAGCATCTGCGTGACGTAGGCATTGTGAACCGGAAGAAAGCGCGCCAGCTGACTCTTGGCCCCGCGCCCCAGCAACTCCAATCGAGCGCCCAAATAGCTCCGAGCGTCTTTCGCCTCAAAAATAGAATCCGCCATGATTTCTTGAGCTTAGCCCAATTAATTGAGTTTTACTCAAAAGAAACTACAGAGTTTTTATTAAAATCACCTATCGCCGACTGCCGCACCGCATTAAAACTCGGGTCATCAACAAGGAGCACCCCATGAAACCGATGAACCGCCTGACTATCCGATCTCTGAAACGCCCTCTGGCCGTGCTGAGCTGCTTCGCCACGCTCTCTACCGCTGCCACTCTGGTCACCTCTCTGGTTACCTTTCTGGCCACCCCTCCGGCACACGCCCGGGGAGGTGAAACCAGCGGAGGCGGCGACGGCATCACCGTCGATGGACGCCTCGTGCTGCGCGACTTTCTCGATCGCTCGCACCTCGTTGCTGACAATGCGGCGTTTCTGGAATCGATCGACGGCTTGATGCCCCTATTGCAGGATATCGGAGCGGTGCACGCTCCGTTCGCCCTGGCGATCTGGAAAGACCTCACTCGAGCTCAGATCTTTCTGACGGACGACGAACTCAGTCTGCTGCCGCCCGAACAGACGGGCATCTCGAAAGTGATCGTTCCGGAAGAGCAGATCGCGATTCGCGAAAAGAACACCATTCTCATCTCGCTTCCTGCCCTGAACCGACTGGGAGATCAGAGGCCCTACCTGCTTCTGCATGAGTCGCTGCATGGCCTCATGAAGGGAGAAGGCCCCATGCACCACGTTCGCGTCCGTGGACTGGTGAAGCATCTTCAAGCGGAACGCTCGCGCCTGGAGCTCAAAACCCTCGTTTCCGTTCTGGAGCGCTTTGGCATCCTGCTTCTCCATCCCGAAAGGAGCGGCCACGACGCGCAGGAGGCAGACTTTCAAATCACGCGCATCCTGATGAAGGGCGAAGGGTCATTCGAAACTCGCTGCGCGATCATTCAGGACGTCACCCTCCCTTACTCTCTGAGGTACATGGGAATCCGCACCTTCGGGGAATACCGCTCCTGCCCAAAGTCGCGAAGCTACAGTGCTTTGTTTCAACTCTTTCCGGACTTGAAGAAGGTCGAGGAGGGGGCTCGGCGCCTAGAGAACTTCGGCGCGATTTATAGCTACAACCTGGTTCCAACCGGACTCCTGAAGCGCTCTGAGGCCCTGAAAAGCTGCAACGAATTCGCCACCGCGGCGTACGGAAAGACCCTTCAAGTAGGCAGAGCCGATCAAACTCTGAGATTCGGACTTCGCGACACGATCAAGAACTTCAAAAGCCCGGAATCTCCTGAACTGGAACTCTATGTTCAGCAGGTGGCTGGAAATCAGACCGAACACTATTCACTGAATCTCTACGATCTCCGCCTGGAATTTCAGTGGGCATCCGGACTGAACGAACCCGACTTCGAAAAGCTCGAACCGATTTATGTGAAGAACCAGGCTACGTGCCAAAAGCTCTTCAAGGGAAATAGCCGCGACGGCTGGCGGCGATAGAATTAGAAATCCTCTGGCGCGAGCTGGCACGCGCCAGCACAGAAACCAGAGGGCCGGGCGACGAAAGTCCCCGGCCTTTTTACTTCGTGCGCATGAAATGCCCGCACCAAAACTGAAAACCAGACCGGACTGCCCTCGTCCTGAAGAGCTCCGAGTTCAATGCTGTACCCGGCACCCTCTCAGTTCGCGGCAGTCGTTAACAATGAGTGATCAAAGCCGTGAGAAGCGCAAGAACCCTGACGAAAACGACCAATCGCCATGGCGTGGATTCAAGCTTTCTCTCGGCCTTCCGATGAGAACAACAGTCTTTGCTGGTGTTCTTCATAGGATCACCTCCTTTCTTGTTAGTGCAGGAAAGGAGGTCGTTCCCTCAACTCTGTCCGGTCTGGCGGCAGGGCTCAGAGCAAAATTCAGGCTTCAATTTATTCAATGATTTCAGCACTCACGGATCTCGCGCGGGTCTGAAAGTCGGCCCATCCGACCGAGAGCGGGTCATCGTCGAACGACCGCCCCTCCCTCGCTTCACTTCATGCGCATGAAGTGAACTCGATTGTCAGGAACTGAGACATCGGTGACAGGTGCCCAAGTTTTAGACAGGCATGCCGCGCTCCCAGCCGAGACAAAACACCATAGAATCATATACTTAAAAAAATTCGCGACGCGGCACACCGCTTGCTCCACTGGTCGCTGAACACGCGTTGCGTGGAAGCCCAGTAGTGCAGAGGAGAGAGAACATGAAGCTGTTTACGAATATGAAAAACCAGACCCTGGCCCGCTTGGCGGCCACCACCACTCTGGCCCTTCTGGCCGTCGGATGCGGACAGAACCGCTCGGGGCAATATCAGGGCATCGAAATTGGCCGCGGGGCGGGAATCAATAGCGCCCCCACATCGGTCCGGCTCACCATTCAGGAAACCGGATCAGACTTCATCAACGGTACTTGGAGCACCCAAACCAGCTCGGGTTCGTTTACCGGAACACTGACGGCCGACAAGGTTCAGAATATTTTGCTCAATAAAGACAATCTCGCGAACCAGAACGGCTCGAACACCACTAGTCCCATCACGAACCCCTATGGAGGTAGTGGCTTCACGAGCAGCACCTCGTATCTCAATTTCGACGGCAGCATCGTGTGCCTCGGCAGATACACGGGAAGCCTGAACTTCGATGGCAATACGATCTCCGGCGTTCTCACTGCAGCCCAGGGATCGTACTTTCAGCAGAACATCTGCACCGAACTCGAAGTCCGCGCCTCGAAGATCGACTAAGCCGATCAACTCAGCCCGTGCGTCGGCGGAGCAGAAACGCACCCCCGATCAGCACGGCCAGAGCTCCCACCACGACCTGTGGGGGAACTGGAAGGCCTTCGCTGGCGGCTACCACGCGATCGACGGCCCCCTGAAGGGCTGCGGGCATGCGCAGTCCACCTGGCGCGGCGCTGGAATAGGAATCGGATCCGGAATCCTCCGGATTGCCCCCCTGGCTCTGGGTTCCCGCGACAGCAGCCGAGGGCTCTGAATTCGAAGCAATCGACCGAGCGCCGGCACTTTGCGAGTCCACCTGCGGTGCCGATCTGCGAGCGTTCTCCTCGGCAACCGCATTAGCCCGGCGCTGCTCCTGCAACTGAACCGCCGCCATCTGTCGGAGGATCCCTGCGTTGTCGACGTCCATTGGGGGTATCGCCAGGGTCATCCCCGGTGCGATGGCGTTGATATTCGTCACTCCTGCATTCGCCGCTGCAATCTCGCGCCACGAGTGCACCGACCCCAGCCGCGCCTGGGCGATCTTCGAAATCGTGTCGCCCTTTTGCACCGTGTAGGACTCGGGCATGAAGCCGAAGTCTTCCGAAAAGGACTTCATGACCAGATCGTCCGAAGGACGAACGGCGGAGCGGTAGTAGACAACGGCTCCGGTCGTGATTCGAGTGCGCGGATTCCACGCCTTCAGATCTTCAGCGACGCCGGGATCCTGGTAGATTCGCTGCGCCAAATCGACCCAGCTCCCTTCTCCGCGCACGAAATAATACGCATTGAGCAGCGCTCCCTGATGAGTAAACGGCTGCGTACGAAGTTCTGGCGCCCGCACCATCGCAAGGCCGCTGGCTCGTTCTGCAGTCGGGGCGGAGGGAATCGATTCCTGGTCAAAAACCGACTCCGTTCGTCTGCTGGCCTGTTTTTTCACCGTCTCACCCGGGACGATATCCGCCTGCGCGTCACCGTCGTCCGACAATGCCTCCGGATCAATGGCCGACGTTTCGACCTCCACCTCAATGTCATCGCCCAACATCCCTTGAGATGAACACGCGCTTCCGAGCGCAACCAGAGCCAGCAATAAAAGTGGTTTCATGGGCTAGTCCTCACCTCTCCAGTCTACGCTCCGAAAATCCCGACGAAATCGGTAAATTCTGCCGGCCCACTGCGGCGCGACGGCCTCTAAAAACCGCCACTTTCCAGCCACTTGCCCTAATCTCGCCCGCCAGCTATGCATTCTCTATGAAAGCCGCCCAGATTCGCGAAAAGTTCCTGAAATACTTCGAACGCCATGGCCACACCATCGTCGAGAGCTCTTCGATTGTTCCCCAGAATGATCCGACCCTGCTCTTCACGAACGCAGGAATGGTGCAGTTCAAGGACGTCTTTCTGGGCAAGGACCCCCGCTCCTACACTCGGGCAGTGACTTCGCAAAAGTGCGTACGAGCGGGAGGGAAGCACAACGACCTTGAAAACGTCGGTTTCACCGCCCGACACCACACGTTTTTTGAAATGCTCGGTAACTTCTCCTTTGGCGACTACTTCAAAAAAGAGGCGATCCGGTTCGCCTGGGAATTTGTAACGGAGGAATTGAAGCTCCCGAAGGATCGACTCTTCATTACAGTGTTCGAAAAAGACGATGAAGCAGCCCAGATCTGGCACCAGCAGGAAGGCGTTCCGATGGAACGTATTTTTCGCTTTGGAGAGAAAGACAACTTCTGGTCGATGGGCGAGACCGGCCCGTGCGGTCCGTGCAGCGAAATCTTCATCGATCGCGGCGAGAAGCATGGCTGCGGAAAGCCCACCTGCGCCATGGGCTGCGACTGCGACCGCTTCATGGAGTTTTGGAACCTCGTTTTCATGCAGTTCGACCGCGATGCCTCCGGCAAGCTCACGCCGCTACCCAAGCCCTCGGTCGACACCGGCGCCGGACTCGAGCGCATCGCCTCGATTCTTCAGGAAGTCGACACCAACTACGACACGGATGCCTTTCAGGAGATCATCCAGAAGATCGGGACGCTCGCAGGCGTGGGCTACGACAAGAACTCTCCCACGGCGGTCTCTTTTCGAGTGATTGCCGATCATGCCCGCGCCACCACCTTTCTGATCAACGACGGCGTCATGCCCTCGAACGAGGGCCGAGGCTATGTGCTCCGACGCATCATGCGCCGGGCGATTCGCCACGGTTCGAAGCTCGGCTTCAAGGGACCGTTTCTGAATCAGGTCACGGGTTACGTCATCGACCAGATGGTAGGTGCCTATCCCGAACTTTCCGACAAGCGGGAATTCATCCGCCGGGCTTCGCTTGCCGAGGAAGAGCAGTTTCTGCGGACGCTGGAGCGCGGCCTTCAGCTTCTCGATGAAGCCACGGCCCCCCTTCCGAAAGGATCGAACCTCTCGGGTGAAGTAGCCTTCAAGCTTTATGACACTTACGGCTTTCCGCTCGATCTGACTCGCGTGATCTGTGCCGAGCGAGGACTTGGAGTCGATGAGCCGGGCTTCGAAAAAGCCATGGACCATCAGCGTGCCGAGAGCCGCAAGCACTGGAAGGGCTCGGGTGAGGCCTCGCTCAACGAGATCTATCTGAAGCTTGCCGCCGAACTGAAATCGGCGGGCAAGCTTCCTCAGTTCGTGGGATACACCCAGCTTGAGGCGGAGAGCGAAACGCTGGCGATTCTCGTTCCAGGCGAAAAGACCATCGAGCGCGTGGAATCCTTCACTGCGCAGCCCGTTGCTGCAACCGGGGACAGCCCGGAGAAAGCGGCGATCATCGAGGTGGTTTTTGCCGTGACCCCTTTCTACGGCGAAAGCGGCGGTCAAACAGGCGATCACGGTCGAGTCAAATGCGGGGACTTCGAAGCCGAAGTCATCGACGTTCAGAAACCGGTTCCCGACCTCGTCGTTGCACACCTGAGACCCATCCGGGGAACCCTGAAGGTAGGGGATCGAGCGCTTCAGGAAACGGATGCTGAAATTCGCGCCCTGACTGCGCGCAACCATACCGCCACGCACCTGCTGCACTGGGCACTTCGCGAAGTACTGGGCAAGCATGTCAAGCAGGCCGGCTCCACCGTGGCCCCCGACCTGCTGCGCTTCGATTTCTCGCATTTTCAGGCGATGACTCAGGACGAAATCGAGCGCGTCGAGAACCTCATCAACGAGAAGATCTGGAAAAACGAGCCCGTCGCCAAGATGGAGATGGCCAAGGACGAGGCCGTAGCGGCTGGAGCCATTGCCTTCTTTGGAGAAAAGTACGGGGATCGGGTTCGCGTGGTGAAGGTCGGTGATTTCTCGACCGAACTGTGCGGCGGCACGCACGTCGACCACTCGTCTGACATCCATCTGTTCAAGATCCAATCCGAGAGCGGAATCGCCGCAGGCGTCCGGCGCATGATTGCCGTTACCTCAAAAGGAGCTTTCGAGTTCCTGCGCCAGCGTGATCATGAGCTGGCCGCAGTGGCCGAAAGACTCAAGGCTGCCAGCACGGACGAGATTCTGGCGCGGCTGGATGCCGCCTCCGCTCGCGAACGCGAACTCAAGAAGAAGATCGAGCAGTTTCAAGCAAAGTCGGCTGCCATCGAGGTCGACCGGATGCTGCAGGAAGCCGAATCACTGCCCGGTGCCCGATTTGTCGGAGCAGTGTGCGCGTCTGAAGAAGACGCCATGAAGCGACTGCGAGATCTTGCTGACCAGCTCAAGCAAAAGGCCCCGGACGCCGTGATCGTGCTCGGCATGAAGGATCCTGAGGCTGAAAAAGCCTCTCTGGTGGTGGCCCTCGGACCTCAGGCTCCGAAGAGCCTTCATGCGGGAACCATTCTCAAGGGAATTACCGGCTGTATTGATGGCAAGGGAGGCGGCAAGCCCGACTTTGCCCAAGCCGGTGGCTCACGACCTTCGGGACTCGGCGATGCCGTGAAGGAGGCCCTGACACTGATTCGACAAGGGCTCGGTGCCTGAGAGGCGCTTCCCGGAGCTCCTGACGGTGGCGAAGCCGAAAGGCAGGGGCTAGACTCTGGAGCATGACCTTTCTCAGAGCCCTGGCCACACTGCCGCCCCTCTTGCTGTC
>CAYSOA010000073.1:0-7296 GCA_964432565.1 uncultured Bacteriovorax sp.
TCCAACAGCCCGTGTCGGACGCGGGGGGCTTGCGCCGCGCGTCCGCGCTCGTTAGAACCCCACCATGACTCCCACTCTCCAGAAGAAACTCCAGGATTCCTTTATCGAAATCATTCGTAAGACCTCGGCCGAGCTGCCTCAGGACGTCGTCGATGCCGTCGTGGAGGGCCTCGAGCGAGAGGCAAAGGAGTCCCGTGGCGAATACGCCCTGAAGATCATCCAGCAGAACATCGCGCTCGCCAAGAAGAAGAGCCAGCCGCTTTGCCAGGATACGGGAAGCATCCTGTTTTACATCCATTACCCCCGGAAAATGGACGGGGAGCTTCTTGGAAAGATTGCCAAAAAGGCCGTCGTTGCCGCGACAAAGAAGGGCTACCTGCGGCAGAATAGTGTCGATAGCCTCACAGGTCAGAACAATGGCACGAATGTCGGGCCAGGAACTCCCACCCTGCATTTGGAGCCTTGGAAAAAGGATCATATCGAAGTGAAGCTCATGCTCAAGGGCGGCGGGTGCGAAAACGTGGGCGCCCAGTATAGCCTGCCGGACTCGCGGATTGGTGCGGGTCGTGACTTGAATGGCGTAAAAAAGTGTATTCTGGACGCCGTTCAGCAGGCTCAGGGCAAGGGTTGCGGACCGGGTGTGCTTGGTGTGACCATTGGCGGAGATCGTGCCACTGGCTACCTTGCCAGCAAGGAGCAGTTCCTGCGCAAGATGAAGGACAAGAATCCGAATCCAATCCTCGCCAGTCTTGAAGAGGAATGCCTGAACGAAGCCAACCAGCTGGGTATCGGGCCGATGGGATTTGGTGGCAAGACCACTCTGATGGGAGTCAAGGTCGGGGCGCTCAATCGCCTTCCGGCTTCATTCTTCGTCAGCGTCTCGTATATGTGCTGGGCCTATCGTCGTCAGGGCGCGAAGGTCACCGCACGAGGCGACATCCAGAAATGGCTCTACTGATCGAAGAGGAAATTGACCATGATCCAACTTTCCGCACCCTTTACTGAAGACAAAATCCGCTCACTCAAGGTGGGCGACATGGTGGAGATCACGGGCCTCGTGTTCACGGGCCGTGACGCCATTCACAAGTGGCTTCATGACGGCAACGAGCCGCCAGTCAGCCTGAGGGACGGGATCATTTACCACTGCGGCCCCGTTGTGATGAAAAAGAAAGGGCAGTGGGTGGTTACTGCGGCTGGGCCGACCACTTCGATTCGCGAGGAGCCCTACCAGGCCGGAATCATCGAAAAGCATGGTGTTCGCGCAGTAATCGGCAAGGGCGGAATGGGTGAGAAGACCCGCCTTGCCTGCCAGAAGTTCGGTTGTGTCTACCTTCATGCAGTCGGTGGGGCCGCACAGGTTCTCGCCGAAGCAATCAAGAAGGTGCGCGACGTGCATCTGCTCGAAAAGTTCGGGTCTCCCGAGGCCATCTGGGAACTCGAGGTGGAGTCGTTTCCCGTAGTGGTCACGATCGATGCCCACGGAAATTCGCTCCATAAGGACATCGAGATGGAGTCCTCGCAGAATCTCGCTCAGCTCATGGCCCAGATCGGAAAGAAATGAAGATCGGGATTTTCGACTCCGGAGTGGGTGGAATGACCGTTCTGTCAGAATTGCGCAGGCAGTTCGGAGACTCCCATTACGTCTATCTCGGCGACACTGCGAACGTACCCTACGGAACCAAGAGCTCGGCTCAGGTTCAACGACTCGCGGCGGCCTGTGGTGTCAGGCTGAAGGAGCGAGGAGTGGATTGTGTCGTTGTTGCCTGCAACACCGCTTCAAGCCTGGCCCTACCTGAGGTTCGTGAGGCAGTCGGTGCGGGGACTCCTGTTATCGGGGTAATCGAGGCCGGAGTGCTGGCGGCGCAGCAGGCACTTCAGTCTCAGCCGGCCGGTTCACCGGTTCTGGTTCTCGCCACCAAGGCCACGGTAAAAAGCGGCCTTTATGGCAGGTTACTGCGAGAACGAGGAGTTAAGGTTCACGAGCAGGCCTGTCCGCTTCTCGTTCCGATGATCGAAGAGGGCTGGACGGATCATCCCATACTTTGCGAGGCGATCGAGCATTATGTCCGACCATACCGAAACGCCAACCCCACTGGGGTCGTACTGCTTGGTTGCACGCATTATCCATGGATTCAGTCCGCTGTTCAAAGGGCAATGCCCGGATGGATGGTCGTCAGTTCCGCCGAAACGATTGCCCATGTTCTTCAGTCGGCCGTCGGGCTGAAGTCCGCGAGAGGTCCTTCTACCGTTGACTGGATTTTCACTGATCCCGACGCCATTCCTGAATTTGTGCTGCCACTTGAGTAGAAAAGGAAAATGACGATGAGCGAACCCCGCGTCTATGGCTCCACCGAAATGACCTATAACGACTATCTGAAGGTGCCGGAGCTCTTGAGCCTCCAGCAACGGCAGAGCGAGCCTCCACATCACGATGAGATGCTGTTCATCATCATCCATCAGGCCTACGAGCTCTGGTTCAAGCTCATCCTTCACGAGCTGAATTCTGCCATGGACCACATGAAGCGCCTCGAAGTGCTTCGCGCGCGGCACTTCGTCCATCGCTGCGTCGAAATCTTCAAGGTTCTCGTTCAACAGATTCATATCCTTGAGACGATGCAGCCGGTGGAGTTTCTTCAGTTCCGAGATCGACTGACACCTGCCAGCGGCTTCCAGTCGATGCAGTTTCGCGAACTCGAGTTTCTGGCTGGTCTCAAGGAACCGCGTTATCTGCAGTTTTTCAAACATCGCCCTGACCTGACAGCGATCCTTCAGGCGCGTCTCGACGGGCCCGACCTGCGATCCACCTATTACGACATGCTTCGTGGACTGGGGCACGCGATCCCCGAGAATGCCTCCGACAAGGAGCGCGCCGGAGACGCCGAAACGATGGAGCAGGTCATCCAGGTCCTGGTTCCGCTCTACCGCAGCCCGGATGCCCAGCTTCCGCTTTACCTGCTCACCGAGTCTCTGGTCGAGCTCGATCAGTTCATGGGGCTCTGGCGCGAACACCATATGCGCGTTGTCGAGCGCGTCATCGGTTTCAAGAAGGGCACAGGCGGATCGAGCGGAGTGGAGTACTTGCGTTCCACGACCTCGAAGAAGGCGTTTCCGCTGATTTGGGAAGTTCGGACGCGGCTTTCGCTCTGATGTCAATCACTCGGCGGAGCTTCGGTCTGTTCACGGACGGATTCTGGACGAATGAAGTAGCGTTATTCTTCCATTCGTCGGATTCATTTCCAGTGGATAGACAATTCCGTTCGGGATCGGAATAAACTGGTCGTGGTCGCTGAGTATGGAGCGAATGACCCTTCGAATCACCCCTCCGTGCGTTGCGATTCCTACTCGCTGATGGGGAAGGTCCGTCAATAATTTTTGGAGTGACTCCAGAACTCGCGAAAGGACTGCACTGCCGCTCTCTCCCCCGGGGTAGGAGACATCTGCATCGCTCAGGTAAGGGGAACGCCACTTCTCCACCAGCTCGCGGCCAAAGCGAGCCTCGATCTCTTCGACCGTCAGTCCCTGGGCGTCACCGAGATGAGCCTCGCGAAGACCTTGGGTCTTGAAAACGGGAATTTGAAGTCCTCTGGCAACGATTTCAGCAGTCTCCTTGGCCCGACTGAGGTCCGAGCTCAGGATGCACTCGATTCCCGCATGTCGGAGCGGCTCCACCAAAGACAATGCCTGTCTTCGGCCGTGATCATTCAGTGGGATGTCGAGATGTCCCTGAAACCGCTGCTCTCGATTGTAATCGGTCTCGCCATGACGAAAAAGGAATAGGTGTCGCATCCTGGCTAGTGCTCGCCGAGTTCCTTCTTGAACTGTTCTGCGAGCTGGACGCGCGACTCTCGACGGATTCGCGCCTGTTCGAAGCGCCTCTTCTCTTCGGGGGTCTCCGCGAGAACCGGGGGAACCACCGTGGGCTTTCCATGCTCATTCAGAGCCACAAAGGTCAGGTAGGCTTTTGCTGTGTGGTGCACTTCACCGGTTACCGGGTTCTCTGAGTCGACGCGGACCCCGACCTCCATTGAGGTCTTGCCGGCGTAGTTGACCATTGCCCGAATGTGGACGACGTGACCGACCTTGATGGGTGCCACGAAGTGAAGAGCATCAATGGAGGCTGTTACGACGACTTTGCGTGCGTGCCGGCCGGCCGAGATAGCGGCTGCGATATCGATCCACGACATGACCTGGCCGCCGAAGATGGTTCCCAGGGCGTTGGCATGCCCTGGAAGGACGATCTCCGTCATGGTCACGCAGGAGTCTCGTGCAGGCTTCGCTTGAAGAGGCTGGTTGCTCATGCTTGTAATCCTACCATGTCTTTTCAGGTACTGGTGGGATTGATCCTCTGTAACGTCATCTGGGCGGCCAATCCGATCATGGCCAAGATCCTGCTCGAGACCTTTGAGCCCTCACAGGTCGCCTGGATTCGCTATTCATCTGCGACGATTTTCTATCTGCTCCTGGTTTCTTCGATGAAGACCGGCCGTCACCTTGGCCTTCCTGTTTTGCGTGGTAGAGTAGTGTTTTTCGCGCGCCCGCAAGTGACGCGGGATCTTTTGCTGCTCCTGGGTGTCGGTGGCTCGGCTTTCTGCTTCGCTCCGCTGGTCGGACTGGCCGGCCTGCATCGAACGGGGGCGATCGACAATGCCCTACTCATCGCAATGGAGCCACTCGTCACCGTGTTTCTGGCGATCCTCTTTCTAGGAGAGCGGCTGTCACGAGGACAGCTTCTCTCCTTCTTTCTGGCGCTGCTGGGGTTTGGATTCCTCTCGGGACTTGCGTTCACTCGTCCGTCCCAGTGGTTCGTGAATCCCTCGATCGTCGGAAATCTCATTCTGGTGGTTTCGCTTGCCGGAGAGGCCGGTTACTCGATTTTTGCGAGGCGTCTGGCAGGCCGGTTTCCCATGATGCAGGTATTCGGCTCTGCTCTCCTCCTGGGTTTTGGTGTCCTCTCTTTTGCAGTGCTTCTATTTTCAAAGCTTCCATCTATAAGCTCGTTGCTCGATATGAGCTCGAGGACATGGCTGGCCGTGTTGTGGCTCGGCCCCTTCGGATCGACTCTGACTTACCTTTATTGGCTCGTCGCCATTGAACGCACGGCGGTCTCCAGTGCTGCACTGACGCTCTTTGTTCAGCCCATAGTGGGCGCTCTGCTCGGCGCGCTCGTACTGGGGGAGAGCATAACCGTTGCGAAGTGGCTGGGCGGCGGAATGATTTTATTTGCCGTCGGATTGTTGACGCCTCGCAGGCAGAATTCTTGAAAGATAATGGAATTAAATGTTGCTGTCCGGAAAAAGCGATTTCTATACTCTGGGCAGGCTGGAGGGGAAATGGACGTCTCCCAAGAAGAAATTTTGTCTGGCACTGAAGGAAGCGCCGTTGAGGGCGATGATCTCGTACGGTCCATTATCGCCCTAACAGGCCTGCCGGATGGGTCGGTCCGTACCGAACTGAAGGAAATCCTTTCGCTGGGGGCAGCCGAGAACTCTGAATCGACCCCTGACCTTTCGGAAATGTCTCTCGAAGACCTTCGCGCAGCGATGCTGGTTTATCTTGAGTCGATTCATGCCGATATGGTGGCATCCGGAGAAGCGGACGGCTCGGTTGAAGTGCCAGAAATCTGACCAAGCCACTGATTTTTCAGGAAAATAGCCCAGCGCATTAAAAACACGGGATGTGTATACTCTGCGTGAGGTGCAGAGAACTCATGATCATTTCTTCCACTAAGAAGCTTCCATCCAGTCTGGTTCAACCTGATGCGGTGGGGTTCTCTCTCGAGAGCCCGCTGGCCGAGGGTTACATTCCCAATCCTATTGTCATTGAGCAAACCGCGAGGGGGGAGCGTCAGTACGACATTTATTCGCGTCTCCTTCTCGATCGTATCGTGTTTCTTGGAACCGAGGTCAATGACACGGTTGCCAATCTGCTCATGGCGCAGATGATGTTTCTGGAATCGTCCGATCCCGACAAGGACATCCATCTCTATATCAACTCGCCAGGGGGGTCCGTAACGGCCGGACTCGGTATTTATGACATCATGCAGTTCATCAAGTGTGACGTCGCAACCTACTGCGTCGGACTTGCTGCCAGCATGGGTGCGTTGCTTCTAACTGCCGGTGCCAAGGGAAAGCGTCACAGCCTGCCACACAGTCGCATCATGATTCATCAGCCATTGGGTGGAGCTCGCGGTCAGGCGTCGGACATTGAAATTCAGGCCAGGGAAATCCTCTACCTGAAGGAGAGGCTGAACCAGATCCTGGTTCACCACACCGGTCAGTCGATGGACAAGATCATCAGGGATACAGATCGTGACAATTACCTGAGCGCCAAAGAGGCTTCGGAGTACGGGCTCATCGATCAGGTAATCCAGAAGAGGGAGGGCTGAAGATGGACTCCAAGAAATACGGTGACGGCTTCGGAAATCTTTGTTGTTCCTTCTGCGGAAAGAATCAGCGTGAGGTTAAAAAGCTGATTGCGGGGCCGACAGTATACATCTGTGATGAGTGCATCGAACTCTGCAATGACATCATTGCAGAGGAGGGTCAGAAGGAGGGAACCGCTCGATCCTCCGAGAAGATCCCGAAACCATCGGAGATCAAGACGATTCTTGATGATTATGTCATCGGCCAGGATCGTGCGAAGCGGGTGCTATCTGTGGCGGTCTACAACCACTATAAGCGCATCCAGCATCAGGGTGAGAACAAGAAGGGCCGCGATGGTGCCGTGGAGCTTCAGAAGAGCAATATCATGCTCATCGGTCCGACAGGATCGGGCAAGACGTTGCTGGCGCAGACTCTCGCTCGGCTGCTGAATGTCCCGTTTGCCATGGCTGATGCGACAACGCTGACCGAGGCGGGCTACGTGGGCGAGGATGTTGAGAACATCATCCTGCACCTCCTCCAAAGTTGTGACAATAATGTCGAGCGCGCGCAGCGTGGCATTGTCTATATCGACGAAATCGATAAGATTTCCCGCAAGAGCGAGAATCCGTCGATCACTCGTGACGTCAGTGGCGAGGGTGTCCAGCAGGCCCTTCTGAAGATCATCGAGGGAACCATTGCGAATATTCCTCCGAAGGGAGGCAGAAAGCATCCTCAGCAGGAATTCGTTCAGGTCGACACTTCGAACATCCTGTTCATCTGCGGTGGGGCGTTCGTGGGTCTCGACAAGATCATTTCGATGCGTCGCGGAAAGCGCAGCATGGGGCTTGCCGCAACGATCAGCTCCCGTTCCGACGAGGCAGGGTCCAAGCTGGTCCAGCATGTCGAGCCCGAGGATCTGGTCAAGTTCGGACTA
>CAYSOA010000074.1:0-6914 GCA_964432565.1 uncultured Bacteriovorax sp.
GCGCTGGCAGGAGTTTGAGCGCCTGGCGGACATTCGCAGCGACTACCACAAGCAGCAGGAGCGCATCGAAGGGGGAAAGAGTCGAGCCGGTTTCTTCACGAGAAAAACGCCTCGTCAGGCTCAGGAGGCGCTGGTTCAGGAGATCGCCTGCGGCATGCCCGCTCCAGATGCGAATGGCAGCCTGGAGGGCTGGATGAGGCAGGTTGAAGAAGCGCTGAAAGCTCCTCGAACGATCGATTTTCTGCAGAAGCTCTATGCCTCGCGCTGCCAGAACTCCAAGCTCCAGGTGCCGGGTTTGAAAGTGCGGGTGGAGTCGATTCAGTCGGCGCAGGATCCTTCCCAGCGCGCTCGCATGAAGAGCAGTGTGGATCGCGCACTGGATGCCTCGCCCGGAACCCTTCCCGTGATTTCGTATTGCCCCGATGTTCTAACCTATCGCCGCGCTGATGAGATCGAGTACGTGAGCAAGGAAAAGCACTTCGGTTGCCGCTCCTCGGGAAGCCATGCCTCGGTGATCACCGGGAGGCGGCAGGGAAGGAATGGCTGCGAGTACCGGGTGCGAAATTCCTGGGGAACCTCCTGCCTTCCCTACGTGTACCCGTGTAAAAACGGCGAGATCTGGGTTCCCGAAAACGAGCTGTTCTCAAATACCCTGGGGGTTCAGTGGCTCGAGTAGCGGCAGGGCTTCTTCAGATGACGGTGATGCTTGCCCTGGGCGTTTCGGCATGGGTCGGTGCCGCATCAACGGACGGCGCCACTCGACGGGAGTTTCTGATCGCCGAGAAACGCGTGTCCTTTTTTTGGGATGAGGCCCGCCGAATCGGCGTGAGCAGCGCTTGTCGGGTGGCTGACTTTTCGTCCTGTCAGGCGCTCAGGGCCCTGCAGCGCGCCAAGCCGGGACATCTGCCCGGCGCTCAGGGTTCCGGCGGGGTGAATCCTGGGGCGTGGGTTTGCCGGAAGCTGGGGGGTAGGGTGGTTCTGGGGCGGGACTCGGACCAGAACGAAAATGCCTTTTGTCGCTTCGACGACGACTCGCTCGTCGACTGTGGCAGCTTGCACTGGTGGGCTCGCCATGGCTCACCCTGACGGCCGCATGCGATTCAGGGCCTTCGCGAGAATCCCTCTCAGGATTCGCACCTCGCGCCCGTTGATCGCGGCACGGTGAAGCAGGCGTTCGAGGCGCCGGAGCAGCCGGTCGGGATTTCCGGCCTGAGTCAGGCCTGCCTCAATCAGGAATTCGCGCCAATGGCCGAAAAGTCCGGACAGTTCGCGGGCAGTGGCAACGCAGGATTCGGCTCGGCGGCTTTCGATGCTCGAATTCTGCAGGTCCTCACGAAGCCTCGAGAGCACGACGGCCACGGCGTGGCTCAGGTTCATCGAGGGCATCGCTTGCGAGGTGGGAATCAGGCAGAGATGCGTGCAGGGGCGGGTCTCCTCATCAGTGAGGCCGGTCTCCTCATTGCCAAAAAGAAGGGCAACCTTGCGAGGTCTGCGGTCGAGAATCAGTCTTGCCAGCGATCCGGGGGTGAGTTCGGGATCGCGATCTTCTCCGGTCCTTCGGGTCAGTCCCACCACGAGGTCGCAGTCTCCGACGGCCTCAGGGACACTGGTGTGAATCTGCAGGCCTTCCAGCGTTTGATCGGCTGGCGGCACGGCGATTCGACGGGCTTCGTTCCAGTGCCAACGCTCGCGGTCAAGGGTGACGGCTCGGTAGTCTGCAATGCCGAAATTGGCGCAGACTCGCGCCGTGAAGCCGAGATTGGCGGCAAATCGCGGGTCAACCAGAACCACTCGCAGTCGATCGATCATGAGCTGAAACGGGTTCGCGCCTCGAGCGCGATCCGAGATTGAATTCGGCGCACTTCAGGCAGGGGTTGGGGGCCGATGGATTGAATGAGTTCTTCCAGTTCCGAGCGCGCACGCGAGGGAAGGTTGCCCAGCACGCGCTGCCTGAGCTCTTCACTGCAGGCGCGGAGGGCCCGCGCCCAGCTCTCCCGCGGAATTTCTTGAAGCAGCTCCCTGAGCTGTGAGTCCTCGAGTTTGAGAAGCGTCTCGATGTTCAGCAGTCCGCTCTGAAGCTGCTCGTAGAGTTCCGGCTGCTGGGCCTGAATGTCCTGAAGGATGCGGTCACGGGTGCCTGGGTCGAGTCCTTCGAGGATTTCCAGGGCGCCTGCCAGTCCGATCTTTGCCGTCATCTCCCGATTGTCCGTCGTTCGCCCGTTTGCCGTCAAGCACGGCACCGCTGATGCACCCCTTCGGGCTCATGATGTCACTCAAAACCCATAATGTGCTCGATTACGTCTTCGGGGCAGTACTGGCTCTCTGCCCGTATTTCTTCGACTTTACGGCGATCGACCTGGCCCGCAACGTATTCCAGACGGCGGGAGTCGGGCTGATCGTTTACAGTCTTCTGACCAACTATCGCTATTCCGTCGTGAAGTGGATTCCCGTACGCCTTCACATGGGCCTCGATATCGTGGTGGGTGGCCTTCTCTTGGTTGCTCCCTGGTTCTTTGGGTATCGAAACGTCCTGACGACGTTGCAGACGAGCGTTCATGTGATTGGGGGGCTCGCGGTGTGGGGGCTCGTAGCCTTTACCAGAAGAGGATCCGAGGCGATCACCGGCAAGGTGAGCAAGCCGAGCGAGGAAAAAAAGGAAAAGGAGTTCCCGCGGGCCGCCTGATGGTGAGTCAGGTCTTGCGGGCGCCCCGAGCATCGGTCAACGGGGCGCATTCGGCCGGCAGCTGAGGCATCACCGGGTGCTCCTGCCGGTCGATATTTTTCGATTCATCCTGCCTGGCCTCATTGCTCCACCACCAATCGAGCGTGGCATCGCATCCATTGCCTACCGGAATGGGAGAGCCGTCCTTGCAGTGTCGGTCCCCTGGGGTGCATTTCAAGCGAACATGAAAGTGATGATCGTGCCCGAACCAGGGACGAATCTTTCGAATCCAGGACTCTTTCGGGTTGGTTCGGCAGAGTTCCTTCTTGATGGCAAAGTGGACCAGAATGCGGTCGACTTCGGCGCTTTCCGCGAAGCGCTTGAGCAGGTCGGCCTGGTCCGCTCCGAATGCACGGGTGATCTTGAGGCGACGCTTGTCCACCATTCCGGGTGAGTAGCGCGATTCGCGCTCACGGAAGGCGACTCGAGTCTTGCCGATCCAGGGACGATGACGCAGGTACCAGATGTCGGCATCCAGGCCAGTCTGGTGGCTGGAATGCGCCGACATGGTCGGGCCTCCGCGCGGCTGACCCAGGTCTCCGATCAGAAGAGGTGGCTTCTTGTTTTCTGCGAGTTCGGTGGCCACCTGTTCGATCAGCCGAACGAGGCGGGGATGTCCGAAGTGACGTCCTCTTGAGGGGCGCATCAACAAATAGCCCCGTCCACCATGGGTTTTGAGCGCCTCGGCACCCCGAACACAGCCTGCGGCTGGGGCTCCGATCGACTCGGGCGGACCATCGGCCGCCGTCTTGAAAGTGCCCCAGGGATTTGCGACGGAGCTCCGAGTCTCCGCTTCGGCGATCGAAGCGTGAATCAGACTGATCGACAGAAGGCCTCCCCAGAGAAGTGCATGCATTTTTCGAGTTTAACGTGGGTCAGCGCACGATGGCCAGTCCCACGTCTCGAGGATCGGTCGCGGCCTCGAAACCTCGGGCAGTGCGTTCGACGGCAAGCACCCGGCAATGCACTTCGTCACGCTTGACGGGGTGTCCGCGTCGCGTCAGCGCGTCGGTGACGGACTGCGAAAAACCCGGAGCGGGCGCGGGATCCTCGACCAGAAGCTCGTCGGGCATCCATTGCTGGTGAACTCGAGGACGGGCGACGGCGTCTGCCAGGGGAAGGTCGTGCACCCAGCGGTTGAGCAGGACCTGCAGGACGCACGTAATGATGCGCGTGCCGCCCGGCGCCCCAATCGCCATGACGGGGCGCGCCTCGCCAGCCTTTCCATCGAGTACAATCGTCGGGGTCATGCTGGAAAGCGGGGTTTTACCGGGTTCGAGACGGTTGGGTTTGCTGCCGATGGCTCCGAACAGGTTTTGAACCCCCTCGGCAATGCTGAAGTCATCCATCGTGTTGTTGAGGACAATGCCCGTATCGCCGATCACCTGTCCCGAGCCCATCCAGCCGTTGATCGACTGGGTCGTGGCGATGGCATTTCCATCGGCGTCCATCAGGGACAGGTGGGTCGTATCCGAAGACTCTTTCAGTGACCTTTCGAGTTCCTTCCAGCGCCGTGCAGGCAGGGCGGGAATCGAAGCGGCAGGAACGGCCTTTTCGCCGAAGGAAAGTTTTCGGCGCTCCTTCAGATACTCCCGACTCAGGAGCAGGTTCTGGGGGAGCGTCGTGAAGGCCGGGTCTCCGAGATAGCGGGCCCGGTCGGCATAGGCCAGCTGCATGGCCTGAGCGAGCCGATGCAGGGTGCGTTCGTCGCCCGGACCCCAGCGGCGCAGATCCGTTTCAAGCGGTTCGAGAAGCTGCAGCATCTGGGGCAGGTGAACGCCTCCGGAGCTTGGGGGCGGGATGACGGCGACGGTGCGCCCAAACACTTCGATCGAAACGGGCTCGCGCTCGATGACCTTGTAGGTTCGCAGATCCTTGGCGGTCACGGGCGACCCATGGGAGCTCAGCCAGGAAACCAGGCGTTTGGCCAGGTTTCCCGTATAGAAGCTCTGTGGGCCTTCTGCGGCAATTTCACGGAGTGTGGCGGCCAACTCCGGCTGCTTCAAGGTTTCGCCTATCTTCTTGGGGCTACCATCAGCGTGCAGAAAAATTCGGGCTGCATGCGGGTCGCCGGCCAGTACCGACTGTCGGTCAAGAAGGGCTTCGGCAAGATCGGGGTAGATCGCGAATCCTGACTCTGCCAGTCGAATCGCAGGCTCAAGAAGCCGTTTCCAGGGAAGCTTTCCGAAACGGCGGTGCACCTCTCCCATTCCCGCGACGAGGCCTGGAATGCCACCGCCCAGAGGAGTGTCCTGAAGCAGTCGTGTGACGGCTTGAGGGTCGTCGCGAAGCAGCTTCTTTGGAAGGCGAATGCCTTTAGGCGCGCGCTCGCGAAAATCGAGGGCCACGAGCTGCCCTGTCTTTCCGTCTCGTTGCAGCCAGAACCCTCCACCTCCGATTCCGGTGCTATGAGGACGTTCAACCGAGATGGCGAAGGATGCTGCGATTGCGGCATCCGCGAGACTTCCGCCGGCAGCCAGAATTTCTTCAGCGGCTCGGGCGCTCGCCGGTCCCTGTACGGCTATCGCGTGCCGCGTGCCTCCCATGACCGCGTGGTGCGGGCGTGAAGAAGCGCATCCTGAGAGAAACAGGAGAAGGATCAGAGCGTGGCAGCGGTAACGAAGCGACGGCGACATGGCCGCTAGACTAGACGCTCTTGCTCCTTAGGACAATGGGCTGCCTGTCTTCAGCGTTCAGTGACGGGCGACTTTCAGATGCTGTCCGGCGAAGATCTTATTCGAGCGCAGCCGGTTCAGGCGCTTGAGGCGGCCAACGGTTATGCCGTGCTTTTTGGCGATCTCAGCCAGGGCGTCGCCCTTTCGAACACGATAGGTGATGAGCTTTCTCTTTGAAGGGCGGCTGGCGCTAGGGTTCGAGGCAATTCGGCGCGAGGATGAGCGTCGCTCCGGAACGACCGCCTTTGCCAGGCGATGCTGCACCATTTTCGGATTGGTGATGGATCCCTCCGGAACCCAGATTGCAGTCGTTTTGCGGTCGTACGGAGCGATGGATTTCAGCAGTTGCGGATTAAGTTCTTCGAGTTCGGAGAGCGGAATGTCCGTCAGTCGTGCGACTGCTGCGAGAGGCGCCCCTCTCGGAACTTCGAAGGACACGGGGGTTTTCATCGCAGTTTGACGAACACCGTAGAAGCCAAACTTTTCGGGATTCCTGCCGATGATCATGGCGGCGAGGAATTTCGGCACGTAGTTGCGAGTCTCCGGCGGGAGTGCCTTTTTCTCGACCAGCGCCCAGAAGTCTCGGGTGCCGCCACGCATGATGGCACCCAGGATCCGGCCTTCGCCGGCATTGTAGCTGGCCATGGCGAGGTACCACGACTGAAAGACCGTATGCAGGTCATTGAGGTACTCGGCGGCGGCCTCCGTGGATCGGATGATGTCCCGTCGCTCGTCAAGATAGCGGTTTTGTCGAAGGCCGTAGCGCCGACCTGTTCCACTGATGAACTGCCAGAACCCGACCGCCTTTGCGGTGGACCTCGCATGTGAGACGTAGCCACTTTCAATCATCGCCAGGTAGTAGAGCTCGGTAGGAACGCCCTTGCGCCGAAGAATTTCTTCGACGAGGGGACGGTAGACGCTACCGCGCTTGAGAAAACGCTCGAAGCGTTCTCGGTCCCGCACCGTGAAGTAATGAATCCATTTTTGAACATTCTCGTTGATTTCGACCGGAATGCGCAGTGGGCGCTTTTTTGAGGCTGCCGGCCTCTCTCCTCCATGGGGCTCGGAAGAGGTGAGCACGACCGTCTCCTCTTCTAGCGGGGTGGTCGTCTCGAGAATGACTTTTTCGAGCTCCTGGATCTCCACCTGGGGTGCAATGGAAACGTCAGGAAAGGAAGTGTGCGTTGGCACTGCCCGGCGAGGAATGGCGCAACTGCAAAGCGTCAGAGCGGTGACGATCGAGGCGAAAAGCTTTTCTCTCTGAAGAAAGAGGGCGGTCATGCTTCCAGAGTCTAACCAACCGCCTCGCGAATTTCAAAAATCGTCGTGAAAAATACGGTCAATCAGACTCGAGCGCGCGCCGCTCAAGCATCAGGACGCGACGGCGCAGTTCATCCGGATCATGGACGCCCTGCAAGGTAAGTGGTTCCGCGTCGAGTTCCCGGCCCGGAGTCTGGTCGATCAGGTGATCGGCATAGTGTGTATGGAAGGGGCGGCCGCACATCTGCACGGCCCGG
>CAYSOA010000075.1:0-6842 GCA_964432565.1 uncultured Bacteriovorax sp.
CCATCCTTGTGTTCACGCTCAGGAACCGTCCTTCTTTGGACTACCAGCACCTGAAACTCGGATCTAACTTCCTACTTTATTCTCACTACTTCGGCTTTTTCGCGGTGTTTCTTGACTCGAAACCCCCCAGAAACGCCGCCTCAAAAACCTGAATAGTTGATCCTGCTTTTGATTTTACACGATTTTTCTCAAAGACCAGTTCTTTTTTACAGGGGGTTCATTTTTGACTCTCCTGCGGCTGGTTCTTCTGCCGATACGTTTATCGGAGGAAAGCGCCTTTGACCCACTCGCTCCGGCACCGCTCGAAATGCCGACCGCTCGAATCGCGCTTCTGGCGCGGTTTGTGGGTAGCCGCCTGTGTCTGGCTGGCCAGTGTGTCGGTGTCGGCAGCCGAGACGGCACCAGCAACCGACCCGTACCTCGGGCTTTGGGATCAAGATCCCAGCTTTCTTTTTGTGCGCCCCGAGTTTACCTGGGGCCGAGATCCCTTTCTCAAGCGGCCTGGGTTCGGCCCGAATGACTTCGCTGAGCCGAAATGGGAGCTCACGGCCGTCTTTTTTGACGGACCCCAGTCTGAAGCCCTCGTCAACGGAGCGCGCGTTCGAATCGGAGAAGAAATTGGCGGCCGCATTGTTGAAGAAATCGGCCCGAACTACGTCCTGTTGACGCGAGAGGACTCAGTTTTAGAGCTCAATCTGCCGACCAATACGGATGGAGGCAGTTCAATTCGACTCGAAGAGGTCGAAGCGACTGGTGGAGCGCCAAAACGATGACCCTGAAATGCAGCCCAAGACAGACGATGGCTCTTTTGCTGCTAACGCTTCTGGCGCCCGACATTCATGCAGAGGACGGAGCAGCGCCTGCTTCCACCGCCCCTTCGACGCCCACCAAGAAAGTGTCTATTGAGAGTGACCAGTCGATGGAGGAGCTCTTTGAACGCAAACGCTTCAGCCTGAATGTGAAGAACGCCGAAATTCGCGAAGTGCTTCGCGTGATCGCTGACCGGGGCTCTCTCGAGCTGAAGCTGGGTTCGAGTATCACCGGAAAAATTCAGCTCAGCCTCAAGGAGGCTACCCTCGGCGAAGCACTCGATCGCCTGGCCGAAGATCATGGGCTCGACTATCTCATCGAAGGCGATCGCCTGATCGTCAAAAAAGTCGAGGGACGCCGAGCCCGGCTGAGCGCTCGAAACCCCGCCCAGACCACGGACTCGGGCCTCGGTACATCGGGCAGCAGCACTGGCTACGGATCGGTCCGAGAAATTCCGGTGCGATACGCCGAAGCGTCGCAGATTCTGGCACAAGTCAGACCCCTTCTTGAGAAGGATGATCTGGTGATTCTGGATGAGCTTGCCAACAGTATTGTTTTTCAGGGCTCGGAGGCCAGCTACCAGAAAGTGCTCGAATTCATCAAAGTGCTCGACCGGCTTCCGCAGCAGGTTTTGATCGAGGCGCAAGTGGTCGAGACAAGCCGCAGCTTTCTTCAGGCTTATGGATTGAGCTGGGGCAACTCTACGCCTCGTGGACTGCTCAGCGGCGATCAAACCCTGGCCGCCCGCGTAAATGCTCCGGGTCCCAATCCGATGGCTGCCAACGGAGCGGTTCGATTGAACGTTGGAAGCATTGCTGGCGGCAATCTCGAAGTCACGCTGTCAGCGGCAGAAAGCAATGGCGACGCTCGCGTCATCTCTCGGCCTAAAGTAGTGACTCTGAACAACACGCCAGCCGACATCGATAGCGGCGTTTCGTTCTACATCAAAACCCTCAGTGCGATGGTTGCTGGCGCAGGGGGCGCTGGTGGAGGCGTCGGGGGCGCCACTGGTGGCGTCAGCCGCCTGCGAGCAGGGCTTTCTCTTTCGGTGACGCCCACGATCATGGGTAAAGACATGGTCAAGCTCAAGATCAACATCAACAACAGCACCCCAGATGAGTCGCAGGCAGTCGATGGGATTCCCGGAATCATCAACAACAGCGCTCAGACCTCTGTGATCATCAGTGAAGGCCGCACGGCCGTGATTGCAGGACTGGTAAAAAATACCGGCGGAAAAAGCACGGCGGGCCTGCCGTTTTTTCGCGACATTCCCATTCTGGGCGCCCTGTTTCGCAACAGCACGTATTCTGACCGCAACAACGAGCTCGTGATGTTCATCACGCCGCAAATCGTCACGCCCCAGCTCGACCTCAAGCCCGAAAAACGCTTCGGTGAGCCGAAGGTGAGGCTTCCGGCCACCGATTTGACCTCATCAGGCACCTGATTTCGGTACGCCTTCTGCATCGGCGGGCGCCATGCGCCTGCGTATCGCTTTGATCGCCCCTCCCTATGAAAGCGTCCCTCCCAAACTGTACGGAGGCACCGAGAGAGTCGTGCACGAGCTGGCCTGTGGCCTTCAGTCTCGCCACGTCGAGACGACCGTCATCGGCGCTGGCGACTCGACCGTGCCCGGAAGGCTCATTGCCTCGACTCCCCAGGCGCTGCGGCTGCGTCCAGCACCGGCCAGCGACCCAGCACTGCACCAACTCGCGTCGCTCGCGCTCGCTGCCTCGATCGCCGACGATTTCGACCTGATTCACAACCATAATGACGGCTGGATGCTGCCCCTGCTCCGCATGAGCCGAACCCCGGTGCTGACCACCCTTCACGGGCGACTCGACCAGGCCGACCTTCAAATGCCGCTTCGCGCCTATTCCGAAGCACGCTTCATCGCCATCAGTGAGTCGCAGCGCAGTCAGGGGCCTGCCCTGAAATGGGCGGCTACCATTCCGCATGGACTCGATCTCTCACGGTTTCGGTTTCACCCAAAACCCGGAAAGTACCTCGCTTTTCTGGGGCGCATCACCCCTGAAAAGCGCCCCGATCTTGCGATTCGCATGGCACTGAAAGCGGATATCCCGCTCAAGATCGCTGCCAAGGTGGAGGCCGGACGTGATCAGGAGTACTTCGATGCCGTGATTCGACCGCATCTCGACGGCCGTCAGGTCGAGTTCATCGGAGAGATCTCGGAATCTGAGAAATCGGAGTTTTTGGGCAACGCGCTTGCCCTTGCCTTTCCGATCGACTGGCCCGAACCCTTCGGGCTCGTGATGATCGAATCGCTCGCCTGCGGCACCCCTGTTCTCGCGCGTCCGATGGGCTCGGTTCCCGAAGTACTGAGCGACGGCAAGACAGGCTTCATCGATCTCGATGTCGATCGCCTTGCCGCACGAGTTCGCGATCTCGACAAGATCAGCCGACTCGAATGCCGCGCCTGGGTTGCCGAACGCTTTTCAATCGACCGCATGGTAGAGGACCACCTTCGTGCCTATCATCAAGCCATCAGCGATCGACGGAATCTCGTACATTCCGTCTGATTCGATCGCCCCTGCGATTCGAAAACTGAGCATCAAGGACAGCCGGGCCTTCGCCGTCACGGATATTCGAGGCGAAAACCCCAGAGGTCGCCCTTCGGAGCTGGGTTTCTACTACAACGATACTCGGCACCTGAACACCTGGGAGACGCTCATCAACGGCCAGGCGCCGGTGCCGCTGGCGCAAGAGCTGCAGCATCAGGGCAGCACCCTTGTCCTGTCGATGACCAATCGCGACCTGCCCCTTCTGGGAGCGGAAGGCCGAATCGCGCGCGACACGCTGCTGATTCGAAGAATCCTGTCACTGCATCGTGACACACTTTTTGAGATCCTCACGATTCGTAACTTTTCAGGCTCCGTGCAGCAGCTCCAACTCGAACACTGGGCCGGCACTCGCTTCGAGGACATCTTCGAAGTACGCGGGATGACACGGGCCTCGCGCGGACGCCTGCGACCCGCCCGGGAAGAGTCCCCCGAGCATTTCGTTTTGAGCTACGAGGGGCTCGACTTCCGAATTCGAAGCACCCACCTGCACCGGTTTTATCCCGCAGAGAAGATCCGCCTGTCGCCCTATCTGGCCGGATGGTTTGCGCGCCTGTCGCTTGAACCAAAAGAAATTCTGACCCTTCGAATCGTGGTGTCTTTCGATCAGCCGTCAGATGGGCGATTTCACGGTGAGCCATTCAACGACCTCGATGCCGGATCGATGATGGCACTGGCTTCACAGCGCGGCAGCAAGCCCCGCTTCTTCGATTTTAAGATCGAGAGCGACCATGCCATCTTGAACCGCGCCTTCGACTGCGCCATCACCGACCTGACGATGCTGTTGGGACAAGAGTCGGACTCGCTCTTTTATCCCTATGCCGGCATCCCCTGGTTCTCGGCGCCGTTTGGGCGCGACGGAATCATTACCGCCTATCAACTGCTACCGTGGTCACCCGAGGTGGCCCGCGGCGTTCTGGATTTTGTCTTCTCGAATCTGGGATCCGCCCAGGATGCGTTTACGGACGAAGAACCCGGCAAGGTCTTTCACGAGCTGAGGCGGGGCGAGATGGCCGCCATGAAGGAAGTGCCCTTCATCCCCTACTTTGGCTCGGTCGATTCGACGCCGCTGGCCCTGATTCTCCTGCATGAGTACCTGTGCTGGACCGAGGACCGAGACGCGCTCGAACGCTGGTGGCCCTCGGTCGAGAGGGCACTTCAGTGGCTGGATCTCTGGGGTGACGCCGACCACGACCTGTTTCTCGAGTACGCCCGCAAGTCAGAGGGCGGCCTGAGCAATCAGGGATGGAAGGACTCGCACGACTCCGTGATGCATGAAGATGGGCTACTCGCCCTCGCACCCATTCGCCTCTGCGAAGTACAGGCCTATGGGTACCGCGCGAAGATGGGGATCGCCGAGCTTGCCGAGTGGCGAGGGGATCTTCAGACAGCAGAACGCCTGCGCTCGAGTGCACTTCGTCTGAGATCTGAGTTTCAAGAAAAGTTTTGGAACCGCGACGCCGGCTACGTCGTTTTGGCACTCGACGGCAGCGGTCGGCCCTGCCAGGTACGAAGCTCGAACATGGGGCATTGCCTCTGGGGCGGGATACTAAACGATTCCGAAGCTCGCTCGGTGAGCGGTCATCTGCTTTCAGACGCCCTCTTCAGTGGTCATGGCATTCGAACCCTCGCCGACACCGAGCAGGCCTACAATCCGATGAGCTATCACAATGGCTCGGTATGGCCCCACGACAATGCCCTGATCGCCGACGGGCTCAGGCGCTACGGCCGGGTGGGCGACCTGCTCCGCCTCAGTGACGCCCTGGTGGGGGTGCTCGAATCAAGCGACGACTATCGATTTCCGGAGCTCTTTTGCGGGTTCAGAAAACGCGGCCTAGAGCCCCCCATCCCCTACGAGGTGGCCTGCAAACCCCAGGCATGGAGCGCCGGTTCGCTCTTTCTGCTGATGCGCTCGCTGCTAGGCTTGGGTATCGATCTTCGGGGTTCGCAGGTGACACTACGAGACCCCGTCCTGCCCCGACGAGCCCGGCAGCTTGAAATCAGTGGCCTCACGGTTCGGGGAAGGCCGCTAGGATTTCAGGTCAGCTCGACTCGAGGCCATGTTCGAATTGAAAGCCTGCCCGGCACGCTCAGGCCGCTGGTAACCAAAACTCGAAACGGCGGAACCGGGTTTTGACTTGAGAAATCTGGCCCTCGACGTCACTCTCACAGAGAAATGGCCGGCCATAGAATCCCCTTCAACAAGCCTCACTTTTTTGGCAACGAGATCCACTACATTCAGCAGGCCCTCGCCAATGGCCATATCTCGGGAAATGGCCCCTTCACCAATAAATGTGAAGAATGGTTGAAAGACAGGCTTCAGGTCAAAAAGAGCCTGCTGACCACTTCCTGCACCGATGCACTTGAAATGTGCGCACTGCTACTCGAACTCGAGCCTGGCGACGAAATCATCATGCCATCGTTTACGTTCGTCTCGACGGCAAATGCATTCGTCCTTCACGGAGGAATTCCCGTCTTCGCAGATATTCGTCCCGACACGCTCAACATTGATCATGAGCAGATTGAGTCGCTGATTACTCCACGCACCCGCGCAGTTGTGGTCGTGCATTACGCAGGTGTGGCATGTGAGATGGACACGATTATCGAGATTGCCCAACGTCACGGCCTGATCGTAATTGAGGACAATGCACATGGCTTCTTGGGTAGCTACAAGGGTCGGCCACTCGGAAGCATTGGCAACCTAGCTACGCTAAGCTTTCACGAAACCAAGAACATCACCTGCGGCGAGGGCGGAGCACTTTTGATCAAAGACTCAAAGTACTCTGATAGAGCCGAGATTTTGCGCGATAAGGGAACAAATCGAGCGAGGTTTATCAGCGGAGAAGTCGACAAGTACACCTGGGTGGACAAAGGCTCCAGCTTCCTTCCGTCGGACCTGCTGGCAGGTGTTCTTCTAGCGCAGCTTCAGCATGAATCTGAAATACAGGAGCGTCGATCCAGGATCTGGAAGACCTACGAATCGTCGCTTTGGCAATGGGCGAAACCAATCGGTATCCAGCTTCCGACCGTTCCAGACAATTGTGAGCAGGCTTATCACCTGTTTTATCTTCTGATGCCCGACCCGGAAAGCAGGACCGAGCTGATTCAGCATCTGGCTGGCCATGGCATCCACGGAGTATTCCATTATTCTCCGCTGAACACCGCTCCAATGGCCAGTCACTGGAGTCCTCAACCCAGCTGTCCAGTTTCGGAGTCAGTGGCGGACCGCCTCGTTCGACTGCCCATCTACTTCGAGTTGTCCGAAGAGGACCAGAACTCAATTGTTCGCTGCATTCAGGAATTTAAATGCTGAGAGTTCCGATTCGCCTGCTTGTCCCTGTCGCAGTTCTTTCACTGGCGGGCCTTTTTACGGCCGCAATGAAGGTTCCTCTCTATACGGATGAAATTGCCTATCACCTCACCCAGAGTCGTGCCTGGGTCGAGAACGGAACCTAC
>CAYSOA010000076.1:0-6578 GCA_964432565.1 uncultured Bacteriovorax sp.
TTGAGCTGCAGCAGCATGGCCGCGCTCAGATGCTCGGAGATCTCGCGCGCCCAGCGCTCGAGGTCTTCATCTTTCTGCGGAACCTTGAGTCCTTCGTCGGAGGCGAGCGCGAAGAAAAGCCCCAGCTTCAGTGCACCCGAATACTTCAGCACGTTCGGATCGGCGGCCTTGCCGTGCATCTTTTTCCAGATCCGGGCCACCTCCTGCAGGTAGTGCTTCTCGACCTCACGAATCGTCTTTCCGACCGCGCCGGCATCATTGCGATAACGCAGGTAGAGCCCCGCACTCCAGGGGTGCTCGCGCAGCAACCGAAGCGACCGCACCATCCGATTGAACTGCAGGGTCCTCCAGTCGGGTGCCGAGTCATCCGCTCCCACTTCATAGAGCTGCAAAAACACCTTCGAGCCGTACCGAACCGATTCGCGAACGAGGTTCTCCACCTGATTTCCAAAGTAGTAATAAAGCGTGGGCCGCGGCACGCCCGTGAAGCGCGAAATCTTCGAATAGGTCAGATCTTTGGGCTGCAGCCTGACGAGCGCGCTCAAGACCCGCCGATACACCGTGTCAAGATCGAGCTTGGGCTTTCGGGCAGCAGTCTTCTTCGGCTTTTCCATGACCAGAATGGTACCTCAAATGACGCGCACTGCTACCAAAAGGTACCGGATACCGCTATACCATGCCCATGCGCACCGACTGGAACCTGCTGGAGACCCTGCTCTCGACCCCAACCGCTCCTTTTCGTGAAGATCAGGTTCAAGCTCTCGTCGAAGATACGCTGATCGAGGCCGGCGTTCCGTTCTTCGAAGACCCGTACGGAAACGTCGTCATCGGAGCAAAGTCGAAGGCCGATTACCTCAAGCTGCTGGGCACGAAATCCAAAGAGCCGGTTCGGCTCTTCATCGCCCACATGGACCATCCGGGTTTTCACGGCGTCGAATGGCTCTCTCCCACCGAACTCGCCATCCAGTGGCACGGGGGTTCGCCCGTCAAGCATGTCGAAGGCGCCAAGGTCTGGCTGAGCGTAGACGGAGCCCACGGGTATGCCGACTCCGGAACGCTTCAAAACGTCTCGATCGGAGCCCACGGCCGGGGCATCGACCAGGCGGTCGTGCACTTCGACGAAACGTCGCTTTACGCCCATTTCGCCGGCAAGCCGAAGGCGCTCTACGGCGGCTTTCAGTTTCGCGCGCCCTGCTTCGAGGAAAACGACTGTTACTACTCAAAAGCTGCCGACGACCTGGTGGGATGCTTTGCCATCCTGTCGCTGGCACTCTCGCAATACGGAAAAGGAAAAAGGGCTTCCCGCAAAAAAGCCGCACCAGTGATCGGTCTGCTGACCCGCGCCGAAGAAGTGGGGTTCATCGGCGCCGTCGAGCACTTCGAGCTGGGCTGGTACAAGAAGGCAAAGCGAGAAGTGATCGCCGTCAGTCTCGAAACCTCACGCACCCTTCCGGGCGCCGAGATCGGCAAGGGTCCCGTGGTGCGACTGGGTGACCGACGAACGGTTTTTCATCCCAACTACCTGCAGGTTTTGACCGAGCTTGCCGCAAAGCACCTTCCGGGCCGTCACCAACGCCGCATCATGGACGGCGGATCGTGCGAAGCCACGGCCGCCACGATCTACGGACTTCCTGCCATCGGCATCTCGGTGCCGCTGGGCAACTACCACAACCAAGGCTTTGAGGGCGGGCCCGACTGCCTCGGTCCCGAAGGCCCCGCGCCAGAATTCGTGCATCGCGACGATGTCGCAGGACTGCTGACGCTGGTGCAGGCTCTGTCGACGAAGGAGCTCCCTTGGAACGACCCCTGGCAATCGGTTCGCAAAGGGTTTCAAAAACTCAGGAAGACCTACCGACGCCACGCCTGAAGTGCTATCGCTAGAGCCATGGCTACCCAACTCCCCCTGCTCGTGACGACTGATCTTCAGCATGATAGCGCGTCCGTCAAACGAACCCGCGCGGTCAATCAGGCTGCCCTGGCCGTGGCCCGAAAGCTCGACACCAAGATCGAGCTGCTTCATGTCGCCAATCTGGGCGAAATTGCCCAGATTCCACAGGCCGCCAACGCCATTCTCGAATCGCAGAAAGCGGAACTCAAAAATCTGATCAACCCTTTTGAAGGCATCACCCGTGCCCGCTTCCTGGTGGGCCATCCAGTGGCCGCCACCGAGAAGCTGACCGCGAAGAAAGGGACTCACGAGATGCTCGTTCAGGGAACCCGGGGACGCACGGGCCTGAGCCGAGCCTTTCTGGGCAGCGTCGCCGAAGAGGTTCTCAGAACCTCGCGCATTCCGGTCATGACGGTGGGCCCGGTCGCCCAGAAGGCGGGCACCCGCCCGGCCATCGGAGCAGCGCGCAAGCCTGTGATTCTGGTTGCCACCGACCTCGAAAAGACCAGCTCTCCGGCCGAGCAGTACGCCCTGTCGTTGGCTCGCCGAATGGGCGGAAGCGTGCATGCCGTGCATCACCTGCAGGCCGGGTTTCATCCGCTGATTCAAACGGCGCTGTCGACCCCCTCTGGTTCGCGTGAGCTTCAAGGCTTGATCCGCGGATTGCGCGAGGATGCCGAGAACGGGCTCAAAAAACTCGAGGCTCGGTGCCGAAAGGCCAAAGTCGAATGCTCGTGGAGCCTGCTGGAAAAGGGCATTCACGCCTCTGAGGCCCTGATCACCGAAATTCGAAAATCGGGCGCCAGCCTCGTTGTCTTGGGTACCCATGCTCGAGGACTGCTTTTGGGCAGCTTTTTAGGAAGCACCGCACGAGGAGTCATCCTCGAATCTCCGGTTCCCGTCATCACGGTCCGCAGGTAGGGCTGTCCCGGAGGGTCAGACCCAGACCAAAAGGCCGACTCGACGTGCGCCGTTTTGTGGTATGACCCCAACCATGTCCCAACCCATCAAAATCGGTATTAATGGCTTCGGTCGCATTGGTCGCAAAATCGTTCGTCTGGCACTTTCGCCCGAGAACGCGGGAAGGAATTTCCAGATCGTTGGCATCAACGACCTGAGCACTCCCGAACAGATCGCCCACCTTTTCAAATACGATTCCGTGCACGGAACCTTTCCGGGAGAAGTCAAAGTCGAGAACGGTTTCCTGCTCGCTGCCGGACAGAAGATTCGTCTGACCGCCGAAAAAAACCCTGAAAACCTGAAGTGGAACGAGGTGCAGGCCGACTATGTGCATGAGTGCACCGGCATCTTCACCGATAAGGAAAAAGCTTCGGCCCACCTCAAGGCAGGCGCCAAGCGCGTGATCATCTCGGCTCCGTCGAAGGATGCCGACGCCACCTTCTGCATGGGCGTGAACGAAGGCACCTACGATGCGTCGAAGCATGTCATCGTCAGCAACGCTTCCTGCACTACGAACTGCCTGGCCCCAATGGCCAAGGTCATTGACGAAAACTTCGGCATCGTTCGCGGAACGATGCTGACCGTCCATAGCTACACCAACGACCAGAACATCCTGGATCTTCCCCACAAAGACCTGCGCCGCGCCCGCGCTGCAGCCCTCTCGATGATCCCAACGACGACGGGTGCCGCCAAGGCGGTTGGCCTCGTCCTGCCGCATCTGAAGGGTAAGCTGGATGGCCTCGCCATCCGCGTACCGACGCCGAACGTCTCGCTCGTCGACCTCACTGCCGAGCTCAAGACCAAGACCGATGCAGCCAGCATCAACGCCGCACTCCAGGCGGCAGCAGAAGGCCCCATGAAGGGCGTGCTGGCCTTCGAGACGCACGAGCTGGTTTCGAGCGACTTCAACGGCTCGACGGCAAGCTCGACGATCGACTCGAAGCTCACTTCCGTGCTCGATGGCAACTTCGTGAAAGTGGTCAGCTGGTACGACAACGAGAGCGGATTCTCTCAGCGCATGCTCGACCTGACCGATTATATGGTGAAGCACTCATGAGTTCGCTGAATCCGACGATCATTCAGAGCATTCGCGACTTCGATCTGGTTTCGAAATCCGTCTTCCTGCGGCTCGATCTCAACGTACCGCTGACGGATGCCGATTCCAGCGGGCACCGATCGGTGGCCGACGACAATCGCATCCGCGAGGCGCTTCCCACGATCAAGCTCGCTCAGGAGAAAGGCGCCAAGATCATCATCGGATCGCACCTCGGACGTCCTGACGGTAAAGTGAAGAAGGAATTTTCGCTCGAACCGGTTGCCGCCCACCTGGCGGACCTTCTGGATGAAGAGGTGACGCTGGCCGACGACTGCATCGGCGAAGGCATCGAACTGATGGCTTCGAGCCTGAAGAATGGCCAGATTCTGCTGCTCGAGAACCTGCGTTTTCACGCCGGCGAAGAAGCGAACGATCCCGACTTTGCAGCGAAGCTCGCCAAACTGGCGGAGATCTACATCACTGACGCTTTTGGAACCGCGCACCGCAAGCACGCTTCCACCTACGGCATCCCCTCGATCGTCAAGGCCAAGGGCATGGGCCTTTTGATCGAAAAAGAGCTGAAGTACCTCGACCCGCTGCTCTCTCAGCCGAAGCGACCGTTTTACGCCATTCTCGGAGGCTCGAAGGTGACCGACAAGATTGCCACCATCGAGTCGCTGCTCAAGCAGGTGGACGGCCTGCTCATTGGTGGCGCCATGGCTCACGCCTTCTGGGCTGCCCAGGGCGACACGGTTCCTGCGCAGGCCAAGCAACCCAAGCCGGAGGACGTTGAAGCCGCCAAGCTCGTCATGCGGGACGCCAAGCGTCGCAACATTCCCTGCCTCGTTCCTGCGGACACGAACGGCGGCTTCGACATCGGACCCAAGACGATCGGTAAATTCAGCGAGTTCGTCGCCAACGCGGGAACGATCTTCTGGAATGGGCCCCTGGGCTGGTTCGAAAAGCCGGAGTATGCCGTAGGAACGTTTGAGGTCGCCAAGGCCGTTGCCGAAACCACGGCCCTAAAGGTGGTGGGTGGTGGAGACACGGTCTCGGCCATCCAGCAGTCCGGCCTGGCTGAAAAGTTCGACCATCTGAGCACGGGTGGCGGCGCAGTACTCGAATACCTCGAAGGCCATGGCCTTCCCGGAATCGAGGTACTGAAGATCTCCGAGCGCCAGCGGCAGCTCCTCACGCAGTCGCTTTAAGGAACGGCAGGAATGTCCCACAAGGCGCGCAGCATCCTGGTGGCCGGAAACTGGAAGATGAACCACGGCCCCGCGGCCGCGGCCGCATTCTTCGAAGAACTGTCGCGATTGGGATTTCCGAGTGCGCAGGCCCGTGAGTCGCTGACTCGTGGCATCCTCGAAGCGTCGCTCCTGGTACCCGCGGTGACGCTTTCGGCTGCCCGCGAGGCGCTGGCCCGGCACGAGTGGCAGAACCTGATTTCGATTGGTGCCCAGAACGCCCATTTCGAAAAGTCGGGAGCCTATACGGGCGAGCTTTCAGGCCCTCTTTTGCAGGAAATCGGTATCGACCGGGTGCTGGTCGGCCACTCGGAGCGCCGACAACTGTTTGGTGAAACCGATGAGTCGGCCGGGCTTCGCATGGCCTCGCTGCTCGAACAGGGCTTTTCGGTGATTTTCTGCCTCGGAGAGACTCGGGCAGAACGCGAGAGCGGACAAACCGAGGCCGTGCTGGCCCGCCAGCTTGAAGGGGCGTTTCGTGCCGCAAGCCAGTGGCGCGAGAAAAGTCCGGGCGCATCGCCCGAAAGAGCGGGAGGCTGCGACTCTTCGTTCACGCGATTGACTCTGGCCTACGAACCCGTCTGGGCGATCGGTACGGGGCTGACGGCCTCGCCCGAGCAGGCGCAGGAAGCCCATGCCCGTATTCGCGACTGGCTCAATTCGCAGCCAGCCCGGGTTCTGGGGGCTCCTCGGGCCGAAACGACGCGACTTCTTTACGGCGGCAGCGTCACTCCCGAGAACTTCTCCACCCTACTGGCGTGCCCCGATGTCGACGGTGGACTCGTCGGCGGCGCCAGTCTCAAGCCCGAGAGCTTTTTGAAGTTGATCGAGGCAGGCGCCCACGCTATCTAGCCAGAACGATGCAGACCTTTTTGACCGTCATTCACGTTGTTGCGTGCCTGCTTTTGATTCCCGTGATCTTGATTCAGCAGGGCAAGGGCGCCGATATCAGCGCCAGCTTCGGCGGATCCAGCCAGACGGTCTTCGGAAGCTCCGGGGGAGCCACGTTTTTCACCCGCCTGACCACGGTGCTGGCCGCAGTGTTCATGCTGACTTCGCTGACGCTCACTTCGGTCACCAACCAGGGCAAGAAAAAATCGGTCTTTGAAGGCGCCGTTCCGGCGACCACCACCGAGTCGACCAGCGAAACATCGACTGAAGCAGCCCCAGCGGCAGCCGACGCTGCACCGGCCGCTTCGGCCGAAAAGCCGGCTGGCGAAGCGGCGAAGAACTGACGAACTGTAAACTGCCCCACTACCGTGGGGCCCCTCGAAGAAAATAGACCTCCAACCTCGAATCAGAACCTCAACTGAGGGCGATCGAAAGCCGGACTGGCGTGGATTTCATGCCAACGCTCACGCCGTGAGCACGCGGTTATGGTAGTCGGCGTAGAGATAGAGGTGAAGCTCGAGCCGGTCGGCCCGTTTGCTGGTGCACCAGGTGCGCC
>CAYSOA010000077.1:0-6051 GCA_964432565.1 uncultured Bacteriovorax sp.
CTCGAAGTGCCCGGGTGCTGCGGCCGGAATGGGCCTTGATCTCGATAAAGGACTGGAGCTCGGTGATTCGTGCCTGCGCCAGCGCACGCGGATGCACCCAGGCCCGAAAGTCTTCTACGATACGTCGGTAGGCCCGCTGCGTGTGAGGGCTCTTGCCGCCGAGCCAGGCCTGAACGATTGACTCGTCAGAGGAATCTGCAACAGGTCTGGGACCTAAAGGTAAGCTCACTCGACCGTGGTCTCCCCGCCCATGGCCGCAGCGCCAAGGGCGATCGGTGAAAGCCCTCGAACCGGAACCAGTCTGGGCGATGCCCCAAACCTCTGCTCCTCGAGGCAGATTCTGGCACCCGAGTCGCGCGCCAGCTCACTCATCCGCTCGCAGTAGTCAATTCTTAGCGCAGACTGGCCCGCCGAGAGTTTGGGCATCTGCCGTGAAAGATCGCCGTTCTTGTAATAGTCGTTGAACATGGTTTGAACCGGTTTACCGGGCGTACCTACCATCAGGACCGGCATTCCAAACTCGGTACCCGAAAAAACCACTTTTTTTCGAATCGGATCAACGAAGATCTCTCGCTCTGGGAAGTGCGGCTGAACCCAGAGGCTCCTGAAGTCGCGAGCCATGGAGAGAAGCTTCGGGTTGGCTCGCTCGACCCCTGAATTCCGTTCGACGAAAGTGGGCTCTTGCTGAAGCAGGCTCGTTCCCAAACCCACGTTGGAAGGCCGGTACCCCAGAAGATCAAGAATTGTCGATCCTGCATCCAAGGTGGAGCCTTCTCGTTCAATTCGTCGAGCCGGCAGACCTGAGTTCAACACGAGAAAAAGATTGGTTCGCCCCCCGCTGGTCAAAAGTGGGTAGGCCTCGTTGGGCATGGCGAGGTGATCCGAAGAAATGACGATCAGGGTTTCACCGTTCGGATCACGAGCCTGGATTTCGCGAACGTGCTGCGAAATCAGTCGGTCCGTACAATGGATCGCGTTCAACATGGGGTTGCTGCCATCTCGATACTGGAGACCGCGGCAGGCAGGGGTTTCATGACCACGAGGATGATGGGTATCCAGAGTCAGCGTCACTAGAGCAAAAGGCTTGCGGGAGGCCTGAAGCGCATCAAAACGCTCTCGCGTGATCTCGAGGATTCGGTCGTCGTACAGCCCCCAGGACGACTGGGGCTCGCCGATCCAAGAGGAAAGCGTGTGCAGATCCCCAACCTCTGCATAGCGGTGCTGTTCGAAAAATCGGCCTTTCCCCGCAAAACTGGCTCGAGCCCCACCCAGGAAGTGGAAATCGTAGCCCCGATCCGCCAGGTGATCCGACAGACAATGAGCACCGGGAAGGAAGTGGACCATTCCGGCATGGTCGTTCCTGTCTAGCCCATCCAGCGCTCCGATCAGGGGAACTCCGCACTGACTGGCCGCGATTCCACCGATAGTCCATGTCGTGCCTTCAAGGGAATGGACACGGGTAAAATCGAGGGCTTCTGAAGAGAGCCTCCTGAGCTCGGGCATGAGCCCCGGAAAGCGCTTTTCGTCGAAATACGTACGCTCTACCGACTCGGCATAGATCCAGACGAGGTTGCGAGGCCGGGCGGTCTCTCTCGACGTTTCTCCCGGCATTTTTAGTCCGAGACGTTTTCTGACCTTCAGCCAGTCCACCGAGACTGCCGAAGAGGCGCTTCGCGCCTGGTTAATGGAAGGGGCAAGTCTCACCGCCGCCCAGAGCGTCGGGTTGCCGGCCCAAAAAAGGCTCCAGCCGACCATCAGAAAGACAGCCCCTCGTTCCTGCAGAGCAGGCAGGGGGCGCGCCGGCTTTCGACGAACACTCCAGAACCAAAATCCCAATCCGGCGACCAGCAGCGAAAGCTGACGAATAATGACGCCCCGAAATTCGGAATAGCCCGCTCCCACGAGATCGGAGGTCAGATGGTACAGAACAGAGGTATTGATGCCGTCCCCGGAGAGTTCGTCGCAGGCTGAGTACAAACTCACACTGAGAACTCCCGCCAACAAAATCAGGGCATGAAGCACCAGAGATGGTCGTCGGCTCAAGGCATGTTGATGAGACCAGCCGAGGACCACCAAAGTGGCCACTGAAGGCAAAAGAATGAAGGTCATTCCAACGGCTTAACGCACCCCTTTGCACCCGCACAAGCGGCTGAAACGATCTCCGAGCAGAAATCCTCGGAGCACTCGCTCAGGCCCCCCAAAAAACCTTCCGGCGCCCCAATAACCAACCACAGCAATCAACTACAGCCTGCATTCATGACGCACTACCGCTGTTCTGCCGATAACGTGACTTATCGGAAGCCCGATCCCCTGCCGCTCACCCTGAAAAACTGGCCTTTGGACCCTCCCTCGCCCGATTTAGATTTCAGAGATTTTTGAAGATTTCGGAGATTTTTATCACTAATGTTTTGTCCATGAGAGCCCTCAAAAAACGCCCCAAAAAACCGAGAAGTTCGTTAAAACGACCTGTTGGCGCACCCGGAAAAACCGAAAAAATCGATTTTCGCGCCCAGGACTACCCGCTCGTCGTTCGCTTCATCGATGGTTACGTCGTCGTGACGGCGCCCGACTTTCAGTTTCCGGTTCCGGCCCTCAAGCGCATGGACCTCGATGCCCCCAACCTGCGCACGATCGGCGAGATGGTCTACATGACCTACCTTCAGGTCGTGGCCGAACTGAATGAACGCGACCGCGTGGGACTGAAGCATCCTGCGCCCTCGAAACCGCGCGAAGCGCTGCCTTCACGGCCGCGGACCGTCAGCCTGACCGAAGCCTCAAAAATGCTGGGAATGAAGCCCCACGTGGTGCGACAGCTCGCCGACACGGGGAAGGTTCGGGCGACACGCACTCCCGGGGGGCATCGACGCTTCGTGCGCGAGTCGGTCGAACAGTACGTGCAGAAGCACTAAAAACGAACGCCCAGCCCGGCGGTTCCCTCGACGAAAAGGGCGCTCGAAAAAAGCGGATTGCCCGGGATGAGCACGTAATTCGGACGCACGCTCGCGGCGGCAAAGAAGCTGCGGTTGAACGGATGTTCGTAGGAGAACTGCACGGCCGCAGCAGGATAGAAGCTCGAGCCTCCGGAGGCTCCCGAAAACTGTGCGAGCCCCCCGCCCAGCCCCAGCCAGAAGCGATCTCCCAGAAGCCAGGCGTACTCGCCCATCATGAACCGCACGCTCAGGGCCTCATCATAAGTTGAGGTGAGCGGACCGGATTGCGTCTCGCGCGTAAAATCCCCCTTGAGCCGCGACGACAGGTTCGTAAACCGGAAGTCCCAGCGCGTGCCATCACTTGAGCGCCAGCCCAGCGAGACCGCCAGGGGCATCCCTCCCTGAATCAGCTCGGCACCCATCTCGAGACCCAGGCCGCCCTGAACCAAAAAAACCATCTCGTCGGCCCGCATGCCCAGACGGGTCGGCCCCAAATTGCTGCGAACCCCATCGCTACTGAGGGACTCTCCCCGGCGCTTTCGGGCCTGCCAGCGCCGGTATTCGCGAACCGTCAGGACGAGTGCGCCCTCACGAACGGTGCCGGCGGCCACGCGGGCCTTGCCCTTGAGCCCCGAGCTCGACAGGCCCGTCACGATGGCCTTGCCCTGGTAGACTCCGTCAACGATCACGGCCAGCGGTTGACGCAGCTTGAGAGGCTGCCCCTCGAACTCGAGCCGAAACACCGTCTCGCCGGTCTCATGCTGGGTGACCCGCCCCTCGCCCCAGGTCAAATCCGACTGCAGAACCAGCAGCAGGGCGAGCCCCAGCCCCCAGCGCGAAACCGAATCCAAAAGCGTCTGAGGACGGCCACTGATCCCACTGATCATCGAGTCTCTAGTGTTCCCGACGCAGGCCGTTCAAACAATCCCAAAACAGAAGCTCGGGCGGCGAGACTCACAAATTTTCGCTTTAGGAACCAGACCTTACTCAAAATCCCGCACCCCCCTCAAAAGCTCCTCAACGTTGGGCTACCTATATCCGATAAATCCAGTAGACTATTGGAAGGAAGGGGTAGGGGCGGGACGTGGTGACTTGGCAATCCATTTTCAGGACAGCTGAACTCCGAGCAGGGGCCCTTGCGCTGCTGCTTCCCAGCATGGCGTGCCTTCCCAACAACTGGAACCCGGTTGCCCAGTCGGAACAGTATTACAAAGACCTTCCCTATCCCGTCGTCATCGAGGTCAGCTCACCCCAGAAGGGTCAGACCCTAACAGAAGGCGACGAGCTTCTTGTCGATGTGCGCTTCTCGCGTCCGGTAAGCGCGCCCGAAGGCACGACTTTAAAACTGCAGATTGGGAAACCGACCGACGGAGCCGATCATCGGGCTACGCTGGTCTCGGGAAGCGACACCGACACCCTGAGGTATCGCTACACGGTGCAAGAGGGGGACGACTCCGAGCAACAGTTCATTCAAACAGCCGCCCTCCTTCCCCCTTCCGGCAAGCTCATCACCGCGGCGGCACAGGCAACAGGGAAAGCCCCCGAAATTGCGAGAACGGAGATGCCCGGGAACCAGAGTCCGGTTTCACTCGCTTCACGAAAAATTCGGATCGACACGAAGGCTCCGACGATCGAGAACGTCAAGATTCCGTCTGGAAAATTCGGAGTGGGCAGGACGCTCGATCTTCAGGTGACTTTCAACGAACCGGTGCGGGTTAGCGGCGCTGCGAATCTTTCGCTGAAACTGGGCAGCGATCAGCCGCGACAAGCGACCTATTTTCGCGCCGCCGACACGTCCGGTCGGGTGCACCTCTTTCGTTATGCGGTCACTAAAGACGATCCTGACGACGCCACTGTGAGCGTCCAAGGATTTGCCTCCAGTGATTTGATCGTGAACGACGCACCGGCAATTCAAGACCTCGTGGGGCATCTCCTTTCCGAAACCGAGATCAATGAAAGTCAGAGCGTCTCGGGCTCTGCCACGCTCGACACGACTCCCCCACGCATTGCCTCGATCACCGTCTCGAAGCCTGACGGATCGCCCATCATCGAGGAGATCAGCCGCTGGTATGCCAACGAAGGCGATACCCTCACTTTGAAGCTCGGTTTTTCGGAGGGAATCGTCAAAACGGGATCGGCGCTTCCCACCCTGGAGTTTGAGCACGGCGGCACGGCCGCGCCGACGAGTTTCACGACCGACGGCCTTTTGAGTTATTCCTATCAGGTAAAGACGGGCGAAAACGCAGATCCCCTCAAGGTGGCGACACTCACAGGTCCCTCGATCACCGACGGAGCCGGAAACCCGCTTGATCTGACCGTTCTCCCGGCAATCACGACCACCAATGGCGGTGGCGGCTTCGAAGTCGTAGTCGACACCACGCCTCCGAAGATTCTTTCGTGGAAAGTGGAGGGCTGCCCGGTTGCTGATGACGTCACTCTCTGCGGGATCGGCTCAACCCTGACGTTGACTCCCCAGATTGGCGAAGGCGAAACGTGGAAAATCCAGAGCGGCGATACGCCTCCTGACCTCCAAATTTCGATTGGTTTGTCTCAAAGAGCCCTGTCGGGAAAGCTGCTGCAGACGGGCAGTCTGCAGTACACTTATACCGTTCAGCGCGGCGACGCTTCGGGTAATCTTTTCATCGACACGGTTTCGACGAAACTGGAAGGTCTCCAGATCACCGATCGTGCCGGCAACGTGAGCGTCGACCCCGCTCTCCCCCGCCTGGCGGACGCGAAAGTCAAAATCGACACCAAGATCCCGCTGATCAGCGAAGTGCGAGTCACTGGGACCACGCTCGCGCTAGGCGCCGACCCCACGCTTGGGATTCTGAAAGCCGGTGACCAGATCACGCTTCAGGTTTACTTCGACCGCACGATTGAAGTGACGGGAAGCCCGGTCCCGGTCTTGAAACTCAAGACGGCAGAGACCGTTACGCGTGACGCAACCTACGCATCGGACAAAAGCGGCGCCCAGTCGCTGGCGTTCAGCTACACGGTCGAGCAAGGCGACAATATCTCGGCGCTCGAGCTCGCGGGTGAGGACGCTCTGTTATGCGAGGAGAGTTGCTCGATTCGCGACCGCGCAACGAAGAACTCGGCTAATCTGAATCTTCCGGTC
>CAYSOA010000078.1:0-5989 GCA_964432565.1 uncultured Bacteriovorax sp.
AGATATTCACGTCGTGCTCATTGGAGAGGCTCAGCGAATCGTCCCAAAGGAGGTCCTCCAGCTCGTCGGATTCGCCGGAACGGGAACCAGAAGAGGATGCCGCGAGTGCCCGGAGGATCTCGGCGAAAGGACCGATCACCTGAGGATCGGGCCAGGTTTTCTGTTTTTGGTATTCCACCCAGCATTGTCCTCGGGCCTGTGCCTCATTGGGTAGGAGAGGGACGAGCAGTAAAAGACCCAGCGTCAGAGCGTGCATTGCCAGACCAGTGTACCGAACCGGAGCACCCTGTAAACTCATCAGTATTTCTCCACCGGTGAACGCTTGCCGTCTTCATCAGAGTGCCGAGAGGCCTCGTCTTCTCCGATCAGTTCGGCCCGAAGCCGAAAGATTTCGTCATTGAGGGCGTCAAACTCCTGCTGCGAGAAGACCCCGGGAGAACGGATGCCCTGCTTCCAGGAGTGAATTCGCTGCAGGCGTTCTTCGAGCTCGGCTGCCGAAACCGATCGAATCCCATCGAGCGCTTCTCCGGCAAGTTCGTTTCGATGGCAGAGCAGCACGAGATCGTTTCCGGCGAGCAGGGCCTGCCGTGCGGCATCGCGCAGCGAATAGCGATGGGTGATCGCCCCCATGTCGAGATCGTCGGTCAGGACCAGCCCCCGATACCCGAGATGCCGACGGAGCATCTCGGTCACGAAAAAAGGCGAAAGCGAGCTCGGAAGGCCGCTGGAGTCGAGCAGGGGATAGAACGCGTGGCCGATCATTTGAAAGTCCACTTCGCCGATGAGGTTTTTGAAGGGGAGCCACTCCCAGCTCTCGAGCTCCTCTCTGGTTCGTTGAATCGAAGGCAGCTCATGATGGGGATCGATTCTGGCTCGCGAGTAGCCGGGAAAATGCTTGCCGCAGCTCGAGACTCCGGTGGCGCGCAGGGCCGAGTTGAAGGCGCGGGCGTTTCGGGTCACCTCGTCCGGGTCGCGGCCGAAACACCGGTTTCGAAGACTGTTTTCAAGATCGCCTTCGAACGAGATGTCGAGAACGGGACAAAGATCGAGGTTCAAGCCAAAAAGCCTCAGCATCCGACCAGTCAAATCTCCATGCCGGGCGATCTGTGCGGTCGAGCCCCGCTCGACGAGCTCGCGGGCACTGGGAGGTTCGCGGCCGATCTCCCGCAACCGGGCCACGCGACCGCCCTCCTGGTCGATGCAGAGCAGGGGAGGGTGTTTCGAGATTTCAAACAGGCTCGAGATGAGCGCGCTCAGTTGCCGGGGGCTCCGGATATTGCGTCCAAAGAGGATGAATCCTCCCGGTTGCAGGTTCCTGATTCGGCGAGCTTCTTCGAGTCCCAGTTCGGGGCCGTCGATTCCGATGATCAGGGTTTGAGCGACGCTCATGCTTCAGATAGACTATCACGACTCGTGACCAAAAAAGCTTACTGGAAGTCCAACCCCTGGATTTTCGTGCCGGTACTCTACTTTCTTCAGGGGGCTCCGTACTTCGTCGTCAATGCGATTTCGATCATCATCTTCAAGAGGCTCGGGGTGCCCAACGACACCCTGCTCTTCTGGCTGAGCATGATTGCCTGGCCCTGGACGCTCAAGATGTTCTGGAGTCCGGTGGTGGACAGTGTGTCGACCAAGACCCGCTGGGTTCTGGCCACACAGGCCTTGAACGTGCTGTGCATGCTGCTCTTTTCGATCTCGCTGCAGGCATCCGATCCCTGGAGCACGTCGCTGCTCGTGCTCGCGTTTGCGGCGCTGGTTTCCGCCACGCATGACATCGCCAGCGACGGTTTTTACCTGATTGCCCTCAATCACCAGCAGCGCAGCTTCTTTGTCGGGCTCAGCTCGACGGCCTATCGCCTGTCTCGAATCTTCGTGACGGGGGGGCTGGTCTGGCTTGCCGGTCACTGGGAGAGCGGCGGGATGCCGCTGGTCGACACCTGGTCGAAGGTGCTTCAGATCGCCGCGCTGGCGTACCTGCTTGCCATGGGGATTTTTTTCGTTTCGCGACCCCGGCCTGAAGAAGACTCCCCGTCTCGCGTGCAGCGAATCGAGTGGGGCGTGTTTCGGGACTACTTTCGCCAGCCCCGATTGGCCGTGATCGTGTCGTTCATTCTGTTCTACCGATTTGGAGAGTCGATGGTGGGAGCCCTGTCGGCCCCCTTTTTGCTCGATCCGCGAGCCAGCGGAGGGATGGGGCTCAGCACCGAGCAGGTCGGGCAGATGGTGGGGGTTGTGGGCGTCGTGGCGCTGACCCTGGGCGGAATGATGGGCGGCGTGGTGCTGTCCAGGTGGGGCTTGAAGCGGTGCCTGCGCCCCATGCTTGTTGCGATGTACCTTCCCAATCTCTTCTATCTTTGGGCGGCGTGGGTGAAGCCCTCGGTTTGGGCCCTTTACGGTGTCGTGTTTGTCGATCAGTTCGGCTACGGCTTCGGGTTTTCGGCGTACCTGGTATTCCTGATGTTCATCGCCCAGACCACGCGCTTCAAGACGGCCCACTACGCCATCTCCTCGGCGCTCATGGCGGCGGGCGCGACTCTGGCCTCGGCGCTCAGTGGCTTTCTGCAGTCGGGCCTGCAGAGAAGTCTCGGCGTCGATTGGGGCTATTCCAGTTTCTTTGCGCTCACTTTTTTGGTCTGCCTGCCGGGCATCGCACTCGTAGGCAGGCTTCCTCTCGAACACGAGCCGAACGCCTAGCGGCGGCCCAACCGACAGTCAGGTCGAGCTTCAGCGCGAAGGTCCGCTTCCTGGTTCGCTGGGAATTTTCTTTTTCTTGAAAAAATCCGCCAGCCGCCGATCCCTTTCCGAAGACTCTTCTTCTTTTGAAGGCGGCGGGTCTTCACGGGCAAGCTTCACCGCATCGTCCTCACCTGCGCTCTCGTGCGCGAGGCGTCCCTGAGCCAGGGCTCCGAACTTGAGCGCCCGCTCGAGATCAGCTGCATTTGTGGCCGCTTCCTTGGCGGCATCGAGCGTGATGACCTGTTCGAGGTAGAGCTGCACCAGATGCTGCTCGAAGCTCTGTCCGTCGCCGCTTCGTTCGACCAGATCGAGCAGCTCGTCGGTTCTGGCCGGGTCGGCCACCGCCTCGGAAGTCGACTTGCTCCCGAGAACGATTTCGAGTGCCGCCACCCGGCCCTGTCCATCGGCCCGGCGCACGAGCCTTTGGCTGACGAGGGCACCGAGGTTTTCGGCCAGTCTCAGGCGCACGAGGCGCTGCTCATCGGGAGGAAACATGGCCACCAGACGGGCGATCGTTCGAATGGCGTCGGGGGTGTGCACGGTCGAAAAGACGAGGTGTCCGGTCTCGGCTGCCTTGAGCGCCACATCCATGGTTTCGGGATCGCGCATTTCGCCAACCAGGATCACATCCGGATCTTCGCGAAGCGCCGAGCGCAGGGCAGAGGCAAAGCCGGGGGTGTCGCGTCCCACTTCACGCTGAGACACTCGAGACAGCCGCGGCGAGTGCACGAATTCGACCGGATCTTCGATCGTCACGATATGGCGGGGCAGCGTGTGATTGATCTCCGAAAGAAGGGCCGCCAGCGTCGTGCTCTTGCCCGATCCCGTGGCTCCGGTGACCAGCACCAGCCCGCGCGAAAGCCGCGTGGCGCGCCGGAGAATCTCGGGCAGCCTTAGCGTTGCCAGCGTGGGGGGCTCAAGCGGAATCGAGCGAATCACGACGGCCCACTGTCCCAGTGTCTGGTAGAGGTGCGTGCGAAACCGGCCTGAGCCCTCGATCGTCAGCGATCCTTCGTGATCGAGCGAGTGCCCTGGTGCAGGGGGCGGCAGCTCGGCCTGACGGTGCTGCACCCAGGTTTCGAGCTCGTTCCACGATACGGGATCGACCTCAAAACGCTGTAAATGACCGTCGATTCGAAGCCAGAGCTGGCGATCCTGGCTGGCATGCAGGTCGCTGGCTCGAAGCTGCACCATGGTCGCAAGAAGGCGAGCGGGAATCATGGGCCGGGTACCGCAGGGGCCGGAGGAAGCGTTTCGAGCAGGTTCAGCTCATGCAGCGAGACCGAGGCGGTTCCCTCCTGCGAGCCCGTAACGACGACTCGATACCGGGTGAAGCCCTGCTCGTTGGCGATCTCAAACCGTCGGGTGGCGAGACTGGACCACGAGGTTTCATCTCCGCGGCGATCGATCTCGGTCCAGTATGGGTTGGGGGTGTCGACCGAGTCCGAGGTCGCCAGCACGCGCCACGACAACGGCGCATCCAGCCCATCGTACTGCCCCGAAATGATCTCTCCCGGCGTGATCTCGTAGCCACGGACGATCTTTTCTTCGGCAAAGCGAAACTCGATCCATGCCGTCTCCTCGGGAGACGAGAGCACCGCGTTCCAGCGCAGCCGATTCGGGGAGGCCACGGCATCGATCACGGCCTCTTTTCCGGTAGAGCCTTCGCTGGCTTCCAGTTCTCTTGGAAAGAGCGGAGAACTCGAAACCAGATAGGGATCCACCTTCGCAGGGACGGAACACACCGAGCGTGACTCGACGTCATCCGATCCGAGCGTGGCAAGCTGGTAGGTGTAGGTCGCCCCAGGACGCCCCTCAAACCCGTAGGTCGTGGCCGAGCTTTCAAGTAGCACGCGATTCGTTTTGTCGACCGAAAGCTCAAACGGGCGTTCACAGTGATCGTCTTCGAAAAGAAGGATCGAGCGCGAAGTGCCGCCCACCACAAGCTCAGGCCACCGAGCCCGCAGGTAGACCGAGTGGGGCACGGTCTGCCACGAATACGGGTTGTCGTTCACCGATCCTGCTCCTGATGGCCCAGTAGAGGTGGCTGTAGAGGTATCTGAAGAGGAACCCGAGGAAGGACCTGAAACAGAGCCCGCTCCCGCTAGAGTTCGGTCGCCTGCGGTCTTTGCGGTTAGAGACGAATCCCCTGAGTCGTCGCTAGTGGGCTGAGCGCAGCCGCTGGCAGTGGAGTTGATGCACACGTTTTGAGAGGCAAGGCTACCCGGGCTCGCTCCCATGGGGAGATCCAGAGCCAGCGCATTTCCTGCCGGATCTTGAATTTGAAGCGATCCGGTAAAACTGAGCGGGCTTGAGGCGCCGGCCTGCTTCAACAGGTCGAGTGGCGCCGCGGTGTGACTGGCATCGACCGTGTAGGGGAACACCAGAGTTGCTCCATCGGCGTCCTCCTGGATCGCGGCGGGATTCCACGAGACCTGATGGCCGGCTGACAGCACGTTGAGGGTGAGGTTCACGTTTCCAGACCCCTTCAAGGCTACCGGCGTCTCGCTCAGTCGCAGGATCACATAAAGAGTGTCGCCCGTGCTGAAGATCCTCCTGTCTGTCTCGTTTGGGTTGCCACCGACTGCAACAATCGAAGCGATGCGAGGCGCAGTCGTGTCGACCACCAGATGGGCTCGGTCCTGAAGCCGCTTGCCTTCTGCCAGGGGAAGTGCCAGCGTTTCGGCGACATTTCCGGCTTCATCCTCAATCGTGGTTCCCGGTCCGACGCTGAGGTCAGTACCGGCGGCTTCGAGGTGATCGGAATTCTGGCCTGCGGTGACCGTATAGCGAAGGGTGAGGATTCGGTCGCTATCGAACGACTGATCAATCGCTTCAGCCGTTTCGCCCTTGTTGAGAGCGAGAGTGAGCTTGGGATGATTCGCCGGATCAGGCGAGTTTTTCAGACTCACTCTCTCATTGAAATGCACTTCCAGGTCGATGTTCTGACCTGCCTTGAAGTACTGCTTGGTATCAGCATTTACGACGCCTCTGGCGGCCAGGTATTCGATTTTTGGAGGAACGCCATCGACTCGAATCGAGTCGTCGATCTTCTCGTAGTCGCTGGATCCGGCGGACTTGGGCACCCAGGCTGAAATGATGGTTGGATCTGTCTCATTACCCGAAGGATGAGATGCAAGTGCAGTAGAAAGATCGTTGCCGGCGAGATCTTGAACCCACGAAAGGGAAGACTCGTAATCCAGCGTGGCCACCTTCAAGGCTTCGGTCTCGTCCTGGTTGGTTACGACATACT
>CAYSOA010000079.1:0-5680 GCA_964432565.1 uncultured Bacteriovorax sp.
GTGAATGGACGCCATCCAGTGATGGGCGATCGCGCGCTCCCGCCACGGCTAAAACACGGTACCCCTGTTGCGCCAGAAATCCGGCCTGGTTGATCCAGTGGGAAGACACAGAGTCTGCTGCGGAATGGGCCATGGAGTGGATTTTCTCGGGTGAACCCTTCACCGAAAGGAGCCGGTCGCCTCGAAGCTCATGTAGGGAGGCCGAGTATCCCCGCTCGGATTCATAGGGAATGGCGGCCATGAGTTTCGCCTGGCTCAGGAGCGACTCAGGGTCTGCAGCCAGCCGGTCGGTCAGTGACCGGAGCGCTCGATCGACGGCATCCCGGTCCGATTCGGTGCTGAGCAGGATGGCCTCCAGAAGCCGGCCAAGGGGCTCGCCCCCTTCGGATCGGTTGGCCTCGGCAGGGATCTCGTCTGAAAGCTCAAGCTCTCGATCTCCGGGAAGGATCAGCTTGGTCGCGGATAATTCATTGCGTGTGAGGGTTCCTGTCTTGTCGGTTCCTATGTAGGTGCAGGATCCGAGGGCCTCGACGGCGGCCAGCTTGCGGACGATCACATTTCTGCGTGCCATTTTTCGGGAAGCGATCGCCAGAGCCACCGTCAGGGCGACGGGAAGGCCCTCCGGAATGGCGGCAACTCCGAGGGCGACGGCAATCAGCAGGACATCGGTCCAGGCTTCGCCGCGCACGAGCAGAACGGCCGAAATCACCAGCATAGAGACCAGAAACAGAAGGGCGAGGTTTCTGGTGAAGTGTTCCATTCGAATCAGAAGGGGGGTCTTTCCCGTATCCTTGCCAAGAACAGACTCGGCGATTCGGCCCAGCTGGCTGTGGAGGCCGGTTGCGACGACGACACCCCGCGCTCTTCCCCGGCTAACCAGAGTGCCGGCGTGGGCCATTGTCACACGGTCGGCAAGCAAGGCTTCTGGACGGAGTGAGGTCTCGGCCTCCTTGTGGACGGCCAGGGATTCCCCCGTCAGAAGCGACTCGTCGATATTCAGGTCGCGACTCTCCAAGAGGCGCAGGTCGGCCGGCACCTTGTCGCCTGACTCCAGGAGTACGATGTCGCCAGGCACAAGGTGCGTGGCATCGAGATCCACGGCGCGACCGTCCCGCAGGGCTCGCGCATGATTTGAGGCCATCGCCTTCAGCGATTGGGCGCTCTTTTCTGCGCCATACTCCTGAAAGGTCCCGATCAGGGCATTGAAAACCAGCACTCCAAGAATGAAGACGGCGTCTGAGTAGTGTTGAATGGCCAGAGACACGATGCCGACCATCAGGAGGATGGCGATGAGGGGGTTGAGAAACTGCCTCAGAAATATGGAGTGAAGTCGGACACGGCGACCCGAAGGGATCTGATTCGCCCCGTACTCTTCGAGGCGCTGTTGAGCCTCGCTCGAACGTAGCCCTCCGGCTGAACTCTCGAGTTCGTCGAGAATCTTGGCGGCAGGCAGGGAGTGGGCATCGCTCGGCAGGTTCATCGGCCGCAGGGTAGCAGTCAACCCGTCTCGGGACGAAGTGTCAGGTTTTGTCGATCGTTGACTGGTAAAATGACGCTCCTTCGCTTAGACGTGAGAGCCTCATGATCGCCATTTCGGGACTCCATAAGCAGTACGGCACGAAAGTGCTCTATCGAAACGCATCGCTCCAGATCAAGCCGGGCGAGAAAATCGGACTCGTGGGCGCCAACGGGGCGGGAAAGACCTCGGTCTTCCGGATCATCGTCGGTGAGGAAAGCTATGACGCGGGCAGCGTGGCGAAGCCGGAGAGCTGGGTCGTCGGCTACTTCTCGCAGGATGTGGGGGAGATGCGCGGAAGGTCGGCGCTCGAGGAAGTCATGGCCGGAGCAGGCCGAGTGTCACAGCTCGCCCAGGAGCTGCATCAGATCGAAAAGCGTCTGGGTGAGCTTGCTGAAGATCCGGGAGACGGATCTGAGATGGAAAAGATCATCGAGAGGTTCGGCGAGGTTCAGCTCGAGTTCGAGAGTCGCGGAGGCTACGACCTCGAGGCGCGGGCGAAGGAGATCCTGACCGGGCTGGGCATCGGTCCTGAAGACCACGGCAAACGGGTCGAGGCTTTCAGTGGCGGCTGGAAGATGCGCATCGCTCTGGCGCGAATTCTCGTGCTTCAGCCGGATGTCCTTTTGGCTGACGAGCCGACCAACCATCTCGATCTCGAGTCGATTGTCTGGCTGGAGGAGTGGCTGAGGAACTTCAAGGGCGCCCTTCTGATGACGAGCCACGATCGCGAATTCATGAATCGCATCGTTTCGAGGATTGTCGAGGTTTCGCAGCAGGCGATTCACTCGTACTCGGGCAATTACGATTTCTACGAGCGCGAGCGCGAGATCCGAAAGGAGCAGCAGGCTTCAGCTGCCAGAAAACAGGCGGACATGCTTGCCAAGGAGGAAGAGTTCATCGCGCGATTTGCGGCCCGTGCCTCGCACGCCGCACAGGTGCAGTCACGGGTGAAGAAACTGGAGAAGATCGAGCGCATCGAGGCCCCTGTCGACGAAAAGGCGATTGATTTTGAGTTTCCCGTGCCCCCACGAGGTGGAAATGACGTCGTCAGGTTCTCGGGGCTGGGCAAGGTCTGGCCACGCGAGGAGGGCGAGGACCGGAGTTCGGAAAAGATCGTTTTCTCGAATGCCACCGGACTGGTGAGGCGTCAGGACAAGGTTGCCGTCATCGGTGTGAACGGAGCGGGAAAATCCACGTTCCTCAAGATGATTGCCGGAAGCGCGGAGCCGACTTCGGGTAGTCTGACACTCGGTGCCGGAATCGCGGTGGGGTACTTCAGTCAGCACTCCCTGGATGTTCTCGATCCTCGAAAGACCATTTTCGATGAGATTCATGACCGCATCCCGGAGGCGACTATCGGCTTTGTTCGTAACCTGCTTGGGGCATTCCTTTTCAGTGGGGATGACGTCTACAAGAAGATTGGCGTTCTTTCGGGTGGAGAAAAGAGCCGGGTGGTGCTGGCCACTCTGTTGGCCAAGCCCCATAATCTCTTGATCCTGGACGAGCCCACGAACCATCTCGACATTCGGTCGCGCGAGATGCTGCTCGAGGCACTGAAGCGTTTCGAGGGAACCGTCCTGCTCGTCAGCCACGACCGACACTTTCTGAAACAGCTGGCCGCGCGGGTATTTGAACTCGACCGTGGCGAAATGCGCATCTACGAAGGCAGCTACCGAGACTACCTCGATCGCCCCTGATCCGGTGGATTGCAGTGTCGCACCGGCTAGACCTCGGGTAGACTTGGCGGCATGAAGATCGTCATTGAGAACCGGGTTCTCTGGGTCAATTACCATCACCTTTACTGCTTTTATGTCGTCGTCAGCGAAGGCAGCCTGACGAAGGCCGCTAAGGTTCTGGGGATCGGACAGTCGGCCCTGTCGATTCAAATGAAGCAGTTTGAGGACCATCTGGGTTTTCCACTTTTTGATCGTGCTCATCGAGTGATGAAGCCCAACGAACGGGGTCGGATTGTGTTTTCCTATGCCCGAGAAATTTTTCGGCTCGGGGGTGAGATGGTCGAGACCCTTTTCGACCGTCCGACCGCCTTGCGGACACACCTTCAGATCGGCGCACTCGATACGATTCCCAAGCACCTGGTCATCCAGATCGTGGAGGCCGCCCTTGCGGGGAAGCCCTGTTCGGTATCGGTGGGAGAAGGGAAGCAGGCCACGCTGATGGGCGAGCTTCTGGAACATCGGATCGACCTGATGGTGACCAATACGTTTCCCAATTCCGACCCCGGGGTCCTTCATTCCCGCCGAATCGCGCGTGTGCCACTCTGGGTGGTGGGAGCCCCTCGGTTCAAAAAGCTTGCGGATCAGTTTCCCCAGTCTTTGCACGGCCAGCCCATGGTGCTCCCGACGGTGGACAGCCATGTGCGCCATGAGTTTGAGCACTACTGCAAGCGAAACGAGGTTCGGGCCGACTGCGTGGTCGAGGCGCAGGATGTGATGGTTCAAAAGCTTTTGGCCCTTCGGGGGGCGGGAATGACCGTGGTTCCGGAGTTTGCCGTAGCGGAGTATCTGGAACGGGGAGAACTGCATCTGATCGGAAAGCTTCAGGGCTCCTTCGAGGAAATCTTTCTGGTGGCGGCCTCGCGGAAGATCGAGAATCCCGTGGCCTCGATGCTCATGCGCAAGTTTTCGATCGAGAAGGGGCAGTCTTGAGCTGGTTTGCCTGGATGGGGGCGCTACTGATGGTATCCGGGTGCTCTTCGGTTTCCGCGCGCCGGTCGGATCACTTTGACGGGTCCCGGTTTTTCAATCCCGGTGCAAAGGTCGACAAGTCGTTCTGGCAGTTTTTGAAGTGGCAGTGGTCGCGCGACGCGGCAGAGTGGCCGGATTGGCGGGATATCGAGTTGTCCTCACCCGATACGAGTGAGCCTTCGGTCGGGGAGTTCTTTGTGACCTTCATCAACCACGCTACGCACCTGATCCGGTTTCCCGGCCTGAACGTGCTGACTGATCCGATTTATTCGGAGCGGGCGAGTCCCATCTCATGGGCAGGACCGAAGCGCATTCATGAGCCAGGAATTCCCTTTGATCAGCTTCCGCGAATCGACGTGGTGCTGGTCAGTCACAATCACTATGATCACATGGATGCCGATACGGTTCGGCACCTTTCGGAAGTTCACAATCCGCTTTTTGTTACCCCCGTGGGCAACAAGGCGCTGCTTGAGGACTTTGGAGCCAAGCGAGTGGTGGAGTTGGACTGGTGGGAAAAAACACCGATTCCCACCACGAACAGTCTGGTGACACTGGTTCCGGCACGGCACTGGTCTTCGCGGTCGCTTTTTTCCCGCAACACGGCTCTCTGGGGAGGCTTCGTGATCGAGGCGGGGGGCCATCGCGTGTATTTTGCTGGAGATACAGGCTACGGAGACTTCTTTCAGGATATTGCAGAGCGGTTTCCCGGGCTGAGCCTGAGTATTCTTCCTATCGGCGCTTATGAGCCGCGCTGGTTCATGAAGGAGCAGCATCTGAACCCGGCGGACGCCGTCCGGGCACATCTTGACCTGCAGTCAGCCCAGAGTATGGCCACACATTTCGGAACCTTCCGGATGGCCGATGAGGGCCCTGAAGATCCCTCCCGTGAGCTCGGAATAGCGCTCGTGAACACCCAGGTCGATCCCAGTCGGTTCGTCGTGCCCCGTCCGGGGGAGCGGCTTCGGTTCGGCGAGCGGCAGGTGCTGACCCCAGCGGTGCGTTGAAAAACGCGGCTGATTTCGCGTACGAACTGGTTTATCATTCCTTTGACACTCAAGGAGCGTTGCGAGGCGTGAACCGGCGGAGAGCCCGACGGAAGATGCGCCCCAGGCTTGGGTGGGTCGTCCCGACAGGGGACGGCAAGGACTCAACGGCGCTCACCCACGGCGACACACGGAAGACTCCGGCGCCGGTTTCGGGTGGTGCCTTCCTCCGATTCCGAACGGTGACTTTCTCCTGCTCGCTGTTGGTTGAACCGTGAAAAGGAGCAACAAAACATGGCTACTCCCCAGGATTATTTGGTCGCTGACATGAGCCTCGCCGATTGGGGCCGCAAGGAAATCAAGATTGCCGAGACCGAGATGCCCGGTCTGATGTCGATTCGCGAAGAGTATGCGTCCGCTCAGCCTCTGAAGGGGGCCCGTATCAGCGGTTCGCTGCACATGACGATTCAGAC
>CAYSOA010000080.1:0-5486 GCA_964432565.1 uncultured Bacteriovorax sp.
GGGCGATGACGACCAGTCGATCTATGGCTGGCGTGGGGCGGACTCGACCCATATTCTCGAGTTCCAGCACCAGTTTCCATCGGCAGCCGTCATCCTGCTCGACCAGAACTACCGCAGCAAGACGCGCATTCTCGATGCCGCCAACCACGTCATTCGCAACAATGCCAAGCGCCACCCCAAGTCGCTCTGGTCCGAACGGGGCGAGGGCGATCCGCTTTCGGAGATCATCGTCGAGGACGAACGCGCCGAGGCCCAGCTCGTGTCGGATGAGATCTGGGTGCGACTCAAACGTGAAAATCGCCCCTGGAAGGACTTCGCCGTACTCTACCGCTCGAACGCCCAGTCGCGGGCGTTCGAAGAGGCGTTTCGACGCTCGAAGATTCCCTACACGATCGTCGGAGGAAGCTCGTTTCTCGAGCGGCGCGAGATCAAGGATTCGCTCGCACTCTGGCGCACGATCTTGAACCCGGATGACGAGGCCTCGCTGAGACGACTTTTGTCCTGGGCCGGCTCGGGCATCGGACGCACCAGCCTTCGGGCACTGGGCGACCACGCCTTTGCGCAGAAACTTTCTCTCTACCGCGTTTTTGCGGACGCCCCCACCGTGGCATCCCGGGCAGCTCCGGCCCTCGAACGGTTTGCCACGAGAGTCGAACACCTGCGCTCGACCCTCGAAACGACGGCGCCCGAGTCGACGACGATGGTGGAGTGGGCGCGTTCGGCGCTTGAACTTTTCGAGATTCGAAAAGTGATCGACGAGGACGCCACCGATCCGGTGATTGCCAACCAGAAGTGGGAGAACGTCGAAGAACTGCTGCACTCGCTGGGGGCCTTGAGCCCCGAGGAGCTTCGCGAAGAGCACCCCGAGCTGACGGCGGCGCAGTGGATGCGGGAATTTCTGGCGCGCATGGCCCTTGAGGCCCAGGACCAGCTCGAGAAGGCCGAAGAGAAGCAGGACCGCGAAAAACAGGATCCGAAGAACCAGGTCACGCTGCTGACCCTGCATGGCGCCAAGGGTCTCGAATACCCGGTCGTTTTTCTGGTGGGAATGGAGGACGGGTTTCTTCCTCACCGGCGCACGGTCGAAGAAGGGGCCGACCTTTCCGAGGAGCGACGTCTCGCCTACGTCGGCATCACCCGGGCGAGGGACCATCTGATTCTGACGCGCGCCCGGCATCGCATGCGCTTCGGAAAACCGGTTCCGAGAATTCGCAGTCGGTTTCTGGATGAGATTCCGATGGATCTTTTGATCATCGAGGACACATCCACCTCAGGCGGACCCGATCTGAGCACAAAAGAGGCTCAGGACGCGCATGAAGTGAAGGTGAAGTCCTTCCTGGCCGACATCAAGGCGCGGCTCTCGCAGAAGAGCTGAGCGCCCGACTCAACGTGCTCATTCATCCAGGGCAGGATCGTGGCGCTGGGCAGAGGGATGGGCATCAGTGAGCTGCACGAGCGCTTCGAACGGATCGCCGAAGGCGAGGACGCGCTGGGCTTCGAGAACCAGATGAAATTGCTCATCCCAGACGGCGACGTCCCAGAGATCGCCCCCGTCACTGTAGTCGGATCCGATCAGTTTCAGCTCCCAAGCCAAATCGAGAGTGCCGCTTTCGTCGAAAGCCACCAGAGCAGAGCGTCCGTCACGAACCAGTGCCGAACAGGTACTTTCGTAGTCCCCCAGCACCTGCCCCCCGTTGGCTCGATGGCCGTACGGACGCACCAGACACCGCTCGAGCACCGAGCGAAGCGGGCCGGAAACCGACTCAGAGAAGGGCCCGAACGCTGCCACTCCGCCTGAACGAGCCGCCCCGAGTTCGACCGAGGCCGACGCGACGTTTGAAAAAACCAGCGAAAGCCCAAGGACCGAACTCGCAACAACCTGCCTCGAAAACAGCTTTGAAAATTTCATGAGCATCCCATTTGACTGCAATCGGGACTTTTTCACAGCGAACCTTTCGACTATAAGTATTCCGAAATGGAAATTTCACACCTGCAAATCATTCGCACGCTTGTCACCGACCCGCACCTGAGTCGCGCCGCCCTGCGACTGCATATGACGCAGTCGGCCCTGTCCAAGCGCCTGAAGGCCATCGAAGAAGAGATCGGCTGCACCCTCTTCGAGCGACGGGGTCCGCGAGGTCTCAAGGCGCTGTCTCAGGCCACCGAGCTCGCGGCACTGGCCGAACGCGTCACCACCACCTGGGATAGCGGCCTCAAGCGCATTCGCTCGGGAGCCGCCGAACCCAAGCACTTCCTGCTCGTCGGGCCCCAGCTTTTTTTACGTGAAGCCGTGCTTCCCTGGTGGAATCAGGTGGCCGCGCAGTTCAAAGGACTCGAAGTCGAAGTGCGCGTCTCGGCGCTTTCGCGAATCTCGGTCGAGACACTTCAGGCGGGAGCCGACGCGGCGATTCTCGAGCATCAAGAAGAGCTGCCCGATTACATCTGCAGGCCCATCTATACCGAACACTGGGGCGTGGTTCGCAATCCTCGCGAGCGCCGCAGCAGGCTTCAGGACTACGAGTGGGGGGCGCCGTCGATGGGAGACAACCCCGTCGAGCAGTGGCTGGTGCGACGAAACAAGATGCCTCCGCCCTCGCAGTACCGGTTTGTGTGGAACGACCTGACGGCCCTGGCACGATGGATTTCAGAGACCCGCGGCGCGGCTTCGGTCCTGCCGTGGCATGCCGTGGCCCAGGCCGTCGACCTCGGCAAGGTGACCTACGAGCCGCTCTCGTCGGTGACCAACACGAAGCTCTTTCTGGCGTTTCAGAAAAACACCCGCCACAAGAAGCTGATTCAAAGCCTGATCACGTCGCTCGAAGCCTTCGAAAGCCTGGGCGCTCCGTCGCAGGAATAGCCGGGTCTCGAGCGACACGCTCCCGCGACGCCAGCCCCCTAGAATTTGGGCGACATTTCAAGCACTTGAGCTGCCCAAGAGCTGGGCACCGCCCAGCACGTCAACACCTTCGAAGAACCACGAATTTCGCTGTTTTTCTCAAGCTTTAGGGCCTTTTTGCCGATCCCTCTTCTGGAGGTGTTCAAGCCTTTGGCAACTGATGAGAAGTTCTTCACGCGCAACTCCCTGAAAAGACGCAAGGCGTCCTCGAGCGCACGCATCTTGCTCTTCCTCCGTGAAGGGGGAAGCCGGGTGATGAATTCGGGGAGTGGTTTCGGCAACTCGCTTTTCGGACGCCGATCGCAATGGTGGCGGGACGCTCTCGTGTTTGGAGGGAGCGCGCTGACCCTCGCACTTTCGGGCTGCCTCAATGTCATGCAGAACCCCCTCAGGCCCAGTAAAACGGCGGTCACTATCGAGGACAACCTTTTCAATAATCAGGCTCCCACCATCGTCATCGGCGCTGCGCTTCGAACCCAGGTCAACCCCGAAGCCTCGATCGATGTGCTCGGCTGGCATGCCACCACCGGCTGGAATACCGGAGGAACCGAGGCGCTGCCGCTTCCCGTGAGCAGTCCCCTACCCGGATCAACCGGTGCCGAGCGGATTCGAGCGTTCTGTACGCCATCGGCAGGCTCTGACGACAAGAAGCTTGGCTGCTCCTGCGTTTTTCGAACCGGCACCACCGAACAGGCCGTGGTTCCCCTTTATTACGAGGCCGATCTGGTGCGCTGCCCGATTCCCGAAGCCCTGCGCCTGAGCTCTTTTCTGCTCTACTTGAAGCGAGCCGACACCCAGCAGGTATCGAATGCCCTGCAGGTCGAGATGACTCCGCAGATTGCCGTCAATGACCCCCTTTTTTACTCGAAGGTCACGCGCTACGCCTGCCGGCAGGCTGCGTTCGTTTCGCATATGATGGACCCCACCATCATCGATCCGATTCAGACCGAATCACCCGCCAATGCCCGAACCTTTCTTCACTACACCACCAATTTTGGCCGCGCGATGGCGCTCTTTTCTGAACTGCCCTTCGAGAATCAGGCCTACACGCAGTGCCCGCCGCATCTCGATCCGGCAAAGGTCTCGCAGGAGCTCCAGCTTTACGGAAAAACATCGGCACCGCTGACCATCAGTGACGTTCAAGGTCGCGTTCCCTCGGGCGCCGAGGATCATGTCAACTTTCGGCTCGCCAAATCCCAGGTCGGGCCCTTCAATGTGCGGGTCATCGTCTCGCAGGCCCCCGGAATTGCAGCCAGCTCGAACGCCCTTCCGCAGTTGGGATTTGCCGCCCTTCCCGACTCGAGCGGTGCCTGCCCGAGCACCCCACCTCCTGCTGGCATGCGCTGGCGCAAGCTCTGGCTGTTTCGAAGCCCAGGCGTCGATCGACTGAATTACCGCGTTCCGAAGCTGTTGAACTTCGCCATGGCCTGTCGAGCTCATACCGCCAACGACGATGTCGTGGACACCTACCCCGACGCATCTCCCGTCATTTCGAGAGTCGGTTCGGTAGATTACAGACCCAATCAATATTTTCTGAATACCGATTGCGGTCGAAACTCGGGTAATGGCGGCAGCGTAAGTGGAAATAATGCTGATCTGGTCAAAATTGGAACGGCCTGCGATGGAACGACCACCAACAGTACGGACCGCCTGATTAGAATCCTCTTTCCCACCGGCGAAGCGCCCGAAGGGTTCGAAAACTACCACCGCTGCGTTTCGATCGACCGAATGGGAACCCAGATGCAGGATCGGTGCACGACCAGCCAGTTTAGCTGCGCAAAGAATTCAGCGAGGGACCTGCTCGGACTTTGTCAGGGAGCGGGATCCTCCGACCTGCAAAGCACCTTTTCGACCTCTTCGCAGGTCACCACGGTTCGCCTTGCCGTGTCCCAGCAGTATCTTTTTCTGGTCACCGCTCCGGAACTTCATGCGACTGATCTGCAGAACTGGACCCTCGAGCAGCCGGGCGCTGCCGCAACCCCCTACCAATACCGGCTGGTCACCGATCCGCTGTTCGGTGCCTCGGTTTCTTACCCTTTTTGTGTGCTGCAGTCCGAAGGAGGCTCGTCATGATTCGAAGCTTCACCTCCTCGTGGATGATTCTGCTAGCACTCTCATCGTCTCTTGGGGGATGTCTCAACCAGGTGGGAAAAAAACCTCTTCTAGGCGGAAATTCCACTTCAACGAGGGCAGAAGGCTCTACGAGAACCGAGGGTAGCGTCAGCCTGTCGCCCGATCTTCCCTCGCTGACGATTGCCAGCGTCACTTTCGTCAAACACGAGGGCGAGACGGCTCTTCAGGTTCAGTTTCCCTCGAGCGGCAGCAGCACTCCCGGAGCCCCGCCCTCCTACGGAATCGAAGACTACTGCGTCGGAGGCAACCGAGTCTGCCACTGCTACTTTCAGTGGAATGAAGTGAATACCACCACTCCCGGATCGGCGGCACTCAGTGAAAACATCGCCCGAACGTTTCCGAGAAGCACTTACACCGAGATCCTGCTGACCCAGGCCGAACGCACCGGGGCCGTGCTCTGCCAGCTGCCTTCGGTCTTTGAAAGAGAAGTCGGGTCAAACGATCCGGTTCGGGTTTC
>CAYSOA010000081.1:0-4951 GCA_964432565.1 uncultured Bacteriovorax sp.
TTTTGCCATGATGTCTGAAATTCTATCCCGCATTGGGGGATTGAAAAGGACATCTTTGGCTCCAACTCCCCGACCTGCATCAGGGCTGGATCGTCAGAAATTTGAATTCTCCCGCGGCCGTGGGGCAGTTCAAATTTCTCAGACTCTTCTGGCCAACCAATGAAGGGTCGAGGCCCCGATCCACGCCAATCCGCTCCAAAGATGCATCTGGGACCAGAACTGGCGAGCGGAGTCTTCGACGCTGACCTGAAAGGCAAAGGCTGAAACGATCATCGGAGCCGCCAGCGCCAGAAGAGCCAGTCCTGAGTAGAGCTTGCGACTGGACTCTGGGTTTTTGCGAAAGCGCCTCCACTGATGAATCACGTGCGAGTGCCAGATCCAGCCGATCGAAAAAATCAGCGCGAACGACAAGAGCACATGCAGGGTCTTGAGCAGCGGTTCAAAGGGGTGAATCGGCAGCGAGAACTCTCCCGGAGCGGGCTCGGGAACGGGCAGCACCCACTTGACGACGGCATAGGCCACTCCGGTCACTCCGGCCATCACATCAGGAATATGAAAGACGCGCTTGGTGAGGCGGTTCATTGCCGGGCAATTTCTTCATGAACGGCCAGTACCCGCCGGACCGACCCCAGTGCGGCGCGAGCCGAAAGGGTGGCTCCGGTGATCATCGGGATGCGCCGCTGAAGCTCCAGCGCGGGATTCAGGTCGCTTCCCTGAAAGGTGCCAAACCAGGAATCCCCCGGAATGTACTCCTGCGGCTCATTGAACGCGAGCACTTCGACTCGTTCGACATTCGAAGACGCCCCCACGACCACGGCCAGTGTCTCGGGCTGCGTTCGCACGCGATGCGATTCGAAGTAGATGAAGCGATCGGGTTTTTCGGGACACCTCAGACGGTAGCGAACCCAGAGACCCCCGACCTGCAGGTCACCCTTGTTGGCTCCCCTTGCCGCCGCCTCGGCCTGTTTCTTCTGTTCGGCCGTCAGGTAGTGCGGCTCGCGGGTCGTGCGGCAGGGTGCCGGGCTCATGCGCGCCAAAAAATCGTCGAGCGACTGAAGCACGACGGCTTCAGCCGGAGTCGCCGACAGCAGGGCCATCCACGCCCCAGCAGCCAGAGTGGAAAGCAAGCCTGTGAATCCAGCACGTAGAACCACCTCATGCCTCCCTTAGAAGATGAATCCCAACCCCAGGTTGAACTGGTCAATCGCTGTTCCGGCACCGTTGGAGAAGTCCTGAAAGTCGGCCGTCAGGACGATCTGATCCAACGGTTTGTACTGGAGGCCGTAGGTCCAGCTCGACTGCGCACGCGCCGGGTTGCGCTGAAAGCCCGCCGGCACGGCTGCCTGCGTATCCCAGCGCTCGTGGCGCACAAAGGGCGTCAGCATCAGGTCGAGCCCCAGGGATGAAAGCTGGTAGCCGAGTTGGACGTACGCACCGTACTGACGCGAACCCACGCTTTGCGTTCCGCTAAACCCTTTGGCTGCATTGAGTTCCGCCGCGTTGCCGATCCAGGTCATGGCACCCAGCGCGCGCAGCTCGACACCCGAGCGTCGATACTCGGCATGAAGCTCGGCGATCGTCGTGGGAACGTCAGGCACCGAGGAATCGGTCTGATCCTGTCCCGAATCTCCCCAGAAAAGTCCTCCACCGACGGTGGCACCCGGAGCGGGCGAATAGTCGACGCGAGTGACCCAGGCCCAGTCTTCGGCAGTGGCCCGAGAGGCGTTCTGTCTGCCACCCCGAACGCCGGACGCGTCGAAACCGTTGTTTCCGCAACTGCTTCCCCGGCATCCCCCGGCATCAAATCCGGTCAAAAGAAACGAGCGGTAGGTCCAGTTGCCTGAGCCCCCGAAAACCCCGGCGCCCACCTCCCGCCAGGTGGTCGGCAGAATGGCGCTTTCGATGTCGGGGCGGCGCACCCCGAGAAAGACCGTGGGTTCGTGCAGTTCGTTGACGAAGCCCAGCGGCACCAGAATATTGCCCAGTCGAAAATTGAGCTCGGGAAGCCAGAAAAAATCGAGGTAGGCGAACTCGACACCCCAGGAGCCGTTCTTTCCGTCGCGATTGCCCGAGCTGCTGGCGTACTCGAACTCGAGCTCGCTGTTGAAGATGATGCGATCCGAGAACTTGTAACCCAGATACATGACCAGTCGCTGCTGATTGGCCGTGTCGGCCCTGGTGGACGAGCCGTAGTCAGAGTACTGGATTTCGCCGTAGCCACCGACCGAAACTCCCTGGCGTGACCGATAGACCTTCGAGGCCGCAGGGCCCAGGCCGTACTGTCGCTGGTCGGCTCGTGCGGCCACTTCACCCAGCTTCAGGGTTTCCACCTCGGAGGCCAGAACGTCGATGCGACGCATCAGCTCATCCACTGAAAGCGCCGGCTCTGCCCGGGCCATCGGGCTCGAGACGTTCATCACCTGCAGCAGGGCCGCCGCTGCAATCATCAGTTTCTTCGCGTTTCCTCTCATGGTGCCTGATCCTTTCGCTGGCTGGGCCTGTTGTTTGAAGTGACACCGCCCCACCAGCACGTGCCGATGGCTGAGCAGTGAAAATCCCTGTCGGGTCGCGATCTTTTCCTGAAGACGCTCGAGTTCCTCATCATGAAACTCGAAGACTTCGCCGCAGTCCGAACAGAGCACATGGTCGTGGTGCTCCTCTCCGGCGATCTCATAGACGGTACGTCCGCCGGCCGACTGGTGCGATTCTTCGAGAATTCCAGCGTCGCAGAGTAGGTGAATCGCCCGGTAGACGGTCGCCTCGCCTACTCCCGGATTGTTCCGCTTGACGGCCGAGACGATCTCGCGCGAATCAAGGTGCAGTCCCGCACGGAGTACGGATTCGGCGACCTTCCATCGGGGTTCGGTAAAGCGAAGTCCTCGATCCCGCAGGTAGCTCTCGAGCCGAAGCCGAATCTGTCCGAGTCCGGGTTCATCGAGCGACCGGGCCTGGGGGGCCTTTCGGCCACAGGGCAGGGTTCGAGGTCGTTCAGAGCGGGGTTTCATTCGTACTCCTCGTTCAAGGCCTTCATGAACGAAACCAGCGGCACGAGGTCACGACCGTCAAGAAAGATCCGTTTCATTTCGGGATCGATGCTGCGAAGCCGGTCGTCGCGAGCCAGCATGGACATCAGGAAATAAAAGCGCACGGTTCCTTCGAGTGTTGGTCGCGAACCATTGTGCAGGTAGGGAGCACTGTGGCCGAGGTTACGAACCGTCGGCGTCTTGAATGCTCCGATCGCGGCCTCCTCGACCTGTGCATCGGCCGATTCTGAATGGACCTCACAACCCGGCAGCGTCCCGCAAAGCCATGAGAAAAGTGGATTTCGAACTCCGGGTCGGAGCTGATTCCACGCACCGAGGTCTGCCCGCGAAGAGTCGACCAGAGACGGAATGGCCGCGAAACCGGCCTGCAACTCGCGAGGCATTTTCATGCGATCGGCCAACGTGGGGATTCGCATCCGAAGAAACGCATCGCGCCCATGAACCGCATCGTACTCTTCCTGACTGACTCCGGTATTTCGAAGCGTGAAGTCGGTGAAGGCGGGAGGCGCATGGCAGCTTGCACAATTTCCGATTCCGCGAAGATGGGCCAGATCGCGAATGGTTCCGCGAGGGCCCGACTTGAGAAAGACCTTCATTCCCTGAAGCTCAACCGGCCCGAAACGAAAATCCTGCACGTGGCGTTTCATGGGGCCATCGTCAATCCAGCGGGGAGAGGTCAGACGCTCGGTAGATTCCAGAAGCCTCAAGGTGTAGGCGGCAGGCGATTCGCCTGCGGCCGGGAGTTGCGGCAGCCCATTTTCAGCCAGAAAACGGTCATAAGGACTCCCGTCAAAAACTCCCGAAGGATTCTTCGAAAACTCGAGACTGCGCATGTACGCCGAGACCGCTCGGCCCACGCCTTCAAGAAGCGCGGTGTCTCCCATCGGTGTGCCATCGAGCCCCAGAAGACTCAGTTCGCTGCCGTAAAACGCTCGAATGATTCGCCCCGCATGGGCTACGGCCGCGCTCTTTTCGTGATCCAGCCATCCGGAGTTGCGGCCGGTGAGTCCGGCCATGACCAGCGCCTCAGGCGTTTCGAACTCGCCGTCGTAATGCAGCAGATGGGGTTGGGTGGGCGTCTCGTTGTAAAACAGGTCGATCAGAGCCGGCGAGTTTCGTAGCGTGACCCGCAGGCCGTCCTCTCTCAGGGGCACGGGGCTTCGCGTTTCGGAGTCGGCATAGCCTCGCCCCTGATCGGGAAGGTGATGGCAGGTGGCACAGCTCATCAGCTGCCCCTCATCGCTTCGGCCTTCCTGCAGGGCCTTTGCATAGGGTTGTGAAAAGCGACCGTCCTGAAAAAGTCTTTCCCCCAGGTCGATCAGGGCGCTCTCAGGCGATGCGAGTGCCGCCGAAACGAAGAGAAAAGGCAGCACCAGGGCCGAGGCCAGTGCTGGCCTGAGAAAAATGGGGGAACGCTTCACGAACTCTCCTTGCAGTCCCGCTTGGTCGGGGCGGGATCTTATTGATAGGAGTTCTCAATAAGGCTTTTGGCAGCCCACTGTCAAGATCTGAACAGGGGGTGTCGGAGAATGGGCGGGGAGACGCTTGGAAATGCCGCAACTGGCCGTCATGGCGCCGGAGTGTTCGATCCACAGCCACTCGAGCCGACGAAACTCACCGAGAACGCGGGCTTGCCTCCACCAGCGTGCCGTGCGCTCCGGCCCCATCACCGCCAGGGCCGTGGCAACGAGATCGGCAACCAGTGCTGACGAGTGGATCACCGTCGCCGAGCCACGGTCCGGCACGAAAGTACCTGTTCTCGGGTCGAGCAGATGACCCGGGTTCTCGGCCTGTCCGGAAGTCGCGATGCTTTCGTTGTGAATGCTCAGTTGAAGGGCACCACGGGTGCGCTCCTGGGGCGCCGCCACCGACACGGCTACGGGCTGCGACCCGTGGTGGAGAACCTG
>CAYSOA010000082.1:0-4047 GCA_964432565.1 uncultured Bacteriovorax sp.
GCCTCAGGACCGGACTCGTTCGCGAGCGACTTGGCGGCGCGGCGGCGCACTTCGGGGTCCTCGTCATTCAGCGCCAGAGCCTTCACTTTCAGAGCCTCAGGCCCGGACTCGTTTGCAAGCGATGCGGCGGCGCCGAAGCGCACTCTAGGATCTGGGTCATTCAGCGCCAGGGCTTTGAGTTTCAGCGGCTCGGGGCCGGACTCGTTCGCAAGCGACGCGGCTACGTGCCCACGCACATTGCCGTCCTGGTCATTCAGCGCCTGGGCTTTGAGTTTCAGCGCCTCAGGCCCGGACTCATTCCGGAGCGATTCGGCTGCGGCCAGGCGCACAACGAAGTACTCGTCTTTCAGCGCCAGCGCCTTCATTTTCAGCGCCTCAGGCCCAGACTCCCCCTTGAGCAAGGTGGCCGCTTTAATACGCATATTAGGAGCGGCGTGATTGAGTCCGAATTGAACCAGACTCCAATATTGACCCGAGCTCTTGAGTCCAGGGTACTTTTTTGCAAACTCCGCTATGCCACTCCTGAGAATCCTTTCTCGAAATGCCGGCTTTCCTTTTTCGAGAATCGCCAATATCTGTTTCTCACTCAGGCTCTCCATCGACGGTTCGAGCTGAGTCAGTGCACCGGCTTGCTTTACTGTGGTTTCGGTGATGACGTTTCCTCCGTAACCGTACTGAGACATTCCATCCGACTGTGTTAGCAGCACCTGCCTCATCGGAGAATCAGCAGCGGTGGCAGATCCTGTGGGCTCTTTCGAGCGACCAAAGAGATACGCTGGGCTCGTCGTTACCGTGGGGCGATTGCCCCCATTACTCATGGCATCACTCGAACCGACCAAGATCTTTCGGTAGGGGGTGGGCAGGTGCTTCTGCTGCTCCTTCATCCACAGCGAATAGGCAGAGAGCTTCGAGATCGAGCCGCCCTCGTTCTTAATTCCGGTTTTGTTGAGCGCCGGCGCCTGAATGTCCATCGACAGAAAGGTTTCGTTGCCCACCTTCACGGGAACCCCGTGCGTGAACCCCGGTGTCAGGCTTTCGTTCTCGACCACCAGATGAAGCTGGCTGTCTTGAAGAGCGATCGTGCCCCAGCGCTCTGGGCTCAAGTAATCACAGTGCCCTCCACCCACGCACTCTTGAACGGCAATGCCCTTGAAAAGGCCATGGATGCGCCTCGGAACCGTTTGAAAGTCGAGAGTCGTCTTTGCCACCCGACCTTCCGGAATGAGCTTGCCTCGGTTCGTTTTGCGAAGCTTGACCGTGAAGAGTTCCGACTCGGCGGCCTTGCCTGAGGCATCCACTTCGAGCTTGGGTTGCTCGAGTGCAGGCACTGCAGTTTTGACCACGAGCGAATGCAGGCTTTCTGGAACCGGCAGGGCACCCTTCTGCTGCACCTGCTTCATTCCGATCAGCACCTGATCGGCGTCACCTGAATTCAAGATGTCTCGAAGCGCTTCGCCGTCCTTGCCAAAAACTTTCTCGTGCACCGCGAACGAGGCGAGTTCTTGAGTTCTTGGGTCATTGAGGAGTCGTTTCTGAAGCTCAGCCTCGGCCTGGCCGCGTTCGAGCTTCGCCGACCTCGGAAGTGCTGCAATTCGGGCGCGCTCTCTTTGAATTTCAGACTCAAGCTCCGTGCCGAGCTTCTTCATCTCGCTCTCGCGCGACTTTTCATCCATCGCTCGAATGCGCCTCGAACCCTCTTCGAGCTTCGACTGCCAGCCCGCGTAAAAAGTCTTCCACTCCGCTTGCTTGAGCTCGAGCCCCGAGCTCTCCGCATCGAGCGTCACTGAAAAAGTCTTACCGAGCCCCGTGGTCTCAAAGAGCCTCTTCCCGAGCTCGGGATGCTCCTTCACCGCTTTTCGGGCCTGCGCAATGACTGCATCAAAATTGGACCGAGGAAACTGGCTCTCGCCCTGCGGGTACATCGACACCCACTGCTGCTAGTAGCGATCGCGAAGGGCCTGGCCGCGCGGGGTGTCCTCAAGAAACGCGCCGGAGTCGCCGGCCTCCTGAACGATCGCATCGAGCTTGGCGAGGCCGTCCGACACTTCGGACCCAAACGAGTACTGCGCTACCGCGCTCAGCAGGAGCGCAGCACAGAGCACGCGGCGAGATCGAAGGGCTCTCAGGACAGACCTCATCATGAATCGTATCGTCGGAAATCTGGCACTTCTTGAATCATTGAGGGCCACAGACTGTGTCAGCACGGACCTTGGGCTCAGGCGCACTCCCGCGATCGACCGACCGGCCTCGGTCGAGATCAGCCTCTCGACGCGAAGAGACTGGCCCAGGGGACACTGACCGATCGAGCGCCGATCTTTTGCGACGGCTGGTCGGTCTGCGACGCAATGATGATCCGCTTTCGGGGCAGTCGCTTCTCGAGCGCCGCCACGGTCAGCATCATTCGGGACGACGGAAAGGGCTCGTCATTGAATCGAATGGCCCGATCATCGAGGACGAAATCACAGAACGAACCCCGCGAGGTCTTGTTGTACCGCAGGACCGGTTCCTTCTTTCCCGAGAATCGCGCCTGATTCAGGAGCTCATGGGCGACACCGATCTGCCAGAGCCTCTGGGGCGTCGCCTTGAAGTGGGCGGCAAGACCGCAGTCAAACGGAAGCACCATGGTCTTTCCGACGGAACCCTCATCAGGCTCCCAACTTCGGAGCAGAAAAAGATCCTCCAGCGCCTCGATATGGGTGCGAACTCTCCTGGCGTCGACCCGAAGCCTGGCAGCGATGGCCGCCGAGTCCGGAAATTCGAGCTGGCAGGCCAGCTCCAGAATCTGCAGCGCCAGATCGGAACTCAACCTGCCCAGGCTCAACTCATGGAGATCTCGTCGGCAGGTAGAGTCGAGCCACTCCGCCCAGTAGCGTTCGATCTGGTCGGCATCTCGAAGAAAGCACACCGCCGGCATGCCCCCCATCTGAAAATATCGACGAAGGCCCCTGAGGCTCGGCGCTTCATTCGTGGTCTCGCCGAGGGTCATGCTGTCAAAACGGAGATTCGCCGATCGACCGGTGAAGGATTCTCGAATGCCCACCTTCGAGCTGAAGCGAACACTTCCGGTGAGAATGAATCGTCCGGGACGACGATCCTCATCCACCAGTGCCTTGATCTCGTCAAAAAGCTCGGGCGACTTGTGAGCCTCATCAACAATGAGCGGCTCGACCTCAAACTGCGTCAGGAACCCCTCGGGATTCTGGGATGCCGAGCGCCTGAAGGCCAGCTTGTCGAGGCTAACGTAGCTCGACTTTTTCGCAGCAAACGCCAGCTCTCTGAGAAAGGTACTTTTTCCGGACTGCCGAGGCCCAAGAATCGTGACGATGGGCCAGAACTTGAGCTGCTTCGTCAAAGGCCCCACCAGGCCGCGATCTCGAAGATGTGCCATTTCATTGAAATATAAACATGTCGATTTATTGCAGTCAAGATGCAGAAAAACGACATGTTTCGATCACCTCAAAACGCCTGAAAATGCTACTGGCAGGCGGACTGAAAGCCCGGCGTCCGGCGCATCTGCTTGGGAGTCTTCGCTGGCAGGCACCCCTGGCACAAAGGATCCGCCGGCGGCGCCAACGAATCACTCACCTGCTGGATCGACTCCACGGCATCCGCCAGTCGGAGTTCGTCCGCAGCCGCTCGAACGTTCGGGGCCGGGTCCTTCAGGGCAAGCTGTCGCAGCCGCTCTGCCTCGGGTCCGGATTCATTCCGGAGTGACATGGTGCCGTAGAACCGTACCGATGAGTCCGAGTCATTCAACGCCTTGGCTTTGAGAGCCGGGGCCTCGGGCCCAGACTCATTCTCGAGCAACCGGACCACTTTATAGCGCACCCGAGGGTCATCGCGATTCAGTCCGAAACGAAGAAGGCTCCAGTATTGCCCAGTACTTTTGAGGCGAGGATACTTCCTCGCAAGCTCTGCAAGACCGCCGCTTCTGAGAAGCTGATCTGAGGGTAAGAACTTCAAAGCCCCTCTCCTGGAGCCGGCGGGGCCCCGGGCTGCTCTTGGGCGGGGGCTGGCAGGATCTGCGAACGTGATTTTAGCCTGCCT
>CAYSOA010000083.1:0-3488 GCA_964432565.1 uncultured Bacteriovorax sp.
ACCCACGGCCATCTCGTTGAGGCGAGCCTTCAACTCCGCGCCTTGAAGTGTGGTGCGAACAGCCAGTATACAGGACCCACGAGCGAGCTTTCGCTCGACGACTGAAGCATCAGGACCGAGCCGTTCGCGAGCTCGGGACTTCAGCTCCTGAATCTGCGCGTAATCTCGAGTCCCCGCGACGCGCAGAAGAATTTCGGCGGACCGGAAGCCGTCACCCGACACCCCCGCTAGCCGCTGTCGATCGAGAATCTTTCGCCCAAGGCTCGTGAAGGCCTCAATGAGCAGACGACGGCTAGTCGCCTGGGTCGACTCGAGCATGCCGAAGTCGAGGCGATGAATCTCAGAGTACTCAGCCGCCTGCATTCCGAACTGAAGACGCAGCCGGCGGTCTTCGATGTGAATCTCCATACCGGACTCGTCGTCCTGCACGGACGGTCGCGCCATGCGCATGGCCACTACGCCCTGGGCTCCTTTGAGTTCCTGAAGCTCTCGAAGCCGCGAAAGCAGGGGAAAGCCAGCGGAGGAGCTGCGCCCCTTGGCCGCCTGAGGAAGCTCTTCAGCGGTGATCCAGACCAACTGGATTCCACGCGAGCGCAGTCGTTCCTCTAAAAGACGCGTCAGAGAGGGAACAGCATCCTCGCAGGGGGCACACCCCCGGAGCGCCTCAACGTGTACTAGAAACTTGGGGTTCTCCACCCCCAAAGCCTGCGATGCCGAAAAGGCGAGATAGCGACGAATCATCGTCTCGTCCACATCCACCGAGTATCCGGCACCCTGAGGTCGATACTCGCGAACAAAACGTTCGGCGAGCGGGAGAACTTCGGTCGTAAAGATCAACTGCTGCCAGGGTTTCAGCGTTCCGAGACGCGAACGGGAATCAGCCACGGCGCTGCGAAGCGACTCCTGCAGTGTCGGTGGTCTGGGCGATTCGGACTTCGAAGCACGAGGTGCCCGAGGCGCAGCAAGCGAGGGAACCACGAGGAAGTGTCCCATCAATACGGCAGCAACGGCTAGCAGCAGGCGGACTCGATCCTTGAGAATGCCCATTGGGAAAATGGTAGCGGGCACGAGGGCTTAGTGCAAGGTCACCACGGTCCGACCGAAGATTTGGTTGATGGCCTGGGCCATCTGGGGCGTGCCTGCCACGCGCAGGGTCTGAGGAAGGGTCAGGGAGGTTCGAAAGCCCGCCCCCCGAAACTCGATGACCACCGGGCACCTGCCTCGGTGTCCCAGCAATCCTTGTTTCAGAGCTCGAAGCTGATCGAGACTCACGACCGAGGGATCGAGCCGAAGCGTTACCTGACTGACCCGGTTCTTGTGGGCCTCTTCGGCCCATTCGATCGCCTTGGCCAGAACCTTCGGGGCCTCGTCGGTCAGCTCGACCTCTCCGGTCAGGACAATCGGACGGGCCTCGCCGGCCGCCTGGCGAATGCTCTCGGAAAGCTGCTGGTAGGCATCCGGAAAAAAGACGACCTCGATCTTTCCGTCGAGGTCTTCAAGCTGGCCAAAGGCCATCCTCGTGCCCTTCTTGGTCGTGACTTCGCGCATTTCTCCCAGAAGACCGCAGAGTCGCACTTCAGTCTTCGGAGGCCGCTGAAAGCGCCCTCCTCCTTCCGGGGGGCTGGAAGCAGCCGGAGCCTTCGCCCGTTGTGCAGCCTTCTGCTCGTTGTAGTCCTTGAGCTTTCCGATCGACCAGCCCAGCCAGGCCTCGGCGACCTTTTGCCAACGCTCCATCGGATGACCCGAAACGTAGAAGCCCACGACCTGTTTTTCTTGCGAAAGACGCTTGTTCTCGGGCCAGTCCTCGACCTGCGTGAAGAGGTCCGCGGTGGCGGTGACCAGCTTCACTTCTTCGGCACCGAAGGCATCAAATAACGAGTTCTGTCCCAGCTCCCGCTCGGCCTGCTCATCCGATGCCGACTCAAGGATCTTTTCGAGTGAAGCCAGAATACTGGGACGGTTGACTTCCGCGATCGAGTCAAAGGCTCCCGCCACCGTCAGCGACTCGAGCACCTTCTTGTTGACCTTGCGCGTGGAGACGCGCTTGGAAAAGTCGATCACATTTTTGAAGGGACGTTCGGCGCGGGTGGCGATGATCGCCTCGACGGCCGCCCCGCCTACTCCCTTGATGGCCTCAAGGCCGAACCGAACGGCTTTGCTGCCATCCTCAAGGCGCTCGACACTGAAACGAGCCTCGGAGTGATTCACATCGGGGCTCAAGACCTGGATGCCATGGGCGCGCGCGTCCGAGATGTACTTGGTGAGCTTTTCGGTATCGCTCATTTCGGTGGTCATCAGCGCGGCCATGAATTCGGCCGGATAGTAGCGCTTGAGATAAGCCGTCTGGTAGGTCAGCACGCCATAGGCTGCCGAGTGCGACTTGTTGAAGCCGTATTCGGCGAACATCGCCATGAGATCGAAGATGGCCTTGGACTTCGCGGGATCGAGCCCCTTCTCGGTCGCCCCCTTGACGAAGATCTCGCTGTGCTTGGCCATTTCTTCGGGCTTTTTCTTGCCCATCGCCCGGCGAAGCAGATCGGCCTGCCCCAGCGAATAGCCCGCCAGCTCACGGGCGATCTGCATCACCTGTTCCTGATAGACGATGACCCCGTAGGTGTCCTTGAGGATCGGCGCGAGCTGCTCGACCTCGTACACGATCGGCTTGCGACCATGTTTTCGATCGACAAAATCATCGACCATTCCGGAATTGAGAGGCCCCGGGCGATAGAGCGCATTGATGGCCGTGATGTCCTCGAGCGAGCCCGGCTGCAGGCGCGAACAGAGATCCTTCATGCCGGAGCTTTCGACCTGAAACACGCCGTCGGTGTCGCCAGAGCCGATCAGAGCGAAGACCTCGGGATCGTTGTAATCGATCTTCTCGAGCTCAAAGCCGGCGTCCCTGGATCCAGGTTCGGCCACCTGGCGCACGAGTTTCACGGCGTTGTCGATCACCGTCAGGGTTTTGAGTCCCAGAAAGTCGAACTTCACCAGCCCCACTTCTTCGGCCTTGTCCTTGTCGAACTGGGTGACGACGTCGCCATCCTTGGTCACCAGAAGCGGAGAATAGCTGACCACCGGCTCTTCGGTGATGATCACGCCCGCAGCATGGATGCCGGTATTGCGATAGAGTCCTTCGAGCTTCAGAGCGTATTCGATGACCTTGGCGATTCGAGCGTCGTTTTCCATGCGCTCGCGCAGGCGCGGCTCCTGCTCGAGTGCCTCGGCGATTTCGATGTTCAGAACATCAGGAAAGAGCTTGGTGATCTGATCGGTATCGGCAAAAGAAAGCCCCAGCACCCGACCCACATCCTTGATGCACGCCTTGGCCTGGAGCTTGCCGAAGGTCACGATCTGGCAGACGTTTTCCTTGCCATACTTGCGCCCGACATAGTCGATCACTTCTCCCCGCCGGTCCTGGCAGAAGTCGATGTCGAAGTCGGGCATGGAGATGCGCTCGGGATTGATGAAGCGCTCGAAAAGCAGATTGA
>CAYSOA010000084.1:0-3336 GCA_964432565.1 uncultured Bacteriovorax sp.
TTGAGTCCGGCTCTGTCGCCGAACTCCGGAAAAAGTTCCATAAACAAGCGCAGTCTTTTCCGTCGAAGTCTTGAACCCAGGGAGTTCGGTTCCTTGTAGTTTGCGAGATCTCTTGTGCGGAACATGGGAAGATTTTAGGGGTCGCGAGACGGTCTGACAATCGGTCCGTCAGCCATTTTTCAAGTCGCAATCGCGTCAAAGTACTCGAGGTATTTTTTGGCATCGAGCCGAATCGGATCGTTTTCGGCAAAAAGATCGACCAGCGTCACAAACCGGTGGCGACATTCCTCGAAGTTCTGCTTCAGGCGCACCTGTCCCAACATCTCCCAGAACTCCCACTGCACCTGTGCCCTCGCAATGGCGAGCCATGCCTCAGGTCCGCCGGCCAGGATGGGCTTTTTCGAGGGAGTGAGGTTTTCTGAATTTTCGATCCATCGGTGAGGCCTGAGAAAGGCTTCCTGACCGAGGTAGGGGGCGCCAGTCAGTCGCAACAGATGTCGCTCCATTTGGTCGATGAGGCCTGGAAAGGTGAAGCTCGTGGCGTCCTTGAGGCCCCTCTGGATCGCGCGCTGATGGTACTCCCACTTCGCCTGCCGGTGAGCCACGTCCGCCATCGACTTGCTGGAAAGCCACTGGTCCTCGTCCTTCAATCGCATCCAATACACGAGCGCCTCGGCTGGCGTGGGTGTTCTGGCTTTTCGAACCAGGGCCTTCCAGAGAAGGGGATCCCGCCCCAGCTCGAAAAGATTGGCTGCGTCGATGACCCAACGATCGGGACGTTGGCGAAAGCTCCATTTGCCGAAGCGGCCGAAGAGTCGGGCGATACGCAGAACCCAGAGAGAAGGCGGCTTGCCCTCACTGGAATAGAGGGTCACGTCCAAGCTGCTGATATCGGTGGCATAGCCGACGGCATGACCATTTCGGGCCCAGGCAAGGCAGGTTCCCGACGAGAAGACGCTGACCAGAATTCTGGCAATGCGAAGCAGTATTCGAAGGCGGCGCTTTCTCCGGATCAGGCTCATCTTTTGCGAGGCGAGTTCCCTCGGGCTCCTGGGGACGACTGGTCTCGATCATCGCCGCGAAGAATTCGAAGCACCTGGTACTCGGTGTCTCGCACACGTCGGGCCGAGTTCCGGGCCAGTTCGAGGTTTCGGTATTGCATGATGTACTGCAGGTAGTTGAACGCCTGACCACCGGCGACCAGAATCTCCTGGCGTTCGAGACTCCGGTTCTCCTTGATCGTCTGAAGCGGTTCCTCAAACTTTTTGAGCTGAGTTAGCGCCGCGTTGAGCGACGCGGTGCGAGCTTCGATCGAGGCCTTGAGGTCGGCAAGAATGCGCGCACGTTCGATTTCATTTTGCCGGACTTTCTGGGCGACGATCGAATTGATGGGCTTCAACATGATCGGCACATCGAATAGCGGAATCGGAATCTCGAGATTGGCGCGTACCGAGACTTCGTTTTGAATCGAATTGAAGTCGGGTCTTCCCATGCTGGCCCTGAGGTCGACCTTGGGGAGCTGGTCGGAGTAGGCGAGCCAGCGCGTCGGTCCATCCAGGTTACTGCTCTTTTCAGAAAGCGCCAGGGAGCGCTGCCAGGATGCAGCAGCTTTACTAAGGTCAGAATCAGTGACGCGAGTGTATCCGCCGGGAACGGAGAATTCTGGAGGCGGAGGGATATCCCAGCTCTGTTCGGGAGGGATTTGAAACAGCGCCGAAAATTGATTTCTGAGACCGATCAGATTGGCACGCGTGAACTCCAGCTGGTTCTCGGTGAGCGTCGCTTCAACCTCGAGTCGAGTCAGCTGCAGTCGGGCCATGGCGCGGGCCGTTACCAGGGCGCGAGCCTTTTGGCTGACGGAATCGAGCTCTGACTTGAGATCCTGAAGCACTCGAATGTTCGACTTGGCCTCAAGGATGCGAAAGTAAAGTTCGAGAGCACGAATGCTGGCCTCCTGGCGTTCGGCCTCAAGAGAGAGTTCCGAGATTCGAAGGTTGGACTCGGCCTGCTGTATGCCAAAAATATCGCGACCCTTGTCGAAAAGTGAGACGGCCGCATTCAAGTAAACGGGGCTTCGGTTATCGCGGTAGCTCTCGGAGCTGACGAAGCGTTGGGCGTTGAAAGAGATATCGGGAACATAAGGGTCATATGCTCGCGTGATCTGCGCCCGATCTTCAATGACCTGCGACTTTCCCGACTGGACATCAAAGGAGCGCTCGACCAGCTCCTGAAGCTTATCGAGGGTGATTCTCAGGGGGGTATCAGCCCCATTGCCCGGACGAGGCAGGATGAGGGCGATTCCGATCAGCAGCAAGGACACCGGTGCCTGTCGAGAAAGAATCATTTCTCAATAGTCTGCAGCAGATTTCTGGATTTGCCTATGCTGCCTTCTTCTTGGTTTCTTCTAGTGTCGCGTTGGCATTGCCAGCCGTACCGGTGGTGTCAATAAACGGATTGGTGATCGGTCCCGTGTGGCTTCCCTGCATTCCAGCGGGAAGGCGGAAGATTCCTGAGTTCTCGAGTCGGAAGATCTGGTCGCGAACGGTCTCGTCTTCCATTCTCAGGAAAATGGCGAACATCATCACCGCGCAACCAATCAAAAAGCCGATACTGGTGATGAGAGAGACATTGGGAAAGACAGGACCGCTGTCCAGCGGGTACTGGTGCTTGATCGAGAAGTTGTAGGTCTTTTCGGGGGAGAGCGTGGCCTGAATCTGATTGAGGCTGGTTTGTACTTTGACAAGAGCCAATTCCATATCGCCCCGCTGCTGAACCAGGGTTGCCGAATAGCCAAACTTGTCGAGGTTTGACGAAATGTTCGAGAGGCTCGCTTCGAGGGACTTTCTCTGCTGTTCGAGCACTGCCAAATTCGTGTCGGCATCCCGACGGAGATCATCGAGGCGAGGCTGGTACTGGGCCTTGAGATCATTGAGTACGGCTAGGGCATGGTCTCTCGCTGCTTGGGGGGTCAGTCCGTAAGAGGTGAGCTCAAGAAGGTCAGAACCCTTGAGTTCCGCAATTTTTGCCACCCGAGCTGACGCCTTCTGTGCGTCGGGGTTCTCGATGTACTTGTATTCGATAAATTTGAGCGCCTCAGATTTTAAACCTTCGTTCGCTGTGCCGTTCAAAGCCTTGAGCGGACTGGAATAGGTAGTGGAGGCAGGAACCATCGGACCGAGGTTAGCCACCTGAATTAGTGCGCTATGACCATAATACTTTGGAAAATACGAAAGCCCCAAATAGGCCAGACCCGCGAAGACCAGGCCGGAACCGACGATTCGCGGCCCTTGCTCCCAAAACTTCTTGATCAGCGAGTACAGTGTCAATTCCACGGTG
>CAYSOA010000085.1:0-3157 GCA_964432565.1 uncultured Bacteriovorax sp.
GCCGAGTTTGTGAAGGAGGTTCTGGCCACCTCGGAACGTCACGAGAGGATGGTTCGGGTAGAGGCCTTTGCGGGCGATCCCGATCCAGTGGCGCGCTTTGAGTTGACGCTTTCGCTTAAAAATCGAGCAGTTAAGTAGATCTCTGGGCCTGGGGTTCGGACTTCAGTATCCGACTAAAGTTGTCTTGCCCGAGTCACTGCGCTGGGCTAAGGTCCGCCCCGCATGTCAGTTTGCCGACTCTCGGCGCGGTTCTCAGCCCTCAAGGCCGTTGGGATCGCCCTCTCAGTAAGTGCCGGTCTTCTTGTCGTGGGCTCCACGGCGCGAGGTGCCGTGTCCGGACAGACCGCCGTTCGGGGAGAGCCCCAGGAGGCGAGCTCCTTCGGCGGCTCGCTGGGCCTCTCGTCGCTGACTTATCTGGCCAACGGAGCATCCCTGCAGCAAACCCGGTTCTCGCTTGCCAGGATCCAGTTTCAGGCTCGCCGGACCGGCAATGAGATCGCCTATGCCGTCGACGGCCGCCTTGGTGTTGGCCTCGATTGCGGGACCGAGTGCTCTTCGATCGAATTTCCCGAACTCTCCATCGGCTCATCGAGCCGCCTTGGACCCGTCAGCTTTCATGTTGGGCGGATGCTGCTGCCCTGGTCGGCTCTGGACGACGAGTGGAAACTCGGGGTGTTTCAGCCGCGATTTGTCTACGATTTCCTTCATCCGCGCTCTGTGGGGCTGGCCGGAGCCTTTTTAAAGTTCGAGTCGCCGTTAGTCCGCACCACGGTCTTTGCGACTCCGGGATTCATTCCCGACCGTGGACTTCCCGTGAATGTCGACAACGGCCGAATCGGCTCGATTGACCCTTTTTTTCACGCCCCAATTTCTGAGGTTCTGATCGAGGGCCGTTCGACACCCATCGCCTATCGTCTCAATCGACCCGCTCTGGCCGAGCTTTTGATGAAGCCGGGGTTTGGGGTGAATTCACGCATTGGGGGTGACTCCGGTTGGTCGCTGGGGGCGAGCTATGCCTTCAAGCCGGTGAACCAGATTCTGCTGTCCTACAACAGCCTCTACAACCTGAGCTTTGAAGTGGCGGATGCCGACATTTTTCCCCGAGTGGTGATGCACCATCTGGGATCGGCCGATCTCAAGTACTCTGGAGAACGGCTTTCGGCCGGACTATCCGTCGTTCGTGAGGTGCCCGTCCTCGACTCGGTTCCTGACGAGTGGACCTCGCAGCAGATTGCTCCCGCCTGGCTGCTGAGTCCGAGATTGAGTTGGAAGAGCTCTCGCTTCTTGCGAGTTTCCGGCTCGTATCTGCATGTCGTTGGCGGCAACGCGCCTGACCTCAGCGCCTCCTCCGGTCCCAGTGTGAGCGGGGACAGCTCGGTATTCAATGCCAGGTACTTTTTCACGCGCGCATTGCGTTTTCAGGCGACCGACCGCCTGTGGAGCAGCGCCAGGCAGTCGCTCGACTGGCGTAGCCAGGTCATCGTGGATCTTGCCAATTCGGCGCAGGTCTACATGCACAGCCTGGCGTACCAGCCTGCTCCGACCTGGCAGGTTCGACTGGCCACCGATATTCTCGTCGGGGACGAAGCGGGCACGGACTTCATTTCGAGAAATCGGGCCAATGACCGATTTTTTGGGGCGGTGAGCTATGTTTTCTAGGCTGCGCGGCTCCATTTGCCTGCTGGTTCTGCTGTTCGCCGCTTCGGGATGCGCCCGGCTCGGCTTCGGAGAAAAGATTCTTCCTGCGCCGCCCCTGAAGATTGGCGGAGGAGAGACGGCCTGTCTTCGGGACGCCGGAAAAACTCTGGCCGGCTACATCGACGGCGAGGAGGGGCCCGAAGCCATCGAGTCGATGTTCGGGTGCGTGGACAGCTCGATCCAGCTTTTTCTCGATCGCACGCGAACGAGTACTCCCGGAATCTATCAGCCCGTTGAGCTCCGAAACTTCATCGAAAAGTTCTTCATCGGCGAGAACGTTCTGTCGAATGCCCTCATGGCCGAGACGATGGAGTTCAAGCGCACGATCCTCGGCGGGCGTGGAGATGTCCTGACGGCCAGTGAACTGCGCTCGGCCCAGAGAATCATGGGCGCGCTGAAGCAGAAGCTGCTGGTTCTGGCGCCCTATCGACCCCTGACGTTTTCGAAGCTCGCATCGCTCGGTCCCGTCGAGCAGAATCGGGTGCTTGCGGTTCTGGGGCAGGCCGCTGAAGAGTTCGGAATCGAAATGTCGGCAAATGCCGGCGACTACTCGATGAATCGTCTCGAGGCGCTCGTTCGGGAGTATGAGGCCATCTTCCCGAGTGATCCTCTGAAGATGGTGCTTCGGCGCTTTCGCCTGATTCGTAGCTTCAAGCCGGTTCTTTTCGGATCGTCGCCCGACGAGTTCCGCGGAGAAGAGTGGCCGAAGGTCCTGCGAACGGCAGTGCGAGCCCTCGGGATCTACATCAAGGTTCAGCCGATTTATCCGGATGAGTCGGGCCGTTTTCCCGTTCTGTCCTGTGGTTCGGGGCTGCTGCGTTTTCGTGAAGCCGGTTTGGAGTTCCTGCAGATGCTGGATGATGCTGTTCTTCATCACGGCAGCCTGCAGATGATTCCGTTGGTCGAGCTTTCAAGGCTGATCGACGATCTCGAGGAGAACGACCTCGGTGATGTGCGACGGTTGTCCTTGAAGCGGCTTCTCAAGGCCGGGGTTCAGCGCTATCTCGCTGGTGAAACCGAGGGCTTCTTTGGTCGCGATGCCGAGGGCATCACTCGCGTTGCCATTGAGCGGCTGAGACGCGCTTTTCTGGATTGGTTCGACGGCCAGCAGTTCATCGAAGGAGTGTTTTCGCGCCTGGGGTCCTTTGATTGCCAGGGGGATCCCCTGGAGCGTCCGCTTTATTCGTTGGAGGCGATTCAGTCCATTTCTCCTGAAGAGGCATTGGGCCGCGCGCGCGCCGAAGAGCTTGAGGTTCGGACCCGGGTTGCGGTGGAGACTTTTCGCCAGGCGCTTCAGAGGCTGGAACCCCTCTATGGACCTACGGGTGTTCAATTCCTGCTCGATCCTTCGCAGTCCGAACGCGGATTTTCCTATAACGATCTGCTTCAGGCAAACTGGCTGACGGTGGGCTATGTCCTCGCCCAGCAGGGATACCGTGAACGCCAGTACGATGCGATT
>CAYSOA010000086.1:0-3024 GCA_964432565.1 uncultured Bacteriovorax sp.
GAGCCGCGTCGCCGATCCATTCGCCTCGGCTTGATCCGCCTTGTGCGACGGTGATCTGCCGATGGCCCGCCTTGCCTCTGATTGATGTTCGGGGCGACAGGCGATATTCCATGAGAGCTGTCGCTGTTAGAAGGGTGTAGTTCTCCTCGGGTGAGGTGTTGTCCGATGAAGCCTGAATGCGTTCATCGTAGTCGAGGCGAAGCACGCTGCGTGAGACTTGATTGATGCGGCCAATCTCACCCAGAAGATGCTGTGCGTAGTCGTCGGTGTCGTCGCGAAGTCGATAGTAGAAGGTGGGAACGTACAGAAGGCTGACATAATACTCGGAGAGCTTGTTTGACGTGCCACTGATCCATGACTGCGGGTCTCCGATGTCCACATTGATGATGGGCGACAACTCAAAAATCGTCTCTCCCTTCGCTAGATTATCGGTCTGGAAATCGACGTTGTCTGTGTAGAACAGAGCCGACTGAATCCCAAGGGCCACTCGTGCGTTGGCGCCATCGCTGCTTCCCCAAGTGTAAGGCTGCATGCCGGCAGAAGAAGCCACGGTCTGCCAGCGTCTCGGCTCGCTTGTCAGATCGACGTCCGGATTTCCTCCCGGTCTGCTGGAGCGCGAACGTGAGACGGCTTCAGCTTCCGGTGGCGGTGGGAGAAGCATCGGAAGAGATGAAAAGCGAGGTGTGAGGCTTTTTCTGGGCCCAGCACTGGGTGGTGGAAGCAGCGGACTCGGCTCCAGCATGCGCAGTCCAAAAGCCGCAGTGGAGCGTGCACCGCCCGCCTGCGGCTCATTTATGTTCCGTGATGTGCCGACGGCTATCGGCTCAGCGCCACTGAGGACACTGATCGAAACGCTAAGAAGCAAGGTCGCCACGCGGATTTCCACAAATCATGTAGCGAATGAGAGTCGAAACCGTCAAGAGATTTTGTTATCCTTGGCATTGACACCTCGGGGGCAATCCGGTAACCACGATGCGATGAAGGTTTTTTTCGCAATCTCTTTTTCGATGCTTGGACTCCTGGCACTTCAAGTTTCTTGCAGTTCAAGGCGTTCAGACACGGGGCTTCCGCCTCCGCCCCCGCCTCCCCAAGTTGGATCGCATTACAGTATTCAACCGGGCGATCTTTTGAATATCACCTTTGCCGGTGAGCCGGATCTGGCACAACAGGCTCGAGTTGACTGGAACGGCATGATTAATGTCTCGACCTTGTCAGCTGAAGGTTCGACCGAGTTGCAAGCAGGCGGTCTGAGTCCGACCCAACTGGCTTCACGAATTGGTGCTTATGCAGAGGACAACAAGATTCTCGTCAAGGCGCGCGCGCAGGTGCTGGTCGTTGAGTACGCAACCCTCGCTTATTCGGTGCTTGGTCAGGTCGGGCAGCCTGGCCGCTACAACTTTCCGCGGGGTGTTCAGCCCCGACTCGGCCTTGAGGAGGCTGTTGCGCTTGCGGGTGGGTACACCCGACTCGCTCGTCAATCCAGGGTGCTGTTGAAGCGGGGAAGCGCCGTTTACACCATTGACTTGAAGAAATTGGCCTCCGAACCGGGGCATCCACCGGTCATTATCATTCCGGGTGATGTGATCACGGTGACGGAGCGCACATTCTGATCCTCTCGACTTTTTACATGAGCACCACCGAGCCTAGAGCCAGCTTCTACAGTCTGTTGGAATCTGCTCTTGAGCAGCAAAAGGTTGTTCCCTTGGTTCGCGAGTATCAGGCGGGTGATGTAATCTTCACGGAAGGCGATTCTGGGGACGGTCTTTACGCCATCATTGAGGGCAAGGTTCGCATTTCGGCACTCATAAGCCAGTCGAATAGTCATGCGCTGCGGGAGTTCGAACGGGGTGACTTTTTTGGCGAAATGGCCATCATCAATAATGCTCCACGTTCGGCGACGGCTACGGCGCAGAAAGATTCGCGCCTCCTTTTTGTGACGCGCGAGCAGGTTGCCGATCTGATGGAGCACTCGCCACAGCTGGTCTTTGCCTTGCTTCATTCGTTCAGCCATCGGATGCGGGAGACAAACAGCCACTTCGTTCAGGAGATGCTCGAGGCTGAACGTCTTTCTCTTATGGGGCGTTTTGCACGATCGATCGTGCATGACTTGAAAAATCCGCTCAGTGTCATCGTTCTGGCAGGTGATGCTGCAGCTTCCGAGCGTGCCAGTCCGGAACTGCGTTTGAAGGCCAAATCGCGGATTCATCAGCAGGTGGAGCGCCTCACGCACATGTTGAACGAGTTGCTCCGGGTCAGTGAGGGATCGACGCAGCACGCACTTGAGCCGGTGAATTTTGCCAGCTACTTCGCTGAGATCTTGGAGGAGACGACGGAAGAACTGGAAAGCAAGAACGTCACTGTCGAAGTGGAGACGGATGTCCCGTCTCTGGTGCTGCCTCTCAATACGAAGCGGCTCAATCACGTCTTTTTCAATCTGTTCAACAACGCCGCCGACTTCATGCCGAATGGCGGTCGCATCTTTATCCGGTTCGAGAAGACACCGCGGGAGATCATAGCCGAGGTGGAGGACACCGGTCCCGGCTTCAAACCGGGCATCGTGGACAAACTCTTCACTCCGTTCTTCACCGATGGCAAACCAACCGGCACCGGTCTTGGTCTGTCGATCTGCAAAAACATCATCGAAGACCACGGCGGCCGAATCTGGCCTCACGAGGAGTCCGGGCGTGGCGGTATTTTCTGCTTCGCACTGCCTGTCAGCGTCTGAGCGATTGGTCCTCTTGAAGAATGGCTCTGCGTGTTTTCTCCCGGGCTGTGTGACCAATATCCAAGGGACTGCCTGTAGGACTCCGCAAACCTGCAGGAGCAGAACATGGTGGAATTACTTTGATGCGTCAGATTTCACATCCCATGCTCGTTGAGTCGTCTCGCATGAAGTCCTTTTGGCCCCTCTTAGTTCTCTGCCAGCCCCTGGCAGCCGCTATTCCTTCCATCCAGCCGTTTCTCGAAAAGAACTGCATGGAGTGTCACGACTCAGACGTGAACAAGGGAGACCTCGATCTGACA
>CAYSOA010000087.1:0-2007 GCA_964432565.1 uncultured Bacteriovorax sp.
ATGAAACTTCGAACGTGGGACGTCGGGCTACAGCATGGAACAGGGGCAGAACTCAGGTGGCCGAGATGGTTCGTTCACGTTTTCATGAATCCCGTTTCTTCCAGTGGCCGTGGCGCGTTCGCGCGCTCGAGCGGATGCTCTCATGCGTGATCTGCACTGCCGTCCTCACCGGTTGCCCCTTAGCAACGACTTCCTCCTCCATCAGGCCGGATGGCTCGTCGTTTCGAGATACGCGTGGAGCCGGAATGACCAGGTCCGGCTCGAGTGCGCTTGCGGGTGGAGTTCCGGATTTTGCTGGTTCGCTGGATGCGCTCGATCCGGGCAACGCGGTCTGTGAGCCCAAGAATCCAACTCCTGGAGTGAACGCCAAGTTTGGTCCGAGCACCTTCGAGCGACTCAATCCGTTTTCGTCGAAACCTTCGCCTTCTGCACAGAGGCTGACCCAGATTGCCTATGAGGGCACCAAGGTCATGCGGGACAAGTTTCGGAAGGATCAAGGGACAAAGGAGAGCGATGACTCGATCGGGCGCTGCGCCATGTATGTTTCGATCGCACTCCATGCGGCCGGATGTCATGAGCCAGGACAACCCGAGATTCGCGAGCTGTCGGCGAAGAACCTCGGGCCCGATCTCCAGGCCAACGGGTTTCGAAACCTGATGTCCAATGGGCGTCTCCCGCCCGACATGGGGAATCTGCGGCAGTTTCCCGTGGGAACAGTTCTTGTCTACTCTGGTGGAGAGCATGGACACGTGGAGATTCGTGCGCAACAGGGATTCATTAGCGACTACTCCAGTTCCGATCCGGTGACGGGCAGCCAAGGGCTCGCATCGGGACGAGGACGAAAGCTGATCGGAGCCTGGGTGAAACCGTCGTGTGGAGCAGGATCATGAGCATCATTCAAAATTTCATGCGAATCGTTCTGGTGCTTTCAGCGGCGATGGCGGTGGAGGGCGCGATGGCCGGAGAGGTTGCCGGTCTCGAACTCCGACTCTCCGAGGCTCGACGGAAGCTGGATCTCAAGCCGAAGGTGGAATCACGCCATGAGCCCGAAACCACTCGTTACACCGAGTTCGGTCCGCTCGTGGATGAGGCCTATGAAGCACTGGAGCAGGAATTGAAAGTGCTGCTGCGCAAAGGCCGGGTGGACCCGGCGTATCAGGCGCGTCTTGATCGATTCGTTCGCAGCGCGGCCCTCGCGGTCTACCTCGACCCGTCGGACAGCGTGGCGATGCTTTCGTTTCAATTTGTCCAGGCTGCAACGCCGGCTCGAAAGAAGGCCTTCGAGAAGTCCGTCGAGAAGCTCGATGCGCCACTCCAAAAAGACTTTCGCCGAGTGATGAAGATACAGGAGCGCGTTGCCCGCGAGGGCAATGGATAGCCCTCTTTCGCGTTAGAACCGCGCTGAAAGGCCAAGGAACGGGCCGATGTCACAGAGGCCTACGCGGCGTCGTCAATCCCACCAATCCGGGCGTATTCGGGATGATTCTTTCCGAACCAGCGGTGCTTCGAACCATCAAGCTGGATCACCCTTCCGCTTCTTGGCATTCTGCGGCGTCAGATAGAAAAGAGACAATCAGAACAGGGCCTTAGCTTTAAAGCTCCAAGGACGGAGTCGCTTTGGAAGCACAGACTTTAGCTCTAGTGTCCGTCACGACCCATCTTGTGGAATAGCACCGGCTCGCTCACCCTAAAGACAGTTAGGGGATGACTCATGTCACTTTTGAAGCCGGCCCGCACGCTCAAACCACGTCGTTTGCTCTCCCAGATTTTCGCCCTCACCCTCACGGTCAGCCTGCTGGCCGCGGTCACCCCGGCGATGGCCAATCCGTTCAAGGGAGTTCCGGCAGCCCACAAACGAAAGGGCAATCAAAAGCCCATTCACATCAGCGAGGTCGGAAGGGGCCTGCGCAAGGTGCTGGGATTTCCGTTCAAAGTGGTAGGTGGCACCTTGACGGCAATTGCAAAAGGTATTTCGGGGAAAAAGCCCCGAAGTGACCTTGGAGAGCA
>CAYSOA010000088.1:0-1833 GCA_964432565.1 uncultured Bacteriovorax sp.
CCCGCCGATATTCAGGAACCCAGTTTTGTACCCATCCCGCCAGATCGACCGGATCGTCGGAAGGTCGCCCCTGAAGCCATTCGGACATCCGCTCCTGCCAGCCATCGGGCAACTGAGAATTCAGCTCGGAGGTGGACATCTTGATTTTTGGATGGGCGGTATCCTGCACTCCCGACTCGTCGATCAACAGTTCTTCGTAGAGCTTCTCGCCTTTGCGAAGCCCTGTGTAAACGATCGGGATATCGATGTGTGGCCGAAGTCCGGCGAGCGAGATGAGATCCTCGGCAAGCTGACGGATCAGCACGGGCTGTCCCATGTCGAGCAGGTAAAGCTCGCCCCCCGAGCAGAGCGCCGAAGCCTGAAGCACCAGCAAAGACGCTTCCGGAATAGTCATGAAGAATCGATTGATTTCGGGATGGGTGATCGTAATCGGGCCCCCAGCGGCGATCTGCTTTCGGAAAAGCGGAAGCACGGAGCCCTCGCTGTCGAGCACGTTTCCAAACCGAACGGCCGCCGTCTTCATTCCCGTCTCGAGCCCTACGGAACGGGTGACGAGTTCGGCCATGCGTTTCGAGGCCCCCATCACCGACGTGGGCCGGACCGCCTTGTCGGTCGAGACCAGAACAAAAGTTCTTACGCCGTGGCTTGCCGAGGCACGGGCGACAACCTCGGTGCCCACCACGTTATTGCGCAGGGCCTCCCCCGCGTTTTCCTCCATGAGGGGCACATGCTTGTAGGCCGCAGCGTGATAGACCAGCTCAGGCTGATAGGCGCCAAGCACCTCGTCAACCCGACGCCGATCGAGAATATCACCAATGGCAAAAACCAATTGCGTCTTCGCCTCGCCCTTTCGAGACAGAGGCGCCAGCTCCTGCTCAATTCGATAGAGGTTGAACTCCGCGCGTTCGAAAAGCACCAGCACTCGGGGCTCATACCGAAGCAGCTGGCGGCACAACTCGCTGCCGATACTGCCTCCGGCACCGGTCACGAGCACCGACTTGCCGCGAATCAGCCCAAACAGGGCAGCGTCATCCACCTCGACGACCTCGCGACGAAGCACATCTTCGGGCTTCACCGCGCGAAGCTGCGACAGCGACACTTTTCCCGAAGACAGGGTATCTCGAACGGGCGGGCAGATGCGGCAGGAGATCTGCCGACTCTGTGTCGCCTGGAGAATCGGCTTGACCCTGGCCCCCACGAGGGACGGGATGGCAATGACCACCTCTTCGGGCCGTACACGATCGAGCACCGACTCGATCTGATCCACGGTACCCAGGATGGGCGCCCCGTGCATGCGAAGTCCCCGAAGCGAGCGATCATCATCCAGGAAGCCCACGATCCGAACGTTCAGATGAGCCTGGGACAGAAACTCGCGCGCGAAAAGGTTGGCCGTGCGGCCGGCACCGATGAACAGCACTCGCCTTCGGTGCCGCCGTCCCAAAAGCTGCGTCTCCAGAATGAAGCGATAGGCGAACCGGCCGCCTCCGAGGATCAGAGCCAGAAGAATGGCATCCAGAAGAAAGACCGACCTCGGCCAGCCGACGAGGCGCTCGGACTGCAAAAAGAGGGCGCCCACTGAAAGCGCCACTGCCGTCACCACCCCTTGAAAAACCCAGCGCAGGTCGCGCAGACCGATGTAGGACCAGACATTTCGGTAGAGTCCGTGTGCCCAGAAGGTCGCACACTGGATGACAAAGACCATCGGCAGCGCGGCCGTCAGCATCGCCCACTCGGCACGGGGAATCGCAAAGTCGAACCGAATCAGAAACGCCCCGACGAAGGCGACAGGAATCGCCATCCAATCGTAAAGAAGCACTCCCAGACGCTGTCCGG
>CAYSOA010000089.1:0-1732 GCA_964432565.1 uncultured Bacteriovorax sp.
GCGGACAGCCGAAAACGGTCGTCCCTCTCGGTCGACCGGTCAGCGGATCAGGTTCGAAGGTCTAGCTGGTCGGGGAGCTCGGGATTACCCGCAGCACTTCTTGAACTTCTTGCCACTGCCGCAGGTGCACGGGTCGTTGCGGCCCACCTTGGGCTCTTCGCGGCGGATGGTGTCGGTCTTGGCCGGCTGGGCGTCCAGGAACTTCCACTCGCCGTTTTCCTTCTCGAAAAGGCTGTGCTCGCGGTGGTCCTGCACCTTGCCGTCCATCTCGTACTGGACGTGGAAGGTCACGGTTCCCTGCTCATCGCCTTCGCGGCCGGCGTTCGTGTCGATGATCTTCAGGCCCAGCCACTTCGACTTTTTCGACCACTCTTCGATTCCTGCGCGATCGACTTCGCCGACCGTCTTCGAGTGGTGCGTCTTGAGGATGTAGTCGATCTCGCCGAGAACGAAGGCGGAGTAGCGCGAACGCATGAGCTGTTCCGCGGTCTTCGCCTTGGCCTTGCCTTGAATCAGCGGAAGGCAGCATTCGGTTGATTTCAGGGTCGATCCACACGCGCAAAGAGTTTGAGCCATGGGTGGATTTTACCTGCGCCCTTGACGGAGCGCCAGAGGCTTGGTTTGGGTGAGGCATGAAATCAAGCCAAGCATCTGCCGCGCCTCAAGTGTCGACGCGCGTCCTGAACGCCGCCGTCATCGTTGCTGCCCTGGGTTACTTCGTCGACATCTACGACCTGATCCTCTTCAGCATCGTCCGCGTTTCCAGCCTTCAGGCGCTCGGCCTGGAGGGTCAGGAGCTCTTTGACCAGGGAGTCCGCCTGCTCAACATGCAGATGTTCGGAATGCTCCTCGGTGGCGTGTTCTGGGGAATTCTTGGTGACAAGCGCGGCCGCCTGTCCGTGCTCTTTGGGTCGATCCTGATGTACTCGGCCGCAAACATCCTGAATGGTTTCGTCTCGAGCGTGGACGCCTACGCCTGGCTGCGCCTGATTGCCGGAATCGGCCTTGCCGGAGAGCTCGGAGCCGGCATCACGCTGGTGGCTGAAGTGCTGCCGACCGAAAAGCGCGGTTACGGAACCACCCTCGTTGCCGCGGTAGGAATCTGCGGCGCCATCCTCGCGGCCAACGTCGCCGAAATCTTCGACTGGCGCACGGCGTACTTCATCGGGGGCGCCCTCGGCATGGCGCTACTCGTGCTTCGAATCAGTGTGTTCGAATCCGACCTGTTTTCGAAGGTGAAGGAGCAGGTCAAAAGTCGCGGCGATTTCCTCTCGCTGTTTTCCTCGAAGTCGCGGTTCCGCCGTTATGTGTCCTGCATCCTGATCGGCGTGCCGATCTGGTATGTCATCGGCATTCTCGTCACGTTTTCTCCGGAGTTCGCTCGTGAGCTGGGCGTTGCTGAAGCGGTCTCTGCGGGCCGGGCCGTCATGTTCGCCTACATTGGCCTCGCACTCGGCGATCTCGGAAGCGGCCTGTGCAGCCAGCTGCTCCGGAGCCGGCGCAAGGTCGTGCTCGGATTCATCGTGCTGACCTTCGGCTTCGTCGCCACCTATCTGAGCTGGAGCGGCATGACCGCAGGTACCCTTTACCTGCTCTGCCTCGGCATGGGTTTTGGTGCAGGCTACTGGGCCGTGTTCGTCACCATCGGCGCCGAGCAGTTTGGAACGAACCTGCGTTCGACCGTCACGACATCGGTTCCGAATTTTGTCCGTGGATCGGTCGTGCCGATGAC
>CAYSOA010000090.1:0-1636 GCA_964432565.1 uncultured Bacteriovorax sp.
CATGGAATCACCCCTGTTCGAATCGTTCACCCTGGCCGGACTTTCACTCCAAAACCGCATCGTCATGGCGCCGCTGACTCGGTCGCGCGCCACGGGCAATATCCCGAACGCGCTGATGGCCAAGTACTACGAGCAGCGCGCCGGTGCAGGGCTGATCATCACCGAAGGAACCTCGCCCTCGCCCAACGGACTGGGCTATGCCCGGATTCCAGGGATGTTCACGTCGCAGCAGGTCGCTGGCTGGAAGCTGGTCACGGCCGCTGTTCATGCTCGGGGTAGCCGGATCTTCGTGCAGCTCATGCACACCGGACGCGTCAGTCACGGTGAAAATCTTCCTGAGGGGGCCCGAATTCTGGCTCCTTCCGCGGTAGCGGCTCCCGGAGAAATGTGGACGGACACGCAGGGCCAACAGCCTCATCCGGTTCCTGCCGCCATGACCGAAGAGGACATTCACGCGACGATACAGGAGTACATTCAGGCGGCACGTCTGGCGATCGAGGCCGGGTTTGACGGTGTCGAAATCCACGGCGCCAATGGCTACCTGATTGACCAGTTTCTGAATTTGGCGTCGAACCAGCGCCACGACTCGTGGGGCGGATCGATTGCCAACCGGATTCGCTTCGCGGTCGAGATTGCTCGGGGCATTGCCCAGGCCATCGGGCCGCAAAAGGTGGGCATTCGGATTTCGCCCTACGGTGTGTTCAACGGAATGCAGCCCGACCCGGAAATGGATGCACTCTACTTGAAGCTGGTCGAGGAGCTGAACGGCGTTGGCCTTGCCTACGTTCACATCGTCGATCACTCGTCGATGGGAGCACCTCCCGTCAGCGACGAGCTCAAGGCCGCAATTCGAAAAACCTTCCACGGTTCCACGATTCTTTCAGGTGGCTATGATCGCACCCGGGCAGAGCAGGATCTTGCGGCCGGAAAGGGGCACCTCGTGGCCTTTGGTCGTCCGTTCATCTCAAATCCGAATCTGGTCGAAAAGCTTCGCGACAACGCTCCCCTGACTCCTCCGGACTTCGAGACGTTCTATACGCCGGGAGAACAGGGCTACACCGATTACCCGGCCTGAGCCCCGCACCCATGACGGAGCCTCGCAAAAAAGACGCGCTCGAGGGAAAGACGCTCGAGATGATCTTGAATGAACTGGTGGCTCATTTTGGCTGGAAGGCCCTCGGACGCCAGATCAAGATCAACTGCTTCATCAGTGATCCCAGTATTTCTTCGAGCCTGAAGTTTTTGCGCCGCACCCCGTGGGCCAGAACGAAAGTCGAAGAATTGTACCGCGACTACCTATGGGAGCTCGAGCGCGAGAAGTGAACAAAAATGCTCACCGTGTTTCTTTGGAAACTATTTGTAGACTGGCTAAAAGTTGGTCAGCTGCCCAGCGATTGGCGATCAAGCGAGGATCAAGGTGCCAAAATTCATCGGAATTATCTGGCCTGTTTCGTGCTTGATGGTCCTGGATATGCCAGCACTCACGAGAAAGTTGATGCCTTTTTGGAAAATTTTTTTGATCCTGGGAACCGTTTCCAGCGCAAGTGCGCACGACACCTCAATCTATCTTGATAACTCACATTTTGGCTATTTCTTGGAATCCACCGGGCGATTCAGCACCGAGGACAGTGGATGG